>CAILVF010000009.1 GCA_903837605.1 uncultured Bacteroidales bacterium | reverse complement strand
ATTCTCTCCCTTTTTTTAACAATTTAGTGGATATTAGGGAAAATGTTAATTCAAGGAAATTTATTGCCCCTTGGTTTGGAATTATCCAGCACATATAGGATTTCAAAGCACCCCGAAGTGCTTTAATTTTTTTAACAGTACATCTTTGTCTACAGGTTTGGAAAGATAATCAATACAGCCTGCCTCAATTGCTCTTTTCTCATCTCCATAAATAGCATAGGCGGTGATAGCAATGATTGGCAGATTTTCCCGGAATGATTTAATTTCCCGGATTGCGGCAATTCCATCCATAACAGGCATTACTATATCCATAAGCACAAGGGATATTTCAGGATGATTATGGCATAATTCAACTGCCTGTTTCCCATTGCACGCTGAAATCATACCAATATTTGCTTTTCTCAGAACTATTTCAAGAAAAGTTAAGCATGCTTTGTCATCTTCAGCTATTAAAATGACTGGTCTCTCAAAAATCAGTGCTTTAATTTCTTTTTTTGCCGGCTTGTCAGCTCCTTTTTCCTTTGCTTCAATTGGAATACTAAAGAAAAAAGTTGATCCTATATCCTTTTCTGACTTAAATCCGATTTCACCGCCAAGTAATCCTACCATTCCATGTGCGATAGAAAGGCCCAAACGGCTGCCTTCAAAAATACGCGTGGCCGAATACTCTTCCGTTATGAAACTTTCAAAGATCCGGTCATTAGTTTCCTTATTGATACCGATCCCGGTATCTTTAACAAAAAGTTTCAATAATCCTGATTCTATTGTATAACCAAAGACTATTTCCCCTTTATCGGTAAATTTAATAGCGTTGTCCAGCAGATGTGATATTACTTTACTAAAAAGTTCGCTATCAGAATGAAGTATAAAACTTTCGGTTTGATTGGGAATATCAATTTTTAGTTCGAGAAACTTAACATCACATATAGGCTGGAATTGCTTCTGAAGGTTATTTAGAATTTCATGTAGGTCAAATGATTTCTTATTCATCTCAATGGTTCCTGAAACAATCATGGAGATATCCATATAATCGGTGATGGTTTTGAGTAACCGATTGCTACTCAGTTGTATCATTGAGAAAAATCCTTCCTTTTCTTCATCAGTTAAACCTGGCATCGCCAATAAGCTGCTAAATCCTAAAATCCCGTTCAATGGAGTACGCACTTCATGTGAAATATTATGGATGAATGCTGTTTTCAAGCGGTCGACGGATTCAGCTTTTACCAGGGCTTTTCTTAGACCTTCCTCTGCCTGCTTTCGCTCAGTAATATCCTGTACTGTACCATAAAGCCCGGTTATCTGTCCCTTGTCATCAACTTTAGCTCCGCCAAAGGCAATTACATTTCGTATCGTACCGTCAGGACGGATGAGTTCAAGTTCAAGCTCATAAGGTTTACAGGTTTTCATTGCCTCTTCTACAGCAGTTTTCAGGAGAAGCCAGCTTTGTGAAGTATACAAATCTGCATGTTGTGCATAAGTGGGCGCTGGAAGTTCAGGGTCAAGCCCTGCAATTTGATAAAGCTCTTCTGTCCAGTTTACGACATCATTGTCTGCCCGCCAATCCCATACCCCTAAATGTGCTAATTGCCTGGCCTTTCGAAGCATTGCCTGGCTCTCCCTAAGCTCGTCTTCAGCCCGTTTTTGGTTAACCTCAGTCTCATTTTCTTTTAAGGCTCTTTTAATTGCTGGAACCAACCGATCAAGTTTATGTTTGAGTACATAATCCTTGGCCCCGTTTAACATCGCATTAATGGCGGCATCTTCTCCCATAATTCCAGAAACGAAAATAAATGGGATATTGGAGTATTTTTCTTTTACAACCTTTAAAGCTTCATTGCCATTATAATCGGGAAGGTTGTAATCAGCTAATATTAAGTCAATATTTTCTTTTTCCAGAATGTTTAAGTAGTCCTTTTTGTTGTCGAGTAAAAAATATTCATACATGTTTTTCTCACAGTCAATCATTGAATGAATTAACTTCGAATCTTCTAAAGAATCTTCAAGGTGCAGTATTTTTATTTTTTTATTCATACGTGAAGACTTGAGTATTACACGATAAACAAAACCTGATAATTAACGTACAGGTGGTGGTTTATTAATGACAGCCCAAAATTGTCCCAAAACTTTAATTGCATTTATAAACTGAGCAATATCAACAGGTTTAACCACATAGGAATTAGCACCCAGTTTGTAACTTTCAACCAGATCTCTTTCTTCATTGGATGATGTTAGCATGATCACAGGTATTAACATAAATTTAGGATCGGCTCGGATGTATTTAAGTACTTCTATTCCATCCATTTTAGGCATTTTTATATCTAACAGAATAACAGCGGGAAGCCCATTCACATTAGCAAATTTACCACGCTTATGTAAGTAATCTAGCGCCTCCAAACCATCTTCTGCAATAATAATCTCGTTAGCAAGATTGTTTTCTGCAAGAGCAGAACTCGTCAGTACAACATCTTCAGGGCTGTCGTCGACAATAAGGATTCTTTTTATATCTGGATTCATAATTTATTTTTTATTAATAATTATTAATTATCTGGTAAGCTAAAGAAAAACACAGCGCCTTTACCTTCTTCACCTTCTGCCCAACATTTTCCACCATGACGTAATACAATTCTATTCACATTTGCAAGTCCGATTCCAATCCCTTCAAAATCTCTGGCTTTATGCAACCGCTGGAAAACGCCGAATAATTTACTCGCATACTTCATGTCAAAACCTGCGCCATTATCCTTGATAAAAAATATGGTCTTATCATTCTCAACTTTACTTCCAATATCAATCACTGCTTTTTCTTTCTTTTGGGAATATTTCAAAGCGTTGGAGATAAGGTTAACCCAAACCTGATTGATTAAATCTTCGTCTCCAATAGTATCAGGAAGCTCAGACATATTAATTTCAATATTTCTACCAGCCATTTCATCCCTGAATGTTTTGAGTACCCGGGTTACAAGGCTTTTTGAACTAATTTTTATTCGCTTCATTTCGCCTCGGCTTAATCTTGAAAAGGTCAATAATGCATCAATAAGATTCCCCAGTTTATAGGATGATGATGAGATGGTATTCAAATAACTTAGGCCTGTCTCATCGAGTTGAGCAGAATTATTTTTAATCAGCAAATCAACAAAACCACCAATATGCCTCAGGGGTGCCCTCAGATCGTGAGAAATAGAATAGCTGAAGGCTTCGAGTTCTTTATTTGCAGTTTCAAGTTGTTCAGTTCGTTCAATTACTCTCTGCTCTAAAGATTCATTCCATTGTTTGATTTTTGCTTCCGCATTCTTGCGCTCGGTGATTTCCCAGAAAATACCTAATAATCCAATGACATTCCCATCGTCATTTTTTAATGGTGTCTTAATAGTATTAACCCAAACTTCTCTGCCTTCCTGCAAATATTTTTCCTCTACCTCTTCGGTCTGTCCTGTTTCAAAAATTCTTACGTCATCAGTGTGATACTTTTCAGCGAGTTCCTTTGTAAAGAGATCACTGTCAAATTTGCCTATTATATCCAAAGGGGGGACATGGAAGTCCAGCGCAAAGTTCTTGTTGACAAATATCCATTTGTAATTTAAGTCTTTCACAAACACTTTCTGTGGAATATTCTCCACGAGTGTTTTGAATTTTGACAAACTCTCCATCAAGGCTTCTTCTGCCTGCTTGCGCTTTGTGATATCATGGCCTTGCGCGATTGTGGCAATTACAGTTTTCCCGTCCAGGGAAATGATATTTGCTGAATTCCACTGAAGGGTCCTCACAGAACCATTTATATGAAGGATATTAATTTCGACAACCTCCAACCGCTCACCGGTAAGAGTTTCTTTTATATGTTCCATGGAATCTTCTCTGGAGTCAGGTGGGAACAGTATTTTTAGAGATTTACCAAGTACATCCTTTTCAGTTCTTCCTGTAATAGATTCGAATGCTTTGTTGAACCGTGTGATTTCATATTGCGGATTCCAGACAATAATTGGGGCATTCGCGTGGTTGAGCAAATTTTCCAGGTACTCGTTCGTCTCCCGCTGAGCCTCGTTGGCAATGATCAACTCTGCTGCCCGCTTTTCTTTCTCCTCGTTTTGAAAGAGAAGTTCTTTATTAGCAATGATCAATTCAGCTGCTCGTTTTTCCTTCTCTTCATTCTGAAAAGCAAGCTCTTTGTTGGCAATGATCAACTCTGCCGCCCGCTTTTCTTTCTCCTCGTTTTGAAAGAGAAGTTCTTTATTAGCAATGATCAATTCAGCTGCTCGTTTTTCCTTCTCTTCATTCTGAAAAGCAAGCTCTTTGTTGGCGATGATCAATTCAGCTGCTCGTTTTTCCTTCTCTTCATTCTGAAAAGCAAGCTCTTTGTTGGCGATGATCAATTCAGCTGCGCGTTTTTCCTTCTCTTCATTCTGAAAAGCAAGCTCTTTGTTGGCGATGATTAACTCGTCTGTTTTTATCTTTTTAACCGAATCATGACTTAACACGGTTTTCTGCTTCATATTGGGAGTAAAAAGAGTATTGCATTAATAAGTGAAATTACAACTTTGTAGTAAGGAAATTGTTACAATATTCTGGATATTAGTTATATAATTCACACATCGATGCTTGATTTCTGTCAGATTATGAAGAAAATTAGAGAGAACCTGGTTCCCAATCACCTTTTGCCGGTTTTTGTTGACCACAATATCTTCTTTACAATCAGCAAGGTGAAATGTTCAGATTTTTCCGGCGAAGACTGGTCAAATTGCGCGTTTTTTCCAGAACAGGACCACCAATTAGTCATGCATGACCAATTTGCCATTTTATATTCAGGTTTTATACTTGTTATATTCAACGATGTCAGATATGTTAATTATATAACATTTTCTCATAATTGTGTAACACAGAACCTGACATTCGTATATATTTTTATATGTTGCAAATTCTGTATGTCATTGTAGATCATATTTATCGGTAATTATGAATTATCGAAACGTTATCTAATAAACATTGTCCTTGATGAATGTAATTCAGGAAGCTGATGACAAATAGTAACGTAAGTGCAACTTTCCAGGACGCAGGCGCCCTGTACGATTTTATGGGCCATGCTCCTCTTGATTACGATTTACATGAAAATGTCTCCCTTGTCAACCTGGGATATTGGAATGGTCTTAACTCCTTTGCCAAGGGGCATCTATCCCTTTCCAATCGTGCACTTTTTCAGCTGGTATGTAAAAACGCCGGCTTGTCAAAAAATGATGAAATCGTCACAGATATTGGCTGTGGGTTCGGAGATGTTGCCATCATCTGTGTCAAAGATTTTAATTGCCCCAATGTTATCGGTATAAATATTTCGCAATTCCAGATTGACAAATCGATGGAAAAAGTTGCACAGATGAATCTGCAACACAGGATTGCAATAAAAAACATGTCAGCAACAGATCTTCAATTTGCCGATAATTCTATTAACAAAATGATAAGTACGGAAGCAGCCTTTCATTTTGATTCAAGGGTAGATTTCTTCAGGGAAGCTTTCCGGACTTTGAAGCCAGGCGGCATTTTATCGCTGGCCGATATGGTATATAACCAGCCCCGCAGTGTATTGGAGAAAATTATTTTACCTCCTTTACAGGATGGATTGTATATTCCATCGGCCAACATTTATGGCTTTGATGAATATATCTTAAAAATAATGGAAGCAGGATTTGAGATTCTCGATGCTAAAAACATTACTTCCTTCGTAAGACCATATTTTCGAAAATGGGCATTTTCGCACCCTGTAAATCTTGTTCTAAACCGTAAAATAAGCTGGATATTTTCAACAATTGGCTTTCTGGTTTATCCCTGGGAATATATTTACCTTGTAGCAAAAAAACCATAGAAATGCAAATTTTCTGCCACATTTGGCTTTGGATGGTCAAGACTATAGACTTGTCAATGAATCCGTCCACTCCCTGATAAAACCAAGAACGGCTTCTTTCCCGGTTTCATTGTGAAGTTCGTGGAAAAGCCCGTCCCAGGCCTTGAAGGTATGACTCACAATCATTTTGTTTGAAAATTCCCGGCTGGCTGAAAAAGAAGTCAGGGAATCCTCTGTCCCGTGCATCAAAAGGAGCGGACAACCAATTTTTTCGGCATTGGATAATGCATATTCGCCTGCATTTGAAATCTCAAGGAAAGTCCTCACCGAAATGCGACTATGAACCAAAGGGTCAGCAATGTATTTCATAGTAACCTCACCATCATGGCTCAAATAAGATGGAATTACTCCATCAGCCTGGTTTATAGAAGGGAATACCTTGTTTACAAGCTTTGCCATAATGACCTTGTACAGTGGTGGTTTAAATGTCAATCTCAACCAAGGACTAGTGACAATAGCTCCGGTCACATCCGGTTTATGCCTGATGAGGTAGTTCAACACAAGGTTTCCACCCATGCTATGGCCGTATATAACAAGAGTTAATGCAGGATGTCGTATCCTTGCTTCTTTTATAAACATGCTGATATCATCCATGATCCTCTTATATAAGATGAAATGGCCTCTTTTTCCAAAAGACTTGCCATTTCCACGAAGGTCAGCAATAATCATCACATAACCGGAAGCTGCAAAGTACGATCCCACATGATGATACCTGCCGGCATGGTCACTCAGGCCGTGGATAAGCAGGATCATGGCTTTGGGTACTCCTGCCGGGGACCATTCACAAGCATAAAATGCCTGGCCCTTTCCTATTGATATGTCAAATTCAGTTATCGGCATGAGGATTTGGACCGGTTTTTTCCCATCATGCATTGAAATACTTCTGTATTAATTCCTGCAATTCACCGTGATTAATAGGTTTTGTTATATAATCACTGCATCCTGCCTCTATTGCTTTTTCCCTGTCACCTGTCAGTGCAAACGCTGTTTGTGCAATAATTACAACATCTTTATTGAATTTCCTTATTTGCCTCGTGGCTTCATAACCGCTCAGAAGTGGCAACTGAATATCCATAAGCACCAGGTCAAGGTCGGGATGATTGCGACATAATTCAACAGCTTCAATGCCGTTTTTTGCAACCAGAATTTCTTTGCAATACATTTTTACCAGGATGGAAAGCAACAATTCTGCGGATTCATCGTCTTCGGTTATTAATATTCTGAGATTCTCAAGATGATTTTTTTCTTTTGCAGCCCGGGTGGGGCTTTCAACAACATTTTGTTCTTTATGAACAACATGATAAGGAAGAGTAAAATAAAATGTTGAACCTTTCCCTTCCTTGCTTTCAACCCGGATCGTTCCATTTAGCAACTCAACGTAGGCTTTGGTAATTGATAAACCCAGTCCAGCACCTTGCATTGCCATTTTATCAGAAATATCAGCCTGGATAAAACGCTCAAATATTGCTACCTGCCTGTCTTTTGGGATCCCGATCCCTGTGTCCTTAACAAAAAACTCAAGATAATCACCAGGTTTCTTATATCCAAATTCGATGGAACCTGCTTTTGTATATTTTACTGCGTTTTTAACAAGGTTAAAAAGAATGGCATAGATCTTTTCCCTGTCAGTATTAATATTGGCATCTTCCGGGGACAAGGAATTGGTATATGAGAAATGAATTCCTTTTTGCTCAACCTCGGGTTGGAAAAAATTAAAAATGAATTTAATTTGCTCGTTGATATTTGTTTCAGATATTGAAACTTCCACTAATTCTGATTCAATCTTCGAGATATCAATAATATCATTGATGATTTTCAATAAACGTTCACCGCTTTTCTTTATAATGTCGATATAATGTTGCTGCTCCTCACCTGTAAGATCAGGTTCTCTCAATAATTCAGTAAACCCCAGGATGCCATTCATCGGGGTTCTGATCTCATGTGACATATTTGCAAGGAATGCTGATTTCAGTCGGTCGCTTTCTTCGGCTTTCTCTTTGGCGGCTAATAATTCCTTTTCCGATTGCTTGCGTTCGGAAATATCCCTGATTGCAGCTACCCGAAAATTCTCGTTTTTGTATTTTATTTCTTTTGCTTCGATCTCAACAGGAAATATGGTGCCATTCTTTTTTCTCAGGATCACTTCATACGGATCAGGTCTTTCATCGGTCAGATTTGTTTTGATTTTTTCCTGATCATCTTGTGAAACCAATAGTTTAATAACATCTTTCCCGATCAATTCATCGCGGCCGTACCCGACCATTTTAATAAACGACTCGTTTGCATCAATCGCCACACCTTTGTTATGGATTAAAATTCCTTCAAAAGTCAGGTTTGAAAGTTTTTTAAACCGGTCTTCGCTCTCCCGGAGTACTCTTTCTGCTTCCTTTCTTTTCGCCTCTGCCTTTAAGACAGTTCTCACTTGTGCTATTGAGTAAAAATAATATGAGATAATTGCAAAGAGCAAAGTAAAAATTAAGATAAGGCGGTTACGAAGCCGGGTAAGCGCGATATAAATGTCTTCATCCAGGTATGAAATAGCAATAGTCCAGTATGTATTCCCAAGCGGGGCCCGATAAAACGTAACATGTTTTTTAATAAACAATGATTTATTATCAAGGATTATCTCAGAGTGAACACTTGTTAACTTCCCATGATCCTCCTTTCTGATATTTTCCATTAATTCACGGGCTGAAGCATCATTATGTGTATTATACAGAAATGAGTTCCCCTTATGCCCGCTGACAGGGCAATATATTTCAATTCCATTTTCGCTTAACAACCAAACATTGCCGGTCCCTCTTATCTTGATTTTCCCCAGGTACATTTTTCCCAGCCTGTCAATTGAAATTAACATGGCAAGACTTCCCACGTATTCATTTCCTTTGAATATGGGTACATGCAAAGCTATTGCCAGGTAGCCCTGAGCAGCCTTAAATACATCGCTAATTACCGGCTTATGGGTGGCAATGACCTCACGAACATGTTTCTGGTAGGAAATATCTTTACCGATTACCGATTCATTTTCAGGATAAGTGTATAAGATAACCCCATGAGCGTTGATCCTGCTTACGGCTTCAATATTGTTTTTATGATTTTCATAAAAGCTTGCCAGTATTGCTTTACTTCCGCTGTTAAAATCAATAAGGTTTTTAAATTGGGCAAGGAAATTAAGATCAGCCTGGTAATCAGTAAAGAATGATGTGATTCCCTGAGATGCGGTTTGTGCTAATATTAATTGTTCATTATTGAATTCGTCTATGGTCCTGTTTTTAATATCTTCATAAACCAGGAAGAAGAGAATAATGAATACAGCTAATATGATCGGCAGAAGCAGATACCGCTTTGAGAATGTTCGTTTCAATTTGAGATCATTGAAAATTGTGAGCCCGGACATGGCCAGCCCATATAACCGTGTAAAGTTCCAGGATAAATCATAAGTGTAAATCACTTGTTTAATTCAACAAGGGAATTTCATGCTTGTTATAAGATATTGGCAGGTTAAAATTACCTATTTCATTATCGCCAGGTTATCATCATCAACCTCGAGATAGATAAAATTCCCAACCGTTTTCAGATACTCTTTTATCCGCTCGGCACCAGAATGCTTCGATTCCATCACGATCAGAAAATGAGGATGTTTCCTGATAAATTCCTTACCGCCCTGAAGGACATCGATCTCCATGCCTTCGGCATCGATCTTGATAAGGATCTTATCTTCATTGCTATATTTAATAGTTGACAATACTGAATCAAGGGTCTTGATCTCAGCTTTCACGATGGTACCGGTCTCTCCCTTGGTTTCAACATAATCGGTATGAATTGAAGCGAGATGGGATGCACCGGTATTCTTTGATTCAAAAATAAAATCCTCTACAGATGGTTTTGAACCAAGTCCATACTGATGGGCCGTGATCATCTGATTAAGCCCGTTCCTTTTAATATTCCCTATTATGGATTCACAATTGTCCTTCATGGGTTCAAAAGCATGGCATAGGATCCCTTTCCGGGCAAGCAGGAAGCTGTATGTCCCAACATTTGCTCCTATATCAAGAAACAGGTTGTAATCCTTAAAATGATTTAAAACGAACCTTTTAACATTCCATTCATATGCATAATTCAGGAACTGGAAATCAAGTGTACCCTTGCGGGTTTCAAATGTACCCAGGCTGCTTTTATAAAGACGTTTTGGCGGATTTGCTTTACTGGTAAGAACATACCGGATAGATGTTAATAAAAAATAAAGCTCACCAAACTTAAGATAATCAGCAACATACCTGAGGAAAGTCCGGATTTTATTCATTTGAAGAAGGTTAAATAAAAAAAAGACTTGAATGATTTTAAAGTGCAAAGATAGAATCCTGTCTGAAACATGATAATTTCAATACAAATATTTATGAACTATCATATGTCTGTATCTTGAAATTCCTTTTTTTATAAAGTGTTTATAAGTTTTTACCATGGGATGGAAGTTTGTATTTATTTTTTTAATTAGCTTTGCGCCCTGTTAAATAATTATCAATAGATGCCAGCCAGATTCCGGAATATTAAAATTCTTTCCATACTGTTCCACAGCCTGGCTATTGCTATCATTGTTTTCGGGTCCATCATCAATTTCCACCAGTATAAAATCTGGGGGAAACCCCTGATCCCCCAGTTCGTCGGGCTCAAACGTGATGTTGAAAAAGCCACCAAAATCCTTTCAAACGGGAACCTGGTGATTAAAAGCAATCTTCCTCAAAAATTCTCAACCCTTTCATCGGCAATCCTTCCGGTTGAAATTCTTCGTCACAGCAGCGGGACAGCTGGTTTTATTACCATTGACCTTTGTTATAAGGGGCCGGGTTTTGAACATCTTGCTGCTTCCGGTCTCAGAGCACCACCTCTTTCTTAATCCTTTTTCACCCGCTTTTCATGCCTTCCTGACATTGTAATGCCAGGGTTGCGGCTTGTTAGCCGGTAAACAGTAAGCTGTCAAGCGGGAGATCTCATCCGCAGTCTATAGCATTAAGGTTCCAATTCCAGTTTTTTAGTTTAAAACAGTAATAAAATGAAAAAGAGCATTTACTTTTTTGCAGTACTTATAATTAGTTCCTCATCTTTTCTTTTTAACAATTCAATCAGGGCGCAGGGTTCATTGGTTAATGACACGGTCACTATGGGAGCATCCTATGCCAATGAGATTTATTACAGCATGGCCAATGGAAAAATACTGTCTTCGCCCCGTAATTCCTGGGACATTGCCTTCAGGACAAAGAAATTCAGTTCGAGCATCCTTACCAACGACGGGCTGGGTGTTGTTTTATTCACTTACCCCAAATCGGATACCAGCGGATGGGCCACCATGGATACTGCCGGGTTATATAACTGGGCCCGGATGTATAATGATCCCAATGACTGGGAAAACGGTGCCTTCTCGCGTAATGCCAAAGGCCATCCTGATTATGGCTGGGCAATATACAATGATGTGACCCATGACCTTGTTGCAGACTCGTTATTTATAATAAAACTCAGGGATGGCAGCTTTAAAAAGCTGTGGATTGAGAACAAGCGTTCGGTCCAGGATATTTATCATTTCCGCTTTGCAAATATTGACGGCAGCGGAGAACAAACCGACACATTGAACCTGGCAGCTGACCTGGGTACTGATTTTATCGGATTTTCGCTGGAGACAAACCAGAGAGTTGATTTTCAGCCCCAATTGGCTGAGTGGGATGTTGTGTTTACAAAATACATGTCAATCCAGCCCAATGGAACGCCCTATCCTGTAACAGGAGTTTTGAATAACCCTGGGATTAAAAGCAAGAAATTCCAGCCTGTTCCTCTCTCTTACTATGATTATGAGGTCAATGCCTGGGATTCCTTAAGATCTTCGATCGGATATGACTGGAAGGCATTGAACAGCCAGACATACACTTACACAATTGTTGATTCACTGGTTTATTTTATACGACAGGCCAACAAGGATATTTACAAGCTTTATTTTACAAACTTTGCCGGGAGCACTTCCGGCATTATAAATTTCACGAAGCAGAAAGTTCTCTCTTTCGGAATAAGTGAAATGAACCAGCCCGGGTTATCCGTTAAAGTATATCCCAACCCGGTCACAACAACCTTGCATCTTCTCGTTTCCGGCAAAACCGGTGACGAAATCCATATCGTTCTTTCAGATCTGTCGGGCAGACAACTTGGTGCAGATCATCCGGGCGGGCTCATGGAGGGCCTTAACCTGTTTACGCTTGATGTTGCCGGGCTAACCCCTGGTGTGTATTTCGTGACTGCTTCAACTGCAGCAACGAAAGCAGTTACGAAAGTGATCATCACCCGTTAATATGGGAAATGGCCCTTTCAGCCTCCTGATTGGATTAATAATCAGTCTTCTGGCCATAGCTCATGCTTATGGCCAGAGGGCTGTTATTAGAGTCGTGGATAAGAAGAATTCGGAGCCTGTTGCATACGCCCACGTATGTTTGGAAGGGCTCAAAACAAAGAAATCACAGTATACCCTTACTTCTCTTGAGGGAACAGTTTCAAACGACGTTCACGAGCCGTCAAAGATTGTCGTTAGTTTCATGGGGTATGTTACCTGTAAGGACACGATACGCCCCGGGCAATCTCTCGAGATCCGCCTTGAACCGTCAACAATGAGAATGAATGAAGTTGTGGTTACAGCCCAGTACACCCCTGAAAAAGCCGATAAATCGATTTACCTTATTGAAGTCATAAATTCAAAGCAAATCGAGATGCAGGCTGCAACCAATATGGCTGATCTGCTCAGAAACCAGTCAGGCATGCAAGTCACCCAGGATGGCGTTCTCGGGACCAGTCTTAAAATACAGGGTTTATCAGGCCAGAATGTCAAATTTCTGCAGGACGGCGTTCCTATGATCGGCAGGATGAACGGGAATTTTGACCTGAACCAGATCAACCTTAATAATGTTGACCATGTTGAACTTATTGAAGGCCCCATGTCGGTCATCTATGGCAGTAATGCCCTTGCGGGTGTTATTAACCTTATCACAAAAGAAAATAAGACTTCCCTTATAAACACAACGGCAAATACTTATTATGAAACGGTTGGTGTATTCAATTTTGATGCCTCTGTTTCTACGTGTATTAAGAAGCATGGTTTTATGATAGACGGAGGAAGAAATTTTTCACCGGGCTACTCCTCAACCGATACCAGCCGTTCCAAGACCTTTAAGCCCAGGAGGCAGTATTTCTTCGACGGATACTATACTTATACATCAGGGATGCTGAAACTTAAAATAGGAGGAGATTATTTCAATGAATTGCTGGAAGACAAGGGTGGATTGCAGCCTGTTTACTATATAAATGCGCTTGACAACTATTTCACTACGGTAAGGTATTCAGGCAGGGCTGAAGCATCGGTCAAACTGCCACGCAGCAAATTCGTTAACCTGCTTGCATCCTATTCTTTTTATGAGAGGCGGAAGCAGCAATACGATATGGAGCTGACAACGCTTGAAAAGATCCCGATAACCAATTCCGATGGCCGCGACACGACATCCATCGCTTCCTGGACCGGGAGGGGAACCTTTGCTGCAAACAATCCCGGGCATAAAATCAATTATCAAACCGGAATTGATGCCGACCTTGAAACAGGTACCGGGAAACGGATTCTCGGACACAGCCAGCAGATAGGAGACTATGCAGCATTCTTCAGCCTTAAGTATGAGCCGGTAAAATCGCTGTCGATCCAGCCGGGAGTCCGGTTTATTTACAATACAAAGTATGATGCACCTGTTGTATATGCCCTGAGCACAAAATGGGATATGTCGCCGGCATGGAACCTCAGGTTTTCATATGCGAAAGGATTCAGGGCTCCCGATATAAAAGAACTTTACCTGAACTTCCAGGATGTTAACCATGATGTTATAGGCAACCCCGATCTGAAAGCAGAGCAGTCGAATAATTTCACCCTTGGTATAAACATGACGACTGAAAAGATAAAGACAGCCTTTAATCTTGAACTCGGCGGATTTTATAACCTGATAAACAATGTTATTCTTCTGGCCCCTACAGGTGTCACACCAACACAGTACACCTATGTTAATTTAAGTAAATTCAAGACCACGGGCGGCTCAGCCGCACTTGGGTTCAGCCTGTATCCGGCACTCAGGCTTCAATTGTCGGTTTCTGAAACGGGAGTTACCGGAAGCCTGGATGAAGGAACCTCGCCCGGCCCCATGCGATGGCTCACAGAGGTGAGTTTAACGGCAAACTATACCATTGCCAGACCGGAGCTTACGTTTTCTTTGCTATACAAGTATACAGGAAAGGCTCCCCAGGTTGTGTTTAACGATAAAAACCTCGACTGGGGATATGTCGACCCTTATAACCTGATGGATATAACTGCAGCCAAAGGCTTTTGGGAGAACCGTATTAAGCTTTCGGCAGGGGTTAAGAACATTTTCAATGTTACGACGGTTCCTGCAAGTGGTATGGTTGGGACCCATGGCTCGGGAGGGGATGCCATGAACATTGGATGGGGAAGGACCTTCTTTTTGAAATTCAGCTTCACTTTTAATAAATACAAATGACGAGATTGCCTTTCCCCATATTAATTGTGGCTCTTGCCTGCACCCTTAATTCCTGTTTTAAAAAGGATTCCATGGTTCCTCTTCCCGAAAGGGGTAATGTGCTGGTCGACACTATTGCAATGACGGCATCCTATAAGTACCAGGTCTATTTCAGGCTGGATTCCGGCCTGGTCACTGCGACTAATGAACGAACCACAAGCGACCTGGGTTTTGACTGCAGCCCTTCAGGTTACCATATTATTCTCAATACCGCCGATTTTATGCGGATTGCCGATATGGGCATGCAGTCATTCGGGGGTGCCATAGATACTTCAGGTGCCAGGTGGAAATTCGACAAATCAGACGGGGATCCTGATTCCATTGCCACAGGGCAGTGGTTTATTGTTGTCAAAGGCGATACCGTATCCAACGGACATATATGGGCGCTTGACCTTGGCAGGGATACTGCCGGGATTCACCTGGGATTAAGGCAGGTAGTTTTCGACAGCCTTAAACACGGAATTTATTACTTCAGGTACACAGGTATCCACGGAGGAAGCATCAGCCGGGCTTCGGTCCCGAAAGACCAATCAGTCAATTATATGTATTTTGGGATTCGGGCCGGGGGTATGGTTCTGCCGCTGGAACCTCATAAAACCAGGTATGACCTTTTATTTACGCAATATACGACCCTGCTCTTTACCGATGCCGGCGCTGCATATCCTTACCTTGTCACAGGTGTTCTTTCAAACTCCAATGGGGTCAGGGTGGCTGTAGATACTGTTCATCCCTTTTCTTCAATCGACTTAAGCCTGGCAAGGACCTTGAATTATACCAGCGCCCTCGATGCAATAGGATATGACTGGAAAGTATATAGTTTTACGGCCGATGCCTATACCGTGAAGACTAACCGGGCATATATAATTACGAATGCCAGCGGGTTATATTATAAGCTAAGGTTTACCAGCTTTTACAGGGCAGGGGTAAAGGGTTATCCCGTTATCGAGACCCAGCGCCTCTGACACCCTTTTCAGAAACGCGTTCGTATTCTTTCGCCAGAGTTTCCCTTGAAATCGTCCAATGATGCCCGGGCAGGAACAATTCACATCCTGTATCGAGAAGTGTTTTCCAGCTCTTTAACAGGCTGGCTGCATCGTCAGCCCAGGGAGGAAATGCCCTGCCCGGAAAGAGTGAAACGCAGGTGTCGCCGGTTATCGCAAGCTGGTCGTCGATGATCATGCTGCATGAGCCCATGCTGTGCCCGGGTGTATGAACAAGCCTTGCATTGATTCCAAAGACTGTTAAATCGAGAATGTCATCCGCCAGCACATCACCTGGAACACCACTGACTTTGAACTTATGCTCAACCCTGGGAGCACCAAGGTTATATAAAAATCTTGTAACAGGCATATTACCATGTGGGAGCGGGCTGAGGCCTGATTCGAGGAAACCTGCCTCAGAGCGGTGAACGATGACAGGCATTTTGTACTTCTCCTTCAATATAGCTGCGCTGCCTGTATGGTCAAAATGTGTATGTGTTAACACGATGGCATCCAGCTGTTTGAGACCGATTACTTCAAGTCGTTTAAGAAGTAGTCCCGAGAAGGTTGCAGGGCCTGTATCAACCATGACGTCATGCCCGTCGAATGAAACGAGGTATACGTTGGACCAGCCCCAAAGAAGCCGTTCAACCTGAGTTCCGTTTCGTGTTTGCCAGTATCGCATCTTCTATACCCTTTAACATGCTATCAATGGAGCAATTTTATAAGATCGTCGCTGATACCGATACGGTAACCCTGCGAAAGATATAAAACCTCGCCTTTAAAATTGATTACCGTGACGAGGGGGAAAGAAGCGACAGTTCCCATGCCGGTATTGTCTGAAATAAGTTTTATGAGTTGAACCGGCGATACCATGCATGAGGAACCTGAAGGCATGTCAGTGGAAACATCTTTGATAAAATCGGTTTCTTCTTTATCATTTTCGAACAGGAAGAATATCCTGATGTTCTTCTTTTCCAGTTCCTTCTTTTTTGCTTTCAGATCGGCGATCAAATGCCTGGTGGGCTCTTTACCGGGCTCCATCCAGGCCAAAACCAGGTTTCCCTTAATAAAAGTGCCAGCCTGGGGCAGAACCGATAAAAGCGTCTTTGGGTCCATTTTCCCGAGAACCAAAGGAGCAGGTTCTTTTCGAAGACTGATCTGCTGTTTAATTTCCTTTCCCGGGTTTAGGTTGAAGAAAGAGAGGCTTGAAAGCACGGTTCCGTCCTTAAGCCGGTTCCCGGTCACCATGAGGTAATAGCCTTGCGCCAGGTCAAGTTCACATGGGAAACTTCCAAGGCGGGGGTCAGTCTCATAATCGAGGGACCTGAAAAAGCCATCTTCAAATTTTTCCAGTGTGAAATGGATAAAATATTCAGGCCTGCGGTTATTCTTCGGATCTGAATCCAGGAGAAGCCTGATCCTGTCGCCGGGCGAGGGTGTTTTGGGATCAAATTGCACATCATGCCAGGCATTGTTGAAATAATACTGGGGAAGGCGTGTGCCGGGCTCCAGTCGGGCAGCAACACCAAGGCTTCTGCATGCTGCCACAAAGAAGATATCCCTGGAATGGGGGTCAGCGACTTTCAATTCATAAACCCCGATAGGCGAGAGGGGAGCCTTGCTGTAATTCGCTTTATTGTCTGTTTGAATATTCGTTTTAACCCATTCAGCAAGTATGGCAGGATCAGTTGCGGCCTTAGCCCTGAAACTTCCGTCAAAGCATTTAAACAGATATGATTTGTAAGGCCTTAACCATTCATTGTCCACCCGGGGATTTAAGAGGTATTTATAAAATATATCCCTGTCCTTTCCAGCGCTGCCGGGGCAAACAGTATAATTTATATTGTCCATCAACACCTCAAAAGTTACATCCCTCATGTCTTTTAAAGAGATGACGGAAAGAAGGGGAAACAGCAGGTTCCTTCCGGATTTGCTTGCCGAGCCTGCAAAATCGATAATCGTCCTGTAATTGCCGCGGCTTTCCCTGAGGAATTGCCAAAGCGTATCGGGATCCAGTTTTAATGTTGCGGCAATCCTGTATGATTTTGAGCTGTCTATGAATGTTGCTTCATAAGCCGACCTTAGTTTATCTTCAAAATCAAGCCTTTTGGTGTTGGCAGTTTTCAATGAGTCAGGCAAAACGAAAGTGAGCGGGATTTCAGGAGGGGGAACAAGATCTTCCTGCAGGCAGTATTCCCTGCCCGGCTTCAATGATATTTCCAGGGCAACCGTGTCGACTGATTTTACCGTGATTTTCCTGAAAGCATATCTCCCGTTTTTAGAAGCCCAAACGATCAGGTCCCCAAATCCGGTCTGGAAACTGCATAAGCCCTTAGTATCAGTATATGTCCTTTGCAAAGGATAGAACTCGGCGTAATTGTACAACTGAAATTCCACTGCAGAGCTGTCGGCTGGTTTTCCCGAGGTATCCCTCACCAAAACAAAGATCCGCTTCGTTGAAGCATAGTTTGGCAGGATGTTGATCCTGGTATATCGTTCATCTTTAAGCAAAACATCCTCAGGACCTTCGTAATCGCCAAAAACGTTGGTGCTGACAAGCATGGCCCTTTTCGCCGGGGCTGTAAACCAGGCCACCCCGGGAACCGGCTCGGGTTCACAGGCTCCGATATAATTCCATTTCCCGTCAATCCATACCTCCACCCATGCATGGTTGTCGTCGGAATGTGCCCAGCGTGGAGTGTAACATTGCCTGGCCGGGATACAAACAGAGCGCAGGGCAGCAACCGTAAATGTCGATTCTTCCCCGCAACGTCCGTAGGCGGTCCTTACCGTGGCTAGTGGAGAGGATGTCCTGTCATCACTGCCCCTGTAGGTTACTTTCTCATGGCACCAATGGTTGACTTCGATCACGGCATCTTTCATGCTCATCTTCCTGATCCTGTCCTTCAATTCGCCAAGAAACACCATGCGTGAGGTGTCAAGGTTTTCATTGTTCACCCTTATCGGGAGCACGAAATGACGAAACAGCTCATCCGGCATGGTCTTCCCCCATGAAAAAGTATCCCGGGCTGCGAAGGACGCCCTGATGTTTTTTAAAAAGAAATCCCCGTCATAATCGGCAATATCACCCAGGGAGGAATATGCAAGCAGGAATTGCAGGGCTTCCTTTTCATTGAGAGGCATTTCCTGGTCTGAAATTTTGAATACTTTCTCAAAACGGTTTTTCCAGAGAAGCTTTTGTTTCTCATATTGAACTTCAACCTTTTTACGGTAGGCTTTATCTTTAAGGAAATGTTCTCCCCTGTGGCAGGCAGCCGAAGCCAGCAGTATGAATGACAAGGGAATTATAACCAGGTTTCTCATTTCAATATTTTATAATTATTATCAGAATTATGAGGTTTTATCCTCTCCTTCTTACCTGCATAATCGCAATCCATGTAATGTAAAACATGCAGAATACAGGAACAACAAAACTTATAGCGATTGAAACCGAATCTGCTACCGCCCACATGAAGGAGGGGAATAATGCACCGATAGGGATCGTCGCAATCATCAGCCCTGTCAATACCTTCCTGCCTTCCTGTATCCGGTTAAGAGCCAGGTAAATCATCAACGGGAAGATACCTGAGGCACCAAGCCCTATCATAACCGAGGCTGCCAGCGAAAGGTATTTTTCCCCGATGAAAATTGTAAATAAACCGAAGATGCAAAGAAGACTGCTAAGCAGAAAAATAGTTTCAGGTTTAATCCTTCCAATGAGTAGTAAACAGACCATTCTTCCAGCAAAAAAAGAAAACATGAATATGCCTGCCCCGGGAATGAGCGTTTGCATAATTTTTATCCCGAATGTTTCTGAAAAATAAAAAGGGATCATCTCAATCAGGCAGTATTCTGTACCGGCATATACGATAAGCCCCCCCAGCACCAGGAAGATGAATTTATCGGAGATAAGCTTTATCAGGATGTTTTTACCCCGGTTTACCAACCCTGGCTCTTCCTGCCCGGGGAAGGGGAGAAGAAACAATAATGCCAGGGATAAAAGCAGAAAAATGACGGACAAGAACAGCAGAAGTTTGCTTTCATATATTCCTGTCCCGGGCAGAAGGGAGGGGATAAGCAGGCCAACAATGAGCCCTGCCGACTTAACAAGGTAAACCGCCACTATCCTCTGTGCATTCTTAGTGTTATCGTCTGGTAAAAACACCGCCTGAAATCCGGCAATCTGAATAAACATGCTTCCCGAAAATAAAAACAGGTCGGCAAGCAAAACAACGTTCACCGATTTTATGTTTATCAGTGGAATAAGCAGTCCGGTGAGTACAACAAGAATTCCAATTAAAAGGTTACGGCGTTTGTTCCCCGACGGCTTCAGCAAACCAAAAGCAACCGATAGGAGGGAGAGTATTATAAGACCTGCAAAAGTGAGTATACGCAGGTAATATGCATCAAGGTAAAGGAAACTTATCTGCCAGTTTAGCCTTGGGAAAAGGATTTCAATAAGGCCTGCGGTAAAAAAAGCCGTATATAAGGCAAAAGGTGTTTTTCTTACATGATGATTACCAGGAACCATGTCTTACTCAAAATGTATGTTTAATTCATCCTGATTCATGGAAATTACCGCTGATTGAACAAAATGATCCGATTTCTGAATGGGAATTTCGTTGCTGTTCAGCCTGAGGCGTGATAAACCGGGGAATGCATGCAATACAAGTTTCAGCTTTGTGAATTTCGATATAAAGGTCCCCTCGGCCTTTCCGATCACAAGGGTTTTCCCTGCAGGGTTAAACGTGATAACACGTTTGCAATACGATCCGTTCTCATAATTATAGGTTTGTCCGTCATCCTCGTAATAAACAAAACTACTGGTATTTCTACCTGCATAAATATGCAGGTCCAGGGTGTCGGAGGGTTTTTCAGATGTGTTCTGGATCACCGATTGCATCGGGATAATGCCTGATGCTTTCACAAATACAGGAAGGTCATCAAGGGGGGCTTCAACATTCACTTCCTGTTTGCCCCTGTAAAAATCACCGCTTGAAAGCCGGTACCAGCCGCCTTCGGGAAGATAGACCCTGGCCAGGTTCTGAGTGCAGGAAACCGGTGCGATCAGAAGGTTATCGCCAAAAAGGTATTCTTCCTGGTATTTCCACCACCAGATCTTTTCATCGTTAGTATAGTTAATTGCCAGGCTCCTTGCGACAGGCAATCCATTTTGAGTCGAAGTATAAAATGCCGAATAAATATACGGCAGCAGGCGGTACCGCTGGGAGATAAGCTTAATCGAAGTTTCCTCAACCCCCTCACCCAGCGACCAGGGTTCTTTCCTGTTCGTCCCTTTGGCCGCATGGTTCCTGAAGAACGGTGTATAGACCCCCATGGACATCCAGCGCAGGAATAACTCCTTGGAAGGAGATTCCATAAAGCCTCCCATATCGGGTCCTACGAAGCTGAGACCCGAAAGCCCCAGGCTGTTTACCATTCTTGCCGACAACAGCATGTGTTCATCGCTTGCAACGTTGTCGCCTGTCCATACGGCCGAATATCTCTGTATCCCGGCATATCCTGCACGGGTGAGGACAAAGGGGCGTTTGCCGTTCAGTAGTTTTTTTGTTCCTTCATAGGTCGCGCGCGACATATTAAGCCCGTATACATTATGGGCTTGTTTCATACTGGCCCCATGTCCTTCAAAATCAAAACGAACAATGTCGGGAATATTCTGCCCCCAGGCCGAAGGTTCATTCATATCGTTCCAGAACCCTTCAACACCGGGATCAACAAGATGTTTAAAGGAAGATCCCCACCATTGCCTGACTGCTTCGCGGGTAAAATCAGGGAAATGGCACCTTCCGGGCCAAACGCTTCCGATATACTTCACGCCATCGGGATACTTGACAAAATAATCATTTTTCAGGCCTTCGTCATAAGCAAAATACCCTGGTTCGACTTTAATACCGGGATCCACAATTGTTGCAACATGAAACCCCATGCCCCTGAGATCCGATATAAGAGCTTTGGGATCAGCAAACCCTTTAGGGTTCCAGGTAAAGATCTTATAGGCATCCATGTAATCGATATCGAGGTAGATCATGTCGCAGGGGATCTTTTTGGCCCTGAATTGCCGGGCTATGTCAAGCACTTCCTCATCGGGATAATAGCTCCACCTGCACTGCTGGAAACCCAGGCTCCAGTATGGGGGAAGGGGAGTGCGGCCGGTCAGCCAGGTGTAATCCTTCAGTATCCCGGCAACTGTGGATGCACCGAAAAAATAATAATTAAGCTCTCCCTCAGCTACCGAGAACCGGCTGAAACGACTGTCGGTGGAGGCTGCAAAATCAAACTTTGTACGGGAAGAATTATCAAGGAAGATCCCGTAAGTCAGGCTGTCGTGTATGCCAATGAAAAACGGTATGCTTACGTACAAAGGATCGGCATTGGAAGCATATGCAGGCACATCGGAGTTCCACATCTCGTATTTATTGTCGCGCCTGTTCAGGTTCCCTGTTTTTTCACCCAGCCCGATAAATTTCTCATCGGGAAAAAGCTTGCGGTAACATGTGATTTCAGGCCCCTGCCATCCTGTTCCGAAAGGAGCATATTCTTCCGAGAGGACCCTGCCGGTTTTATTTTTTATTTGTATGCGGATGGGATTCTTCTGTATTTCGAGCGTTAGTGAATCTGTGGAAAGTATGATCTTTTCAAGACTCTCCTTAACATCTAAACTGCCGCTGGAGGGTTTTGCAACCACGGCATAGGAAAAATCAGGAGCGCTGAGATCCTTGTCAATCCTGATGCGGACAATTACAGGAGAGAAGTAAGTGATCCCGATGGCCGCGTTGCCTGCACTGATTGTTACAGAGGAGCCCGAATGTTTCATCGACTTGAAATTTCCCATGAACATATCCTGGGCCAGTAGCCCCTGGATGTTGAACAGTAAGAGGCAGCCCGGTAACAACAGGCCTGAAATGATGCTGGTTCCTTTTCTCATATCGCTTGAATTGCCGGCTGCTGCCGGATTAAATTAAAATCCTTCGTGCTCTGTCCTCCTGATGATCTCATTCTGAAGATCTTCTCCAAGGTCATTAAAGTAATCGCTGTACCCGGCAACACGCACAATAAGGTCCCTGTGTTTCTCGGGATATTTTTGTGCATCCTTCAGGGTTTCCGCTGACACAACATTGAACTGGATATGGTGCCCGTCCATTCTGAAATATGCACGTATCAGGCTGGTAAGCTTGTTGATCGCTTCATCTCCTTCAAAGAAGGAGGGGGCGAATTTCTGGTTAAGCAGGGTGCCCCCGGTGAGAAGGTGATCGATCTTGGAAGCCGATTTCAGCACTGCCGTTGGGCCTTTGTGGTCGGCGCCCTGGAAGGGTGAGATCCCTTCCGAAAGGGGTTGCTTTGCTTTTCTGCCATCAGGCAGGGCCCCGATAACGCTGCCAAAGTAAACATGCGAGGTCGTCGGCAGCATATTGATCCTGTGAATTCCTCCTATGGAAGTAGGCCTTCCGTCGACGGCATCAAAAAACATGCGGAATACAAGCCGGGCCTGGTCATCGGCATAATCGTCATCATTCCCGTATTTGGGTGTATGGTATACCAGTTCCTTCCTGAATTCTTCGAAGTTCTCAAAATCAGCTGCAAGAGCCTTGAGCAGGCCGCTCATGGAAATAGTCTTCTTTTCAAAGACATGGTATTTGATTGCGGTAAGCGAGTCGGTGAGGCTTCCGAGACCTACGCCCTGGATGTATGTGGTATTGTATCTTGCACCTCCTGCATTATAATCCCTGCCGTTGGTTATGCAGTCATCTATGAGCAGGCTCAGGAAAGGTACCGGCATGAAATCAGCAAAGATCCTGTGGATCATATTATTTCCCCTCATTTTAACAGCCGTAAGATATTGAAGCTGCTGCTCAAAGGCGTTCATCAGTTCTTCAAAGGAGATGAACAGTTCGGGATCGCCGGTTCTCATACCTGCCTGCTTATTTGTACGCTTATCGAACCCGTTGTTCAGGGTAAGTTCCAGAACCTTTGCCAGGTTGAAATAGCCCGAAAGTATATAGGCTTCGGTACCAAAGGCCCCGGCTTCAACACAGCCGCTGGCGCCCCCGTTCCTTGCATCTTCAAGTTGCTTGCCCTGCCTGACGAGCTCCTGGATGATAGCATCTGTATTAAAAAAAGAAGGCTGTCCGAATCCTGTTTTGGTGATCTGCAGGGTTCTCCTGATAAAATTTTCGGGATTTTTTTTGCTTACCTGTACCATGGAACTGGGCTGAAGCAGCCTCATTTCCTCGATAACATCGAGAAGGATATATGTAAGTTCGTTAACGGCATCCGATCCGTCGGGTTTTACACCACCCAGGTTGATCAGGCAGAAATCGGTATATGTATTGCTTTCAAGGGCCGTAACCCCGACTTTCGGTGGGGCAGGGTGGTTGTTGAATTTGATCCAGAAGTTTTGGAGAAGTTCAACCGCAGTATCCCTTGTTATCAAACCTTCCTGAATGTCCTTCCTGAAAAAGGGCAGGAGGTGCTGGTCAAGCCGGCCGGGGTTAAAGGAATCCCACGGGTTTAATTCGGTGATGACGGCCAGGTGCACAAACCAGTAATATTGAAGGGCTTCGTGCAGGGTACGGGGAGCATCGGCAGGAACATGGCGGCTTATGGCGGCCATGTTCAGCAATTCAGATTTCCTCGACTCATCGTTTTCCTCATTTGCGAGACTCTCAAGTTCCATAGCATACCGTTCTGCAAATTTTACCAGGGCATTGGCCGCGATCTCCATGGCTTTCAGTTCCTCCCTCTTTTCAAAGGCAAAGGCATCACCAAGGAAATCAAGTTTGGTAATTTCTTCCCTGACCTGTTTCATAAGATCATTCATGCCAAGGCGGTATATCTTGCTTCCCAGCACGGTATGCCCGGGCGCCCTTTGTTCCTGGAATTCAGTGAAAACTCCGGCTCTGTATGCGGCAAGCCATTCCGAAGGCAAAGCATTCATGATCCGCTCGCGGTTGCTGTGCCCTGTCCAGAAGGGGATGATTCTATCGGCATAAACCTTGCGGACTTCGTCATCGACCTTAAAGGAAACTTTTTTGCGGGTATCAAGGATTTCAAGGTCTTCAAGGCTGTGGAGGCAAATTTCGGGATAAGTCGGGCAGGCTTTTGGAGAAGGCCCCCTTTCGCCGACAATAAGCTCTCCAGGGTTGATGCAGATAGATTTATGGCTTAGAATATAGTCTAAGGCCATCGCCCTGCAAACCGGCACAGAAACCTGCCTGTCGATCCCTGTTTCGTAAAATTCAGTAATAAGCACTGCACGTTCGGCACTGATGCAGTTCACAGCATTGAGGCTTTGCTCCCTCAATCTCTTTATTCTATCAGTCATATAAACTCTTTATTACTAACCATCCAGTCATCCAGTCATCCAGTCATCCAGTCATCCAGTTATCCAGTTATCCAGTTATCCAGTTATCTCTTATTATCCCCCGATCCTGACAACATATCCCAAAGATTCCAGTTCTTCCATTCTCTTAATCAAAGCTTCCTTCGGCAGGCTTTTTATATCTTTCATGAGGTTCTCCTTCCCAAACCGCTTGTATTTATTTTCTGCTGCTGCATGATAGGGCAGTAGGTTTATTTCATTCAGCGCTTTCCCAAAGGGTTCAAGATACAAATACAATGCCCTGAAGCTCTCATCATCATCATTGATCCCCGGAACCACCGGCACCCTCACAATGATCTTCTTTCCCAAGCCGGCCAGCTTTTTGAGGTTCTCAAGGATGAGTTTGTTCGAAACTCCCGTATATTTCAGGTGAAGACCCTCATCGATTATCTTCAGGTCATAAAGATACAAATCTATATAATCCATAGTGGCCACTATGTTCTTCCATTCAGTATGTCCGCAGGTATCCAAAGCTGTATGAAGGCCCATTGTCTTGAGTTCTTTCAGCATTGACAGCAAAAATTCAGGCTGACCGGCCGGTTCGCCGCCCGAGATGGTTATGCCGCCTCCAGATTCATCATAAAAGACCCGGTCCCTGGCAACTTCTTCAAGGATGTCATCAACCTCCATCCAGGTACCTGCCGTTTCTTCTTCGGTGAATATGCGGCCATCAAGAGAGACCGCTTTCGTGCTTGTCTCCGGCAACCCGCTCTGGCTTTCGGGGTTATGGCACCACCGGCAGGACATGGGGCATCCTTTAAAAAAAACAGTACACCTGATACCCGGACCATCGTGAACTGTAAACTTCCTTATATCAAAAACCAGTCCTTTCATCATTTTTAAGCCTTTGTAATACCCTGCTGAAGGTTGACTTTAGTTACTCTCTGTATCCAGCCCCGAATAATACCGGATCATCCTGACTATTGCTTTCCGGCAAACGGGGCAAAATCCTCCGGCCTCGTTTGATTTCATCCTGCAATCCATTGACGGGCTGTAAATCCCCTTACCCACGTACCCTCCGCCTTCAAACATGCCGGTAGCATCCTTGAACTCAGGTTTCCTGGGCGTTGGCAATGGCAAACCGGGTGTTACCATAGCCTTCCATTTTGATTCAAAATCGATATTGGTTGTCAGATTCGCCTCCCATGGTTCAACTTTAAGATTGTAAAAGCCGGAATAGCTTACTTCCGAGTTGTAATATTCATCGGCCAGCCCGGCAAAGGAATGGCCGAATTCATGCACCGCTACAATCTTTGAATATTGGTTATCGACAGTCCCTTCACAATAATGATTATAAAAACCACCGCCACCATAGCGCTTCGAATTGACAAGCACAAAAATTGCATCATATGGAACATTTGCGGCAATGTCATAAATGGACCTGGTATCGAAACTGGTAAGGTATCGATCCATGTCGAACGTATAGAAACTGCTGTGAATATTGGTGTTTACATACAGTTCCTTCCCCGGTATGCTTACTCCTGATTCGTCGGAAGGAGAACTCACTGCATAGAAGTTAAACCTGTCACGAAAATTGCTGTAAGGCTCAACCGATAAGAAATAATCAGCCATGGAACGGGCGTCGGCCAGGAATTTCGGCATTTCGGTTTCTGTATAACCTTCAGCAAGAAAAGCTATATCAACATGGGTTGAAGGGTCCCCAGAATACAGGAGTTTTTCAGTTTGAAACCTGTGGATGCTGTCTTTCAGGATAAAATAGTCATCAGGCCTTATCTTCATCTCGAACAATTTTCCGAATATCCCTGTCTCATAAGATCTTTTTTCAATTACAAATTGCACGGTCTTCTTCGGGAACGGCATTACCGCTACCATCGGGAAGGCCCTTCTGATCTCCTTTGCTTCAGGAGTTCCCTGCCACTCCTGGAACAGGCTGCAGAATCCTTTTGAAAACAACAGCTCCCCCGAAGCGGAATCGATTAGCAGGTAACGGTATGTCCCGGTATTCTTTAATGCGTGAAGGTTGTTATGAGGCCCACCGTAATTGGGTTCTTCCCTCATCTCACGAAAAAAAACAGCTTCCCCTGACCTGTCCCCTGCCAGAAAATAATCGATACGCAGGGTTTTGTTGAAAAAAAAGTCATCGAACCGAAATTGTTCGCTATTGCTTGCAGGAGTTTTGGAAGCCATATCCTGGGCCACAGCCAGCCATGGCAACAGCATGGACAGGGCAATAAATAAAAATCTGTACGTCTGTTTCATATTTTCAATTTTCGGATCTCATGAAAATGGTTCATGTGGATTTGCCTTTTAACTGGACCAAAACGGTTCCGGCCAGCATCAGTAAACAGCCGCCAACCATCCGCATTGTCATAGTCTCCCCCAGCAGCATCATTCCTCCTATGACCGCAAAAACTGCTTCCAGACCAAGTATGATGCTGACATACGCAGGATGTGCTGTTTTCTGGGCGATGATCTGAAGAGTATATGCCACGCCAACCGATAGTATCCCTCCATAAGCGATGGGAAGCCATGCCTGGAATACTTTGGCAAGGCTTACCGCTTCAATGGAAAATGCCACAACAAGGTTTAGAACGGCAGTGATTGAAAATTGAATTACCGCCAGTAAAATGGAATCCATACGCGGAGAAAGCCAGCCGATGAACAGCACATGGAAGGTGAATACAAAAGAGCACATCAGCACGAGGGAATCGCCTGTACCCAGGTTGAATCCGGTAGTTATGCATAGCAGGTACAGGCCAGCAACGGAAATAAGCATCCCTGCCCAGATGAACAAATTGCTCCTCTGCCCGAAGAACAAACCTATAACCGGGACAAACACGACATAAAGTTCGGTTAAGAACCCTGCCTTCCCTGCAGTGGTTGTTTGAAGGCCCAGCTGTTGCAGGGCAACCCCGGCAAATAACAGCAGCCCGGTTAGCGCGGAGCCAATAAGTATCTTACGACGTTCCATTGAGGAACCGGTATTCAAGAGTTTTTTGCCTTTGCGGAGTTTATTGTATAAAAGGGGAAGCAAAACAAGTAAGCCGAGAGAAAACCTGACCCCGTTATAGGTAAACGGACCAACGTAATCCATCCCCATACGCTGGGCAACAAAAGCAAATCCCCAGATCGCCGCAGCAAGTAAAAGGATCAGATCGGCTTTAATTTTGCTGTTACTCATCTGATAAGGATTTCATCAACAAAGAGCCAGGCTTTTTTACCGGCCCCGGGATGCCAGGCCGGGCAATTACCGCGGTTAACCGCAACGACTTTGATATACCTTGCCGAAACCCCGGAAGGCTTAAGAGTAAAATCTTTGGTTACCGCCCCGTTTGTTTTTTCATCAACAGTATTTTTGACAACAGGGAGTTCCGTATAATTTATATTATCCCGAGAAACTGCAAACTTCACTTCCAGTGGCATGAATATCCATGCGCCCTGGTCCTGGTAACAGCCGAGCGAGAGTTCATGTACAGCCTGAACTGATCCGAGGTCTATGACTGCCGAAACATCAACACCTTCGTAACCCTGCCAGCCGCCTGTTTTAAAACTTTTTCCGCCCCTGATGAAATCAACCAGGGCGAGGTCTCCTCCGCCCGAATACTGCCCTGAATATTTCGTCAGCAAATTGATTTTCCTGTTTTTTGGAATTTTCATGAATGTGGCTTCAATAACGAAACTCCTTTCACATCCAGTGGCTGCTGCAAAGGCTTTAAGTTTTGTGGTTTTATCGATACGGACAGCTCCTGAATAAAGGGCCGATTTTTCATCAGGTTCTTTCCCGTCAAGTGTAAAATATATTTTCGAACCGGGAACAGGGCATGACAAGACCAGAAAGGTTGAGTCCATAAATGTTTTTTGAGCCTTTTCGACTGCAGGCACAGGGGTTATAAGGTTCCCGGTAATGGATGAGACGGGGAAATCACCCTGCCTGCTTCCCCAAAGGGTGTCAGGTTTTGGCGACATGGTGAACGACAGGGTTCCTCCGTTCACAATATCTGAATGGGTAATGTAACATTTACTATAGGGCTGGCCATTAAGCGTTGCAGACTTGATGTAAAAATTTTTCGCGCTGATATTTTTCGCCACGATGGTAAAAGTTTTCCCGTTCTCAAGATGAATGGAAACCTTGGGAAACAGCGGGCTGCCGATAGCATATACCCCGGAGGCCGGGACAACCGGGTAAAAACCCATTGCGCTGAGTACATACCAGGCACTCATTTGTCCGCAATCTTCGTTTCCGCATAAACCGTCGGGATCATTGTTGTACAACCGGCTGCATATTGTGTGGATAAGCCTTTGTGTTTTCCAGGGCTGGCCGGCATAATCGTAAAGGTAAGCTATATGATGGCTGGGTTCATTACCATGAGCGTACTGGCCAATCATGCCCGAAATATCAGCCTGCTCCCTTCCTGAAGTAGCTGAGGATGCATTGAACATCGAATCAAGTTTAACTGAAAAACTATCCCTGCCACCCATCAGGTTCATTAAGCCGCTGATGTCCTGGGGAACATAAAAACTATATTGCCAGGCATTAGCTTCCGTGTAATTGAAATTGACTTCCGCAGGATCAAAAGGGGAGAACCATCCTGAATTGGCTTTGGCACGCATGAACCCTGTAGAATGATCATAAAGGTTTTTGTAGTATTGGGCCCGGCGTATGTAAATGTTATAATCATCCGTTTTTCCCAGTGATTTCGCCATTTGGGCAATACACCAGTCATCGTATGCGTACTCCAGGGTTTTTGAAACGGACTCACCTTCCTCGTCGGAGGGAATAAATCCCATGGTCCTATAGTATTTCAGTCCGAGTTCATCCTGCTCTGCGCTGTTCTTCATGGCCTTTAAAGCCAGGTCAGTGTCGAAACCTGAAATACCTTTTAAATATGCATCGGCAATAACCGGTACGGAATGGTATCCAATCATGCAACCGGTTTCATTTGACGAAAGCTCCCAAACCGGCAGTTTGCCGCCCTCCAGGTACTGCCTTAGAAACGTATTGATAAAGTCGTTTGTACGTTTTCTGTCGGTCAGGGTGAGCAGTGGATGCTCTGCCCTGTAGGTGTCCCAGAGAGAAAATACGGTATAATAATCAAACCCTTTCGCAGCATGAGGTTTCATATCCCTTCCGAGATATTGTCCATCGGCGTCCATGTATAGATTCGGGCTGAGCTGGGTATGGTATAATGCAGTATAAAAGATGGTTTTCTGATCGGTACTCCCGCCTTCGACAGTGATTTTACCCAATTCCTTATTCCAGGCTTCGGAAGCCGATCTTTCAACTGAATTAAAATCCCAGCCGGGATTTTCCTTTTCGAGGTTGTTCCTTGCGCCTTCGGTACTGAGGGCGGAAATCCCGATCTTTAGCATCAGGGGTTCCTCTTTGCCCAGAGCGAAACTGAACTCCGCTTTGATATCGGTACTGCGCAATTCATGAATGCCGGGGATGTCTTTCCCTCCAGACTGTATCCTGGAGGCTGAGATGGGCTTTGAAAACCTGATGACAAAAAACAGGGTTTGTTTTGCTGCCCAGGCCTGGGAAGTGCGCATTCCCTCTATTTCATCAGTGCCGGAAATTTTCAAACTTGCATCCAGCACCAGGTCCCGGTGCCTGAGGTCGAGCACTACGGCGGCACCGGCAGGGTCCTTAAACGTATAGCGGTGCATCCCTGTCCTGAGGGTGGTAGTGAACTCAGCGTTAACTCCCGGCTTGTCAAGTTCAACGGAATAGTACCCCGGCCTTGCTTTTTCGGTGGATTTCCTGAAACCCGACCGGAATCCGTAATTATCCAGCACTGACGGGCCTTTGACCGGCATGATGAGAATGTCCCCGTAATCGGAACAGCCTGTCCCGCTGAGATGCGTATGACTGAAGCCATAGATCACCGAATCGCTGTTATGATAGGCTGAGCAACCATCCCAACCCTCAAGCCGGGTATCGGGGCTAAGCTGTATCATACCGAAAGGCAGGCTCACCCCGGGATAGGTATGTCCATGGCCGCCTGTTCCTATAAACGGATCGACGAAACCTGAAGGTGGTCTTTTTTCTTCTTTACAGGAATGCAGGATTACAGACAGGATCAGGATTCCCAGGATTACGAACTGTCTCATATTAAAATAGTCTAATAAGTGTCACGGATTGAACGGATCCTGATTTTATCAGGAAGGTCCTGATGCTTGTATGATGTCATAAAGAAGATTTCCAGGGGTTCGCCCGGCATGATATCTTCATAATTTTTTAAGAACTTTCCGGCGATATCTGATGAAAGCCAGACATTCCTCGCAAGTTTGCCGCTTCTCAGGGTGATCTTATAACCACCGGATATTTCCGTCAGTTCTTTCGTGATAACAGATTTTTCGAGCGCCAAATCTTTGACCGGAACAAAATAATAAGAGTTTCTGTATTGCTGATGACCGCCGTCTTCAGTGATAAATAAAGCTGTAAGCACAACTTTACAAGGGTCAATACCTTTCATGAAGGAGGAGGAATCTGCATCGAAGCGGCATGAGGAAGTAAGCCTGGCAATGGTAAGTCTTTGAGAACTGTCCCTGAGCACCTTTCCATTGAAATCAGTGATTCGTATTCTCAGAATCCCCCTGGTTGCTGAGGACCGGTCGGAAATAACATATACCCTTAGCCTTCCTTTCTCAATTACAGGAGAAACCAGCATATCGTTAAATTCCTTATGCAAATAAAAATGCAGGGCTTTTGGTGAGCCGTAATAATCCCTGGCTGACCAGGAAACCACCGGCCAGCAATCATTATACTGCCAGAATAATGTCCCCATGCACCTTGGCATGGCCCTGCGATGGGCTTCGATAGCGGTTTTTATTCCTTCAGCCTGGAGTACCTGGCTAACATAAGCATAGGATTCAAAATCCGCCGGACGTTTAAACTCACGTATTAAATATTCGTCAATGGTCTCATAGCCGGTTGGATGTTTCTGGTGGACTTTCATCACAGCAGATCCAGGCTGCAGGTCACCGGGCCTGGCAATCTGCCTTAAACTGCTTATGTCGGGGAACGCCTGGAAGCCGTATTCCGACATAAAACGCCCTGTATTTTCCTTGTAAACCGAGAAGGGATACTTCCCCCACCAGACGCCCCAGTAATGCATGTCACCGCTGCGCCTGCTCTCTGGCCTGCCCCATCCGAAAAGGGGAGAAGAGGCTATATAAGGCCTTAGTGTATCAAAGTGTTCCACATTATTTCTGAGCACAACGGTAAAAAGGTCCTTATACCCCTGGTAGACCAGGGCGGAGTCAAGGGGTGTATAATTATATTGCTGTATCCATCCCCAGTTCTTCCAGCCCTCATCGATCTCATTGTTCCCGCACCAAAGGGCAAGGCAGGGATGATTCCGGAGGCGCACTATATTCTGGGCTGATTCGATATCAGCATTCTCCAAAAACTCCCTGCTCCCCGGGTAAACAGCGCAGGCAAACATAAAATCCTGCCAGATCATGATCCCCGATTCATCACAGAGATCGTAAAAGATATCCTTTTCATAGATGCCTCCTCCCCAGACCCGGAGCATGTTCATGTTAAGGCTTTTAACTTCCTCCAAAAGGGTCCTGTATGTTGAATCGGCGACCCGGGAAGGAAAATTGTCCTGGGGAATGTAATTTGCGCCTTTTATGAAAACCGGCATATGATTGACAAGAAACGTAAAGCTGTCACCAATACTGTCTTTTTCCTGTTTAAGTTCGATGGTCCGCAATCCAACCTTTCGCCGGCCTTTACCAACCATCTCATCCGCAAGAAAACAATAATAATTCAATGGATACAGGAATGGTGACCCCATGCCGTTAGGCCACCAGAGTTTCGGATTACGGATT
>CAILVF010000008.1 GCA_903837605.1 uncultured Bacteroidales bacterium | reverse complement strand
TTGAAAAAGACTGGTAAACCGGATCCCGGAGGAAGGAATTGGTGAATAATAATATATATATGGTATTCAGGAGGTTTTTATCAGTGGTTGGATTTCTCTCGGTGATTGCAGCCGGCTATGCCCAGGATGTCAGTTTCCAGGGATCGGCCAAATCGACTGTAAGCATCGGGGAATCATTCACTTTAACCTATACTCTTAACAGTCAGGGGGGGGACTTCAGGGGGCCAAGGCTGAATGGCTTTGATGTGATCAGCGGGCCTTTCACTTCAACCTCTTCAAGTATTCAGTCGGTCAATGGCCGTACCACAATGTCGGTCAGGTATTCATTCCAGTATATCCTTCAGGCCAATAAGGAAGGAACTTTTGATATACCTCCTGCAACGGTCACCGTTGACCGGCGAACCATAACATCTAACTCCTTAACAATTAAAGTGGTCAGGAACGCTGCCAGCCAGTCAGGTGGAAACACCGGACAGTCGCAGGGAAACTCCCAGCAGCAGGGGAATGTCCAGTCAAACCCGAATGATGTTATGCTCAAAGCATATGTCAGCAATAATAACCCTTTGCAGGGAGAAGGGATCTCGGTAACATATAAAATCTTTACCAAAGTACCTGTCTCTCAGATTATGTTTTCGAAAGAACCTTCATTTCCCGGGTTCTGGTCCCAAAACCTTACAAAAGAGAAAGAAAAACTGCAGCAGTACAACCAGGTCATTGACGGCCAGCAATATATCGTGGCTGATCTGCGAAAGTATACCTTGTTCCCCCTGAAAAGCGGGAAACTTACCATTGAACCTCTTGAACTGGTATGCCAGGCGCAGATCAAAAGGCAGTCCAAATCAAGGACGGGCGATCCTTTTTTCGACGATTTCTTTAACGACAGCTTCTTTAATACTTCTTACACTCCAGTTGAAAAGTCTCTCAGGGCCAGCCTGCTTATTATTAATGTAAGGCCGTTGCCTGCTTCGGGAGTCCCGGGCGATTATGCCGGAGCTGTTGGAAATTTCAATTTCCATACAGAGATTGACCGCACAAAGGTTAAAACCAACGAAGCAATAAACCTGAAATGCGTTGTGAGCGGCGAAGGAAACCTTCAGTTGATCGACAAGCTCAATATTACCTTCCCTCCCGATTTTGAAACATATGATCCCAAGATATCCAACGATATCAGGTCCTCCGAGAAAGGAGTCAGCGGGTCCCAGGTGTTTGAATATCTTATCATACCGCGCAAACCCGGAAAGTTCACCCTGAAGCCCATTTCGTTTTCCTTTTATGACCTGAAGAAAATGAAATACATCACTCTAACAAGCCCTGAGTATACGATCGATGTTGAAAAAGGAAGCGGTGAAGGAGCAAATGTTACCTATACCGGGGCCAACCATGAGGAAATAAAATATATAGGAAGCGATATACGGCATATTAAGAACCAGGTCTTTGCCCTTTCAACGGGGGGGGATTATTTTTTCGGTTCCATTGCATTTATTTTATGGCTCATTTTACCACTGGCCGTCTTCGTTACATTTGTATTGCTTTTCAGGAAATTCAGTGAACGCAGGAGCGATGTTGTCCTTATGAAAAACCTGAGGGCCACTAAAGTTGCCCGGAAACGCCTGAGGAAAGCCGAAATTTATTTTAAAGAACAAAAACAGCTTGAGTTCTATGTCGAGATATCCCAGGCTTTATGGGGGTACCTGAGCGATAAATTCAGTTTGCCTATTGCAGAACTTTCCATTGATACGGTAAGACAAACACTGATCAACAAAGAAGTCGGAGAGGAACTGATTCAAAACTTTCTCGATACCCTGAATAATACCGAATATGCACGTTTTGCTCCCGGAGAAAAATCGGTTAACATGGAGCGCATTTATAATGAGGCACTTGCAGTAATTTCAAGAATAGAAAGGGAATTGAGATGAGCGGGAAGACAAAGAGTTTAAATATCCTGAAAGGACTTGTCCTTCTGTCTTGCCTGGTTGTTTTTTCTATAACGGCCGGGGCAGCCGAGACCCAGTTGCTGATCGCAAAAGGTAATACCGCCTATTCAGCAGGCAAATACCTGGAAGCAATAAATACATATAAATCCCTGGTTTCCCAGGGCTATGAATCCCCTGACCTTTATTATAATCTGGGTAATTCGTTTTTCAAACTCAACGATATCCCGCATGCAATTCTCTGGTATGAACGGGCAAAAAGACTGGATCCGGGCAATGAAGATGTCAGTTTCAATCTGAATGTTGCAAACAGCCGGATTACAGATAAAATAGACCCTCTTCCGGAGTTCTTTGTAAAGCGCTGGTTCAGAGTCGTTACTGATCTTTTCTCGGTCGACACATGGTCTGCCTCGGGCATTGCTTTTTTTATAGCGGCCCTCTTATTCTTCTCCCTATATATCGCCTCGAGGGTTCTTATACTGCGCAAGTTAGGTTTTTGGGCCGGCTTTTCATCCCTGTTGATTTCAGTGGTTTTTCTGCTGTTTGCATGGACCAGCTATCGTTCCCTGAAGTCAGAACAGTCGGGAATAATTACAAATCCTACCGTAACAGTTAAAAGTTCTCCCGACGAAAAAAGCACAGATATTTTTGTCATCCATGAAGGATGTAAAATTCAACTCATCGATCATATCGGAAACTGGTATGAAATCAGCATTGTTAATGGCAGTGTAGGCTGGGTTGAGGTGTCAAATTTCGAGAAGATCTGACCTCACTTTCTTTCATTATTTTCACTATCTCAATTTTTTTTTGCAGATAAGGTTTTTTAATTTATATTTGTTCGTTTAAAGGAGAAACCGTTAAATCAAACCTAAAACTATGAAAAATAGACATTTACTCTCTCTATTACGGACCGCTTTCGTTGGATTGTTTTTACTCGTCCTTGCTTCAGTAAACTTTGCCGGCAATCCTGTTGACAAAGGAGCTATACGAAATGATGATCCTTTTTATCGTATGAAAGCAAATCAGACCACTGGCGTGATTTCAGCGATGGATGTGCTGAAAGCCCAACAACAGGCAGAGCAGATGCGCTTAAAATCATCGTCAAGACTTAACCTGAGCTGGGCTCCGCTTGGGCCTACAAACATTGCAGGTCCCATTACGGCTGCAATTTTTGATAACCGCGATGCAACGGGTTATACAATTTATGCCGGAGCCCCTGACGGAGGCATCTGGCATTCGACAACATTAGGTTTGACCTGGCATTCACTCGGTACTTCCGACGGCAATATTCCAAGAGTTTCCTGCCTCAGCCAGTCAAAAAGCGGTATCATCTACGTCGGTACCGGACAGGTTTACAAAAACACTTTCAATAACGGCAATGGTCTTTACCGTTCAACCGACGGTTTGAACTTTGACCTTGTTCCGGGCACAGCATTCAATCCTCATTGGCTTGGTATTGCGCAACTGGCAGCTGACCCCAGGAATGAGAGAATGTATGTCGCAACCATAGGGGGTATCTATTACTCTGATAACGGTACAGACTGGACTACCGCCCTTCCCGGTTACGCAAATGATGTTGCTGTAGGCAGCGACGGAACGGTTCTCGCTGTTGTCAATGATTCAGTTTATGTTGCCACAGGCGGCGATGTAAACAACTTTGTTCTTCTCAGCACAGGCGATTCTACTAAACTTCCGAATAAAGGTGTGGGCTGGGCGAGGGTTGCAATAGCTCCCTCAAATCCCCTGGTGATGTATGCATCACTTTGCCTTACCTCAGGCTATATGAAAGGAGTTTATTGCTCGACCGACGGTGGAAATAACTGGTCTCTTATTTTCCCTGCCAGCACTTCTTTCGAACCATACGGAGTGAACGGTTTTACCTATAACGCCATCGCTGTAGTCCCGAATAATCCTGACCAGGTTTTTATAGGGTCTAAAAAGATGTGGCTTGGACAAAGGGTACCGGGCCAGACTTATTTTGACTGGGAAATTGTCAGTGACGGATCTATCCCCCCTTCAGATGTAACATATGCTCCGAACTATCATCATTCCTACTCTTTCCTCACTGGCAATAGCGGCCAGATGGTAATGGCGACAGATGGTGGCGTCACCGTGGCAACAATCAGGCCCGGTCAGATAATTTATAAGACTTCCTCGCTCAACCTCCAGGTAGGTTGCTTTTCAACAATTGCAAATACCTACAACAAAAACTATGTTATGGGCGGGTCCCTGCATAACGGAACGATTGTCGTAGGAGCTTTCTACCCAAGCCTTGTCAACGATCCGATGCACGGTGTTCAGATATGGAAGGATGGTAATGACTTAGGCGATGAAGGCCGTTCAGGTGGCAGCTGTGCCTGGAGCAAGATAGTTCCCAATATTGTTCTCTACACCAATACCGATTCCAATTCCTCCACTTACAGAACACTGCGCCGTCGTGAACTGATTGACCTGACCTATGACAATGATCCTCTTGGAGCGGATATTGTTTCCGTATCGGGCAGGAAAATTCCGCTTGCCCTGGCAGAAAGCTTTAATTACACCTACACCCGTGACAGCGTGAAATTCTACAACACATCTGAGACTACACCTATACCGGCAGGCACTCCCATCACAGCTAACAGTAAAAACGGCAGTTTCCCGTTTGTTTACACCACGACCAAAATCATCCCGCCTTTGGACAGCGCTATGGTACCTGATCTTGTTGCTGCCAGATTCTTTTTAAGCACAACAAAAAACGGGCAGAGGGGTGTTTTCATGTCAAAGGTTATGCTGCAGTTCGACCACGTTGCACAATGGTTCCTGGTATACAAGGATATTTCCCCGCTTTCCTATGGAGATATTTGTACCATCAAAGTTTCAGACGATATGAATACACTTTGGATGGGAACGCCAACCGGACATCTATACAGGGCAAGCAACCTGCTTTTGGCCCACGATTCCGCAACGGCCGATTATAACAGCCCTACTTTTATTGTCAGCAATGATACATTGCAGGGACTTCCGTTTATTGGACGTTATATCACGGGCATTTCCATTGATCCCAATAATCCCAAGCATGTAATGGTCACCCTCGGCAATTATGGCAATGCAAGTTATGTTTACACAACTGATAATGCCCTTGACCAGGTGCCGGTTTGGAGAGATGTGACCGGAAACCTTCCCGGAGCTCCCGTAATGAGCGGTATAATAGAAATGCATAGTCAGAATAACGCGATTGTTGGAACTGACTGGGGCATCTTCACAACTTCAAACCTTACAGCTTCTTCCCCTACATGGGAACCCGATATGGCAAATATGGGGAATGTGCCTGTGATGGCCCTTTCACAGCAAACCATTCAGGCTTATCCAATTCTGAACTATGGAGCTGTCTATGCCGCAACCTGGGGACTCGGATTCTACAGGGACACCACATACCTTACACCGGTCGGTATTAACCCCGGACCTTCATCAGGACGGAATTTTAATAATGATCTTAAGATCAGCCCCAATCCGGTCAGGGATTATGCCAATGTAACTTACACTCTGAGCCAGACAGCCAATGCCGAGGTATTTGTATTTGACTTAAACGGGACTCTCGTTATGGGTGGCTCACTCGGGATCAAACCCCAGGGTGAATCAACCTCCCGTATTGATTTCACATCTCTGCCAGCCGGAATGTATTTTCTGCGGATTAATAATTCAATCGGTAAAGTTGTCAAGCAGTAATCATCAGTAACATTATAAAACTCCAGATATGAAAAGATTTTTATCGATCCTCTTGCTTTCACTCTTTGCCGCTGTCACAATGGCTGGAACAGAAGTATATACTCCTACCCTGAAAACTCCGGCCGACAATTCTGTTGACCAGATGCCTAATGTGACTCTCACATGGAACGCCATCGTCGGCAGTACGGGATTGAAATACGAAGTACAAATTGATTCCAGCGCGAATTTTAATTCAACCAAACTCACTGATACAACCCTGACTTTATTAACAGGATATACAACCCATGAGCTGTTGTTTGGCGTGAATTATAAATGGCGCGTAAGGGCTATCGACCTCGGACAAACATCGGCATGGACTACTGTACGTTCATTTACTGTTTTTAACCAGGTAACCCTGACATTCCCGAAAAACAATGCAAAAGAAGATACCCTGGGACCAACCCAGTCACTAACATGGTCTAACCTCGCCGGAGGCAAGACAATTACCGGGGTCAGATATTTCGATATCCAGGTTGATACTACCCAGAATTTCAACTCCACCCAGTTCCATTCCGGAACAGTTGCTTCTTCAAAGTATACGTTTAAAATAAGCAACCTTAAATTTGGGTATAAATACTATTGGAGAGTGCGTGCACGTCATAACCTGAGTACCAGCCTTTGGTCGGCAGCTTTTAATTTCACTGTTACAAGTTACATTGTGCCTACAACTCCGACAAATAACGCAATTGACCAGTTCCTTAATGCAACTCTAAAATGGAAAAATGTAAAAGGTTTGCTGGGCTATGAATATCAGCTCGCAACTGATACCGCTTTTGTCAATGTAATCGCAGGTTCTGAGGTAGACACTAATTTCGTGAATTCCCAGTTTACCATGTTCGGATTAAAATATTACTGGAGGGCCAGGGGCCGCCATATCTCTGATACCATGAGCTGGTGCCCGCGTTTTGCTTTTACTACCATAGATAAGGTGAAGATTACCTCACCTTCAAATAATTCTACCAATATTGCGGTCAAACCCACAATGAAATGGACAAAACAAACCGGTATCGTTAAATACCAGTTACAGGTTGACCCCAGCGCTGATTTCACTTCAATATATGTGGACGTTAAACTGGCCGACTCCCTGACCTCTTATGTTTTAACAAAAAAACTGAATAATAATACCAAGTACTACTGGAGAATGAGGTCTTTTTCTGATTCCAATATTCCCGACACAAGCGGATGGAGCGATGTTTTCAGCTTTACAACATTGATTACAGGTATTGCTGACAACGGCATTTTGTCAAGTAATATTTATCCAAACCCCGCTTCCGGGAAGGTTAATATCAAAATGGATGTTGAGGAACCCATAAAATTGCAGGTCACAGTCATGGATCTGCTCGGAAGTACTTTTATCAGGGAAGATTTTGACCTTAACACCGGGTCTAATATTCGTGAACTTAACCTTGTAAACCTGAGCAAGGGCGTTTATATTATCCGCCTTGCTTATGACGGGAATGTGGTAAATCACAAACTGATAGTTGACAGGTAGCCTGTTTTTACAACATTAAAAAAGCCGTCTTGCCAAGACGGCTTTTTTTTGGAGATTATTTTTTATCGAGTCCTTTTTTAAACTCCTGCAGGACCAGAAGGTCATCCTCATTGATATAATTTATCTCAAGCGCCTTCTTAAGAAGATGATCATAGTCGGTGAGAGTGAGCAGGGGGCAGTCTTCATTCTGGAAATTTGACTGCGCAATACTCAGGTTGTATGTGAATATGGCAAGCATGCCTTTGACCTGGCAGCCTGCGCTTTTAAGGGCTGAAACAGCCCCAAGGCTGCTCGAACCTGTTGAGATCAGGTCCTCCACAATAACAGCCCTCTGGCCGCTGCGGACTTCGCCTTCGATCTGGTTGGTGAGACCATGATCTTTTTTCGATGAACGCACATAAGCAAAAGGCAGGGCAAGTTCCTGGGCGACCAGGGCTCCCTGGGGTATTCCCCCTGTTGCAACCCCGACGATAAGTTCAGGCTCCCAGCCAAGATGCTCGATGGCAGCCACAAAATTCTGCCGTATAAATGTCCTGATCTCCGGATGTGATAAAGTAACCCGGTTGTCGGTATATATCGGGGATTTGATACCCGATGCCCATGTAAACGGATCCTTTGGGCTCAGCTTGACGGCTTTAATCTTTAAAAGCAGTTCAGCGGTGATAAGTGCGATATCTTCTTTATATATCATATACATTATTTTACTGCCCAAAAGTACATAAAAAATGAAACCCGTTCCTCTCATCCCTTCTATTTACTAACTTTGTTTTTCTTACCGGTTTGTCTATGAAATTCGAAATATATTGCGATGAAAACCTGATTACACTGCTCGATTCCAGGCCGGTAAATAAACTGGATAATGAAACCCAGGTCAGGTTCTCCGGGAAGAAATCACTGAATGAAATTGTAGCGGGATTTGAAAAAAGCAGCAAAAAGGGCCTGCTTTCGATTTGGTCAGATGATAATTTCAACCAGCTCGTAAAAGTCTTTTTTAACCTTCATGAAACAGTCGAAGCTGCAGGAGGAGTGGTTTTCAACGAACATGGAGAAATACTGTTCATTCACAGGAACGGGAAATGGGATCTTCCCAAGGGAAAAATAAACGGGAAAGACAGGAGGAAGGCCGAAAAAGGTAAATTTATCAACACTTCCGGCCCGGGTTATACCGACATCAACCTACAGGTCGCCCGCCTCGCCGCCATCAGGGAGGTTAAGGAAGAAACCGGACTGAAAAACCTTAAACTGGTCTCTGAACTTCCTTTGACCTACCATATTTACTATAATGGTGACCGCAGGTTCATAAAAACCACCCGATGGTTCCGGATGGAAGGAACTACAGCTGACCTGCTTGTTCCCCAGATAGAAGAAGGGATTATAATTGCCCGTTGGATCCCTGCAAATTCACTTGCATGCATTTTTATGCATACCTACGAGTCACTAAAGCCGCTGATTAAATCTGTCCTGGCAAACACATAATCAAAGAACCTGATCTTATGGAGCAGCAATCTATTAAACCGACTGAGCTGGTTAAAGCGTTTATCAGCAAAGCATCACTTAAACAGGATGTGTATTTTAAAACTCTTGAAGTATTCAATCAGTTTAAAAAGGAATCGGAAGATTATATAAGCTTATATTCGAAGACGGTGCTGACATCAAAATATCCCTTGCTTTTTGAATACAGGGACAGGGGCGATTTTCAGTTTGAGCTCAGGTTCGGATCCGATATACTCATCTTTATGATGCATACCAATGTATTTGAGTTCCCACGCGACCATGAGGTGATGAAGACCGACTATATCCGGGAGGACAAACTCAGGTCATACTGCGGAAATATCATGATCTTTAACTTTCTTGCCGATTCGTTTAAATATAATCGCACAAATGACCTGGGCTACCTGATAGGAAGGATTTTCGTCAACAGGGAAAATCATTATTTCCTTGAAGGAAAACGCGAAGTGGGGTTACTCTATAATAATTTTTCCAATGCCCGGCTGAACATGAAAACAATCCGGTCAATAATTTACTCCAGCATTTTATACACCATTAATTTTGACCTCCTCACGCCTCCATTCGAAGATTTCAAGGAAGTAACCCAGCAGGAAATGCAGACCCAGCTTGATTCTATGACGATACGCACAGGTAAGCGCATCGGTTTCCGTTTCCAGGCCGATGAAGCGGGTCAGAACGGGAAATGATTTTTTTTTCGCAAAGCGCGAACAGGAATGAATACCGATTACCAACATCCGTAAACACCGACAAGATGAAAACAAGGAAATTTTTTATGCTGGCAGGGATTCTCTGTCTTTTTACTGCCGTGGATGCATTCTCATGCACCATTTTCAGGATGACAGCCAAAGATGGCAATATCACCATTGCCCGTTCCATGGAGTTCGGCACCAACCTGAACTACGACCTTCTCGTGGTTCCAAGGAGCAAACAGTATTTCAGCCCTTCGCCTGTGAGCAAAGCAGGACTGAAATGGAATACCAGACTAGGTTATATTGGAGTAGCTTCCCTGGGCATGGATTTCGGCCTGAGCGACGGGATGAATGAAAAGGGATTATGCATAAGTGAATTGTGGTACGAGAGCGATATGCAATACCAGAGCGTTGAGCTGGCCGACAGCAGCAGGGCCCTGGCCCAGGTTATGTATCCCGACTGGGTCCTTGGTAATTTTTCGACGGTGGATGAGGTAAGGGCTGCCACAAAAGGGGTGAAAGTCTTCATGTATACCGATCCTGTAAAAATGAAGATGCCCGTGACAGTTCATTTTATTGTGTATGACGCCAATGGAGGATGTATCGTAGTGGAATACGACAAGGGGGTATGCAATATTTATGACAATCCCCTGGGGATCATGACCAACTCTCCCTCGCTTCCCTGGCAGTATACCAACCTGAGGCAGTATGTGGGCCTGGCAAACACCAATCCCATACCCATCAAGGAAGGCAGTTTCAGCTTCAGCCCGACGGGTCACGGAGACGGAATGCTCGGGATACCGGGTGATCTCACTCCTCCCAGTCGTTTTGTGAGGCTCGCCATGTTCGAGAAATTCGTTGTAAGGCAGGCCGATGCAGCATCAAATTTAAACCTCTGCGAGCATGTGATCAATTCGTTCACAATCCCTTTTGGTGTGATTGTCGATAAAGATGCAAAAGGAAATGTTGTTTCAAGCGAATCCACCCAGTGGGTTACTTTCAGGGACATAAGCAACCGGGTGTTTTACTTCAAAACATACGAAAATCCCACCCTTCGGATGGTAGACCTGAAAAAACTCGATTTCACGGCTGCCGCTGTAAAGCGTATCAGCATGTATGGAACCGGGCAAACGATTATTGATCTGACAAAGTGATAATTCCGGTAGCGCTGCAATGCCTGCCGGCAGTAAACTGAATTTAATCTGCGATTAAAATAATGCCGAAAAGTTAATCGATAATTTCCGATGTCTCATTTTCGCTTACATACGCGATAATAATGATAGATTTAGGCAAATTAAATTTGCTTTCCTGGCGAAATTCAACTATATTTATGCATTATTAAAATTATCAGATCACATATTCAAATAGTTGGATGATATAAATCCTGCCACTGGTTTTTCAATATTTTCTGGCTCGCCCTTTGTTTAATCTGATTATTCAGTAGACTATTAATGCCCTTAACGGTGACCTTTCATAATTTTTTGATTATGCAAAGTCACCAAATGGTGTTTTTGCGAAAAAGGAATAAAAATGCAACCATAGTGGATAAATCCGGTTCCGATACCCAAACCAGATCACCGGGTGCCATGACACAGCAATCTGCCCGGCCTGGTAGAATGATGACCCGCCTGGTTCTTACATTAATCCGCCCATATTATGGTTGGCTTGCAGTAATCTTCTCAGCTATGCTTCTTGAAACAGCAATGAGTATAGCTGCCCCCTGGCCATTGAAAATTATCATTGATAATGTGATCGGGAAGCATAAACTGCCTGATTTTATGGTATGGCTTCGTGATTTTTCGTTTGGCGAAAATACCATGGCTTTGGCCGGTGTGGCCGCAGCCCTTACGGTTCTGATTGCAATCATCGCTGCGGTTGCCGGCTATATTGACAATTATTTTACTGAAAGTGTAGCGCAGAATGTAGCCAATGATTTACGCCAGAGACTATACCACCATCTTCACCGCCTCTCGTTAAAATATTATGACACTCACAAAATTGGGAACCTCCTTAGTACCATTACTTCTGATGTTGGTACCGTACAGAGTTTTGCTTCAACCGCACTTCTGAGCATACTTATCGATTCACTCACAATCATAGGTATGGTTGGTGTCATGCTGTATCTTAATTTCGACTTTGCGCTGGTCGCGGTAGGTGTGACTCCTTTCCTTTTACTTTTTGTCGCACGTTTCAAAAAGGCGGTCAAGAAGGCCACACATGAGGTGAGAATGCACCAGAGCGATGTCCTGGCCTTAGTTCAGCAGGGCCTGGAATCTGTTAGATCAGTCAAAGCGTTCGGCAGGCAGGATATGGAGGAGGGGCGGCTCAGGGAAGCCAGCATGGAAACCGTTCAGGCAGCGCTTAAGGCAAGACGTGTCAAATCTCTGCTTTCACCTATTGTTTCTGTCACTGTTTCATTCTGTGTGGCTTTTGTCCTTTGGCGCGGGGCTGGCCTGATCCTCCGCGATGCCATGACCATTGGCGCCCTCACCGTGTTTCTATCGTATCTCAGCAAATTTTTTAAACCTGTACAGGATCTTGCAAAGATGACCAACGTCATCGCCCAGGCTGCGGTGGGTCTGGAACGTATACAAACCATTCTCGGGGCTGATACGATCATACCTCAAAAACCCGGTGCTCTAAGCCCGGCTAAATTGAAAGGCGAGATAGCTTTCGAGCATGTTGCTTTTGCATACGATCCCGATTCGCCTGTGCTTCGCGATATCAACCTCACGATTAAACCAGGCCAGCGCATAGGTGTTTGCGGCCCAACAGGCGGTGGTAAGTCCACCGTACTGAGCCTCATTCCACGGTACTACGATCCCGTTTCCGGACGGGTTCTCATCGACGGGGTAGATGTAACTGATTACAAACTGGACCTGCTTCGTGAGCAAATTGGCTTCGTATTGCAGGAAACGGTATTGTTTGCAGGGAGTATACGTGACAATATTGCATATGGAAGGCCGGATGCCTCACCAGGGGAAATTATTGAAGCCGCCGGGATGGCCAACGCCAATGAGTTTATCATGCAGATGCCGCACGGTTATGATTCACTTGTAGGTGAGCGCGGACTAACACTCTCTGGTGGGCAGAGGCAGAGAATTGGTATTGCAAGAGCCATTATACGCAATGCGCCTATCCTCATCCTTGACGAACCTACCGCTGCCCTGGACACTGAATCGGAAAAATCGGTCATGGAAGCTTTGGAACACCTGATGAAGGGCCGTACCGTAATCACCATTGCACATCGTTTAAGCACCATTCGCGATGCCGATAAAATTGTCGTTTTAAAAGGCGGTTATATTGCAGAAGAAGGCACACACGATGAACTCATCAGGCAAAATAAAATTTACGCGGAACTATACCAGATACAGGCCGGAACCAGGCCTGAGCTTATCTCAACCCAGGCTGTCACCGGCTCAGGATTGGATGCCTTTTCAACTCCATAACCAATAATTTGTTAATATTTTCATCGCAATTCAAAACAAGTTTTTCAAATGTCAGTTCGCACTCTTATTGTTCTCCCTGATGAATCATCTAAACCCTTCCTTGATGCTATCAATGCTGCGAAGAAATCACTACAGGTAAAGATGTTCGTTTTTTCCGACCCTGTCTTGCTCAATACCGTTGTTGCCGCCCACAAACGGGGAGTGAAAGTGCGTGTAATGCTGAATGCTGCCCGACGGGACGGGGAGGATGATAACAAAGAAGTCAGAAAAGCGCTTGAACTGGCGGGAATAGAAGTGAAAGACAGCAATCCCGGCTTTGGTATCACCCATGAAAAATCCATGGTAGTGGATGAAACCATAGCTTATGTGAAATCACTTAACTGGGCAACACAAAATCTTACCGAAACCCGCGATTATGCTATTACCACGACCCATCCCCACGGAGTCGGTGAAGTCATTGCCTGTTTCGATGCCGACTGGAACCGTCAGGAATTCAAACCCGGTTTAAGCGCTCACATGATCTGGTGCCCTGCAAACGGACGTGAACGCATAGCACAGTTTATCGATAATGCAAAGCATACCCTCTTTATCCAGAATGAACGTTACCAGGATATGGTAATCATTGAGCGCCTGGTTCGGGCCCGGGAACGTGGCGTGAAAATCCACCTCATGGCCCGCCCGCCGCATTCACTGAAAAAGGAGAAAATCGTTGAAGGGGTAGGAGGGTTGCGCATAATGGATGATGTTGGTATTAGTATCCACAAACTCAAACACCTGAAGCTTCACGGAAAGATGCTTCTGGCTGACGGCCTTCATGCTATCGTGGGTTCAATCAACCTCGCTCCGGGCAGTTTCGACGACAGGCGGGAACTTGCGATCGAAGTTCATGACAGCGATATCGTGGACCGGCTTCACGGTATAGCAGGCCATGATTGGGAACATTCATTCCCTATAGACCTCACCGACGAGGGATTGTTCACCGACCTTGAAGGACACGGACAAGGTAGCTCCGAGAAACTTGTGCTCAGGATGGATGACGAGCATGCAAAAAAATATAAACTATAAATCCAGGATAAAACCAGTACAGCTTAACCTGAAAAATAAACAATACAGTAAAAAATTCACAAAAAGATAAAATTATGGCACTGCACGAAAAAGAAAAGATCATTGCTAAGATGGAAGAAGATATTTATACTTCAACCGATTTAAGGATAAGTATTCCAAAATACAAGATTCCCGAAAAAGACAGCAGGAGCGAAGACGTGTATTCAATTATTCATGACGAACTCATGATAGACGGAAATTCCAGGTTGAATCTTGCAACCTTCTGTTCAACCTGGCTTGATTCAGAGATCCATAAATTAATGGATGAATGCCTGGATAAAAATATGATAGATAAGGACGAATACCCTCAGACTGCTGCTATTGAAGAGCGATGTGTGCACATGATGGCCGATCTGTGGAATGCTCCGAAAAGTAAAAATACTATAGGTTGTTCTACTACAGGCTCAAGCGAAGCGGCCATGTGCGGGGGACTGGCTATGAAATGGCGCTGGCGTGAAAAGATGAAAGCTGAAGGTAAGGATACTTCCAAACCGAATTTAGTAACAGGTCCGGTACAGGTGTGCTGGGAAAAATTTGCAAGATATTTTGATGTCGAGCTTAGGCAGATTCCAATGGAACACGGACGTTTGCTCATGAATGCCGAAGAGGTTCTTAAGCGTTGTGACGAAAACACGATTGGCGTTGTTCCTACACTGGGGGTTACGTTTACATGCCAGTACGAAGATGTGAAATTAATCAGCGATGCCCTTGACGGTTTGCAGAAAGAGAAAGGACTGGATATCCCTATCCATGTGGATGCCGCCAGCGGAGGTTTTGTTGCTCCATTCCTTCAACCTGACCTTGTGTGGGATTTTCGTTTACCCAGGGTGAAATCTATCAATACTTCCGGGCATAAATTCGGTCTGTCACCTCTAGGAGTGGGCTGGGTGATTTGGCGTGAGAAATCAGACCTGCCCGAAGGATTGGTTTTCAATGTGAACTACCTGGGAGGCAATATGCCGACTTTCGCACTTAATTTTTCAAGACCCGGTGGCCAGATCGTTGCACAGTATTACAATTTCCTGCGCCTGGGAAAAGAAGGATACAGGAGGATTCAACAGGCTTGCGCCAGCCATGCTACATATATCGCCCGTAAAATGGAAAAAATGAAAATATTTGATATAATTTACGATGGACAGGGAGCTCTTCCAGGTGCATGCTGGACTCTGAAAAAAGATGCAAATGTCGGGTTTACATTATATGACCTGTCTGACCGTCTGCGCAGCAGGGGCTGGCAGATTGCCTCTTACTCCATGCCTGAGAACTGTCAGGATCTTGTCGTACAAAGGGTTCTGATCCGTCATGGATTCAGCCGTGATCTCGCTGATCTTTTGATTGCTGATTTTGAACGGGCAATCGAATGGTTTGCAAAACATCCTGTTAATAATTCGAAAGGAATTGAGACTGCACAGGTTTTTAATCATAATTAGTTCACAATAATTAATGTAAGAATTTATCATGGAACCGACAAAAAAAGTCAATATGACAACCACCCGCCTGGTATTTATGACCGGTGCAGCTGTATTCAGCCTTCGTGGTTTATCCTTTATGGCTATTGAAGAATTAACAATGTTTTTCTATGTGCTTTTCGGGACGGTACTTTTCCTGATACCGGCATCCATGGTCTCGGCCGAACTGGGAGGGGCTTTCGGTTCCACAGGAGGAGGGGTGTATACCTGGGTGAAAGAGGCCTTCCACAAAAAGCTTGGATTTCTGGCCATCTGGCTTCAATGGATACAGAACGTCGTATATTATCCTATCCTGCTGGGGTTTGCAGCTGCCATCATTGCCTATATGATAGGGAAGCCTGAGTTAAGCAACAACGGAACCTACGTCGGGATTTTCTGCATTATTGTGTATTGGATATCCACCCTGATAACCCTGAATGGCACACAGCTGATGTCAAAAATTGCAAGTTACGGGTTCCTGCTCGGAACTGTTATTCCAGGGGCAGTATTGATAATCTTCACAATTATATACATGATACAGGGAAATCCCCTGGCATTTCTGCATCCTTCCTCTGTTGATACGACATCGGCATACCTGCTAAACGGGATCAGCCATCCGCGGTGGTTCCCCCATATTACAAGCCTGGATAATGTTACTTTCCTGGCAGCTGTAATACTGATTTTTGCCGGGATTGAAGTCCAGGCTGTTCATGCCAACGAATTGAAGAACCCTTCGAAGCAGTTCCCGAAAGTCCTTCTGTTTGCTGCTGCACTGATCTTCTTCCTGCAGATATTAGGCTCCCTTGCAATTTCGATAGTACTGCCTGAAAGCAAAATGACATTACAATCGGGTCTCATGCAGGCTTTTGAAAATATCTTTGTGAGTATGGGGCTGAAATGGTTGCTCCCTGTTGTATGTATACTGATGGCGTTTGGGGTTTTAGGAAGCGTGATTTCATGGATCGCAGGCCCCAGCCGTGGTTTGTTATGGACCGCCAGGGACGGACTTTTACCTGCCGGTCTTGCAAAAGTCAATAAGAAAGGAATACAGCAGAATATCCTCATGGTGCAGGGCCTTATTGTTACACTGCTGTCATCCATTTATTTTATAATTCCCAATGTCGGTGTTGCTTTCTTCTTATTAGGTGCCTTAACTATCGGGCTCTACCTGATAATGTATATGCTGATGTATGCCGCCGGCATTAAATTGCGTTACTCCCAGCCCGGCCTCGTTCGCTCGTATAAAGTTCCCGGTGGGAATAACGGAATGTGGGCTATTGCAGGAATAGGGTTCCTCGCTGTATTGTTTGCCTTTATTGTATCCTTCTTCCCGCCCTCGCAATTGCCGGTTGGAAGTCCGATGGAATACGTTTGCCTGGTAGCCGGGGGAACTTTACTTTTTACAGTGCTGCCATTCCTGATTACAATAGGGAAAAAGTAAACCAGGAAGATCACTCTTCATGTTGCCCGGCATACTTATGCTGCCATTGCCTTGAAAAACAAAGTACAGTCTGTTGAATCACCTGATATGATCAATAGACAGTATATAATACCTCAATAAGGCATAGGAATTACAAAAAATACCCAGTTATAGGTATCTGTTTGAAGCAGAATACCCAAATTTAGGTATTGTGACCACGATTGCAGGAATGTAATTTTGATTCGTGTTAAATTAATAAAATTATAACTTAGTTATTTGAATTCTGATTTTTATTCAAACATAAAACAAACCAACACATCATGAAAAAGTACATTTTTATTATTGTAGCATTATTGCTGTCATCTTTTGCTTATACACAATCAAATAAAGAAGAGATTGATCTTATGCAGGCCGCATTTGGGATGGATAAAAAATCAGCAGTGGCAGATTTCGTCAAACCATCAGCAGCTCAAAAAGATGCCTTCTGGAAACTTTATGATGAATATGAAACACAAAGGAAAGTTCTCGGCAAGCTGCGGATTGAATTGTTGGAGCAGTATGCCGGTCAGTACAATACTATGACAGGTGAACAGGCCGATGCATGGACAAAGAAGGTGATTGAACTCCAGAAAAAAACAGATAATCTTATTGTGACATACTATACAAAGGTCAAATTGATATCAGATGGCATTGTTGCCACCCAGTTTTACCAGATCGAAAATTATATTCTTACAGCCATCAGGGCGCAGGTTCTCATGAATATTCCTTTTATTGAGAAGAAGAAGTGATCCTAATGAATAGAAAGTTCTACAATTCAAAACAATACTCAAACAACATCAATATGAAAGCAAAACTTGGTTTATTAATCCTGGGAGTAGGGATGGCGTTTACCCTCTCCTGTACAAAGTATCCCGCTGAAACGGACAGGTTGCTGGAGGATCTTGCAGTCATCACACAATATGACACCAAAGTTGATTTTAACACATACAAGACCTATTCCATCACCAGCTATATCATGAAAGTTACCGATAAGGACACAATACCTATTACAGACCAGACGGCCGTTGCTGTTCTTGCTGAGATTGACAAGAACATGCAGGCCAGGGGCTTTGTGAAATCAGCATCAGCTGTAAAACCTGACCTCGGAATAGAAGTTTTTTACTTCGAGAATACCACCGTTTATACTTATTACTATGACTATTGGGGATACTATCCGTACGGAGGTTATTATTATCCTTATTACCCGGTTTATTATGCTTCCTATACAACTGGTTTGGCCTCCATTCAATTGATGGACCTGAAAAACGTGGATCCTGTTAAACAGCTTATATACTGCCGCTGGAATGCCGGAATACGAGGTCTGCTTACAGGCACCCATACAACATCTGATATTACTGCCAGAGTGGATCAGGCATTTATCCAGACACCACAGTTACAAACAACCCCGTAATAAATTTGAATAAATCATTATAAAGAAGACAATATGAAAAAGATACTATCAGTTATCACGGTTTTTGTGCTTATGACCGGTTTGGTGCAAAGTCAGGACAAACCAGCCTCATCCATGGGCTATACACCGAAATCATACTATACAATTTCGTGGAATACGACATTTACCATTGGTGATTTCAACAAATGGGTTGGTAATGCCAGCCCTGCAGGATTTGATATTGGAGGACGTTACTTTATTCACAACGGCTTGGCAGTGGGATTCAATATCAGTTGGCAGCGTGTAAGTGAGAATTACAGTCAACAAACATATACTATCCCTGATAAAGGCATTGCCATCAACGCTGAGAATTGTCGTTTTACATGGATGGTTCCTTTTCAGGCTGTCATTGCCTACCACTTCATCCCCGATAAGTTAATTTCACCCTATATTTCATTAGGTATCGGAGGTGATTACATGGAGCATCATCTCATGATCCAGGAGTATGATATTTATAAAACAGTTTGGGATTTTTCCTTAACACCTGAAATTGGTGCGCTGGTCAGGTTCGGCAGTTACAGCAACTGGGGGGCACTCATTGCTTTCAACTATAAATGGACCACCAACCAGATTGCTCTTTACGAAACGACATCAAAGAATCTGCAGATGCTGAACCTGAAAGTAGGGATTGTAATGATGATTCGGTAAGACAAGTTTTTTTCTCAACAATAACCGTTGATACTGCCGGTTCCAGATTGCGTCTGATGCAAAGGGTTCCGGCAGTTGGTTTATCAGAAACAGTAGGATAAACAACACACGATTGATGGCTCAAAGACATATATATGACGGTATTCGTGATCGTTCTGTCATTCGTTTTATTCTGATTTTTTATTTTTTTCTTTTATTAAACCTTCCATCATTCAAAATTTCCGCCCAGGAAACCATTAGAACGTTCAAGCAGGATGATGTTTTCAGCATTTTCGTCAAAAAGTCGAAGCGTGCCAGGCGTGACAGTATCACGTTAATGCCCGTGCAAATAAAAAAACCTTATTTTGCCACCACTCCCTTTATCGGATATAATCCTGCCTACGGTTTGCTGATCGGAGTTGGAACGACTATGGCAATCACACTTGGTGATCCTGAAACCACCCCGGTATCTTCGGTTTGCGCTGCTGTCAACCTCACCACTGCCAAGCAAACGATAATTACGTTAAGAAGCAATATCATCACCGAGGATTCCCGGTTCATTCTACGGGGAGACTGGAGATACCTTATTTTTTCACAGCCCACCTATGGTCTGGGGACAGGGATCAAAATGCATACCAACAGGGGGATTGTGTTTAATGACGGGGGATCGACTGCCTCACTGCCTCCCGACGCCCAGCCTTTGAATTATGAATACATCAGGCTTTACGAGACTTTTTATTTCAGGTTCGCGAGAAACTGGTATTTCGGAATCGGGTATTGCCTGGATGACTTTTACAATATTGTTGATCACAATCACACCGACAGTGTCCCGCCCCAGGTGACAAGTCATTATAAATACAGCACCGATCATGGTTTTAATCCGCAAAGCTATGTCATGTCGGGGTTCAGCCTGGAAGTACTGCTCGATAGCCGTGACAATACGATCCGCCCTACGAAAGGATATATGGCGAATATAGCCTTCAGACCTAATTTTTCATTTCTCGGCAGTTCGAAAAGCAGCATGATGCTGAATACCGAGTTCAGAACCTATATCGGTTTTTCAAAACGCCGCCCCGATCACCTCATCGGATTCTGGTATCTGGGCCAATTCACCGAGAAAGGCCGGGTCCCGTACCTGGGATTGCCCGCTCTTTGCTGGGATATGTACAACCGGGCAGGAAGAGGGTATATTCAGGGAAGTATCAGGGGCGTGAATTTTATTTACGGGGAAACCGAATACAGGTTTCCTATCAGCCCCTATTCAGGAATATTAAGCGGTGTTGTATTCGTAAATGCAACTACTGCCAGCTCTGATGACGGGACCCGGAATCTCTTTCAGAACGTTGATCCCGCTGCCGGATTCGGGTTAAGGATCATGTTCAGCAGGAAAACCCTTTCGAACCTCTGCGTCGATTTCGGCTTCGGAGCGGATGGTACCAAAGGAATTTTTTTTAATCTGAATGAGACTTTCTGATACTGAAGACCAATACGCCTGATAGACCACGTAATTATTACTCTCCCCCGACTGTATCATCGGCAGGTGCCTGAAATTAACTCTTTGTTCAGATCTAAGTTGTAAAAAAAAATACCCGGTTATAGGTAGGTATTTGAGCAAGAATACCCGGAAATAGGTATTGTGGCCGGCGCTGCCCGGCTGTATCTTTGACTTGTCTTAACATGATCTGATCATAAAGTGATTTATACCGGAAAAAATAATGTCAAACCTAAATTAACCAAAAACCATGAAAAAAGCATTTACATTAATCATCATTTCATTTCTGTTTTCAGGAATGGTACAGGCCCAGGAAAAGTCTACTTTAAATGTCAAAGATCTTAATTCCAATATTGAAAAATACATAAAGAAAAATTTCAAGGATTACAAAGCTGTGGAAGCGTTGAAATATGCGGCCGTCTTTGAAATGAAAGCTCAGAAGGACGGCGTTTCAGAATGGCTTTTATTTGATAATCAAGGAAAGTTTCTGAACAAGGAAACTGAATCGAGAAAGTCAAAAATGCCTTCGCAGCTCAGGACGACGATGGCTGCAAAGGATGTCAATAAAGATATCACGAAATATATGAAAAACGGCGGATTAAAGATTTCAGAAGCTTATATGTATGAAGAATCAACTGAAGTCATGATCCAGAAAGGCAATGATGCACAAACCCTCCTTTTTGATAAAGAAGGTACTTTCATCATGAAAATGGAACCTGTAAAAACAATTGTGCAGCCCAAGAAAGCCGACTCTGTTCCTGTAAAGAAGGAAGAACCTAAGGCAGCTGACACTTCTAAAAAGAAATAAGTTGCCGGTGGCAGCTCAGATCCTTTGATTCGGCAGGATAAAATGCTTATCATATCCGTAAATATCATTAGACGGTAAATCAAACGCTACGTCAAAATGAAACAATCTTTCATTTTCAGGGAATCTTTCCGATTTATTCTTTTTTCGGCACTCTTGATGGCAATGTTTTTCCCTTTTCTTGCATTTGGGCAGGAGATAAAGGATGAAAATCACTTGCCGGAAAACAGGAAAGATGTGGCAGCAGTATCACTGGATGGCAATTTATGGTTTTTTGTTGTGGGCACTGCTTCTTTCCCTGCGGAAGAACGCGCTGACCTTATCAGCCGGCAGATCGGCAAGGCGGCATCCGATCGGTCAATCCCTGCAGATTCCGTGAAGATCCTTACAGAAGGAGACTATCTGAATATTTATGCCGGGAAAATGTTTATCATGTCGGTAACCAAATTTGACGCCAAAGCTGAAGGAACCAACCAGATAGTTTTTTCCAGGATTATTCAAAAACAGGTCCGTGCTGCCATAAACTCATACAGGCATGAGCGAAGCCGTCCGGTAATACTTAAAAAAATACTGTATGCATCTGCAGCTACCGTACTGATGGTGTTAAGCCTGATTTTGATTCTGTGGTTGATAAGGCGGTTAAACAGGGTAGTGGAGACCCGGATCAAATCGAAGGTTGAGGCAATGGAAAATAAATCATATAAGATAATCCGGTCATCCTCCCTCTGGAAAGTAGTGAGCATTACATTCAGAATGATCAAAATTGCGGTGATCGTTTTAATCGTTGCCGCTTTTCTTCAGTATATCCTCGGCCTGTTCCCGGTAACCATGGGTTTTGCCTCATATACTCTGGGATTATTCCTGAATCCTTTGATTTCCATTGGTAAAGCTTTTGTCAATTTTTTACCCAGCCTGGCCTTTCTCATTATCATCTACCTGGTGGCCCGTTATTTGCTGAAATTGATAAAACTGTTCTTTACGAGCATCCATCAGGGTGGAATAAGACTTTCGAAATTTGAAGACGAATGGGCAATGCCAACCTACAAGATCCTCAGGCTGGTTGTTATCGTATTCGCTCTTGTGGTTGCCTATCCCTACATCCCGGGTTCTGAGACAAGTGCTTTCAAAGGCATTTCGGTGTTTCTTGGGGTTTTGTTGTCGCTCGGATCATCTTCCTTTATTTCCAACATCATTGCAGGGTATTCGATGACTTATCGGGCAGCATTCAAGGCAGGAGATTTAATTGAAGTAGATGATCAGATTGGCTTTGTTGAAGAACAGAAATTGCTGGTTACACGCCTGCGTTCGCCGAAAAATAAAGAGATATCTATACCGAATTCCGAGCTTCTGAACAGCAATATTATCAATTACAGCAAAAGAGCCAAGGACCTGGGTTTGATCCTCCACACTACCCTCGGAATTGGCTACGAAACACCCTGGAGGCTGGTTGACGCCATGCTGAAAGAAGCCGCCGGCCGAACAGAGGGTCTGTTGAAACAGCCACCTCCTTTTGTACGGAAAGCTTCCCTGGATTCGTTTTGTGTCAAATATGAGCTCAATGCCTATTGCAATGATGTTGTACAAATATTTTTCTATTACAGTCAATTGCATCAGAACATACTGGATGTCTTTAATGAAAATAACGTACAGATCATGGTGCCAGCCTATGAGGGTGATCCCCCGGAACCTAAGATTGTCCCGAAAGATAAGTGGAATGCAACAGGCGGTTCAGGAACGATCAACGGGAGTTGAGCACAATCAGTTCAACAGATATTTCCATCAATTGATCACACGAAGCTGATTCCGGCTTATCTCGTCGGAATTGTAATTATCGGAGTTGCTTTTTCATCAGACTGTACCAGTGAACTGATCAGGAGGAGGAAACTGAAAATCCCTTTTGATCTGTAATCTCCTTTCTCGATATAGAACCAGTATCCGTTATAATAGACTGAAGAGAATGCATTTACCGGTTGCTGTTTGCTGCTGTTAATATTGACGAATGGCTGAACCGGGGTTCCGTCGGGCATCGTGAAAGCAGGTTCCGCAAAGACTTCTTTTGCCAGGATATGTTCCTCCGGTACATGGATATAAGCTCCGATATCCGAAAGAATTTCGAGGATGGACCTTGTCATTACTGCGAATTGTAAACTGTCGTTCTTTCTGATCCCGATTCCTACCCTGAATCTTTTTACAGAATCGGGAATGCCGAGAATCCGGTTCATTTTTTTTATTGTTTCAGTTGTCGCAGTATCTTTCTGTTCGCCAATCTCAATGAATAATTCCTCCTTATTTTCAGAGATCCTGTTCGAAGAGATATCGATATCATCCTTTCCCTGAAGTTTTTTAAAACAATCCAGGAGAGGGAAAAATTCCGGAGAAGCTTCGTGCCTGCGTGCGCTTCCGCCAAAATTGTTTTTAATACCATTTATGGAATTAACAGTTAGTTTGAAAACCTGGTCAATAGGATAACCTGCGTAAACCAGGCTCAGGATAACGGTTGTTGGAATAGGTTCCATCAGGCTCATGGCAAATCTTGCACCCGAAACAGGTTCGAAGGAAATTGTTGGACGATCGGTCATGGTCGCCTGTGCGCCAAGGGATGGGTTCCATCCCACTCCATTTGCTTCAAATGAACTACCGGCATTGAGCTGACCTGAAATTTCGTACTGGCTGATGATGGAGGATATATCAATCATCACGGGAGCATCGGCATACCTTATTTTAACAATGTTAAGCAACAGCTGTTTTTTCCATGAATCTGAATACGAATTGATGTAATCATTACGGTCTCTGTTCAGGCTTCCGGGTCCTACGCTTTTACATGAAACTATGAAAATCAGTGGAATCAGAAGAATAAGCAAAAACTTACGGTCTTTCATGATTATTCAATGTTTTAACCAGGATGAAGTATTGTCAGGGGCAGAAGGGCCTGATACTATTTTCAGCGCGAACATTCGATAAAACCTGACCCAATATGTTTACTTTTTCAATCGGAAATTAAATTCAAGGGTTCTTAAACAAAGATAAGTATTACGGAGGTCAAAGTAAACTTTTAATATACACTATATTAGGTATTTTTTGTTATATTTGTATATTTCAGTGATGAGTTGATTCAAATTAGACCTGATGAAAGCAAAATCAAACTACGATTTGTTTATTAAATTTTTCGATACATATGCCCCGGTAGAGTTTAAAGGTATTGATCCAGAGGATCAGCTGATGGTTGATCTGGAGGACATGATGGAAACAAACAACCAGTTTTTATTTATCGGGGCAATGATGAAAATGGAAATCATTTTTGTTAGTAAACGGTCTGTTCAAATGATGGGTGTAAAACCGGAGAATCTCCACCCCGACTTTTTCGTTCAGAATGTACACCCTGATGACGGAATGCGGGCCGGTAATGGAACGGTCAGATTATTTAAAATGGCGCACATTATTTACTCGGCACAAAAAGGACATTCCTTGTTGTCGAGCAACCTCAGGATGAAGAATGCACAAGGAACCTATACAAACTTCTTGAATCAATTGTATGTATTTTACAGGAAGCTCCCCTATGAATCCGTTTTTCTTATGAAAGTTCATACCAACATTGACTGGTGTAAGAAGCTGAAAAACGGGTACCATTTTTATACAGGAAATGACCTCTCTAATTTCAGGTACCCCGACGAAGAACTTTTGGCGATGGGAATTCCATACTCAAATCGTGAACTGGAAATTATCAAATTGATACATGCAGGTCTGAACAGTTATCAGATCGCCGAAAAAGTATTTCTCAGCCCTCAGACCATATACACTCACCGCAGAAACATATTAAAAAAGTCGGGGAAAATGACCTTGTCAGATGTGATTTATGATCTTATGGAACAAGGAGTCCTTTAGAAAGTAAATATCATTGAAAGCGTCTACTGGAAAACACCTGGTCCTATACATCAACAATGGCGGCAACTGGAATGAAAAGCCAGGACTTCATCCTAATCGTTTCCTTTCAACCTGCGCATTCCTTCAATTAATTCGTGCCATCCGCAGATAAAAGTGATGCGGAAAGATTCCATTTTCAGACCGTCAGACCCTGAATCATTGATTGTGGATGTGCAGGCTGCCGTCAGCTGCATATTATCGTTGATCTGGCATCCAAGCGTTAACCCCTTACCAGCAGTGACACAAAATATACCCAAGGATAGGTATGTACAAGTTCAATCTGCGCAACTAAATTTGCAATATCTTTGGTACACTAGCGATGCGCTAATTTCAAAATTGCTAAAATTCAGATTCATGGCAAGGCCATTTAAAATTCAAAGCAAAATATAAAGTTTATGAAACCAGGAATGACAAAAAGCATCGGGTTATCATTGCTTGTCCCGACAGCATTTGCAGGGCATCTTGCAGCCCAGGACAGGACTGTCCTCCCGATCAGGGAGCCAGGCCCTCCGACATACAAAGAACTGGATGTCCGAACAGCCACGCCACCGACCAAACGGTTTACCGTAAAGGCGCCCGAAGGCGCACCCAACGTAGTGGTCATATTAATTGATGATATGGGTTTTGGCGTATCTCAAACATTCGGAGGGCCGGTATACATGCCCACCCTTGATAAGCTTGCCCAAAGCGGGCTCATATACAATCGTTTTCACACGACAGCGCTGAGCGCCCCTACAAGAATGGCACTGCTCACCGGGTACAATCACCATTCTGCCAACATGGGGGCAATTACAGAAATGGCAACCTGTTTCCCCGGGAATACCGCTATCCGGCCGCAGTCCATCACCCCAATGGCAGAAGTGCTCCGACAAAACGGGTACAATACTGCGCAGTTCGGAAAATGTCACGAAGTTCCGCCATGGGAGCTTTCGGCTTCAGGCCCACAGGACAGGTGGCCTACCCGCTCGGGTTTTGAAAAATTCTACGGCTTCCTTGGTGGTGAAACTAACCAATATGCTCCATTGGTTTACGACGGCGTAACGCAGGTCGAAGTCCCCAGGGATTCAAATTACCATTTTACAACCGATATGACCAACCAGGCAATTTCCTGGGTCCGGTTCCAAAAGGCAATTACACCCGACAAACCGTTTTTCATTTATTTCGCTCCCGGGGCTACCCATGCCCCTCACCATGTCCCTAAAGCCTGGGCCGATAAATATAAAGGTAAATTTGATGAAGGATGGGATAAGGTTCGTGAAGAGACTTTTGCCCGCCAGAAAAAACTTGGTATCATTCCAGGTAATACAATGCTTGCACCCAAACCTTCTGATATTAAAAACTGGGAATCCCTTTCTCCCGATGAAAAGAAACTCTTTACCCGGCAGATGGAGGTTTATGCGGGATTTGCAGAACATACCGACCATGAAATAGGCAGGCTTTTCGAAGCACTCAAGGATTTAGGCATCCTGGAAAATACGATGATAATTTTCATCGTGGGAGACAATGGAGCAAGTGCTGAAGGACAGATGAACGGGATGTTCAATGAGTTGACGTATTTCAACCAGGTTACGGAAACGCTTCCCGACATGCTGAAACATTATGATGAATGGGGTTCCCCGAGTACCTATCCCCATTTCGCTGCAGGATGGGCAGTAGCAATGGATGCCCCCTTTACCTGGACCAAGCAGGTCGCCTCTGACTTTGGTGGCGTCCGTAATGGCATGGTGATCTGTTGGCCAAAAGGAATAAAGGCAAAAGGAGAGATCCGTTCCCAGTTTGGTCATGTAATAGACATTGCACCAACGGTTTACGAGGCTGCCAGGATACCCGCCCCAAAAGTTGTAAATGGGATTCCCCAGGCTCCCATCGAAGGGACAAGCCTGCTTTACACATTCAATGATGCTGCAGCAAGGGAAAAGCATTCTGTTCAGTATTTTGAAATGATGGGTAATCGGGGGTTGTACCAGGATGGCTGGCTTGCCCGGACTATACACAAGGCCCCATGGAACCCGAAACCATATGCTGTATTGCAGGAAGATAAATGGGAGCTATACAATACCATGGAAGATTTCAGCCTTTCGAATGACCTTGCGGCGAAAGATCCCGGGAAACTGAAAAATATGCAGGAAATGTTTATGAAAGAAGCTGAAAAATATCATGTACTGCCGATCGATGACAGGGGGTTTGAAAGGTTCAATGCCGCTGCGGTTGGCAGACCAACTATGATGCAGGGTAAAACAACCATGACCCTGGGTGAGGGCATGAAAGGCATGGGATCCGATATTTTTATCAGTCTTTTTAATACTTCTTATACGATTACTGCAGATGTTGAGGTCCCCGCCAATGCAAATGGAGTGATAATATGCCAGGGCGGGCGGTTCGGGGGGATTTCTTTCTATCTCAGGGAAGGTAAACCGGTATTCACCTATAACTATCTCGGCCTGGAACAATTCCAGGCAATATCTTCACAACCTTTGAAACCCGGCAAATACACCCTTGCTTATGATTTTAAATATGACGGTGGAGGGGCAGGTAAAGGCGGAACGGGAACTGTTTCGATAAATGGAGTTAAAGTTGCCGAGGCAAGGATTGCTAAAACTGAACCCAGCATTTTCTCAGGAGATGACATGGCTGATGTGGGCGTCGATGAAGGAACCCCGGTGGCCGATTACGGAACGACATCCAAATTCAACGGAAAGATAGGTAAAGTGACCATAGAAGTCAAAAAGTAATTGCAAGGCCAGGAATCTTGTTCCCCTATTTCCCATGCAGTTGATTCTGTAAGGTTATTATAGGTTTTTGGTTAATCTTTACCAACCTTGTCTCAGGATGATCAAGTGCAAGAATTAAAAAAATGACCATAGCAAACATAATGGCAAGTACAAGACTTATCTTAAACCCTCCTTTCCCTGAAATCCCGAATTGATACCCCAGCGCCATCATAGATAATAATGAACCCGCGTATAAAACCAGAAGAACAGCAAAAGGTATCCGGGACGCAACAAATAATGTAATCCGTTTGTTAAAACCATCAACAAGATTGGTGATAGATGTGGAATAGAGTCCAAACTCCACCGAACACCGGTCAGTAACAGGTGTTGTTTTCACCTGATTCCAAAGCATGTCAAGTATTTGCTGAGACCTGGAAATTGCAGCGTCGATCTTTGAGGGATCTTTGGAAAGGTCAACCCAGAGATCAACATATTCAACCAGCAGTTGTTTGGTAACGGAACGGAAAGGTTCCTTCAATAATTCTGTCCGAAGGTAGGTCGTTCGGATATCTGATACTTCTTCAAGAATTAAGGTTTTGCGCGTGTCGTAATGATTGGCTGCAATCTGAAATGTAAATGCCAGCATGAAAGTTAGCAGGCTTAATACAGCGCTTACGATGGTACCAACAGCATTTTTTGGCAATTCCGGTGATTTCCTGCCAATGAAAGTTCCATAAAGCTGACCCAGGTAGATGGCTGTCAGCACAGCAAGAAGCGGGAGAAGAAACATTCCGGTTATTTCAAAAAAAACACTCATTACTATACTGGAGTTTCAGTTAATGATAAGCTGGTAGATCTTGGCTAATGTGCCTCAGAACAAATATATTCCTTTAAATCCATGAATTGTGAGTGATTTCATACTCGACGTCGAGTATTTTTATGAATTATAATAAAATGAAAGACACCGTTTTGTGGAAGGATTTAGCTTGTTGAATATACCATTGAACTGGGGAAATTCCGGCTTTGATAATTTGGATATGGGAAGCCATTTTTTGGTCTTTATTCTCCTGGTAAATTGCTTCAAAGCAGTCCACGGTCCATGAGATCAAAAATTACCTCCTGCATATTTTTCTTACCTGCCTTTTTTAAAATATTTTTCCTGTGGGTGTTTACAGTATGCTGGCTAAGGAATAATTTCTCAGCGATCTGTTCGCTGTTCAGTTCCGACTTTATCAGCATGATTAACTCAAACTCCCGGGAAGTAAAAGGCAGACCGGCCGCAATCAATTCTTCATCCGGAAGCCTGAAATAGGACAGGTCGTTTCCTAAATAATAGTGAAACCCGTTTTTCATTTTTGCGTACCAGCCAATATCGGTGTGAACTATAAGCATATACACTGTTTTATAGGGTAGCATGCTGTAATATAAAAGGCACTGTAAAAATAAATTGGAATAAGCTCCGGCAGGGTTCCGCATAAGTAAATTGGTGGACAGTAACGTATACCCTTTTTCTGCAGCGAAAAGGGTTTGAGTCCTTTTAAATAAGAGGGATCTTCCAAGGCTGTGCCGGAAAAGATCATCAGGATGAGTGGCTTCGAAATAATTGAGGGGATCAAGATCTGCAGGCTTAATACCAAGCATCGCAGCGCTTCTTTTACTCACGTACAAAAGAGACAGTTGAACAAAATCAATGATAAGGAAAAACTGGTTATGCTTTTCCGTCATCTTCTCAATCTCCAGCATCAGCGGATCGGCGGGATCAATTCCTTTGAATCCGACAGGGGCATAAGTTTCGATGAATTGCGAAAACAAACTATAATAAGGAGAATTGATTTTTTGAACCAACATTACCTCAACATTACTTGCGAATTTCCAAATACTATAATCTTATAAAGCAAAAATAGGGCAAAATTCTTATAAAAAAAATTCTTCCTTAAGTAAGTATTTTGGCAAAGGATAAGAAAGCGGCATTTCAATTCTGTTGTTTTGAATTGATATTCTGTATTTTAATGAGAGGTTAGTATGATGCCGCATGGGTGGTAATTAACATAAATGGCATACATATACAGTATCTCCCAATGGTTGCCTTCAAGCTTTGATTCATCACTAACATTAATGGGGTCAGGAGACCAAAGTATTATAAATACCCAGCTATAGGTATGTGTTTGAGCGTGAATACCCAGGTTTAGGTATTGCTTCTGGCAATGCACGGATGTAATTTTGATTTGATTTATTCAAGCAACGTTCTATCTAATAAACAGGTTAAAAAAAACTAACGATAGATGAAAAACAAATTTATATCCATTTACTTCCTGTTTTGTATGTTGATGTTAACCCTGACTTCTGCGCAGGCACAGAATGGTAATAAAGGAAGTAGTTCAATTAATGCACAAGCTGATAAAGCCGTTCCTGTAACCTGGCAAAACTTTGTACGTGCCGAAACCGATAAAATGTTTAAAAACTATACGGCTCTCGGAGGGTTCGGCAGATTTTTCCATCTTCAGGCAGTTACGCCTCTGGATAGGCAGGATGTTGTGCGGATGAACCGGGATACACGCTATTCCATTGGAATTTTTGATTTAACCAACCCGCTTACAGTAACATTGCCTGATACAAAAGGCCGGTTTATTTCCATGCAGGTTATCAACGAAGATGAATATACCAAATCGGTGGAATACAATCCGGGTGATTATACACTCACCAGGGAAAGCGTGGGCACACGTTACGTATGTCTTATTATCCGTGTTTTGGTGAATGGTAACAATGAAGCCGACAACCGGCTTGTTACGGATATCCAAAACCATGTTAAAGCGGAGCAAACTTCTCCCGGCACATTTGAAATACCCGATTGGGATCAAAAGTCACTGGATAAACTAAGGGATGCAATCAATGTATTGGCATCAACTTTATCCGACACAAAATTGTGTTTCGGAGATAAAAATGAAGTGGACCCGGTCGCCTATTTGCTCGGAGCTGCATACGGTTGGGGTGGAAATCCGCTAAGTGCTGCCATGTATATCAATGTAGTTCCCGAAAAAAATGACGGCAAAACGCCTTATCATTTAACTGTAAAAGATGTTCCTGTGGATGGCTTCTGGTCGGTAAGTGTTTACAATAAAGACGGTTATTTTGAAAAGAACATCTATAATTCTTATACCGTCAACAGCGTATCGGCCGTAAAAAACACTGATGGCAGTATTACAGTTCATTTTGGGGGTGATCCCAAGCAAACAAATTTCATACCCATTACCGAAGGGTGGAATTATATAGTACGCTTGTACAGAGCCAGGAAAGAGATCCTTAATGGCTCATGGGTGTTCCCGGGCCCGGTAAAAGTTCAATAAACAATCAAATAATGGAAAAGTAAAAATCCAAACTAATGAAAAAGAGCAAAAAAATCATTCTTGGAACTGCCTTGCTGCTTATAGTGACCGCGGGTCCGGGTTATTCACAGGCCAAAGAAGACTTTCAAAATGATGGTAAGAATGCCAGGCTTGCGCATCATACAAATATTCTTGATCATCGTTACCTGGAATTATTTATTATTGGGAAAGATGCTTCAGGTAATGTAAAGGGAACCTGTTATAATACTGTAGGACTGAATGGTGATAAAACTACAGGAAATTCAGCTCCGCAAGAACTTGTAAATAAACTGGATGTGGCTAAAATTAAAATGGAATATAAAGCCATGGGTGTATTTATTAACGGGCCAAGAAAATGGTGCCTTGACTGGATTGATATACCAACAGGTATAATACGCGAATTTAATGGTTTACAAATAGCCTGGGTCGCAGCGTTGCGCGGGACACCCGATAAGATTCCATACAAACCGATGACCATTGAGCGCAAATCGGCTTTTGGTATTAATAAAGGAACGACAGTTTTTATCCTGGATGATCCGGAGGGGCAAAGCTGGGTGATGAAATCGTATAGCCTTGTATTGGATCCTTCCATGACCAGGGAAAAAGTTCCTGCTACGCTTGCAAAACTGAAATTGCCGGCCGGCTGGAAATATCGCGTAAAGGTATTGGACAAAGATCTGAAGCTTGTTCCCGAAAGTGGAGTTGCCACAATCGTTGCCGATGATCTGGACAATGTGTACGACCTGACAGGACCTGGTTACAGTAATTATAAGCCATGATATCTGTTTGGTATAGTTTGATATCGCTGCCCTGATCCGGTTTTCTGTTATATGTTTTTAAAATGATTTGAAAATCTGCAGACAGGTTGACCGACTTGCATGGCATTAATTACTAGAACATTGTTATGAAAACAAGAACCTGGAAAACAGCAATCTCATTTTTCAGGAGCAGAAAGGATAATTATGGATTTAATTTAAAAAAATAAATTATGAAATTACTGATCTCTCTATTGTTAATTATGGTATGTATAGTACCTGTATCGTATTCCCAGGTCGATAAAACCCAAATGAGTCTTGAAGTAACCAAAAAGTACCAGCTAAATGTCGGGATGCTTTCTCAGCTTACCTGGAAAAGAAAAACGGAAGGCTATGTTGATGGAAAAATGGTAATGTCCTCACTGAGTTCGGTGACCCTGGGCCCCGATGGTAAAATGCAGACCGTGGTAATCCAGCAGCAGTCGTATGTGGCAAAAAAACGCGGACTGAGGGGGGCAATTCAGCAGGGTGTGGTGTCTGATGTAAATGAATATGTCAAGAATGCCATAATCTTAGTGGGTAAGTACATTTTTCTCAGCCAGGGTCAGATGGTAGACCTTTTCAATAAAGGAACACTTTCAGTTTTAGGTAATTCCCTCCAGGCAGAAGGCTTTAACCTGCTGATCCAGGGCGACCGGCTTAATTTCAAGTTCGACAGGAACACGCTGCTTTACCAGTCCCAGGAGATATCCACAGTCATGAATGGTGATCCTGTAAAAGCAAGCGTTCAGTATGAAACTATAAATGGTGTAAACCGTGTTTGTTCAGTGAAGATTGACCTCCCCGGGCCCAAGGTGAATTTAAAACTGGCCAATTTCGAATATGCAAAGAAACTTTAGTATCAACCTTTATCCAAGATCTTAACCAAATGAAAAACCTAATCTTATTACTGATAACGGGAATCATGATGCTTCCTGCCATGGCACAGATTGACAAGACCCAGTTAAGCCTGGATGTATCGAAAACCAATGACCGGAATATTAAACTACTGTCAGGCTACACCTGGAAGAGAACGATTCAGGGGTATTCAGAAGGAAACCAGGTCATCTCTGTCGTGAGTTCCGTTACGATGGGGCCCGACGGGAAGCCTGTATACCAGGTGATCGATAAATCAGGTTCCGCCAAGCAAAAATCATCAAAGAAACAGGCCGAAGCCGGGGAATATATCAAGAATGCCGTCGACCTGGTTTCAAAATATATTTTTATGTCGACAGGCCAGATGATCGATGTTTTCAACAAAGGAACTTTATCGTTGCTGAACGATGATCTGCAAGCCGAAGCATTTAATTTCTTTGTTAAAGGAGACCATCTGAAGTTCATCTTTGATAAAAAATCGCTTCAGTACAAAACCCAGGACATTTCCACTCAGATGAATGGAGATCCCGTAAAGGCCACTGTTACTTATCGGACTTTAGATAATGTGAACACAGTGGATAATGTGGTTCTTGATCTGCCTGCAAAGAAGTTCAAGGTGAATGTAATCAGTACTGATTTTGCAAAGAAACTCTGAAAATAATAATCAGCATTTGTAATCAAAAATGACCACAATGAAACCATTTATAATACCATTATTGTCAGGCACAATTCTCTGCGCCTGCAACAATCAGCCTCCCAAGGAGAATGCTGCAAACCTGAATGCGGCTGATGTATTTGACCGTACTGTACTCCCCATTAAGGAACCAAAGCGCCAGACCTATACCGAACTTGACGTTCGCAACGCAGCAGCGCCGCCAAGGTTTCACGTTACAGCACCGAAAGGAGCACCTAATGTTGTAGTAATCTTAATTGATGATATGGGTTTTGGCGTTTCAGAGGCTTTTGGAGGACCGGTCAGCACTCCGAATATGGACAGGCTTGCTGATAACGGCTTAAAATATAACTGTTTTCATACGACTGCGCTAAGTTCCCCCACCCGTGTGGCATTGCTGACGGGGTATAATCATCACAGCAATAATATGGGTTGTATCGGCGAAGCTGCAACCACCTTTCCGGGAAACACCTCGGTAAGGCCGCAATCCATTACCCCTATGGCTGAAGTGCTTCGCCAGAATGGCTTTAACACTGCAGCTTTCGGGAAATATCATGAAACCCCGCCCTGGGAAATTTCGAATTCGGGTCCGCAGGACCGCTGGCCCACCCGTTCAGGCTTTGAAAAATTTTATGGTTTTATTGGCGGTGAAACAAATCAGTATGCTCCATTGATCTATGATGGAGTTACATTGATTGAAACGCCGAACGATCCCAATTATCACTTTACTACCGACATGACTAACCAGGCCATTTCATGGGTTCGTTACCAGCAGGCATTATCACCTGATAAACCCTTCTTCTTGTATTATGCACCGGGGGCTACTCATGCACCGCATCATGTACCCAAAGCCTGGGCCGAAAAATACAGAGGGAAATTTGACATGGGTTGGGATAAGCTGCGCGAGATGACTCTGGAACGCCAGAAAAAACTTGGCATAGTTCCTCAAAACACAAAACTTGCCCCAAAACCTTCAGATATTAAGGACTGGGAGAAACTTTCCCCCGACGAAAAGAAACTATTCACCCGCCAGATGGAAGTGTATGCCGGTTTTGCCGAACAAACTGATTACGAAGCAGGAAGACTCATTGAGACGATAAAGGAACTTGGCATAATGGATAACACCGTCATCATATTCATTGCAGGCGATAATGGTGCCAGTGCCGAAGGACAGATGAACGGAATGTTCAGCGAGATGACATATTTCAACGCCGTTCCTGAAACTGTTCCTGATATGCTGAAGCATTATGACGAATGGGGCGGGCCAAGCACCTATCCGCACTTTGCTGCAGGCTGGGCAGTTGCCCTGGATGCCCCCTTTGCCTATACCAAGCAGGTTGCCTCTGATTTTGGAGGTACACGTAACGGCATGATCATTCAATGGCCTGCAGGTATCAAAACCAAAGGAGAATTGCGTTCCCAGTTCGGCCATGTAATCGATATTGCTCCCACCATTTATGAAGTGACTAAAATACCGGCACCAAAAATGGTTAACGGTATTGAACAGGATCCGATTGAGGGCACAAGCCTGGCCTATTCATTCAATGATGCCAAAGCAGCCACCCAGCATAATGTCCAGTATTTTGAAATGTTTGGAAACAGGGGAGTCTACGAAAACGGCTGGTTTGCCAGGACAATCCACAGGCCGGCATGGAGATTGCAGGTTCTGCATCCCCTTAAAGAAGATGTTTGGGAGCTGTACAATATCAATGATGATTTCAGCCTTACCAACGATTTGTCGGCGCAAAATCCCGGTAAATTGAAAGAAATGGAGGCCCTGTTTATGAAAGAAGCTGAAAAATACCATGTTTTACCGCTGGATGACCGCCTTCTTGAAAGAACCAATGCTGAATTGATGGGTCGACCCACAGTTATGGGTAACAGGAGCTCAGTAACTTACGGTGAGGGGATGAAAGGAATGGGAGTAGACGTTTTCATTGACCTTAGAAATAAGTCCTACACCATCAAGGCTGAAGTTACAATCGATAAGCAAGGCAATGGAGTGATCGTTTGCCAGGGCGGAAGGTTCGGAGGCCTGTCATTTTACCTGAAAGACGGGAAACCCGCCTTTACTTATAATTACCTGGGGCTGCAGTCGACGCGAATAATGTCTTCAGAAGTGCTTAGACCGGGGAATTATCTGCTGGTGTATGATTTTAAATATGATGGCGGCAAGCCTGGCCTGGGAGGTGTCGGAACTATTACAGTAAATACCAAAAAGGTGGCTGAAGGCCGGATTGAAAAAACCCAGCCTGGTATTTTTTCGGTTGATGATTTGGCTGATATTGGTGTAGATGAAGGCACACTGGTTGCCGATTATGGCGCATCTTCAAAGTTCAACGGAAAAATAGGCAGTGTGACTATTGTCCGTAAATAAGCATCTGCAGAAAATAACTAAAAATCGAGGGTTCTACTGACAGCAGGAAGAAAGTGATTATATAACACCGATTTCTGATGTCATTACTTAAATAGTTAGCTTAAAATAATATAACAGATGGATATGCAAACAAATATTATTGACCATTACAATCTGTTCTTCCGCTTCATCGATCAATATCAACATAAGGGTTTTAAAGATATTGACCGGCTGGATCCGATTATTTTACAATTAGAAGAATTGACAAGGGCGAATAACCAGTTTTATTTCATATTCGATCTGATCCAATTGAAAGTTCTTTTCTCAAGCCAAAGAAGCCTTGACATGATGGGTGTTGATTTCAAAGATTTTAATCCTTCATGTTTAAATAAAGCAATGCACCAGGACGATATTTTCTGGTATAGTATGATACAAACTAAACTGCTCAATTTCGGACAACAACTTTTTATTGATAACCAGGGAGGATCACTACTTTCAACCAATTTCAAATTGAGGAATTCATCTGACGAATATGTTAATACCCTCCTTCAATGTTATCTTTTTTTCGCTGAAGTCCCCTATAAAACAGTTTATATACTTCAGGTTTTAACTGATATTTCATGGTTTACAAGCAGTAAGCCCGGTTATCACTTCTACATGGGAAATGACCCCTATTATTTTCGTTATCCCGACGAAAAACTATTGCTTAAAGGGAGTGTTTTCTCCAACAAATAGTATCCTGCAAACGATAAATCCCATTACAGCAAATTGAAAAACCATGGAGATATTTTCTGACTTTATTCAAATGAAACCGGAGGCGATTTCATCCATTTTTAGACAAACAATAAAGAACCTGATTATCGTTGTATTTTTTTGTACGATGTATGCACCTCTGACATTAACAGCACAAAACAAAGATGGTGAAATCCATCTTCCCGATACTATTCTGGTCCCATACATTAAAATTAAAGATGTTGAAGTCACCGGGAACAAGCTTACGAAACCCTCAATACTCATCAGGGAACTCGACTTTAAAATTGGCGACAGCCTGGCTACATTCCAGAAAGGGAAAAAGGTAAATTTCAACGACAGGAATTTCTACCCGGGTGATTCGAGCGAGCTGCGGTTGCGTATGAATTACAGCCGTGAGAACCTTATTAACACGAAGCTTTTTTTGAATGTCAACATCTATTTGAACAAGATTAGCGATGTAGAATACACTTTGCTGATTGATGTTACTGAACGACATTACTGGTGGTTGTTCCCGATCGCCAAACTCAATGCTCCCAACTTCAATGAATGGTTGCGCGCTCCCCATTGGGAGGATCTCAGCATGGGGCTTTTCTTTAGCCACAATAACCTGTTTGGGCTCAACCATCAGACTTCGATTATTGTCTTATTGGGTAAATCCTGGTCCATTATTGCCGGATATAAGATCCCGTGGGTCGGTCGTGGCAAAAAAGTAGGACTGTTGCTGGGAGCCGGGTACTCGAACCTGTACACGGTGGAATATGCCTCGGTTGATAATAAACGACAGATGTTATATGCATTCAACAGCCAGCAGGTTGTTAAACTTACAGCCAAACTCACTCTAAGGCCGGGGCTTTACCATTACGGAACAATTCAGTTGACCGGACAGTATGTTGCCATATCCGATTCGATGTACAAGCTGGACTCAAATTACCTGGCAAAAAAGAAAAATGTAAATACATCCATCAGCTTATATGCCGATTATTATTATGACAACCGTAACAGCCGTACCTACCCTCTGAAAGGAAATATGCTCAGGGTCTTCATCAACAAAGTCGGTCTTGGACTCGTTTCAAAAGACATCGACTTGTTCTATTACGGAATCGATTTCCATTTTTACCAGACACTCAGCCGGAAATGGTATATCGCCGAAATGGTGAAAGCTGAGAATCAGGCAGGGGAAAACGCACCTTACTACTATCAGCTTAACATGACCCAGGGAAAGGATTTCATAAGGGGTTTTGACCTATATACTCTGAAAGGCGACCAGATGTATTTTTGCAGGAATAATATCAAATACGAACTGATCAAACCATCAGTGACAAAACCAAAGCCTGGACAGGAAAAAAACAAGTTCAAGTCCCTGCAATATGCCTTTTACCTGAATGCCTTTGCCGATGCAGGATACTGCGTCAATAAATTCACCGAAGTCAATCCCTACAACAACAAATTTTTATTAAGCTGGGGACTGGGCATCGATTTTGTAACCTATTACGACATGGTGATCAGGTTCGAATATGCATTCACATCTTTAGGCACTAACGGATTCTTCTTTGGCTTTGGTATGCCGATTTAATCACCTTCAGTTAAATTGCACAAACTGCAATCATCCTCCTTCCCTCAGTAAGACGGGAATTTTGCTATTTAGTTGTTATCTGCTTTTTGATGACTGTATCTTGACTACAATACAGAATTAGAATAATGGATGAATTGTCTTTTATTTTAGCCTATTGTTTTAAGAAAAAAAATACCTGTCAATCAAAGATTAACAGGTATTGAGGGTAGCCCGTAGGGGAATCGAACCCCTGTTACCAGGATGAAAACCTGACGTCCTAACCCCTAGACGAACGGGCCAAAGTCTTTTTGGGAGTGCAAAATTACAAAATGTATTGAATTCTGCAAAAAAATTTTATCGCCTTGGTCTAGAGATTGCATTTGGGACAGGGAAACCTGTGTGGGAAACCCCAATTGGCGGCATCATCAAAAATCAGCAGAAGCTTTTTTTGAATATAATTGATTTCCGTATTACATTTGCACAAATTAATACTTATTAATTATTCTATTATGCGCAGTATAAAATTCACGGAATCAGAGCTGGAGTTCCTTGTAGGACAATACGAACTTGAGCTTATTGAAGCGGAGAAATATGTTGGGGAAATAAGAAATATTCTGAACAGGCTGGGCGGAATTTCCAGGGATGTGTCAGAAAAAAATGAATTAAAAAAGAAAAAGGGCAGGGGCCGTCCTGCCAAGGCAGCCCGTCCCGAAATTAAACAGGCTGCCGCCGAAAAACCAGCAGAAACTGAAAAAAAGAAAAAGGGCAAACCCGGAAGACCTAAGAAAAGAGGCCCGAAGAAAGGGTCAAAACGCAAAGCCGCAGTTGCTCCTAAGCCTGTTGCAGCGAAGGTAGCTCCCCTGAAGGCTGCAGAGGTCAAACCGCCTGTAAAAAAGTCGGTTAAAAAGGCTAAGCCGGCCAGGGCTGCTGTTAAAAAAGCAGTGCCGGCGGTAAAAGAGCAGCCAAAGAAGGAACCCAAACCGGTCCAGAAAAAGGAAGCCAAACCGGCGCCTAGGAAGGAAACGAAACCGGCCCTGAAAAAAGAGGCAAAGCCAGTCCAAAAAAAGGCTGCCGTGAAAAAAGCATCGATTAAAAAGAAAGCAGTTTCGAAGCCAAAGGTTAAGTTTGCTCCGAAAGAAGAAGTGAAGCCGGAGGCCCCGGCAGCACCTCCGGTCGTTATTGAGGAGAAACCTGCAGAAGCATGACAATGCATAAAACCGGGCCGGCGACAAGCCGGCCCGGTTCATTTTCAGGAAATTGTGTGCAGGCTATTTCCTATTTCAAATAAATGTTGTAATTTTGCGCCCTGATTTTTAAAATAAGCACGATAAATTAATAATTCAATCCATGGCCAATCACAGAAGTTCGGAAAAACGCATCAGGAATACTAAAACAAAAAGAACACAGAACCGTTACCAGGGCAGAACGGTGCGTAATGCTGTGAAGAAATTGCGTGCAACCGAGGAAACAGAAGAAGTTAAGAAGGATTTGCCAGCTGTTATCTCCCAGATAGATAAACTTGCAAAGAAGTCGGTAATACATAAAAATAAGGCTGCCAACCTTAAGAGCAAGCTGATGAAAAAGGCGAATAAGGCAAAAACTGCCTGACAGGACAGGTACTTTTAAGACCTTTCTCTTTTCCGCGTCCAGCGAAACCCCCTGAACGATAACCTCTGAATATAGGTTTTTAGATGTCTTTCCTTTTTCCGCGGATAGATGTCATCTATTTTTATCATAATCCCCGTTTCTTCCACATCCCCGAACCCATGGTTAATGGAAGTTCCAAACGTACGCATGGTGGAACTTAGGTTCATATAGGCATTCACCAGCGGGGGCACAAATTCACCATGCTGCCTTACTTCGTGTGTCATAATTTTGTAGTTTTCTTCAAACGAGGGGGCATTGAAGGTGTTTTGCAAGACATCCAAAGGCGTTTCGGTTACCAATGGGAACTTTGGCGTAAGCAAATGCTCATTATCGGGAAAGAACTTCTGAAGAAAATAGATCACCAGGTCGCGGGCGGTTTTATTATACTGCGGATACATGGTCATCTTACCGAAGAAAAACCTCACATCGGGATTCTCTATGATCATCGCCCCAAGCCCGTCCCAAAGATTATCGAGTGAATACATCCCTCTCCTGAGGTTCACCGTAGGCTGATATTCCGGCTGAACGAACGAGCGGCCCAGTTCAATGGAATACGGCAGGTAATCACGGATAAACTTATGAGAGAACTCAAAAAGCTCAGCTGTGGCGGAGCTTAAGCAGCCGTTGGCCAGGCAGGGTATATCCCTCCCGTGTATAAACCGGTATCCTCCCACTATTTCATGATCGGCGGGATCCCATACAATGAGCTGGTGAAAGGGCTCGTCCATAACATCAAATTCATCGATGTCTATAGCTTTGCCTGTACCGCCCCCGGCATCCCTGAATGTGATCTCCCTGAGCCTTCCAAGCTCCTTCATCAGGTTCGGGGAATCATGGGCAGTGAAGATATAAATCTTGTTCTGTCCGTTATTTGTGTTACGCACAAATTTGGACTCGGTCAGCTCGGCATCAAGCAGGTGCCTGTCGACAGGAGGAATGATCATTTCCATGATAGCAGGATAAGACTCTCATACAAAAGTAATAAAAGCAGGGGAACCGTGCTCGGGAATAAGCCAGGTATATGATCCGATTTCCTATTTTTGTATTATGACAGAACAAATTTCAGACATACCTGAGAAACTGATCAATGTCGAAGGCCTCTTTGCATCAAAGAACCCCCGTCTTCTCAAATTCATCCCGGGATGGTTCATGCGGTATATTAAAAGGATCATCCATCAGGATGAGGTGAATGGATATATATACCGTAACAGGGATAAATCAGGACTGCCTTTCGTTGAAGCCATACTGGGTGAATTCGGGGTTACGGTGAAAACCGAGATCGCAGGGATCAGGACTGAAAACCCGTTTGACAGGCTGAGGGAAATTGTTAAAGACAGCAGGCTTATCATCGCGTCCAATCATCCTCTCGGGGGGCTCGACGGGCTTGCCCTTATGGACCAGATAGGGAAAGTGAGGCCCGATATCGTTTTCCCGGTGAATGACCTGCTGATGAATATCCCGGGGCTTCAGCCCCTGTTCATCCCTATTAACAAACATGGCAAGAACACCGAAAATGCAAGGATAATCGACGAGAATTTCGCCGGGGGCAAAACCATACTTTATTTTCCTGCCGGGCTGGTATCACGCAAATTCAAAGGCGGCATAATAAAGGACCTGGAATGGAAAAACACCTTTATTAAAAAAGCAAAAAAATATGAGCGCGACGTACTGCCTGTTTATATTTCAGGCAGGAACTCGAACTGGTTTTACAACCTCTCGAACTGGCGAAAGAAGCTGGGTATTAAAGCCAATCTTGAAATGTTGTACCTTGCCGATGAAATGATGAAACAGAAAGGCCAAACCATTACCATAATAACCGGCAGTTTGATCCCCTGGCAATCATTTGATAAAACCCGAACCGACCTTCAGTGGGCAGAACTGGTACAACAAAAGGTCTACGCCTTGCCGGAACAGCCAAGTTAAAGGAACGGTAATCTCACATCCGCCATCATGAACCTGAAATTCATTTCAAGCGTTGTACATCCCAAAGACGGCCCGGCAAACGGTTTGCCCGAATTTGCATTCATCGGCCGCTCCAATGTAGGCAAGTCCTCGCTGATCAATATGATTGCCGGCAGGAGAAACCTGGCCAAGACCTCATCTAGCCCGGGAAAGACGCGAACGATTAACCATTATCTTGAGGAGGAGATGCGGTGTTATATCGTTGACCTGCCGGGCTACGGGTATGCGAAGCTTTCAAAAGTTGAAAAAGCGAAGCTGGAACCCATCATTAATATGTATATCCTGAAAAGCCCGGCTCTCAGGTGTACTTTCGTGCTGATCGACGCCAGGCATGAGCCCCTGAGCCAGGATGCCGAATTCATGAGCTGGATGATAAGGAATAACCGGCCTTTCGTAATATTGTTCACGAAAACCGATAAGCTGTCAAATGCCGAACAAAGGAACCTCCAGCCAAAATACGTAAAAGGGATACAGCGTTTTATTCCACGCTTTGTGCCCGAGATGATAACGACTTCCTCAACTACCCGCCAGGGCAGGGAAGAAATTGAAAGCCTGATAAAGGAAATGATGCTTACTTAAGCTCAACCAGTAACTGGTTCTTGGAAACCCTGTCGCCCTGTTTGACATAGATCTTTTTAACGACAGTACTCACAGGAGATAACAGGTGGTTATTCATTTTCATTGCCTGGAGGTCGAGCAGGGTGTCACCCTCTTTAACTTTATGGTTTTCCTTGACATAAACCTTCACGATCGTACCGGGAATGAATGCGGTGATCTTTTTAGGATCATCCACCTTATACGGTTTGCGCATCAAATAGGTACGGTTGGGCAGTGTTTTAAAAGCAATATGCTCCATCTGGAATGAGATGAATTCTGGTTCAGGAGGGGCGGCCTGCGGTTTTTCGTTTTCTTCCATAAGAGGGTGTTCTGTTTTAAGGACGATCAGAATGGAGGAACCCCGTGTTTTTTCTTAGGGGCGATCTCGTTTTTGTTTTGCGCCAGGGTCAGGGAATGGATGAGGAAGCTCCTGGTTTCCGAAGGTTCTATTACAGCATCAACGTAGCCGTATGCGGCAGCAACATAAGGATTGGCAAATTTCTGGCGGTATTCCTCAATGAGTTTCTTTCGCGTTTCATCGGGATTATCCGATGACTTTATTTCGGAACGGAAAATGATGTTAGCAGCGCCTTCGGGCCCCATGACGGCGATTTCGGCTGTGGGCCAGGCAAGGACAAAATCGGCACGAAGGTGGTGAGAGCACATTGCGATATACCCTCCCCCGTAAGCCTTGCGTAAAATAACCGTGAGCTTAGGCACTGTTGCTTCACTGTATGCATAGAGGACTTTGGCACCATGGCGGATAACCCCTGCATGCTCCTGGTCAATACCCGGAAGGTAGCCCGGCAGGTCAACGAGGGTAACAAGGGGGATGTTAAAGGCATCGCAGTAACGGATGAACCTTGCAGCTTTATCGCTGGAGTCCACGTCAAGCACCCCGGCCAGAACCATCGGCTGGTTTGCAACAAACCCTATGGTTTGTCCGTCAAGCCTTGCAAAACCTATGACAATATTTGCAGCCCAGAGCTCGTGAATTTCAAAGAAATCGGAGTCATCGACCAACGACTTGATAACATCCCTTACATCATAAGGGGTCATCGGGTTGGTGGGAAATATGCTTTCAATTTTATAATGCCTTGATTTTGGCGCTTTCTTCGGGAAAAGTTCGGCTTTTTTATCGTTATTCCAGGGGATAAAACTAACCAGCCTTTTGATCTGGTCAAAGCATTCATCTTCACTTTCGGCAAAGAAATGCGCGTTCCCGGTTATCTCGGCATGCACTTTGGCACCCCCTAGGTCTTCCATGGAAATTTCTTCTCCCAGAACAGTCTTGATTACTTCCGGACCGGTAATGAACATCTTGGAGATCTTGTCCACCACAAACACAAAGTCGGTAAGGGCAGGGGAGTATACAGCACCCCCGGCACATGGACCCAGGATCACGCTGATCTGGGGAATCACGCCCGAAGCCTGGGTGTTCCTGTAAAAAATTTCACCATAGCCTGCAAGTGAATTAACACCTTCCTGGATCCTTGCACCCCCCGAATCATTGATCCCGATCAGGGGCACTTTCATCTTCATGGCATGATCCATGATCTTTGTGATCTTCTTGGCATGCATAAATCCTAATGAACCGCCTGCAACTGTGAAGTCCTGGGCAAAAATGCAAACGGGCCAGCCATTAATGGATCCGGTACCTGTTATAACACCGTCACCCGGCAGGTACTTTTTGTCCATGTCGAAGTCCTGCCCGGCATGCTTTACAAAAAGATCATATTCATGAAATGAATTTGGATCCAGCAATGCAAGGATGCGTTCACGGGCAGTCATTTTTCCGGATGCTTTCTGCTTTTCAAGGGCTTGTTCACCGCCTCCCTGAAAGGCTTCATTCATCCTTCTTTTGAGTTCATTGGTCTTGGCTCTTAAACTCATGATTTTGGTTTTTGGCGCAGAGGGGCAAAAGTACGATTATGAAGAAGAATAAAGAACTATCATGAAACTGCAAACTGATAAATCCCTCTCAATATCCGTTTTTCAAGCAGGATGAGACTTTCCATCCATTTCTGTAAAAAACCGGATTTCAGACAATTAAAACAGGCTGTTAGGGTTTTGTGGCGGTAATTTATATTGTGAAAAGAAAAACGTTAAAAATTGTTAAATGAACAATATGAGTGAAATGCAGGTCCTATTTGAAAACCACAACGGTTATTCCGCTTCCCCCTCTTTCGAGAAGTTCGTCTTTTGCGCTTTTAATTTCCTTTACCGAACGTAGATAATCCCTCGTAACCTGCCGAAGTACCCCGTTCCCTTTGCCATGCAGTATCCTCACCTCAGGAATGGAAAGCATGATTGCATCATCAATATACTTTTGCAAAAGGGATATCGTTTCATCCACACGTTTGCCGCGCAGGTCAAGTGTCACCTCGAAATCATACAGTTTACGGTGCATGTCGTCAAGGTAGGATTGATATTGCCTGTGCTGGGGCCCTGTTGGTTCAATTATCTGAGGTTTTGAAGGGGCCTTTGATTTAGATTTACCTGCGGTTGAAGATTTGACTGCGGATGAAGGCTTCCCCTGTTCCATGTCTTCCGGGGGCGGCTCAGGCCATACCAGCGGAGCCTGTTGTTCTTCCAGTTTCTCTTTCAGCTCCCTTATGCCTGACCTTGCAGTTTTAGTCTGTTCTTTCTCAGCCTGGGCTTCTTTTATCTCCCTGATGGTTCTTTCTATGGTCCTGTTTGCTTCAGAGACCATCTGCAGGGCCTCGGCCCGGGCATTCTCAAGGATCTCCTTTTTTGATTTTTCCAGTGTCCCCGTCAGCTTCTCATATTTTGTTATCAGTTCCGCCAGGAAATCATCGGCCACCCTCAGCTCGGTTGATTTCCTGCTCATCTCATCCTTCTCGGTTTCAAGGTCCTGGATCTGCTTCTCGAAATTAAGCTGGCTGTGGCCCGTGATATTCCTTGCCTTGTTCAGGACCTCAGGGGGAAAGCCTATCTGGGCTGCGATCTCAAAGGCAAAGGAATTACCGGGTTTGCCTTTCTTCAGGCGGTAAAGGGGTTTAAGCTTCTTCGAATCATAAAGCATTGCCCCGTTTACAATTCCTTTTACACGTCCTGCGAGCAATTTAAGGTTGGAATAATGGGTGGTAATAACCCCATAGGTTCCCCTTGCAGCCATCTCCTCGAGGCAGGCTTCAGCCATTGCCCCTCCCTGGGAAGGATCTGTCCCCGAACCGTACTCATCAATGAGGAGAAGGGAATGGTTGTCGACATGCTCAAGAAAGAATTTCAGGTTCAGGAGCTTGGAAGTATAGGTGCTGAGGTCGTTGTCAATGGACTGCTCATCACCTATGTCTATAAAGATCTTTTCAAAGATCATAAATTCCGAATCTTCCCTCAAAGGCGGCAGCAATCCGCACTGGAACATGTATTGCACAAGCCCCACGGTCTTAAGGCAAACCGATTTCCCTCCTGCATTCGGACCCGAAATGATGAGTATGCGTTCCTCACCCTCCAGTTCCAGGTCAAGGGGAACAACTTCTTTTTTTATATTTTTAAAATGAAGGTACAGATTAGGGTGGATGGCCTGGTGCCAGTTGAAAGCCATGGCATTTCCTGTTTTGGAGGACTGATCGGTATCCTGGGCGATCTTTGGAAGGACCCCTGCCACGGCCCTGGCAAACAGGGCTTTGGCCCTTATGAAATCAATTACGCCCAGAAATTTGTACAGGCTTGCGAGGTTCTCTGTTTCTGGTCTGACATCATTTGTGAAAACTGTCAGTATCTTAATGATCTCCCGTTTTTCGGCATATTCAATTTCACGGATCTCGTTATTCGTTTCAAAAATGGCCGAGGGTTCAATGAAAACCGTTTGCCCGGTGGCCGATTCATCATGAACATACCCGCTGATCTTGCGTTTATGGGCGCTTAGCATCGGGATCACCAGCCGGCCGTTGCGGATTGTGACCTCGGCATCTTCGGGGGTCCAGCCCGATTGCCGGGCGACTTTCAGGTCATGGTGTATCTTGTGTTCTACACTTGCAATTTTATATGCCTTTTCTTTTCTGAGTTTTAACAGCTCAGGGGAAGCATTGTCCCTGACTTCTGAACGTTCGTCGAGCATATGGTCTATTCGGCGGACCAGGGCGGCCGGAAGGGTAAGAGCCGAGCTGTCGGCTATGGTCGAGGCGATCTGGGCGTAGAGGCCCGGATACGCTTCCATGCGCACCGAAAAGAAACTGATCAGTGCGGCAACCGTCTGGAGCGAAAGCCTGAGCTCCGAAATAGTATCTTCCTCCAGGTAAGTTCCCGGCGTTATAATCCGTTTTAACTCGGGTAACAGGTCATAATAGTCCTGGGATGGAAATCCTTCTTCAAAATTCAAAACATTCAGCATCTCCCCGGTGAGAACAAGCTTTAAAAAGATATCCTCCCTCTTTGTCGAGAAGGATATGGTCGATATAAGGTCTTTCCCCATGGAAGACAGGCAGTTGGACGACAGCAGTTCCCTGATATGGTCAAAGCCCAGTTTATTTTCAAAAGAAGTTGGATAAAGCATCCGGCAAATTTAAAAAAAATGTACCTTTGCAGTCTGTTAATCGATTCACAGTTGATATAGTTAAATTCTTAAAAATCAATACAATATGACTAAAACAAAAAAATATTTGACTTGTGACGGTAATCAGGCTGCATCACATATGGCCTATATGTTCAGTGAAGTAGCTGCAATTTACCCAATCACACCTTCCTCTAATATGGCTGAAAATGTTGATGAGTGGGCAGCCAGCGGCCGTAAAAATATTTTCGGGGACGAAGTAAGGGTTAGTGAAATGCAAAGTGAAGCCGGTGCAGCAGGCGCTGTTCACGGATCCCTCCAGGCCGGAGTCCTTACCACTACGTTTACAGCCTCCCAGGGCTTATTGCTGATGATCCCGAACATGTACAAGATAGCAGGCGAACTTCTCCCATGCGTATTCCATGTTTCAGCAAGAACTGTTGCCGCCCATGCCCTTTCTATCTTCGGCGACCACGGCGACGTGTATGCAACGAGGCAAACCGGTTTTGCCATGCTGGCTTCCGGATCCGTTCAGGAGATCATGGACCTGGCAGGCATTGCCCATCTCAGTGCCATTAAATTAAGGCTGCCTTTCCTTCATTTCTTTGACGGTTTCCGTTCTTCGCATGAGATCCAGAAGATAGAAGCTTTTGATAACGATGATATGGCAAAGCTTATCGATGTAAAGGCTCTCCAGGAATTCCGCGACCGCGCCCTGAACCCCGAACATCCTGTTACCAGGGGAACTGCCCAGAACCCCGACATTTTCTTCCAGGCCAAGGAAGCTGTCAACCGCTTTTACCATCCTGTTGCCGATGTTGTTGACCAGTATATGAAAGAGATCACCACTCTCACAGGAAGGGAATATCATCCCTTCGTATATTACGGTGATCCGCAGGCCGAGAATATCATAGTGGCCATGGGTTCGGTAACTGAAACCATCCGTGAAACCATTGATTATCTTCGCGCCAAAGGCGAAAAGGTCGGCCTGGTAGTGGTTCACCTGTACCGCCCATTTAGTGAAAAATATTTCTTTGATGTGTTGCCGAAATCGGTGAAACGCATCGCTGTGCTTGACCGTACAAAGGAACCCGGAGCAAACGGGGATCCTCTTTACCTTGATATCAGGGATATCTTCTATGACCGCCCCGAAAGGCCGATGATCATAGCCGGGCGTTACGGGCTTAGTTCCAAGGATACAACTCCTTCCCAGATCGTATCAGTTTATGATAACCTGAAGATGAAGGAGCCGAAGAACCATTTTACAATGGGTATCGTTGATGATGTAACCTTCACTTCCCTGCCGCTGATGCCTGAAATTGACATACAGCCTGCAACTACTTTTTCAGCCAAGTTCTGGGGAATCGGTTCTGACGGTACCGTTGGAGCCAATAAGAACAGTATAAAGATCATTGGCGATAATACCGACAAATACGCACAGGCATACTTTGCCTATGACTCGAAAAAATCAGGAGGTGTAACTGTTTCCCACCTTCGTTTCGGCGACAGCCCCATCCGCTCCCCCTATCTTGTTAACATGGCTGATTTCATTGCATGCCATGTTCCCTCGTATCTTGACAAATATGACCTTGTGAAAGGACTCAAGAAAGGAGGTACCTTCCTGTTGAATTCCATCTGGGACGCGGAAGAAACCAAGAAACGCCTGCCCGATGCCATGAAAAAGTTCATGGCCGACAACCAGGTCAAATTCTACATGATCGACGCAACCAAGATAGCCGAAGAGATCGGCCTTGGCAACCGCACGAATTCCATCATGCAATCGGCCTTCTTTAAGCTTTCCAATATATTCCCGTATGAAAAAGCGGTGAAGGATATGAAGAAAGCCATTGAAAAGACTTATGGACGTAAGGGAGAAGAGATCGTTAATATGAATTTTGCGGCTATCGACCAGGGAGGCGAGGTAATCAAGATCGAAATACCGGCCGAATGGTCCAAAATCGTTGTTAAAAAAGCAAATGAAGATTCAACGGTTTCAAAATTTGTCAGGGAAATATTTGACCCGGTCAGCGCAATGAACGGAGACGATATCCCCGTCAGCGCTTTCCTTGGCATGGAAGATGGAACTTTCCCATCGGGGATGACTGTCCTCGAAAAACGAGGCATTGCGGTTAATGTCCCCAAATGGATACCCGAAAACTGTATCCAGTGCAACCAGTGCGCTTATGTTTGTCCACACGCCGCCATCCGTCCTTTCCTTCTCAATGAAGAAGAAAAGAAGAACGCCCCCCAGGGTATGCCAACCCTGAAGGCTATCGGGAAAGAACTTGCCGGGTATGAATTCAAGATCCAGGTAAGCGTGCTTGACTGTACAGGCTGCGGCAACTGTGCCGATATCTGTCCTTCCAAGACCAAAGCGCTTGAAATGAACACACTCGGCAGCCAGATCAGCGAATCGAAAAATTGGGATTATCTTATTGAAAAGGTTTCCTATAAAACCGATGTGATCGACAGGTTTAAAACATTTAAAAACAGCCAGTTCTCACAGCCCCTTTTCGAGTTCTCCGGGGCTTGCGCAGGATGCGGCGAAACACCTTATATAAAACTCCTGACCCAGCTTTACGGCGAGAGGATGATGATAGCAAATGCCACGGGATGTTCTTCAATATACGGAGGCACAGCCCCGTTCACACCTTACCGTGCAAATACCAACGGACGCGGTCCGGCCTGGGCCAATTCATTGTTTGAAGACAATGCCGAATACGGCTACGGTATGGCTCTTGGTGTTGGCAAACTCCGCCAGCGTATTTCAAGGAAAATGAAGGAAGCTATAAAGGCCAACATGATGGGCTCCGAAACTTTGGCTGCTTTCCAGGAATGGATCGACGGCAAAGACGATGCGGAAAAATCAAAAGCTGCCACGATCAGGCTTCTGCCTTTGCTTGAGAAGGAGAGTGACCAGCTTGCCAGGGATATAACCGATCTCAAACAATACCTTATCAAGAAATCGATCTGGATCATTGGCGGGGACGGATGGGCATACGATATCGGTTACGGCGGGCTTGACCATGTTATCGCCTCCGGTGAGGATATCAATATTCTTGTACTCGACACCGAAGTATATTCCAATACCGGCGGACAGGCTTCCAAGTCGACTCCTGCAGGGGCTGTCGCCAAGTTTGCGGCTTCAGGCAAGAAGGTCCGTAAAAAAGATCTTGGCGCAATGGCCATGACTTACGGATATGTATATACCGCACAGGTCGCAATGGGCGCCAACAACAGCCAGCTGTTCAGGGCAATTAAAGAAGCCGAATCGTACAAAGGTCCGTCAATGGTAATTGCCTATTCCACCTGTATAAACCACGGGCTTAAACTTGGAATGGGAAAAGCCCAGGAAGAAATGGACCAGGCAGTGAATGCAGGCTACTGGAACCTGTACCGTTACAATCCGATGCATGCCGAAGAAGGCAAGAACCCGTTTACACTCGACTCCAAGGAACCCGATTGGGCAAAATTCCAGGAATTTCTCGGAACCGAAGTACGTTACACTTCCCTCAAGGCAATGTTCCCGGAAGAATCTGTTGAACTTTTCAAAGCGGCAGAGGAAAATGCTAAATGGAGGTACAACAATTACAAGCGTCTTGCCGAGATGAAATTTGAAAAATAATCAGGTATTACAGCCAAATAAGATATTTTTGTAAAACATCTTAAAACCTATAAACTTATGCCTATCCTTACCACAAACTACATGGGACTGAATCTGAAAAATCCCATAATCGTTGGAGCAAGCAACCTGGTTAAGGACCTGGATACAATACGCCAGCTTGAGGAAGCCGGCGCTGCTGCAATTGTTTATAAGACCCTGTTCGAGGAACAGATTGAACTCGAACGACTGCAGCTTTCCGAGGAACTGAACCAATACAATGAACGGCATGCCGAGATGATCAGCCTGTTTCCCGATATCAATCATGCCGGGCCCCGGGAACACCTTTCGCATTTGAGAAAGGTCGTTGATTCGGTCAATATTCCGGTAATCGCCAGCCTGAACTGCCTGTTTGAAGATACCTGGGTTGAATATGCAAAACTCATCGAACAAACAGGAGTGAATGCCATTGAAATGAATCTTTACACCCTTCCCGCTGATTTCAAGAAGGAAGGGAAATCGATCATCAATGAGCAGCTTGCTGTAATATCAGAGGTCAAGAAGAATATGAAGATCCCGGTAAGTGTAAAACTCAGCCCGTTCTATACCAACGTCCTCGCAGTAATCCAGCAAATGTACCATGCAGGGGTTGACGGCTTTGTTCTGTTCAACCGTCTTTTTCAGCCTGATATTGACATTGAGAAGATCGAGCATAACTTTCCTTATAATCTCAGTAACGAGGAGGACAACCGCCTTGCGCTGAGGTATATCGGGATGTTATACCATGAGATCCGAGGTTCATTATGCGCCAACACCGGTATTTTCAGCGGCAGGGATGTTATTAAAATGCTTCTTGCCGGGGCCGATTGCGTGCAGGTTGTCAGCACGGTATACAAGAACGGACCTGCCCAGCTCAGCCTTATGATCAAAGACCTGGAAGACTGGATGACACGTAAGAATTTCTCTTCCATCGAAAGCTTCAGGGGTAAACTCTCACGTAAGGAGCTGAAAGATCCTTTCGTTTACAAGAGGGCCCAGTATATTGATATCCTGATGAAGAGCGAAGAGATCTTCAAACGGTATCCGATGAGATAAGATCACGGGATCAAATAAAAAAGAGGGCAACTTGAAAAGGATGCCCTCTTTTTTCAGATAGCCGGATTACCGGATTTCGTAATCAATAAGCATCCTGGCCTGCACACCTCTCATGGAACGCAGGTCTTTGATTGCTTTGTAATACCTGTAATCTTCACCCATAACCGACTGTATCCTCGTTTCGGGGGTGTTCCCGAATACTTCGTCGATAATTTGCTGGATGGGTTCTTTCTGTTCAGGCAGGGCCCATACCTTGTACGATTTAAGTTTTGCAAGGTCGGCTGCCACCTGGATGGACTTTGAAAGGCCTCCGAATTCATCGACAAGCCCTATCCCTTTTGCATCAACACCGCTCCAGACCCTTCCCTGGCCTATGCTGTCGACCTGGGCCTTTGTGAGCTTCCGCCCTTCGGCCACCTTCGTGATAAAGGTGTCATAAAAATCCTCGATCTCTTTCTGGATCACTGCCTGTTCGAATGGTGAAAGCTGTCTTTGGACAGAAATGAAGCCCGAGTTTTTATTCGTGCCTGCCTCGTCGAATGTTATCCCCAGTTTATTTTTCATCAGGCCCTGGAAGTTGGGTATGATTCCGAACACACCGATTGATCCTGTGATGGTGTTGGGCTCGGCAAGTATCCTGGTGGCTGCGCAGGCAATATAGTAACCCCCGCTGGCTGCAACATCCCCGAATGAAGCCACTACAGGCTTGGCCTTTGCTGCAAGGACCACTTCCCTCCATATGATATCCGATGCGAGTCCGTCGCCTCCTCCTGAGTTGATACGGAATACGATGGCCTTTACTTTATCGTCCTCACGTGCCTTGCGGATAGCCCTTGAAATACGTTCCGACCCTATATCCTGGTCATCGCCTTCACCGCTTCCGATAGTTCCCTGGGCATAGATGACGGCGATCTTGTCCTTGGAGGAGTTCTTGCTTGCGGGGTCAAACACCTTGGTATACTTATCCATCGAAACGGTTTTGATCCTGGCTTTCTCGTCAATGCCAAGCTTTGACCGAAGTTCTTTCAGAAATTCATCCTTATAGGCGATCTGGTCGATGAATTTATACTTAAGTGCGTCAGCGGCCCTCCCCAGCTTCAGGCTGTCAGCAATATGGTTCAGTTCATCTTTGGAGATATGGCGGGATTCGCTTATCCCGGTGATCATCTTATCCCAGAGGTCGGTGATTAGTTCCGTGGTTTGTTTCCTGTTCTCAGGGCTCATTTTGTCGAGGAACAGCGGCTCAGTGGCAGCCTTGAACTTTCCATGCCTGATCACCTGTACTTTGATGTCAAGTTTTTCAAGGGTCCCTTTGATAAACATCGGGCTTGCACTCAGCCCTTTGAAAAACACCATGCCCTGGGGCGTCATGAAGATCTTATCGGCAACGGATGCCAGGTAATATGCCTTCTGATCCATGCCTTCGCTGTAGGCCCAGATGAATTTCCCCGATTTCCTGAATTCGATCAGGCCGTCCCTGATCTCTTCCACTGTAGCCATGCTTGCCTGTACCATCGACAGATCAAGGTAGATGCCGGCAATGTTTTTGTCGTCAGCTGCTTTTTTTAGGTTTTTGAGGATGTCGTTCAGCCCGTCATATTTATCGGTACCGTTCAGGCTGAATACCGGCATGGAAGGTGAACGGTCTGCTATTAGCTTGTCCATCTTGATCACCAGGACAGTGTTTTTATCAATAGTCACCTCATCGTTTGAAGCTATCGCCACAATACCTGCAACAATTCCGAGACTGACCAGGAAAATGATAACGATCACAAGGAATGTGCCAAGCATGCTGGCAAACATAAATTTGAAGAATTGTTTCATACTATCTGGAATTTAGATTGAATTTAATTTCATGGTACCAAGTTAATTGTAAACAAATTTCTGTGCAAAAAAAATCTTTCATTTCCCTCAATCCATCGCTAAAATAATTATAATTGCAAGATATTAATTTGACGGATGAGATTGACCCTGGTTACATATATTTTTTTGCTTTTATTTCTTACAGCTCATGGAATGACACCGGGTCACCATGATGTCCCTCAGAAAAAATATCATTCATCAAAAGCCTCGCTGGCGAAAAAAGGGCCAAGCCTGAAGATCATGGCACAGGGAAAGGCATCCCCGGAGCTCATGAAGAACTTTGTGATAAAATATAACGGGGACGCCGATGCAGCTATGGTGGGCAGGCTGGTAAAAACATATATCATCGAAGCCAACCGGGAAGGCGTTAATTACGAAGTGGCCTTCTGCCAGATGTGCCTTGAAACTGGTTTTTTAAAATTTGATGGCAACATAAGCAAATACCAGCATAATTACTGCGGATTGGGTTGCATTGATCTTTTCAGCGGGGGAGACTGGTTTGCAAGCATGGAAGAAGGGGTGAGGGCCCATATACAGCATTTAAAAGCCTATGCAAGTTATGAAACGGTCAGAAGTCCCCTCGTTGATCCCCGCTTCAACAATGTAAGAAGGGGTAGTGTGACCGTGGTAACGGAGCTCACCGGTAAATGGGCAACAGATCCCGATTACGGCCGAAAAATTTCAGCCTTGATAACCAGGCTTTACGGTTTATAGTATTTTCACACAACGTATGCAGCAAGCGGTCTATTTGCTTCTTGGAAGTAACAGGGGCGACAGGGAACAGAACCTTCTCCTGGCCTGTGCCAGGATAAAAGAACGTTTGGGAAACATTCTGAAATCCTCTTCTGTTTATGAAACCGAGCCATGGGGATTTGAAGACAACATATCTTTTTTTAACCAGGCCCTTGAATTGGAAACAGGCTTAAGCCCAGAGGAACTCCTTGCAGGGATACAGGATATTGAAAAGGAGCTCGGAAGAGTAAGGAATGCCCCGGCATGCACAACCGGCTGTTCCTGTACAACCGAAACGTATTCCTCGCGAACAATAGATATTGACATTTTGTTTTACGGCTCAAGAATCTTGTTTACCGAAGAGCTGATGGTCCCGCATCCCAGGCTTCATGAACGCATGTTTACCTTGATGCCCCTGGATGAGATCGCACCGTCTTTCATTCACCCGGTATACCATAAGCCGATCTCGGAATTATTGGAGCTGTGCAACGATAAAGGAGAGGTGAAAAGGATCACGTTATAGTTCTTCGGACTCAAAGCTTAAAAAAAAAGAGGGCGGCTCAAAAGGCTGCCCTTCTTTTTTTATTTGTTGGCTGAGGAGTCTCTGTCATTGCATCGCGTCTGCGTCCGGCGCTAAAATACCTGACCGATCCCAAGAAATTAGCTATAGGACCGCGCCGGCCAAGGCCGCTTATGCAGTGCCAGGGACTCCGCCATGACAAAAGAACTAGATCAGGG
>CAILVF010000007.1 GCA_903837605.1 uncultured Bacteroidales bacterium | reverse complement strand
CTTTGGATTCAGGATCCCAGCGCATGAATTCATCAAGTAATGCATCCGATATCTGATCGGCTACTTTATCCGGATGTCCTTCTGATACGGACTCCGATGTAAATAAATATCCCATATAAATTAATTTATGATGTACGATTTACGATTTACGAATAATAAATGGAGATCTGATTGAAAGGAGGAAATTTTGTTTTAGCATTTTTTTCCAGTGGTTGCAATCAATCAAATCTTTCCACTTCAGGGCGCAAATTTATAAATTATTTTATTCGCCCGTATTAATTTTTCGTGAGTTCCTGAAAAACTTCCTCCAGCTTTTGTTCCTCCTTCTGCATGGAAAGTACTGTCAAGCCTTTATCAACAGCGAATCTGAAGATATCGGCACGGATATCCGCCCCGGTTTCTGATTCAAGCAACCATAAAGCCGAGGCTGTATTTGCTTTTACTTCCGGGCGCTCAGGAAGCCCTCCGGGCAAAATCATCCCTTTAAGGCCGGGAATTGAAATTAAAACATTTTTTTCTACTGCGGATGAAAACTCAACCCTGATCAGGGTTTTCGAAACAGTAATCCTGTGAAGATTTTTTGTAGAATCATCAGCAACAATCCTCCCTTTATGTATTATGACAGCCCTGCCGCAGATTGCTTCAACTTCCTGCATTATATGTGTCGATAACATTACGGTCTTTTCTTTCCCTATCTCCCTGATAAGATTCCTGATCTCGGAAAGCTGGTTTGGATCAAGCCCTGATGTTGGTTCGTCGAGGATCAGCACTTCAGGGTCATGAATCAGCGCCTGTGCCAGACCCACCCTCTGCCTGTAACCCTTGGAAAGGGCCCCGATTTTTTTATGCTGTTCAGGCTGAAGCCCCGTTAAGGCGATCATCTCATCCACCCTTTGCTTAACAGGATTCTTCAGATGGTGGGTGCCCGCAACAAAAGCCAGGAACTCCCTTACATAGAGATCCAGGTACAGAGGATTGTTTTCAGGAAGGTAACCAACTTTATTCCTGACTTCAATCGATTGTTCCAAAACATCAAAACCACAAACCGAGGCTTCGCCCGAGCTTGGCGGGATGAAACAGCTGAGGATCTTCATTAACGTACTTTTCCCGGCACCGTTCGGGCCCAGCAAACCCACGATTTCGCCCGGATGGATATTGATTGAAACAGAATCCAGGGCCTTCTGGGTTCCGTAAATCTTTGTGATATTATTGACGGATATTGACATGAGTAAAATGGTGACTGGTGACTGGTGACTGGTGACCGGTGACTTGTGACCAGTGAATAATCAGAAGTCACTATTCACCGTTCACTATTCACTTTCAGGAAGCAAAGGTATAAAAATCGGCAAAGAGAAATCTATTCAGACTTGAAAAGCTTCCAAACCGCTATCAGGATTGACAGGGAGGCAAGGGCAAAAAGGATGCGAAGGACCAGTTCGGGTACAGCAAGCGACCATAATTTGCAGCCATCGTATACCATGTATATAAGGAATGTAAAAAAGATATAAACCCCAAATGATTTTTTCTTCTGCAGCCAGATCAGTAGTCCAAGAATGGTCACTGCCAGTTCTAGAAGTATTGAAACGTTCTGAAGGGCATTCATTGAATGATTTTTTGATAAATATAATAAATAAGGTGCATGGAAAGCAAATTTTCAGAAAAATAATTCAGCTTCCCACATACCTTATAAATCCTTTCAGGTGCTCGGGTATGCGGCATGCCAGGAAATACGGCAGGGACAAAAGGTAAAAAGCTTTGCCTTTAATGGTAGTGGCTTTGCGGATATTCACATTTCCTGCATACAAACGGATTGCATAAGGATGCGGGGCTTCATCAATGAACTGATGCAGGGATCTGAGCCTGCCGGGCTCTCCTGATTTTACAACCACCGGAACTATCAGGTCTTCAAAGACGATCACATAATCCACTTCGGCTAAAGACTGTGCTTTATCCCTCACCCAATAGTCCTGCCTCACAGGCTTTTCGGTTCTGCTGCTTGCCAGCTCCTGCCCGACAATATGCCGTAACACCTGGCCCTCAAACAAAGCATTCAGGTCAATCGCGAGGCTCATCTGCTGCTGGATACCCGAAATGTAGGTAACCAGCCCTGTATCCAGCATCTGCAACCTTGGGAACTTGTTATTGTCAGGCTTGAGCGGGGGTGTTGGTGTGACCGAGGGATAATTCAGGCTTAACAACATTGAATTCTCCAGGTAACGAAGTGTGCCGGCCATTTCCCTGCTACCGTAAGGAACATTCCCGAATTCATTGAACTTTATCCTGGTGCCTGCATACATGAATGCATTTTGCAGTGTTATCATCAACAGCTCCTTTTTATTCTGCTTTAATGGTGCATTGATGATATCTGCGAAGAATTCCCTGAGTATCCCTTCATAAACAGGCTTCAGCGAAGACATGTTCCTGGTTTGAACGAATTTCTTCACAACCCCCGGCATTCCGCCGACAAGACTGTACTGGTGAAACAGCCCGAGCAGGGTGTGAAACCCTCCGACAGGAAATGGAACTTCATTGAAAGCCTCAATAGCTTCCTTGCTGCCTGCAGCTTTCAGGAACTCACTGAACGAAAATGGCTGGAGAAAAAGGGTGCTGAACCCAGGGGGCGGCAGTTGCAGTTGTATGGCACAGGAGATGATGACCTTAAGCCAGGGATGCCTGCTCGTGATATCCCCGGCCAGGTCGGCTGCCAGGGGGTCACGGCAGGTGCCGTCGAAAAATACAAGTGTGTCTTTACAGGAAATATCCTTCCCTTTCAGTTTGAAAAGGGTATTCACAAAATCTTCACTTGAACCTGATTTACGAATGATACCAAGATCCATTGGGTTCTTCAGGTCGAGCCGGATAAACTGACTGAATTCCCGGGAAAATTTCTCAACCAGGGAAGTTTTTCCCGTTTGCCTTGCCCCGTATAAGATAAGACCTGGTGAGGAAGCATCGGCCAACCATTGATTCAAACTTGATGTTAATTCCCTTTCGAAAAACAGTTCTTTCATAAATGAGGTACAAAATTAGCAATAATTGTCACAAAATATGGGATAAAGCTGTTTTCTTTGAAATTAATCATTGGATTGTTTGCGGGATCATATGAATAACAATACCTTTGCACCCCTTTTTGAAAAGAAATCAAATAAGAATATGGATACTTTAAGTTACAAAACGATCAGCGCCAACAAGGAAACCGTTAACAAGGAATGGCTGCTGATTGATGCTGAAGGCCAGATAGTTGGCCGTTTAGCTGCTAAAGTCGCAAAATTGCTGCGGGGCAAGATGAAAACAAATTATACCCCTCATGTCGATTGTGGCGATAACGTGATCATCATCAACGCTGAGAAAGTGTTGTTTACCGGGAAGAAGCTGGATGACAAGAATTATGTCCGCCATACAGGTTACCCCGGAGGACAGAGAATCAGGAATCCGCGTGAACTCTTCGTGAAGAAGCCCACAGAAGTTGTTGAAAAAGCTGTTAAGGGAATGCTTCCGAAGAACCGCCTTGGTGCCGCTCTCTTCCGTAACCTATACGTATACGCGGGAACCGAACATGCTCATCAGGCCCAGCAACCAAAACAGATTCAATTAACCTCAATTAAGTAATATGGAAATCATAAACACGATCGGCCGGAGGAAGACTGCTGTTGCAAGAATCTACGTAAAAGAAGGCCAGGGAAAAATCACCGTCAACGACAGGGATTATAAGGAATACTTCCCAACACCTATATTGCAGTTCAAGGTTGTTGAACCTTTTGAAGTCACCAATACGATGGGACAGTATGACCTGCATGTCAATCTTGACGGAGGTGGAGTCAGAGGCCAGGCAGAAGCTCTCGCCCATGCACTTTCAAGGGCATTGGTAAAGATCAATGAGGAATTTAAACCCCTGCTTAAAGCCAAGGGTTTTATGACCCGCGACCCCAGGATGGTTGAACGCAAGAAATTCGGCCAGAAGAAGGCCCGCAAACGGTTCCAGTTCAGTAAACGTTAATATTTTAAGAACTTTCATTCAAACGATATGTCCAGAACAAATTTCGATTCATTATTGGAAGCAGGTGTCCATTTCGGCCATCTCAGGAGGAAATGGAATCCCGCAATGGCTCCTTACATCTTCATGGAAAGGAATGGCATTCACATCATCGACCTGTATAAAACAATTGCAAAGATCGATGAGGCAGCCGCCGCCCTTAAACAAATCTCCAAATCAGGCAAACGTATTCTCTTTGTTGCAACAAAAAAGCAGGCTAAGGAAATCGTAGCCGAGCAGGTGAAAAGGGTAAATATGCCATATGTTACCGAACGCTGGCCCGGCGGGATGCTTACTAACTTTGCAACCATCAGGAAAGCAGTGCGCAAAATGGTCTCCATTGACAAACTGATGACCAGCCCTTCATATAACAACCTGTCGAAGAAGGAACGCCTTACAATTACCCGCGAACGTGCAAAACTTGAGAAGAACCTCGGTTCAATCGCTGACCTCAACCGTTTGCCCGCCGCCATTTTTATCGTGGATATCCTTAAAGAACATATCTCGCTGGCCGAAGCAAAGAAGCTTAATATCCCGACTTTCGCCATCGTTGATACCAATTCGGACCCGCGTAAAGTTGATTTCCCTATCCCTGCTAATGACGATGCCTCCAAATCAATCAGCATTATTATTGAAACAATGGTTAATGCTATTGAAGAAGGACTTGTTGAACGCAAACTCGACCGTGATAAAAAAGCAGCCGATGAAGACAGGGGAGAACAGGATGAGGATTTCGATGACAGGATGAAAGAGGATGAAATTGAAGAAGATGTTGCAGGAATGAAACTTGCAATCAAAGAACATCCCGACGCAAAACTTCAGAAGATGAAACCAGGCGTTGCCGGAGAATCTGAAGAAAAGAAATCCCAGAGGAAAAGGATCAGCAAACCTGCAGGCAGGCCTAAAAAATAAGTATTAATACAGCTAATCGAATTGAATTTATGAATATAACAGCAGCTGATGTAAACAAACTTCGCCAGATGACCGGCGCCGGAATGATGGATTGCAAGAAAGCTCTCCAGGAATCGGAAGGCGATTTTGACAAAGCAATTGATAACCTGAGAAAAAAAGGACAAAAAATTGCAGGTAAACGTGCAGATCGTGATGCTAATGAAGGATTCGTAGTTGCTAAAACCACTGAAGATAAATCATATGCAGCAGTGGTCATGGTAAACTGCGAAACTGATTTCGTTGGAAAGACTGAAGAATTTAAACAGTTTGCGATTGATATCCTTGATGCAGGACTGAAAAGCAGGGCTCATTCTGTTGCCGAACTGATGCCCCTGGCAATAGGAACATCCACCATAGAATCGAAGTTGAATGACCTGTTAGGGAAAACCGGTGAAAAGATGCAGATAGCTCATTATGAGGTTGTCGAAGCTCCTTTGACCGTGGCATACAACCATTTTGGAAACCGCCTTGCAACCGTTCTTGGCATAAGCCCCAAAGACGGAAACAATGCCGGGGAAGTGGCCTATGAACTTGCAAAACAGGTTGCCGCCATGAACCCTGTGGCTGTTGACAAGGAAAATGTTCCACAGAATGTCATCGACCGTGAGATCGAGATTGGCAAGGAACAGGCACGCCAGGAAGGCAAGCCTGAAGAGATGCTCGAAAAGATCGCAACAGGAAAACTGAATAAATTTTACAAGGACAGCACCCTTCTTAACCAGGAATATATCAAGGACAGCAAGAAGACCTGCGCCCAGTATATGGCCGATAATGATAAGAATCTTAAGATCGTAGGATTTAAGAGGCTTCAGTTAGGCGCATAATTATTTTATTCTTATTAAAATTCCGGGATTATCTTTGTTGTTGGATAATCCCGTTTTTTTTACATGCCACAGAAAGAATCGGTAAAAGCAATGTTTAACGAGATCTCGGGAAAATATGATTTCCTGAATCATTTCCTCTCCTTTGGCATTGACAGGCTATGGAGGGGAAGGCTCGTTAAGGAAATCCTGAAATCAAAGCCTCTTCATGTTTTAGATCTTGCAACAGGTACTGCCGATCTCGCCATGGAATTGCACAGGAGGGGAGGAGCGAAAGTTACAGGAGCAGATATCTCTGAAAATATGATGATTGTCGGAAGGGAAAAGATCGCAAAAGCCGGCCTGTCAGATACCATCAAACTCATATACGGGGATGCCGAGAATCTTTCATTTCCCGACGAAAACTTCGATGCGGTCATGATCGCATTTGGCGTCAGGAACTTCGAACATCTTGAAAAAGGGATCTCTGAAATGAGACGTGTGCTAAGGAAAGGCGGCCAGGTCATGATCCTGGAATTTTCACATCCCTCTTCCTTCCCTCTTAAAACTTTATATGGATTTTATTCCCGCTATATAATTCCTCTCATGGGCCGTATGATCTCTTCCCACCCTTCGGCCTACCGCTATCTTCCCGAGACAGTTGCTGCATTCCCGTCTGGTGAAGAGTTTATTAAGATCATGCTGAATACCGGGTTACATGATTGCAAACGGATCAGCCTGTCGGGAGGGATAGCATCGATTTACCTCGGAACAAGGCTTGACTGAACACATATACTTCTCAAAGCGAGTGGTCTGAACAGCAAAATAAACAAGGGAAAACACCGTTAGTTAAATTTAAGGATTGCTTAATTTGAAAGACAAAGGGTTTCTCACTATTGCCTGTGTAATTTTTATTCTCTTTTTCAGTATCCCTGCAAAAAGCCAGAAGGGTATTGTTATAAATAACCCCAGGTACGACGATGACATCATTCATTTTGGATTTGTCCTGGGAGGCAACATGAGCTATCTCACAATCCGGCCTGTTGCTGATTTGCAACAGATTGTATGGGATTCAACTTATCTTCCCACAGATTTTTTACCAATGCCGGTTGGAGCTCGGGTCCTGAGCATTGAATCCCGCCCTACACCAGGTTTTGTCATCAGCATCGTAAGCGATCTGAGGCTGGGGCCCCTGTTTAATTTAAGGTTTATCCCGTCTCTAAGTTTTGGCGACAGAGACATCTTATATTCAATTCTGGTCTACAGGAAAACCGATACCACGGTGATGAACATCACCAAGAAAGTCCCTTCCACCTATATTAATTTCCCTTTGGAATTCAAATACAAAGCACTGAGATATGATAATTTCAGGCCCTACCTGCTGGCCGGCGTTCAATATACCCTTGACCTGGCTTCGCAGGCGAAAAAAAGAGAGCAACGAAGCTCTGACCAGAAGATCGTAAAGTTCAATCAGAACGACCTCTACATAGAGGCAGGCGTCGGATTCGATTTCTATAACGAATGGTTCAAACTCGCCGTGGAACTGAAAATGATGTATGGGATACAGGATATCCTCAAACGAGAACATAACATTTTTACCGATCCCATCGCAAAGCTGAATTCCAAAATTTTCCAGCTCAGCTTTACCTTTGAATAAGCCTTTCTGCGGTTTTCTTATCTTTGCAGCCAAATCAAGTGATTATGGAACGAATCGCGGTTTTTCCGGGCTCTTTTGATCCGGTCACAAAAGGACATGAATCCATTATCAGACGTTCTGTCAGCCTGTTCGACAAACTGATCATTGCACTTGGGGAAAATGCCGGTAAACAATCTTATTTCAGTCTTGAACAACGGCTTTCCTGGCTGCGTGAACTGTTTGGCAGGGAACCGAATATTGAGATAACCCATTACGATGGACTTACGGTAAATTTCTGCCGGTCGAAAAGGGCAAATTACATCCTGAGGGGGCTCAGGACCAGTGCGGATTTTGAATTTGAACGGGGTATAGGGCAAATGAATAAACTGATGTCGCCTGATATTGAAACGGTTTTCCTGCTTTGTGAACCTGAATATGCTTCACTCAGTTCTTCAATTGTGAGAGACATTCTCAGGCATGGAGGAGATGCAGGTATGTTCATCCCTGAAGGTATAAACCTTAGAAACCCGTCACAGCATTAAACAGCTTTTCGGGGGAAGGCACGCACACTATTATATTTATTAATTGGCATGGATTTTGACAATACGCAATTATGAAGAGACTTTTCATTTTACTCCTTTTTGTTTTTATCGGGCGGATGACATTTTCCCAGAATGTGATCCTGAATGGAAGTGCACCCGGAGCCGAAGGAAAAATTATAACACTTTCTGTTTCCCAGGACCCTCTCACGAACACCGAGCAAATTCTGGCGAGGGAAAAGATTGACTCCACGGGTAAATTTGTAATTACTGTCCCTGTTAGTGAAATCGTGGTTGCGAAACTTTCCATTGAATTTCATAGCGCCGGCTTGTATATTAGTCCGGGCAAGACTTATGAAGTCCATATTTTACCCTATAAATACAATGACGTTAAGGAACTCAATCCGTTTATTAATTCCACAAACCTCCAGATTGAACTTTATAAACTGCCAATTGACGATCCAAACTTTGTAATCGGGGCCTTCGATGATATTTATAATACTTTCCTTGTCGAGAACTTCAATGCACTGTACAGGGACCATAATAAACCGCTGCTTGATACACTCAGGGCAAAGCTTGCCCCGGCTATCGCTGAATCTCAGGATCCTTATATTCTAAGCTACAGTGAGTACAAACTGGCCAACCTGGTCCAGCTTACCCAGTCGATGAACCAGGCCAGGATAGGCTATACATATTTCACTGCAAAACCGGTTCTGTATAATAATGTGGAGTATATGTACTTTTTCAATTCCTATTTCACAAAATATATGACCGTGACTTCCAGGATACTGAAGAAAAATGATTATCATGCCCTGCTTTCCTCTCCTGAACCCTTGAAGGCCATGATGAAAGCACTTGCAGCGGACTCAATTCTTGAGCCCGGGCAGTTGCGGGAATTAGTCCTTTTAAAAGGCCTGATGGAGATGTACAGCTCGGTTCCCGATGATCAGAAAAACATACTTGCCGTATTAAAAAGCATTGAACTGCAGAGCTCAATCCCCCAGCACCGTATGATCGCGGGCAACCTTCAGAAAACCCTTACCCACCTGCAGCCCGGTACTCCGGCCCCGGCATTCGTACTCAGGAACAAAGACAATAATGCTACGGTAAAACTGGATTCTCTCAAAGGGAAAATTGTAGTTTTAAATTTCTGGACATCATACTGTACGGGTTGCACCAACGAAATGGAACTGATCAAACCCATGGTTGAAAAGTACAAGGATAAAGTTGTTTTTGTAAGCGTGTCTTCAGAATATTACCGTACAAGAATGCTGATGTTTCTCGGCATGAAAAAAGACTGGACCTGGACATTCCTCCATATAGGCGACCAGATAGATCTTTTAAAGGTATATGACGTGCGTTCTTTACCCTTGTTTGTGATCATAGATAAAGAGGGTAATATTTATAAGTATGCCGCAGATTTTCCCAGCAGCGGTCTGGAAAATTCAATAGAACAATTATTACAATCATCGAAATAAACTTGCCGCTGAGATACCGGCAACATAGAAATTATGCTTGATATTTTAAAAAAATTTCTGGGAAGTAAATCCGCAAGGGATATTAAAACAATCAATCCCCAGGTTGATGCAGCCCTTGAATACGGAGAAGCGTTCCGGGAGATCAGTAATGATCAGCTGAGGGCTAAAACACTGGAATTCAAACAACGGATTCAGGACAGGATCACGGGCAAACAGCAGGAGATATCGGAACTTCGCGTCAAACTCAATTCTGACGATGTTCCTATTGATGCAAAGGAAGACCTTTATAAGGAGCTTGACAAGCTGGAAAAAGACGAATATGAGCTTATCCAGGATGAACTGAAAGCCATACTCCCCGAAGCCTTTGCAGTAGTGAAAGAAACAGCCAAAAGGTTCGTTGAGAATGAATGGGTGGAAGTAACCCCTACCGACATGGACAGGGATCTGGCAACACGACGCGACAGTGTGGAGATCGTAGGTGAGACTGCAAGGTACAGGAATTCATGGACTGCCGGGGGAAGTACTATCCGATGGGACATGGTGCATTATGACTGCCAGCTTATCGGTGGAGTTGTTCTGCATGATGGCAAGATTGCCGAAATGGCTACAGGCGAAGGGAAAACCCTCGTGGCTACCTTGCCTGTATACCTCAATGCACTGTCGGGGCGAGGTGTTCACATTGTTACCGTGAACGACTACCTGGCCAAACGTGACTCGGAATGGATGGGGACCTTATTTGAGTTCCATGGCCTCAGGGTTGATTGCATCGACAAACATGAGCCCAACTCCAATGCCAGGAGGAACGCCTATAATGCCGATATAACATATGGGACCAATAATGAATTCGGGTTTGATTACCTCCGCGACAATATGACGGGAAACCCGGAGGAAATGGTACAGCGCCCGCATAATTATGCAATAGTGGATGAGGTTGACTCGGTTCTTATTGATGATGCCCGTACACCCCTGATTATTTCCGGACCTACGCCCAAAGGAGATGACCAGTTGTTTGAAGAACTCAAGCCGCAGGTCGTGAAACTATACAATGCCCAGAGAAACCTGGTTACAAAGCTTCTTGCAGAAGCAAAACAGCTGACCTCCGACCCTGACAATTCTGAGAATATAAAGAAGGCAGGGGAGCAGATCTTACGCTGCCATCATGGCCTTCCGAAGAACAAAGCACTGATCAAGTTCCTCAGCGAGCAGGGCATGAGAGCCCTTATGCAGAAGACAGAAAACTTCTACCTCCAGGAACAGGCAAAGAACATGCATGTCATTGACGATGAACTTTTTTTCATCATCGACGAAAAGAACAATACGATAGAATTGACGGAACAGGGGATAGACCTGCTTACCGAATCGTATGAGGATGCTTCTTTTTACATTTTGCCGGATATGGGAGCCGTGATCGCCGACCTTGAGCGCTCAGGATTATCAGATTTTGACAAAGTTGAGAAGAAAGATGCACTCATGCTTGATTACTCCATCAAGTCGGAGAGGGTGCATACCGTGAACCAGCTGATCAAAGCCTACGCCCTGTTTGAGAAGGACGTGGAATATGTTGTGATGGACAACAAAATTAAAATTGTTGATGAACAGACCGGCCGTATCCTGGAGGGCCGCCGTTATTCGGAAGGCCTCCACCAGGCAATTGAAGCAAAGGAAAGTGTAAAGGTGGAAGCCGCCACCCAGACCTATGCAACCATCACACTTCAGAATTATTTCAGGATGTATAAGAAACTTGCCGGGATGACGGGTACAGCCGAAACCGAGGCCGGTGAACTCTGGAATATCTATAAACTGGATGTGGTTGTAATACCTACGAACCGCAAAGTGATCCGTGACGACAGGGAAGACCTGGTATACAAAACAAAACGTGAAAAATTCAACGCGGTAATTCAGGAAATACAGGATCTCACCCAGAAAGGAAGGCCCGTTCTCGTGGGTACTACTTCTGTGGAGACTTCCGAATTGCTTAGCCGCATGCTCAAGAGGGTTAATATCGCCCATAATGTCCTGAATGCAAAATTACATGCCAAGGAAGCCGACATCGTTGCCGAAGCCGGTAAGTCGGGCACGGTAACCATCGCTACCAATATGGCCGGCCGTGGTACTGACATCAAGCTTGGGCCCGGTGTCAAGGAAGCCGGCGGCCTTGCCATCATCGGCACTGAACGCCATGAATCACGACGTGTCGACAGGCAGCTGAGAGGCCGTTCCGGCCGGCAGGGAGACCCGGGCAGTTCCCAGTTCTTTGTTTCTCTTGAGGATGACCTGATGAGGATGTTCGGTTCTGAGCGTATCGCAAGGATCATGGACAGCCTCGGCATCAAAGAAGGCGAGGTTATTCAGCATTCGATGATTACCAGGTCTATTGAAAGAGCCCAGAAGAAAGTTGAAGAAAATAATTTTGGCATCCGTAAACGCTTGCTGGAATATGACGATGTCATGAATATCCAGCGCGAAGCTATTTACAAGAAGAGGCACCATGCCCTGTTTGGCGACAGGCTTGCCGTAGACATTGCCAACATGATGTACGATGTGTGCGAGACCATCGTCCTCGACCATCATGAGGACCGCGATTTTGAAGGATTCAAATTTGACCTGATCAAGGAATTCGCCGCCGAACCACCTATGGATTTAGTTAAATTCCAGCAGTCTAATGCTTCCGAGGTGTCAGAATCCCTGTTTGCGCATATTTATAAACGTTATAAAAATAAGGGAGAACACATCGCTGCCAAAACTTACCCGGTTATAAAGGATGTGCTTGAGAATGAACCCAGGTATGAGAACATTGCAATCCCGGTTACAGATGGCCTGAAGACAATGCAGGTGGTTACAAACCTCCGTAAAGCTTTTGAAGACAAAGGAAAAGAAGTTGTCATCTCTATCGAAAAGGGCATTGTGCTTTCAATGATCGACAATGCATGGAAAGAACATCTCCGGGAAATGGACGACCTGAAGCAAAGTGTTCAAAATGCTGCGTATGAACAAAAAGATCCCTTGCTTATTTATAAATTCGAATCCTTTGAACTGTTTAAAACAATGGTTCAGAGAACAAACAAGGAAATTCTTTCTTTCCTTATCAAGGCCGATGTTCCTATCCAGGTCGAGAATGTCAAGGAAGCACAGCTTCCGAAAAAGACCGACCGGGGCAGGTACAAGGAAGAACGGTCCGACCTTCTTTCACAGGCTAATACGGATACGCAGGAGAAATCACGCCCCCAGCCTGTTAAGGTTGAGAAGAAAGTTGGGAGGAATGACCCCTGCCCCTGCGGAAGCGGGAAGAAATTTAAAAATTGTCACGGGCTTGGGTAGGATGAATTAATCGGCAGTCAGCAATTAAAGTCACCAGTCACTGTTCACTTAAAAAAAAGGGTATGAAACTGAAACGAATTCTTCTAAAACTCTCCGGCGAGGCCCTCGAAGGAAAACAGGGTTATGGAATCGATCCTGACCGCCTGCTTGATTATGCTGAAGAAATCAAATCGGCAGCCTCCGGTGGTGTGCAGATTGCCATAGTCATTGGCGGAGGCAATATTTTCAGGGGACTTCAGGGAACCCGCTATGGAGTTGACCGCGTGCAGGGAGACTATATGGGAATGCTGGCAACCGTCATTAACAGCATGGCCTTGCAGGATGCCCTGGAAAAAACAGGCTTGAAAGTTAAACACCTGGGCGGTATTGCCATTGATCCGATTTGCGGGAGGATGAGCCGGAAACAGGCGATCTGCTATCTCGAAGAAGGATATGTTGTCCTTATCAGCGGCGGCACAGGAAATCCTTATTTCACGACCGACAGCGCCTCCGCTTTAAGAGCCGTGGAGATCAAGGCCGATGCCATACTCAAAGGGACAAGGGTCGACGGGGTTTACACCGCAGATCCTGAAAAAGATAAAAAAGCAAAAAAGTACGATACGCTGAGTTTTGATGAAGCATATCAAAAGAACCTGAAGATCATGGACCTGACTGCATTTACTCTTTGCAAGGAAAATAATCTGCCTATCATAGTGTTCAATATGAACCAAAAAGGCAACCTGCTGAAAATTATTCAGGGAAAGAAGACCGGAACTATTGTGCAAAAGTGATAATTTTGAGCCGAATTCAACAAATCTGAAACATGAACGAAGAAATAGAGTTCACGATAGAAGAAGCTAAGGAAGGAATGCAGAATGCCTTGCATCATCTTGAAAAGGAAATTCAGAAACTCCGTGCAGGTAAAGCAAGCCCGCAAATGCTGGACGGGGTTAAAATTGATTACTACGGTGTGTTGACTTCCATTGACCAGACAGCCAACATCAGTTCCCCCGATGCCCGTCAGATTATTGTACAGCCCTGGGACAAAAGCGTGCTTGGCCTTATCGAGAAAGCAATACAGGCCGCCAACCTGGGATTCAACCCTAAAAATGAAGGCGAGATCCTGAGAATTGTTGTACCTCCGCTTACCGAGGAACGCCGCCGCGACCTGGTAAAAAAAGCCAAAGCTGAAGCCGAAAATGCCAAGATCAGCATCCGAAACATCCGTCGGAATGCGAATGAAACGGCAAAACAATTGAAGAAAGACGGGGTACCTGAGGATGAAGTGGATAAGCTGGAAGCCGATATCCAGAAAGTTACCGATGAATTTATTACTAAAGTGGATAAGATCCTTGAAATCAAGGAAAAGGATATAATGACCGTTTGATATGCCTGTTAAATCTATTACTTCCGACCAGTCCCTGATTGCATATTGCGGGCTTTATTGCGGGGCATGCCCCAAATATCTTGCCGAAAAATGCCCCGGATGCCATGAGAATAATAAAGCCGGATGGTGTAAGGTAAGAGAATGCAATATCCAAAACAATTATCAGAGCTGCGCCGACTGCAAGGAATTCAGGAACCCGATGGATTGTAAAAAATTCAACAATTTCTTTTCAAAGATATATGCCCTGATGTATAAATCCGACAGGGCGGCCTGCGTGGCCAAAATAAAAGCAGAGGGCTACCGGGCCTTCGCTTCCTACATGGCTGTACACCAAATGCAGGTGATCAAACGGAAATGAAAATTATCCGTGTTTGCTGATCTTCTGCAAACGCTCCGGATCATTCAGGATTATCTTCTTCCCTTCAACGGTTATAAGCCCTTCATTGTGGAATTTACGCAGTGTATGGATCACGTTTTCCTTGGAACAACCTGCAAATTCAGCAAATTCCTGCCTCGACAATGAGAGCACGAACGCATCGTTCATGTATATGTTCTGGGAGAGAAAGATAAGTATGTCGGCAATCCGGCCGTTCACCTGTTTGTGAGCCAGGCTTATAAAGTTGAAAATCGAACTGCGGAAGACATCCGTAATGAACTGCAGCATTTTAAAAAGGTACAAGGTGTTTCCCAATGCAATCCTTGTAAGAAGTGCAACATCAATAGTACACCCTTCGCAATCCTCGATCGCACAGACCGAAAACAAATTGAACTCGGCATTGACCAGGTTGGCACCTCCGATTAAAGCAGGAGCTTTGTTGATGGAAAGAATGAGGTTCTTACCGTTCTCATCCTCATAATTGAATTTGATGATACCTTTCCTTAGAAAGAGAAAGTGGGTCGATTTGGCTCCCTGCTTCAGAATGACTTCCCCTTTCTTATACCTGAGCTGAACAGACTTGGACCTGAGTTTCTCAAACTCCTCCTTCTGGATGTACTGACAGCTGATCGTCCTGAAAAGGCAATCTTCACAGTCAAAGTAACGCTGGGGGTTGATCTGGCTCATAAGGTATTTTCAACAAAAGTACTTGATTTTCATATATCGAAAGGTGAAATAATGCAGTTTTTTAAATGTAACACATCAGGTAAAAGGGCACTTTCTTTCAGTCTTAGCTATAATATTGGCAATCAGCATAATCTTATTTTTGCCCCGAACAATTTCAATTAAATTCTTAATAAAATATTATACATGGATATCAGAACGATATGTGTCCTGGGAGGTAACGGAAAAACCGGTGAACCCGAAAAAGTGGAGCGATTTGAACTCAACATGGGCGACATCATCAGTATAGTCGGTCCCACAGGCTGCGGAAAAACAACCCTCATCAACGACATTGAACTTTTTGCAAACCGAAACACCCCTTCAAACCGCCTGGTGATGATCAACGGGGAAACCATTCCCGAGGACTTTTCCTTCGATCCCAGGAAACACCCTATTGCGCTGATATCACAGCATACAAATTTTCTTTCGGATCTGCCCGTTGGTGAGTTCCTCAAGATACACGCAAAAGTAAGGGGCGGGGATAATCCCGAACAGATGATAGGGGAAACCCTGGAATTTGCCAACCAGCTTACGGGTGAGGCAATTATAACCTCGACGGGAATGACTGAACTTTCGGGCGGACAAACCCGTTCATTATTGATTGCAGATGCTGTGATAATTGGCAATTCTCCTATTATCCTGCTGGATGAAATTGAAAATGCCGGGATTCACAGGACAAAAGCTCTTGAGCTTCTTAAGCAGTTCAGGAAGATTTTTGTGTTTGTGACTCATGACCCCCATATTGCACTTCTCTCAGATTACCGTATCATCATGAAAAACGGATCGATGGAGAAACTTATCTGCACTAACCCTGAAGAGCGGAAAGTTGCAGCCGATCTTGGCAAAATAGACAATCTCATGCTGAATTTCCGTACATACATAAGAAGCGGACAGGAGATATCAGAGGATATGATGGCAGAACAATTAGAAACCTTGAAAATAGTAAACTAAAATATGAAACTGATAATATTTGCCGGTCCTCCCACCTGCGGGAAGACCACTGTAATAAGACAGGTTATAAGAAGGATGCTTAAAAAGGGCCACAAACCCGCGTACCTGAAAATAGATGTGCTGTATGCCGATGAAGATAAAATCATTGGTGAGGAGTTCGGTATACCTGCAAAAAAGCTGTATTCGGGTGAATTATGCCCCGATCATTGTAATGTCGTGGTGATGGACGAGGCTGTTGAATGGGCTGAAAAATCAGGCAGTGATTATCTTTTTGTGGAAACTGCCGGATTATGCCTTCGTTGTTCACCCTACATTGAGAACTCGCTCGGGGTGGTGGTTCTTGAAGCAACCAGCGGGATGAACCTTCCATATAAGATCGGACCTATGCTTACGCTTGCCGATATTGCTGTAATTACAAAGATCGACCTGATCTCACAGGCCGAGAGGGAGGTGTTCCGTTACAGGGTCATTGAAGCCGCTAAGGAAATCACTGTTGTGGAAAGCAATGCCTTGTATGGAATCGGGATTGATCCGATCGTAAGGCATATTGAACGCTCGGGTGAAATTGAACAGCCCATGTTTTTAAGGGGTAACCCTCCTGTTGGGACATGCACCATCTGTGTAGGCAAAAAGGAAATCGGGGCCAAAAACCATTTCGGGGTGTTGCGCACCATGGAACATGATCTTTTTTATATAGGAGAATGACATCCGCAGTCCCAAATAACATACTCCCGGCACTATGAACAGTAATCTCATTTATCTTGACAATGCGGCAACCACCCTGATGGACCCGGAGGTTGCAAAGGCTATTCAAACGTCGGCGAAGGAATATTACGGGAATGCCTCAAGCCTGCATTCTGTCGGGACCATGGCCCATGAAATTCTTGATCAGGCAAGGGCAAGGCTGGCGTCGCTGATCGGGGCCAGGCCTGATGAGATCGTTTTCACGGGAAGCGGCACTGAAGCAAATAACCTTGCCTTGAAAGGGGTGGCATTTGCAAATGCTCAACGGGGGAGGCACATCATTGTATCTGTAATCGAACATGATTGTATCCTGAAAGCTGCCCGTTGGCTTGAACGCCAGGGTTTCAGCGTTACTTATCTCCCGGTCGACCATAATGGACTTGTCGATATACAGGCTCTTGAGAAAGCGTTTTCCGATAAGACCATTTTGGTTTCGGTGATGCATGTAAATAACGAAATCGGTACCATTGAGCCTGTGAAAGAGATTGGCGAATTATGCAGGGAGAGAAATATTTATTTTCATTCTGATGCCTGCCAGTCTTTCGGGAAGATCCCTTTGAATGCAGCTTCTTTGAATGCTGATCTGCTTACAATAAATGCACATAAGCTTCATGGCCCAAAAGGTGTCGGAGCATTATTTATAAAATCCGGGGTGAATGTTGAACCCTTGCTTCACGGTGGCGGGCAGGAAAAAGGAATACGCTCATCCACCGAGAATATTCCCGGAATACTGGGCTTTGTGATGGCTGCTGAAATAGCATGCAGGGAAATGGATTCTGAGGTAAGGAGAGTTACAGCCATGCATGAATATATTTTACATACCCTGAAGGGGTCAATTGACGGAGTTTATTTCAATGGTTCCCTCAGTACCCGGGTTCCACACAATATAAATTTTTGTATTGAAGGAATGGAAGGGGAGGGGATACGGCTTCAGTTACTTCTGGATGAGGCAGGAGTTTGCGTATCCACGGGGTCTGCCTGTTCTTCAAACGACGGAGGAAATCCCTCGCATGTGCTCCAGGCCATAGGTCTGGATCCCTTCCAGGCAAGGGGAGGAATCAGGTTGAGCCTGGGCCGTTTTACGACTCAGAAAGAAATTGATCGTTTCCTGGAAATCATCTCTGAAAAGGTAAAACAGCTTAACCCGATATTTTAACCCATTGATATGGCAGAGCTGGAAAAAATTGAAACCATTTCGAAAAAGCCTGAATTATCCCGGGATGATATTCTTTTCCTGCTATCGCTCGATGATCCTGAAGACATCAGGTACCTGGGTGGATTGGCATATGCAGTAAAAAAGAAATATGTCGGGAACAAGGCATACTTGCGCGGACTTATCGAATTTTCAAATATCTGCCTGAAGGATTGTCTTTATTGCGGGATACGAAGAAGTAATAACAGCCTGGAGAGATTTCTCATGAGCAGGCAGGAAATCATCGATGCGGCTGAATTCGCCTGTAAAAACCGGTACGGGTCGGTTGTCCTTCAATCGGGGGAAAGGACCGACGGGACCTTTACCGACTTTGTTTGCGGAATTGTGAAGGATATAAAATCAGCAACGGATGGAAAACTCGGGATAACGCTTTCATGCGGCGAGCAAAGCAAAGAAACATACCGCAGGTTTTTTGAAGCAGGCGCTCACCGTTACCTCCTGAGAATTGAAGCTTCCGACAGGGATCTTTATTATAAACTGCATCCGCCCGACAGGCATCACGATTTTGATACCCGGCTCAGCTGCCTTGAATGGCTGAAGGAAATCGGGTTTCAGGTAGGAACCGGGGTCATGGTAGGTTTGCCGTTCCAGACTATATCGAACCTCGCTAATGACCTGATGTTCATTAAAAAGATCGATGCCGACATGATTGGCCTTGGACCTTATATTGAACATTCACAAACTCCCTTATATGAATTCCGGCAACAACTGATGCCCCGCCAGGACCGCCTTTTCCTTACGCTTAAAATGATTGCCGTCCTGCGGATCATGATGAAAGATATCAATATTGCTTCGGCAACTGCCTTGCAGGCGATAGACGGCTTTGGCCGTGAAAGGGCGCTGAAATTCGGAGCCAATATAATAATGCCAAGCCTTACGCCCGGGAAACACCGTAAAGATTACCTTCTGTATGAAGATAAGCCCTGTATTGAAGAGAACCGTGATGAATGCAAGGATTGCCTTGAAATACGGATAAAAATGGCAGGAGATGAAACAGGGTATGAGGCCTGGGGAGATTCATTGCATTTTATAAACCGAAACCATAAAAACCAAACCTATGTTTAAAGAAAACAATCTTCAGTTGGATTTGATCAAGCCCCTTCCGGGATTGGATTGCGGTGCTTGCGGATTCCGCACCTGTACTCTTTTTGGGGACCACCTGGTGAAAAACCCTGATGATATTAAACTGTGCATCCATATAGAGAGCAGGAAACCACAGGCTTCAGACCCGGTGGCTTGCTTAAGCTGCCATCATACCGGCCTCGGTGAGAAACTGGGCTGGAAAGATAACCTTAAAAGAGAGTTTGATTTCATTCTCGATTCATTTGATAATGAACCCGGCCCACGTGAAACGATCCTGCCTTATAACCCGGCCCTGGTTAAAGACCTGGGAGTAAAAAAGGATGATATCATGATTGGACGGCCTATGGGAATGTCCTGCGGATGCCCTGTTACCCATTGCGGGGTTGTGACCGGTGTTGATGCCAGGAACGGGGTTATAAACTGGTGCGTGACAGGCCCTCTGAAGCCCCGTTTGCAGGGTTTTATCGATATCGGGTATTATGTCGCCCAGGGCTATGAAGGACTCATCAAAGAGACCAATGTTGAGATTAAGCTTGGAATGCGCTACTGGTTCCTTCCGCGACGCTGCATGCTGCAATGGAGGCATAGCGGACTTGTTAACGCAGTTACCAGGCTCAAGGATGGGGGTTTCAAAGTCAGGATCGAAGGTTTGTTTATTGGTTAGACAAGCTTGGGTAAAAAAAATATCTGGATGACGCCGGGTTTTTCATTTCAGGACCGCACAGGTCGGGGGAAATAACGGCTGCTTGAAAAATCATTAAAGCTTTCTGCCTGTAAATTCAGGCAGAATTTTTACTTTTGCACCATGCCAGTGGTCCTTTCACCGATGATCTTCGGTGAGGATTAACAGGGAACCCGGTGCTATACCGGGGCTGTGCCCGTGATACAAACAAAAATCAACCAATCAATGAATTCAACAAAGTTACTCTTCCTTGCTACCCTATGCCTGTTACTGACGCTGCCGCTTCAGGGATTCAATCAGTCAGACAAATTTGTCAGGCAGATACTCACTTCTAATTCGGGTAAGTTCGAATTTTCACCCCCTTACAACGATTATGTGACATTGCAGTCTTTCGATCCGCTTACAAAAACAACCAGCAATTTCAGCTCGATATTCTCACAGTCTGCTCAGGCAATTCTTGTCAGCAAGCATGTTGGTTATTTTGCAGCCCAGGATTCCATTGTTAAATATAACCTGAACACCCTTCAGAGGATGGCCGCCATTGCCGATTCCGGTTTGAGCCGGCTTGCCCTTTATAATGGCAAGTTACTCGTTTCAAAACAGTATCCCGTAAGCCGGAATTTTTTTGAAGTCCTTGACACTGCAGATTTGGGTTTAATCGCACAAGTGCCTGGTATTTCTGGAGATTGTGCCGGTATTTCCTTCATTCACGATACAATTTACGTTGCCGTGAATGGCGGATGGCTGGGCACAGAAGGTAAACTTGCGGTCATTGATCCTAACTCCTGGACTTTGAAAACGGAAGTGAATTTCGGTCACCAGGCTATTGGGATTTGGGATTTATTTGCCTATAAAGGAAAAATCTTTTCTGTGAACAAGACACCTTATGGAGTAGTTGATACCGGCAGTGTGACGACTTATTATCCAAAAAACAGGACCTTCAGCAATGAAGTTCTTACTTTTAATGTCACAGCCGCAACCGGGCTTTGCGACAGCCTTCTTTACCTGGGAATCAACTATGGCATTTCGGCAATGAATTTAAATACGGTAGCTCTTGTCGATTTAAACGTTGTTCCCGATCCCGGTTCTGCTATGTTCACTTATATTCTTTCCTCGGCCATTGACACCCTTAATGGCAGAATATATACAAACATTGGTGATTATGTTACCCCGGGATATTGCCTGGTGACAACCCTGAAAGGAGATTCAATCACATCTTACCCTACTGGAATTTCTTCAGATGCCATAGCGGTTGATACACGCAATTATGGAGTGGGGATCGAAGATAATCAAGGGGGGAATATTAATGTTAAACTGTTTCCGAATCCTGTCCGGGACAGGCTGAAGATCAGTCTTCCTGATCAGGTGAGGATAAATTCCCTCGCGGTTACGGATTTGAGTGGTAGGGAATTAATAAACCAGGACCCCGGGATTTCATATGGCTCTTACCTTGAAATACCAGTAAACTCGCTTAGCCCGGGAATGTACTACCTTGTTCTCGGCACTGCGGAAGGCAGGGTTGTCAAACCATTTTCAGTAAGCAGGTACTAGTAAACAGCAATCTCATCTGCAAAGATCCAGCAGGCTTGCCCGGCTCCTTCGTGCCAGGCAGGGCAAGTTCCATAACTTTTTGCAGTAACTCTCAGGTATCTTGCAGGAGTTGAAGGAAAAGGTTGTGTGAATGGCTGGATAAATGCTTCTTCTTCTTTTGGAGAGGCGGAATTTAACACCTGGTTCACCGAATGCCATTTTTTCCCATCTGAAGAAAGAGAATATTCTACATATTTTGGGAGAAAGATCCAGGCTTTCTGGTTCTGCAACATGGTCGTCATAACTGATGTAACCGGGATTACTTTTCCCAGGTCGATAATAACATCCAGGTCATTCCCTGAATAACCCTGCCAAAGGCCGTCATGATGATTTTTACT
>CAILVF010000006.1 GCA_903837605.1 uncultured Bacteroidales bacterium | reverse complement strand
GTAACCGTAAATCGTATATCGTAAATCGTATATCGTAAATCGTATATCGTAAATCGTATATCGTAAATTATAATTCGCAAATCGTAATTCGTAAATCGTAATTCCATATAGTATGCTCCAGACCTTTATCACACGACCAATATTATCTTCAGTGATCGCGATCCTGATCCTGCTCGTTGGAATACTGTCGATGTTCTCCCTCCCTATCTCACAGTATCCAGATGTCGTTCCTCCGACTGTGACCGTGTCAGCTTATTACCCGGGTGCCAGCGCCGAGGTTGTGCAGAAAACAACTTCTGTTCCTTTGGAAGAGCAGATCAACGGGGTTGACAATATGATCTACATGCAGTCGCAATGCGCAAACGACGGGTCATGCCTGATTACAGTTTATTTTGAAGTGGGGACAGACCCCGACATGGCGACTGTGAATGTACAGAACCGCGCCCAGCGTGCTTTCAACGTCCTGCCCCAGGAGGTAAATCAAAGCGGGGTGATCATCATGAAAAAGAACCCTTCCATCCTCCTGCTTTATGCTTTGAGTTCCCATGATACTACTTATGACACAAAATTTCTTTCAAATTATCTTAACATCAACGTAATCAATGTCATAAAAAGAATAAGCGGAGTCGGCGACGTATCGCTTTTCGGGGGTGACGACTATTCAATGCGGATCTGGCTCAACCCTGAGCGCATGGCGGGGCTTGGAATTACAGCCCAGGATGTCGAGAAAGCCATCAGGGACCAGAACCTGGAATCCGCACCTGGGCAGATTGGGAAAAATCCCGCAGCTCCCGGCCAGGAAGTCAGCTATGTGGTGCGTGTAAGGGGAAGGTTTACCGAAGAAAGTGAATTCAACAATATAATTATCAAATCGAATCCCGACGGATCATTTGTAAAAATAAAGGATATTGGCCGGTCAGAACTTGGATTAAAGACCTATGATGCTTATTCCAGGCTCAACGGGAAGACTGCACCTGCAATTGCAGTTTACCAGGCCCCCGGATCAAACTCGATTGCCGTCAAGAAGGCCTGCGATGAAGCCATGCAGGAACTGTCAAAGGAATTCCCCAAAGGCATAACCTATCAGACCGCCCTCGACACCACTTTATTCGTAACAGCATCAATCGACGAGGTAATCAAAACCCTGTTAGAAGCTTTTATCCTGGTTTTTATTGTTGTGTTTATCTTCCTCCAGGACTGGCGTGCTACCCTTATCCCGGCCATCACGGTACCTATCTCATTGGTAGGATCGCTTGCAGTATTCTCATTTTTCCATTTATCCATAAACCTGCTTACGCTTTTTGCACTCGTTGTCGCGATCGGGATTGTTGTCGATGATGCGATCGTTGTACTGGAAGCCATCCAGGAGAAGATCGACAACCATCATATGAAGCCCCTGGATGCAGCCAGGGAAACGATGAAAGAAATTACTGGGGCAATTATTACAATCACCCTGGTTCTGTGCGCGGTATTCGTTCCAACTACTTTCCTAGGGGGGACTACGGGTGTCATGTACCGCCAGTTCGCTGTCACATTGATCGCCTCAGTGCTTATATCGGCAGTTTTAGCGCTGATCCTAAGTCCCGCATTATGTGCTATCATACTAAGGCCCTCAACAAAGAAGAAGGGGATTGTCGGCAAGTTTTTTAACGGATTTAACACAGGTTTCGATAAAACCGTCGGAGGGTATGGGAAACTGGTCAATAATTTCCTTCATAACCCCATGAAACCCGTAATGTTTCTTGTCCTGATTTCAGTTTTAATGGTTTTCATCATGAAAGTCCTTCCATCGGGTTTTATCCCGACTGAAGACATGGGGTATTTCTTTATCAATGCATCTGCCCCAAAAGCTGCTTCCCTTGAGCAAACCGACAAGGTAATGAGCCAGGTTGAAAAAATCCTGGCCGAAAACAAGAACGTTAAATATTATCTTATAGTCCCCGGTTACAGTATCCTCGACAATTCGGTCAATACAACCAACGCAATGGCTTTTATCAGCCTGGTCCCCTGGGATGAAAGAAAGCAATCGGCCGATGAGGTAATTGCAGATGTCCAGGCCCGGATGTCAAAAATCCCGGGCGGCATTGCCATTGCCTTCAATCCCCCGGCTATCCCGGGTCTCGGAAAAACAGGCGGACTGGAATTCCAACTTGAAGACAAAACAGGTTCAGGTACTGCAAAGCTGGCCCAGGTTACGGCTGCCTTTGTGGGTGAAGCCAAAAACCATAAAGAGTTTTCCTCGATCTTTACTTCGATGCGAATGGATGTACCCCAGTTTTTCATTGATCTCGATAATGAAAAAGCCAAAAAAATGGGGGTTTCGGTGAGTGACATCTATGGTGCGCTCCAGGCAATGTTCGGCAGTTATTATGTAAACGATTTCAACAAGTTCGGGAAATCATACCGGGTAATTATCCAGGCAGAAGGCAAGTACCGGGCAAATCCCGAGGATCTGGCCAGGATTTATGTAAGAAATGACAAAGGGGAAATGGTCCCCCTGGGAACTTTACTTACAATAAGGCCGGTGCAGGGCCCAGATATCGTTAAACGATTCAACCTGTTCAGTTCCTCAGATATGACTGGTAATATAAATCCTGGATTTTCCACGGGCCAGGGTATAGAAGCACTCAAGCAGGTGGCAGCAAAAACCCTGCCTTACGGGTTTGGATACGAGTATTCGGGCATGACCCGTGAAGAGCTGATTTCAGGAGGACAGGCACCCTTTATTTTCGCGATGTGCTTTGTTTTTGTTTACCTTCTTTTATGTGCCCAGTACGAAAGCTGGCTCCTTCCCCTTCCCATCCTGCTGGCCATGCCGTTCGGGATTTTCGGAGCATTTGGGTTCCAGTGGATCCGCGGTCTTCAGAACAATATTTTTGCCCAGATCGGAATTATCATGCTCATCGGGCTTGTGGCCAAGAATGCCATTCTTATCGTTGAGTTCGCCAAACAAAAATATGTAGGCGGGATGGACCTCTTTGAAGCCACGGTTGCAGGCGCGAAACAAAGGTTCAGGCCGATCCTGATGACTTCCTTTGCATTCATTCTCGGGGTGGTCCCTCTCGTAACTGCAGCCGGAGCCGGAGCAAACAGCCGCCATGCACTGGGCACATCTGTTTTCGGCGGGATGCTCGTAGCAACGATGTGCGGGGTCCTGGTCGTGCCAACCCTGTATGTCCTGTTTGAGAAGCTGGAGCAAAAACTGTTCAAGAAGAAACCTGAAGAAAAAGGATCTCTTCCCGAGTCAAAATAGTATTCAACCATGTCTAATATTACGATATGATCTCAAAAAAATATTTCATTACGGCTATTGCCGCTATCATGCTGCTCAGCATCGACAGCTGCAAAATAGGCCCGAACTATAAACGTCCTGCGACGGACCTGGGCAAACAATACAGGTTTTCCAGTCAGACCGACACCATGTCATTCGCAGACACTTCCTGGACAAAACTGTTCAGGGATACAGTGTTGCATAACCTTATTAAAAAAGGCCTCCAGGCTAACTTCGACCTGCGGATTGCATTTTCCCGGGTCAACCAGGCGCTGTCACAATTCAAAATGGCCAGAGCCGAGTTGTTCCCTTCCATTGGAGTCCAGGGTGCCGCCTCGTATCAGAACGGACAGACCCCTCCATCAGGCACGGTGGAATATAAAGATGCTTACGCTGTTGGCAATCTGCAGTGGGAACTGGATATCTGGGGCAAACTCAGGCGTTCCAAGGAGTCGGCAAGGGCCCAGCTGCTTTCGCAGCAAGCTTACAGGCAGGCTACTCAAATCAACCTGATCTCAAGCATTGCGCAGGGATATTACTCACTCATCGAATACAAGGATGAACTTAATATTACCCGGGACAATGTGAGAATCCGTGAAGAAGCCCTGGCCCTTGTCAAAGCAAAAATGATAGCCGGTACGGCGTCAGGGCTGGTCGTAGCCCAGGCTGAAGCTGAGCTCGCCACGGTCAAGACCCAGATCCCTGCTCTTGAAAGAGCGGTCGGGATACAGGAAAATGCAGTCAAATTGCTTCTCGGGGATCTTCCCGGTGAAATAAAAACCGGGTTTCCTCTTATGGCCCAGGTTGATACGACTATTCTTCCCAGGACAGGGATCCCTGCCAACCTTATTGTAAGGCGCCCCGATCTTATTGCCGCCGAGCAGCAACTTGTTTCAGCCAATGCACAGATAGGCGTTGCCCGGGGCATGATGCTGCCCACTTTAAGCATCAATGCAAGTGTTGGCTTTTCCACGCTTGGCGCAGGCATTATCGGATCGGCCGTAGGCGGACTGGTTGCACCTATTTTCGGCTGGGGAAAACTCAGGGCCAATCTCAGGAAATCCCAGGCTTACCATGAGGAGATACTGGCTACTTACCAGAAAGCGATCTATACAGCAATCGGCGAGGTATCCGACGGGATGCTATCCATAAACAAAGAAAAGGAAATGGTAATGCAGCAGAGAAACCTCAGGAATGCTGCCCAAACTTCCTTTGACCTCTCAAACCAGTTATATAATGCCGGATATGCAAGTTACCTCGATGTTATCAATGCCCAAAGGTTACTGTACCAGGCTGAGCTTCAATTGTCACAAGCCCAGCTGAACTCGCTTCAGAGCATTGTCACTTTATACCAGGCATTGGGAGGCGGCTGGAAATAATTCTAAATCAACAGGAATGCAAAAGATATTTAAGGGGTATAAGACCGTCTTCTTTATTCTCTGTTTGCTGATGTCGTTGGCATACCCTCTTGCTGCCCAGGATAAACTGGACAGCCTCACCGACGATATGAAAAACGAAATGTTCAGGAGACTGAAGCATTTCACTTTCGGGTTCTATATTGATGCCTACTACAACGGCACTTTAAACAGCAAGCAGGACACTTCCAATATTGTTCCGTTTTCAAGCAACTGCCCGATCCAAAACCAGATCAGGCTCAATGTGGCGGCAATCGAGATTTCTTATACTGCCGAAAAAGTGAGAGGTAAACTGGCCATTCAGTTCGGCGATGCTCCCAACCTGCTGGCCGCACCCGAGGCCCAATTCATCAGGAACCTCCGCCAGGCGAATTTCGGGTTCCGCCTCGGTAAGAAAATCTGGCTTGATTTTGGATATTTCCTAAATCCTGTGGGTATTGAATCCTCCTGGCCGGTGCTCAATTACTTAAGTACTGTAAGTGTGGGGGGGTATTATGAGCCGGGAAGCGTTCTTGGAGTTAAACTGACATGGAATGCGTCTGATAAATTTTGGGGAGGGATCATGGCAGGTAATCCGTATTCACTGGCTTATGCAAAAAATACACATATGGCAGGCCTGACGTTTATATACTACAAACCTATTCCAAGTCTGACGATTAATTACAATAACTTTTTCGGTAACCAGGCATTGGTTGACGCAGATATCGAAAATAATATTCTTTATAATAACCTGATCATCATGTACAATCCTGTCGACCAGCTTTTCCTTACAGGGCAGTTCGACTTTGCCGCTCAAACCAACAGCAGCATGAAACCCGACACTAATAAAACAGCTACGATGTTCTCAGGGATGGTTCAGGCAAAATACACGTTCCTTAAGAAATATTCTGTTTCTGCCCGGTATGAATTTTTTAACGACTACGACGGCTTCCTTTCCGGTGTCTACTATTATAACGGCCAATGGAGGGGGCTGATGACCCAGGGATTTACTGTCGGCTTCGAATACAAACCTGTCAAATTTGGTTATATCCGTCTGGAATACCGGCATATGTTCGCGGCTGAAGGCAATTATATCTACCACAACGGAGATAGCGACCAGCTGCAGTCAGTGGTCTTTACAACCGGCATAAGATTCTGAATTGACAATGCCATCAACAATCCGGTCGGTCAATCCTGACACATCGTCATTTTTACGACAAATAAGCATGCAAACCGATTGGATTTTTGTTGGCAAGGTATTTGACACGATTCATTGAATTAATATACATCTAGTGATCGTATTATCCAGGAACGATATAGAACAAAGATATCGCAGAGTAGCAGAAGCAGTGTTTGAACGCCGCTTTAAATCTGCACTCGATGAATTCGCCCAATGGATCCGGTTCTCCCCGCGACAGGAGTTTTTCTACCAGCTTGAAACCCTGGGCGACAATTACAGGACTTTACTCCGGTATGCATTTGAAGGATACAAGGACCCGCAGCAGGAAACAATATTAAAGAGCCTGTCGGCATCACTGATGCTGCTTGCCGATGAGTTGCTGTATAGCATGCGGGAACCGCTCCTGCCTTTTCATCATAATGAAAAACAGCTCCTGCAGCAGGAATTCGGGGAGGATCCTGAACAAATCATCGCTTCCATTGAGGAAATATTCCTCCACCGTGAAGTAAATAAGCTCATCGATACGGGGAACGATGATGAAGAGGAAGCTCATTCGGCCATTCCGCCCGATATTCTGGACAAGTTGTTCAAACTGGTTTGGCTCACCGAAAAAATCAAGGATCACCACCTGGGACTTGCCAGGAGCATCAACCGTTCGGGCAATATTCAATGGCATGAAAAATCACTGATCGTTAGCGCTCTGACCCTGAGTCTACTGAACTATTTTGACCCCCAGAAGTTCATTCTGCTGATTGAGTTTACCGAAGCAGGAGAAAAACATGTATGCCAGCGTGCATTGGTCGGCCTTATACTGGGTCTTATCAAATACGACCGGAGGATCGCAAACCATCCCGAACTGATCGAACGTTTGCATTCCATGTCACGGGACCCTGAGATCGTGAAGAACGCAGAAGTGATCTTCCTGCAGTTCCTTATGGCAAGAGAGACAGAGAAAATAACACGGGAATTTGAAGAAGAGGTACTCCCCGACATGAAGAAGATGATGCCAAAGATTGAAGACAAGCTTCAGCTTGGCGATGCGACGGAAGAATCTGATATGGAGGGGAAGAACCCCGGTTGGAAAGGGATGGTTGATGAAGTCCCCGGATTGTTTGAGAAAATCGAAAAGTTCTCAAAAATGCAGATGGAAGGCGGGGATGTTTTCATGAGCACCTTCCAGATGCTCAAGCGCTTTGATTTTTTCACCCGTATGTGTAACTGGTTCATGCCGTTTTACAGGCAGAACCCGGAATCGGGTTTACTCTTTCCCGGTAATGATGATCTTAACCGAAGGCTTTACGACAGCCTTGAACACGCATTCTACATCTGCAATTCCGACAAGTACTCCTTTGTCCTGAATTTCCAGGCAATCCCCGAACAACAGAGAAACCTTATTGTTACCAACTTCGAGGCTGAGCTCGCGCAGATGAAGGAAATGGCCTCTGAAGAGCAGATGCTTGACCAGTCGCTAAGTGAAAATGCAATCATTATCCAGTACATTCAGGATCTTTACCGCTTCTTCAAAATATATCCGGGCCGCGGAGAATTTGAAGATATTTTCAGAAGGAAAATCTCATTTGACGGTCTTTTTTTCTACAGGACATTCTTTGAACAGGAAAGCTTTACTTTAAAGCTGGCGGAATTCTATTTTGAAAAAGGCCATTATTACGAGGCGATTGATCTGTATGAGTACCTGTCAGGCAAAGGGTCGCCCTCAGGAGAGTTCTACGAAAAAATCGCTTACAGCTATCAGAAACTTGGACGGTTTAAGAAAGCTGTTGAATTCTACAGGAAGGCAGAACTCTTTGACACAGACCGCCTCTGGATATTAAAGAAACTGGGTTGGTGCTATATCCGCCTTAAAGATTTTCAAAGCGCCCTGGAATATTTCAAAGAAGCCCTGGAGGTTCAGCCGGATGACCAGTCCCTGCAAACACAGCTGGCCCAATGTTACCTGAATCTGAAAGATTACGAAAAGGCATCTCATATTTACGCCCAACTCCTATTTTATTCACCTGGCAACCTCAAATTTCTGAGACCTGCGGCATATTGCGATTTTGTGAGCGGAAAACTCAGCCAGGCCGAATCGGGTTACCGCGAACTACTTGCCAGTACAGGCAAATTATCAGCTTATGATTTCATGAACGCCGGGCATGTCTATTTATGCCGGGGGGAGAGGAAGCAAGCCCTGGACTTATATATCAAATGCCTGGCCGGCAGGGAATTCAGCGAGCCGGCATTCATGGATGCTTTTGATGAGGATGTCCCTCATCTGCTCAGGTACGGGATCATGGCTTCTGAAATCCCTTTAATTAAAGATTATTTATCGTTTCAGACTGAAAGGACGTGATGAATTGTGAAGCAAGTTCGGGCAAACAAATGAAATCAGGGATTGTTGCGATCAGCAAAGTGATGAAAACCGCAATAATCGTGATGACTGTGATTCTTGGATTATCATTTGACAATGCCCGGGCCCAGGTTACTATTTATATCGCAAGTTCTGAGTTTCACTGGTCGAGAGGCGCAGTACCCCCTGTTATTCAACCGAAAGTAAGCAGGCATCTCAGCGAAAATAGTTTTCATCCTGTGACCGACAGTAATAATGCCGACCTCATTATCAGGATTAAATGCAACTCCTATTATAATGGCGAAACCCCCTACTTTTTCTTTGGGGCCCTGGATGCCAGTCTGAAAGTTTATGCAAAAAAGACCGGGGTCCTTCTTTATACCAACGAACTTAAGAGGATAAAAGGTGGAGGAACCACTACTCAACTTGCCGATGATAAAGTTTATGCCAATGCATCCAGGATTATATGCGATACCCTTACAAGATTCTTGAATCTGCATACGACCGGGAAGTCCGGTCCCCGTTCCGGGAAGTCGGCCGAATTCGAGCCTTTATGTGATGCCGACAGGGATATCCCAGAACTCCAGTCCGACAGAAAAAATACATATGTGCTTATCATAGCCAATGACGCATACAGCCCCATGCAGATGGCCCGCTGTTTTACAGATTCAGCAGATTTCCATGACCGTGATGCAAGGGTGTTCAGGGAATATGCCATTCATACGATGGGAATACCGGCCGCGAATGTTCAAATGATACTAAATGCCAAATCATTCGAAATGCGCAGGGAACTGATCAGGCTCGCCTCCTTTTCAAGGGGGGTAAACGGCAATGCCGACCTCATTTTTTATTATGCAGGATACGGACTGATCGATGAAAAAACGCTTGAACCGTACATTTTGCCTGTAGATATTGAAAATGACGACCCAAAGTTCATTATCCGTATCAGCGATCTTTTCAAGATGCTGCAGGAAGACCCGTCAAAACGCATAAGTATACTGCTTGAAACTTCTTTTCAGTTTGACGCCCTTAAACCCAGGCCCGACAAAAGCAAATTTCCCAGGATAACCCTGCGTTACCCTAATGTGCCGGCCAATGTCTTTTTCATGGCAGCCGGCAGCCCAGGGCAGAAAACCTGGTCTGACCACCAGGCCGGGCACGGGTTGTTCACGATGGCTTTACTGGAAAAGCTGAAAGAAACGAAAGCAAGGGCCAGCCTGAAAGAATTATCGGATTTTATAATCCGGAACGTACGGGCAAGCTCTCTCGGATTGAAGCTGAAAGAGCAGATACCCTGCACTCTTAGCGGCTCCTCCCTCACAAAAGACCTCGTTACCCTGAAGTTATAGTGTTCGTCAGAGAAAGAGGCTAAATAACAAGCCGGAAAATTGACCGTGTGACACAATCAATTGATCAGAATAACAGAGGGCTTGTTAAAAACTTAACATTTTCATTAAAAAAATTTGGAAAATCGGGGATCTCTTATTAATATTGTCTTGGCTCAGGGAAGGGCGAAAAATAAACCTGGTAAATAAAAACATTTTAAGTATGAAAAAAATTCTGATCCTGATGTTGTTGATCACGGCAGTTATCGGCAGCAGTTGTAAAAAGAAATCTGATGACACAAACACACCAACAGCCAGCGCTCTTGCCACTGTTGGGACGACCTGGACCTCCGGCAACGGGAACCTGATCGTATCACAGGTTTCGGGAAGCGATGTGGTTGTCACCGCTACCTACGGATCTAATTCTCTTGCTGTTTCCGGCAGCATGACAACAACCGGCTTTTCTGATTATTTTTATTCAAGCGGTGATAAAACAAAGCCATATACCCTGGTCAATTTTGATGATGCAGTCGGGACTCAATACAAATATAACCTTGGAAGTGTACAGGTGGTTCGTACTGTTATCTCGAAAAGCACAACCGACGATTTTTATGTTTCGGCTCTCGG
>CAILVF010000005.1 GCA_903837605.1 uncultured Bacteroidales bacterium | reverse complement strand
GAAGGCGGATCACATTCGGACTTGTTATCCCTTTCGGAATATATCACAAGGAGGAGAATTAAGGCGAGTCGAATTTGCTTATTTTTGCCTCAGAATAAAATCAATGGGATTTACCCCGGACCGCCTGACCTGGTTTCAGACTGCAGGGCTGGAGTAAGTACCCGGAGAAAACAAAATTCATATGCGTTTCAGCGAAATTCCGGGCCAGCAGGAGATAAAAGATAAACTCATACGCACGGTCACCGGGCAAAGGGTGAGCCATGCACAACTGTTCTATGGCCCCGAAAGCTCCGCCAAATTAGCGCTGGCCATCGCGTATGCGCAGTACATCAACTGCATAAACAGGAAACAAGAAACAGGAAACAGGAAACAGGAAGCTCCGGCTAACGACTCTCCGTTCCCCGCTCCCCGTTCCCTGTTCCCCGCTCCCGACTCCTGCGGCACATGCCCGTCCTGCGTGAAGTACCAGAAACTCATCCATCCCGACCTTCACTTCATTTATCCTGTTGCCACTACCCGTAAAGTCACCAAAAAGCCGCAGAGCAAGCTGTTCGCCGAGGACTGGAGGAAGTTTTTCCTGCAAAAGCCGTTCCCGGTCAACCTCCAGGACTGGTACGATTTCATAGGCATTGAAAATAAACAGGGAATCATCAATGTGGATGACTGTAATGAGATCATCACGACCCTGGGTTATAAATCCTACGAATCGGAATACAAGGTCATGATCATCTGGATGGTGGAGAAGCTTTACCATGCAGCCGCCCCCAAGATCCTGAAGATACTCGAGGAACCTCCCGAAAAGACCCTGTTCCTGCTCATCACCGAAGACCCTGATCAGATCATCAGCACCATCAGGTCAAGGTGCCTCATGGTGAGGATACCTCCCGATAAACATATTGTTAAAACCGATGTGGAAGCCAGGGAAAACCAGTTTCTCGCCACCTTTACAGACTGGATGCGCAACTGCTGGCAGGCGAAGGTTCCCGAACTGATCAGTTTTTCGGCCGAGATAACAAAATCGGGAAGGGAAAAACAAAAAGCATTTCTGCATTACGGCCTCCATATCCTTGAACTTTGTCCGGCCGTCGCTTACAAACAGGACAGCAGGTTCAGGGACGATCCCGAAGAAGCCGCTTTCCTCGAAAAGTTCGCCCCCATCATCAACTCAGCAGGCCTGGCTTCGTTCCACGACCTTATAAATACCGCTATATACCACGTGGAGCGCAATGCATATGCCCCCGCCCTCTTCCTCGACCTCTCCCTCAAAATAGTACGTCTTTTTAAACCGAATTTCGTACCTTTGTAGTGGAATTAAACTGGTATTAACCCCAGGGCATGGCCCTGGACCCGGGTTCCGCGCCGGAAGGGCGGGGAATTTACCGGAGTGATTAAAGGCAATGGAAGAAACGTTCGACCAGATATACCCGGAAGAAGAGAACCCGGAACCCGACGATGCACTGCAGTCTGAAGATGCAGGGCCCCAGGAGGAATACCGTCCTGTGTTCCGCGATGCGGAGGGGCAGCAGCCGTCAGATTCCCTGCCGGGTAACGAACCGGAACTGGAAATCCGCGGATCCACCTATGACTCTTCCAAAAACCCTTTCCTCACACGCGGATGCTGCGCAGCGCCTGCCCCTCACCAGAAAAACAACGGGGTATACCAGCACCGCTGCAGCAAGTTCGACACTTACGACTGGATCAAATCCATCCCTCTTCCTCCCGGACAGGTACCTGTGGATATCGTAGAAGTAAGGTTCAAGAACAGCCGCAAGGATTTTTTCCATGTTCCTGCCGATATGGAAGTAGAAACAGGCGACATCGTCGCAGTGGAAGCCTCCCCCGGCCATGATATCGGGATCGTTTCCATCTCGGGCGAACTGATCCGCTTTCAACTGAAGCTCAAAGGCATTAACCCCAATTCACCTGACATCCGCAAAGTATACCGAAGGGCCCGCCTTGCAGACATAGAAAAATGGGTGTCGGCGGTGGAAACCGAATCATCCACCATGTTCCGGTCGAGGGAGATTGCCGACGGTCTCAACCTCCAGATGAAGATCAACGACGTGGAATACCAGGGCGATAATACCAAAGCTATTTTCTATTACACTGCGGATGACCGGGTCGATTTCCGCGAACTTATTAAAGTGCTTGCCGAGGAATTCCACGTAAGGATAGAAATGCGGCAGATTGGCGCAAGGCAGGAAGCAAGCCGCCTCGGCGGTCTCGGGACCTGCGGAAGAGAACTCTGCTGCTCCACCTGGCTCAGCGAATTCTGCTCCGTTTCAACCAATACCGCCAGGGTACAACAGCTCTCCCTCAACCCCCAGAAACTTGCAGGCCAGTGCGGTAAATTAAAATGCTGCCTGAATTACGAATACGACACCTACCTGGATGCAATCAAGGATTTCCCCAATACCGAAGTCCGCCTGAAAACCAAAAACGGGGATGCCATCCACCAGAAATCAGATATCTTCGGAAGAACCATGTGGTACTCCTATGTTAGCGATCAGCAAAACCTGCTCGCCATCACCCTGGACAATGTATTGCACATTATTGAAGAGAATAAAGCCGGGCGCATACCCGATAAACTCGAAGATTTCGCTAATATTACCGAACAAAAGCGTGAGTTTGACAACGGTCTTGGAGGACAGGACGACCTGACCCGTTTCGATCACTTATAATACCGGCCCCTCATATGCGTCGTACCATTCTGGCTTCAGTGTTAATCCCTTCGATCATCCTGGTCCTGCTTTCATGCAATACGAACCGGTTTTACCGCGAAACTCACCGCATCCCCGACGGAAAATGGGAAACGAAAGATAAAGTGAGCTTTTCAGTCAACATCCCCGATACCTCAAAACAGTTTTCACTCTATATCCATATACGGAATGATGTGAATTATCCGTTTGCCAATATATTCATGTTCCTTGACACCCGTTTCCCCGATGGCCGCATTGCCCGTGACACCGTCGAATGCCAGCTTGCCGATTATGATGGCCGCTGGCTTGGCACAGGTTCAGGCAGCATAAAATACAACCGCTTTCTTTTCCAGAAAGGGGTCAGGTTCAAGCAGAAAGGAAATTATTCATTCAGCTTCGAACAGGCGATGCGGACCAGCGAACTGAACGGGATCAGGGATGTCGGACTGGAAATCGAACAATGAACGGTATAGATCATATTCCTATTTTAAAAAACAAAGAGATAAAGCCAAAACAATTGGATCCTAAGAGATTTATCAAGTACTTCTGGATCTCATACATCGCCGGCATCATCCTTATTGTCCTGTTTTTCGTGGGTGTTGCCCTCGGTGTTTTCGGCAGCATGCCCACCTTCACCGACCTTGAAAACCCGAAAAGCAGCCTGGCTACGGAGATCCTGAGCGAAGACGGCAAACTGCTCGGCAAATACTATTTTGAAAACCGCACCAACACCCATTTCCAGGAGCTTTCCCCAAATGTGATCAATGCACTGATCGCCACCGAAGATGCACGCTTTTATGAACATTCCGGCATCGACTTCAGGGCGATTTTCAGGGTATTCTGGGGAATGGCTACAGGAACATCCAAAGGCGGGGGAAGCACCATCACCCAGCAACTTGCAAAGAACCTGTTCCCACGCAAGCCAAACCGCACTTTCGGCGAAACGGTGATGATTAAATTCAAGGAATGGATCACCGCCATTAAACTCGAACGTAATTATTCCAAGGAAGAGATCCTTGCCATGTATCTTAATACGGTGGATTTCGGATCCCAGAGTTTCGGCATCAAATCGGCTGCCAAGACGTATTTCAACAAGGAGCCTGATCAGCTGAACCCCGAAGAAGCTGCATTGCTTATAGGGATCCTTAAAGCCCCGACATATTTCAGCCCTGTAAGGAACCCCGCAAGGGCTATCGAACGCCGCAATACCGTGCTTTACCAGATGCAGAGGTACGATTATATCAGTAAAACCGAGTACGACTCGCTGCGTGCCGTGCCCCTCGATATGGAAAACTACCGCATCCAGGACCATACCACCGGGCTGGCTACGTATTTCAGGGAATATCTCCGCGGCTATCTTACCGAATGGTGCAATACCCATAAAAAAGAAGACGGCACTGAATTCAGCCTTTATCGTGACGGGCTCAGGGTACATACAACCATCAATTACAAGATGCAGGAATATGCCGAGAAAGCCGTTGCCGCATACATAGGAAAAGAACTCCAGCCTGCTTTCTTTGCCCACTGGAAAGGCATCCCTTCGGCTCCGTTCGTATTTGAGAAGACCGATGAACGCAAGGAGATCAATAACCTCCTTATTTCGGCCATGCGGCGTACCGACCGCTATGCAAGCATGAAAACGGCAGGTTACAAGGAAGCCGATATCATCAATGAATTCAAGGTTAAGACGAGGATGAAGGTCTTCAGCTGGAGGGGGGAAAGGGACACCATCATGACCCCCTTTGACTCGATCAGGTATTATAAATTCTTCCTCCAGGCCGGGCTGATGTCGATGGACCCGCATACCGGCTTTGTAAAAGCATATGTAGGGGGTATAGATTATCTCCATTTCCAGTACGACCATGTGAAATTCGCCAAACGCCAGGTCGGATCCACTTTCAAACCATTCCTGTATACCCTGGCTATGCAGGAAGGCGAATCGCCCTGTGCCCGTTACCCGAATGTTCAGCCCGTGATCGAACTCGACAACGGCACCGTTTGGGCGCCCGAAAATACCAGCGAAGAGAGAAGAGGCGAGCAGGTTACGCTCAAATGGGCTCTGGCCAATTCCAACAACTGGATATCCGGACAGCTGATCCGAAAATACTCACCCGCGGCAGTGGTTGCCATGGCCCATAAAATGGGCGTCACCAGCAGCATCCCGGCAGTGTATTCAATCGCACTCGGCTCCTGTGATATTTCCCTCTACGAAATGGTTGGCGCTATGAGCGTCTTTGCCAATAAAGGGGTATTCACCGAGCCCATTTTCATTACCCGCATCGAAGATAAGGACGGCAACCTCATCCAGGAATTCAAGCCTAAAAAACAGGAAGCCATAAGCGAGGAAACAGCATTCCTTATGCTTCAGCTGATGCAGGGCGTGGTGAATTACGGTACCGGGATCAGGCTGAAATACAAGTACGGCTTTGACAATCCTATCGCCGGGAAAACAGGAACAACCCAGAACCAGAGCGACGGCTGGTTCATGGGCATCACCCCCGACCTCGTCAGCGGGGTATGGGTTGGATGCGAAGACCGTTCAGCGCATTTCCGCACCCTTGCACTTGGACAGGGAGCCAACACAGCGTTGCCGGTATGGGCCTTATATATGCAACAGGTGTATGCCGACCCCAGCCTTCATATAGTCAAAGAAAAAGATTTCGAACATCCGAAGAAAGGTCTCGAAGTGGAATTTGACTGCGGGGATGAGGAAAATGCCATCGCTTCCCCGAATTCACATAAAGAAGTGAAGAAAAAGAAGAAAAAGGCGGTGATTGATACCGACGAGTTCTGACGTCGGGGATAAATGTGAACTTTTCTTTCCTTTGAGATTTTAGAAATACCCTGAATTAACTATCCAGTATCTCTTTATTTACAACCCTTTCTTTTAAAATATAAAGAGGCCGCTTTTTAACCTGGAAAAAAATCCTTAGTACATATTCCCCAATAAGGCCTATTGCAAAAAGCTGGATGCCACCAAAGAAAATAATCATAAATAATAAAGCAGTGAATCCCTGGGGTACATCACCGAAAAATATTTTTTTAATTACGACATAGATAAAATATATTATCGATGTTATGATTGTGAACAGTCCCAGTTTAGTAATGACTTTTATAGGATATTCACTGAAGTTGAAAATACCGTTAAACGCAAGTTTTAAAAGCTTCTTTTTCGTATATTTACTCTCACCGGCACCTCTTCTTTCCCGTTCATATTCGAGGCCTATCTGAGAATATCCTATCCAACTTCTCATTCCCCTTAAGAATCTGCTTTCCTCAGGCATCTGATTAAGCTGTCTGACAATTCTTAAGCTTATCAGGGAAAAATCCCCGGAATCTAAAGGTATTTCAATGTATGAGATCTTCTTTAAAAACTTATAAAACCATTTATACGCTAATTTTTTAATGTATGACTCTTTTCTGTTTTTTCTGATTGCATAAACAACATCATACCCCTTTTTCAATTGTGCATAGAACTCATCCAATAGCTCTGGCGGATCCTGTAAATCTCCATCAATGATCAGGACAGCTTCACTCGCATTTACAAAGTTGAGACCTGCACTTAATGCTGATTGATGTCCAAAATTCCTGGATAAAATAACAGACTGGAATTTCTCATTTTTCAATGATAATTCTCTCATTTTACCGGCCGTGTTATCCTTACTCCCGTCATCCACAAGAATAACCTCTATACTCAGCCGGGTGTTATCCATCAGTTTTTGAAGCCTGTTTACCAATTCATCGAAAACCAGTTCTTCATTGTATAAAGGAACTACAATATTTATCTGCGGCTGATTCATTGTATTCAATTGAATGTACTTCAAAAAGACAGGAAAGTTCTGAATTTAAGGTTTCACTCCGTCCGTTGAATCATGCTGGTATTCAACCCATGCTACATTGATCTGACGATCCGACCAGCTTTTCAAAATAGTGAATTTGTAATTTTTATAATTCGGAATGTTCTCCGGGCCCCAAAAATAAAAAAACAATCCATACCTGGTTTTCTTCTCAAAATTCACTGAAATGGGGACCTTCTCCCCGGTCAGAAAACCGTTGCGTTTATCCCCCAGGGCGCCGGTAAGCGGAAAATTCGTTTCTATCGTGTCATTTCTCCAGGGTTGATGTTCGGTCCAGGATACGGCATCCTGAACCACATTCAGAGGAATCCTGTAAAACATTTCTCCGTTTGGGAGCTTATACATACCGGTATACCCAATCCAAATTGTGAATCCCGATAAAACCGCAAGCAGAACCAGGCCGACGGCTTTGAACCTTGGAAATATCCGGTCAATTACGGTGAAAAAGGTGTGCACGCCACCGAGAACAACAAACGGTGCTGAATATAGTATATACCTGGTTACATAGATATTGACATCCGAAAACAGGAAAATGAAAAAGCAGAGACCGGCAAAGATCCACAGAGCCCTGGCATTCAACTGAATGTTCAGAGGTTTCCTGAAAAAACCAAGAAGCAATCCGGCAAGAAAAGTACCGCCGGTGAGCCATTTTCCAAAGTTGAAGAACATCTCTGCCAGGATGCGTTTTCCCAGGGGGACTGTGTAGTCCCAGCCAAAGTTCATATTACCTATGTGTTCGGGTTGCAGGAACCATCCGTTCTGTATCTTCTGGATGACCAGGAACAACATGAAAACCAAAAGGGGTACAATGGAGAGGAGAAATACCCTGAACCTTGAAACGGAAAAATAATCACGAAGCCTGATGGCATCAATAAAGACGATCAGTAACGCAAACCCGGGGATCACGATACCCGATTCCTTCGTCAGCATTGCCAGTGAACCTCCAATTGCATATAACCACCATCGGTCGCTCACTATACCCCATACAGCTATAATTGTAAAAAGAGCAAGCATCATTTCGGGTGTGGTCATGACCGAGCATGTATAAAAGTTTGGATGGAGCATCAGCAGAATGGCTGAGAAGAAGGCGGTCTTTGCGTTAAACACCCGCTGGGCGAAGAGGAAAAAGACGACTAAAGTGATAATTGCGATGATCATGGCGAAAGAATGTCCCACAATATAGGTCTCGCCGAAGATATTAAACACCACTGCATTACAGAAATAGAACAGCAGGGGATGTCCCCATGACCAATTGGGTGCAAGGCAGGAAGGCAGAATGCCGATATGCTTTGTATCTGCCATGGTAAATGCCCCGGGTGCATAGCAACCCAGTTCATCCCACCAGAAGGGTAAAAGCAGATCATTTAATTTAATCAGAACGAAAAAGAGCAGAGCCAGAAAAAAAAGAAATTCGTAAGGATATTTTTTCAGAACATTCATTTAATGATTTTTTCAAGTCAATTATCTTCGCTCTTACAATTTCCGAATTAAAACTCCTCCACCTTTTCCTTATACACCACTCCCCTCTCGCGCAGGCCTTTGAGTAAATAATCTACGCATTTTGACTGGGCTCCGAAGTACTCGGGAACGATCACGCCTTTATCGGTAAAAACACCGTCGGCAATCATTCGCAAAGCCACAGTAGCGGCATAACCCGTACAGCGGGCCATGGAATGGATACCCGATTTTTCATCCTTGCGGTCAAACAGGTCCCAGGTGAAACGGGTGCGTTTCCCGTTTTTGAGCCCTTCAACAACAACCTTCATCACGGTGATATCCACATCCTCTTCGGTGAACTTCCATTTGGGGAAAAGCAGGCTGGACGTAAGGTCGATCGGACGGACTTTTACTCCGCCAACCGAAACTTCTTCCTTGGAAAAGAAACCTGTTTCGCGGAGTATCCTCATTTTTTCAATATGCCCCGGGTAGCGCAGGGTCTTCTCAAGCATATTGGATGCCTTGATAGTACGCACCAGCGAACGCAGTCCGTCGGTATTGAATGCTTCAAGCGTACCTACGCCCGGGAAATTCATCAGCTCGGGATCACTGAGAGCAGGCTTGACAACGGTCGTGCCACCTACAATAAACCTCGCGGGACGGGTATATTCCTCGAGCACATCCACAGGCGAAAATACAGCCTTGTATTCATAAGGCCATTCCCTCAGCTCAGGCAATCCGCCTACATAATACACCACATTCTCGGTGGTGTCAAGCAGGTGGTGCGCATCGCCTATCAGCACATTGCACATGCCCGGAGCCACGCCGCAGTCCATGACGGCGGTCACATTCTGCTCGCGGGCCATTTCATCCAGGGTGAACGGATCTTCAATAAAAAATGAAATGTCCACGATATCTTTGCCCGCCTGTATCACGGCTTTGAACGTTTGAAATCCCATAAAACCGGGAACCGCATTCACAACCATGTCGAAATCCCCGGCCAGCTCACGAACACCGGCGGGATCCTTCAGGTCACGGTGCAAAACCTTTAATTTTCCCGCAGCAGCGACTTTCGCCAGCGCATCTGCGTTATAATCCACAACGGTGACCTCAAACCGTTCATCCTTTGCAAGGTCAAGAGCCATTGCGCCTCCAACCATGCCGGCGCCCAAAACTAAAATCTTCCTTTGCATACTTTTAGCTTAAATTTTTTATAAAAATACTAATTTTGCTTTCACAAAACGCAGACATGTTTTTTACTTCCCTCGTTTTTCTTTTTTTATTCCTGCCGTTTACCCTGCCTGGCTTCCTGCTGATCCTGCCCGGTCTGAGAAAGCCCTTGTTGCTGGTTGCAAGCCTGGTGTTCTGCGCCTGGGGAGGAGTATCATACGTTACAATCCTCATTGCCATCATCCTCTCCAACTATCTTTTCGGGATACTTCTGGGTGCGTCTCCTTCCCCAAAAACACGTTCTTCCTGGCTCATCATGGGCCTGCTGGTGAATGTTCTTGCGCTGCTCTCCTTTAAATACACTTCCTTTTTTGAGACAAACTTCAATATCCTTATATTGGTATTCAAACTGAACCCTGTTCATGTAAGCCATATCATACTGCCCCTGGGTATTTCGTTTTTCACTTTAAGAGGAATATCCTATCTCGTAACGGTTTACAGGCAACAAGCGCCGGCTCAGCGAAACGTCGTTGAACTGGGGCTGTACATCGGGTTCTTCCCAACCCTCCTTGCAGGCCCCATTGAAAGGTATAAGGATATGGAACCCCAGCTTGCAGGACCGTTTCCCGGCCTGGAACTGTTTGCTTCGGGCGTACGACGCTTTGCGCTCGGACTTGCAAAAAAAATAATCATTTCAGCGCCTCTTGCTTCCGTTGCAAACCAGGTCTTCGGCACTGCAATGCCCGCATTGAATTCTCCCCTTGCCTGGCTGGGGCTTATAAGCTTCGTATTGCAGTTCTATTATGAATTTTCGGGTTATGCCGATATGGCGATCGGCCTGGGCCGGATGTTCGGGTTCCGTTTCTCCGAGAATTTCAACTTCCCGTTTACCGCGCGCTCTGTAAGCGGTTTTTGGGAGAGGTGGAATATCACCCTCAATACATGGCTTCTCGATTACATCTTCCTGCCGCTGACAACTTCTTCCCGGAGGCCGCTTGGGGAGTTCCCTGCTTCACCAAAACAAAGCCCCCGCTCAGGTTTTGTAATCCTCCTGATCTTTTTACTTTGGGGATCCTGGTACGGGGCCGGCTGGAACTTTATCGTTTTCGGACTGGTCTTCGGATTGCTTTTTCTCCTTGAAAAGACCAGGTTCGGATTAGCGCTTGAAAAAAGCCCTGCCGTGGTTGCAAAAATCTACACCCTGTTTTTTGTCCTGATGGCCTGGGTGGTTTTTCGCCTGCCCGACCTTCATACTTCAATACACTATTATAAGGTACTTTTCGGAATTGAAGGCGCCAGATTTGAAACCGGCAGGGTCCTTGGTTATTTCAACAGGGAATACCTGCTCAGTTTTATCCTCGCAATTGCAGGCTGTACAAAGATCTTTGACCTGGCCAGGCGAAAAATAACGGGCCTCTCTGAAGGCGGCAATGCAAAAAAACCTGCATTCCATGCATATACGATCATTACCCTGCTGCTGGTGGTACTGGTTCTCGTTTATTCAGGAATGACGGTGCTTTCACAACCTTCTGTCTCCCTAAACTATTTCAGGTTCTGATGAAACAAAACAGGAAAATATACCCCATGCTGTTTGCCGTTTCATTTATGGTCTGGCTGCTGCTCCCGTTCATCCTGGGCAATATAATAGGAAGCCCCAAGCCTAAAATTACTTCCGAAGATATCAGGAATACCGCGTCACGCCCTGTTATCAACGTAAACCGGCTTGATCCTTTCCCCGAAAAATTCAGTGCATTCTATTACGATCATTTTCCTTTCAGGGAGAAACTCCTTGCCTGGTGGTCGGCAAAGGTCGGCGTACCTGCTTTTAAGAAAGCCCCATTAAAAAGCCTTGTCGACATAGGCGAAAACGGCTGGCTCTACCCTGCCGAAGAACGGCCTGTGTTTGAAGGCACTAAAATGCTGTCGGACGAGAACCTGGAACTCATCCACCAGACCATTCGCAACCGCGTGATCTTCTACAGGGCCCAGGGTTTCAGATTTTACGTATTCATAGTTCCCATGAAAGCGGTGATCTACCCCGAATTCCTTCCTTCATATTATTATCATTACAAGGATACAACCCAAACACAGAAGCTTATGGCTTTGCTGAAACAAGATACCCTTATTCCCTTTATCGACCTGAACCCCGCTCTTGTCAAGGCAAAGCCAAAAGGAAATTTATATACGCATACCGATAAATCATGGAATTCCAATGGCGCTTATGAAGCCTATTCACAAATAATTTCAAGGATCCGAAAGGATTTCCCTGCCATCAAACCATTGGAAGCAAAGGATGTTTCGTTTGAACAGTATACAACTCCGGGAGGGATGCTCGCCTTCCAACTGGGTATACAAAAAGAAGTGAGGGAAACAAGGTACCGGCCAGTGATAAAAAACGCCAATGCCCAGCAAGGGAAGAAAGCAGGCTATGCCCCGCCCCCCTGGTTCGACCTTCCCGCTGAATTTGAGAAAGTGAGCGTTGTGCCCGACGGCAGCCTGCCTGAAGCCCTGGTAATCCGCGATCCGCAGATAGAACCCATGATGCCTTTCCTTAACCAGAATTTTAGAAAAACAGTGTATATTTTCGATGCCTGGATGTATGACCTCAACTGGGAAATCATCCAAAAAGAAAAACCGGATATTGTCATACTCGAAGTAAGCGAGGCCAACATTAAAAATATCATTCACCTGTAAAGAATAAAAAAACGACAGATGCTCTTTAATTCGCTCATATTCATTTACCTCTTCCTGCCCCTGAGCCTGCTCGTTTATTACCTAACGAATGAACGGTATAAAAACCTTATCCTCCTTCTTTCAAGTTTTATCTTTTTTGCCTGGGGAGGGGTTTCATATTCCTTCCTGCTGGTACTGTCGACCCTTATAAATTACACTGCCGGTATTTTGCTTGGCAAGACCACAGATAAGCGTAAACGGAAGATCATCCTGGCAACGGGAATTGTGCTGAACCTCTTCCCTCTCATTTTATTCAAATATACAGGCTTCTTCACCGAAACCCTGAATGTGCTCACTTCGGTGTTCGGGATCAAACCGCTGACGGTAGCGCATTTCATACTGCCCCTCGGGATATCCTTTTATTCGTTCAAGGCCATCACCTACCTGATGAGCGTTCACCGCAACGAATGCCCGGTACAGAAAAACTATATCGACCTGGCCCTGTTCATTTCAATTTTTCCCCAGGTCATAGCCGGGCCTATCGACAGGTACCGAAACCTCGAACCCCAGCTGAGATCGAGGGAATACAGCTTTGAGCTGATGGCTTCAGGGATCAAACGCTTTGCACTCGGGCTGGGCAAGAAAGTGCTTATCGCCAATACCCTGGGGATTGCCGTGGATGAGATCTTCCACAGGCCCCCGGCCAACCTCGGCATGGCTGTTGCCTGGCTTGGCGCCCTTGCTTACACCCTCCAGATCTATTATGATTTTTCGGGGTATACCGATATGGCTATAGGCATTGGCCGGATGTTCGGATTTAACTTTATCGAGAATTTCAATTTCCCGTACCGTTCAAAGAACGTGAAAGAGTTCTGGCAGCGCTGGCATATGTCGTTGTCGAACTGGCTCCGCGACTACCTCTACCTGCCCCTGGCCTACTCCACCTCCCGCAAACTCAAAGAATACAAGTACATGGGGATACGGGCCGACTACATCATTTATATCATTGCTACCGCTGTAACCTTTACCGTTTGCGGCTTCTGGCACGGGGCTGCCTGGGGCTTCATCGTATGGGGCATGCTGCACGGACTTTTTCTGGTGTTTGAACAGCTCGGGCTGAGAAAATTTTTGAAACACAGGATCAAACTGGTACAGCATGCATACCTGCTGTTGTTCATCAGTATTTCCTGGGTCGTTTTCAGGTCGGCGAACCTGGACTATGCCCTGCATTACATAGGGATCATGTTCGGCATACACGCTTCCCCTGCAAATTGGGATATTTTCATGGAGTTCATCAATCCCGGGTTTATTGCTGCTTTCGCGGTCGCCGTTGCAGGTTCAACTTCCTTGTTTGAACAAGCCCTGGGACTCTCAGTGAGGGCCCGCGATCTGCAGGCAAAAGCAATAAGGGGCCTGAGCGTTCATTTCTTCGAGATCTCGGTGATCCTGATGATACTTTTCATCATGGCGGTCTCCACCCTGTTCATTCTTGCGGGTACAAACAATTCATTCATTTATTTCCAGTTCTGAGATGAAACGCACCCGCCACATATATGCCATTCTGCTCTCCTTAGTGTTTTTTGCGCTGATGACCTTCGTTTTCATGAACAACATCTTCCATTATTATACACCCCCAGAGATCAGCATTTACGAGAACCGTTACCTGGCCCGCAAACCTTTCTGGGATATAAACCGCGCCGATCCTTACCCCAGGGCTTTCGAGGATTACTACAACGACCATTTCCCATACCGCTTAAACCTTAACGATTTCAATGCAGGCATCATAAATTACAGGATATTGCACAAATCGCCCTATCCGAATAAAGTCAATATAGGAAAAAACAACTGGCTGTTCTTTGAACTTGAAAGGCCGCTCTACCAGGGTGATTTCATGATCGACAGCGTTCAGGTTGCAGCGGTGGTGGGCGAAATGCACAAGCGCGCTGAATTCTTCAGGAAAAAAGGAATAAAATTCTATTTCATTTCGCCCCCTGCAAAACAGGAGTTGTACCCCGAATTCCTGCCTTCACGGTTTTACCGCTGCCCCACAGGTACCGTCACCGATAAGATCATGGCGAAAATGAAACAGGATACCACCATCCCTTATATCGACCTTAAACAGCCCCTGCTGGAAGCAAAAAAAAGAGGCAAACCGTTGTATTATAAAACCGACACCCACTGGAATTCCTGGGGCGCTTACTTCGGCTACATCGAAGTGATGAAACGGATGAGCAGGGATTTTCCTTCCATGAAACCCCTGGCTGAATCGGATTTTACCATGAGTTACCCCGTGATCAAAGGAAAAAACCTGGTCGAGGTCATGAACCTTACCAACTATATTTCCGACGAGGATGTGGTGATCAACGTCAAAAACTCAGTCACCAAAACCGGGAAACTGCACAACTACCCCAAGCATCCCAATTCGGTATTCCCCGGTGAATATGTAAGGTATACGGGCGATGCCAGCAAGCCAAGGCTCATGGTCATATCCGATTCCTTCGTTTATTCCATCATGCCGTTTTTTGATGAGGGGACAAACAAAACAGTCTATATATATGATACCGGGTTTTACGGGACCAATGAAAATATTGTGGATGATGTTAAACCCGATATGGTTCTGATGATCATTTACGAACCCCACCTGGTGAATCTTATTGGGATACCGAACTGATCTTTATATTTGCATATACCAAATACTCCAGCCATGAAAAGCATATCTGTTTTTTTACTGGCACTTTTATTATTTCCCGCACTGAACGCCCAGAACTGGTGCTGGCTCAACCCCCAAATCCCCGGGACTAATCTGAATGCTGTCTGCAATGCCGGCAATCACACGCTTTATACCGTAGGTAGTGCAGGAACAATTCTTAAATCTGCGGATGAGGGAGCTACCTGGTCCAGGCAGAATTCCGGAACTGCGCAGAAACTTCACTGCGTCTTTTTTCTCAATACTGATACAGGTTATGCTGCCGGATCAGGCGGGCTGATCCTGAAAACAACCGATGGAGGGGTACATTGGGCGAAATATTTTGAAGCCACCCTCACCGGTCTTTATTCCGTCTTTTTCACAGATACTGATCACGGCTATGCCTGTGGTTATATACAAAACTACTGGAATCACGGAACGAAACCAGCGGGAGTGATACTGACAACAACCGATGGCGGAACAACCTGGAATTACATTATTGACCCTCTGGGAACTTCCAGCTACTTATTATCTGTTTCTTTTTCAACGCCCCAACTGGGTTGCGTAGTTGGGGAAACAGGAACGATCTTCAGAACAACCGATGCCGGGCTGACCTGGTCCCGTGCCGCAAATCCGGATTTTTCAGACCTGCATTCTTTGTGTTTCACATCTGCCGGCACCGGCTATGCAGCGGGCAGTAACGGAACAATCCTTAAATCAACCGACAACGGCTCGAGCTGGACTAAACTCAGGCAAATGGGTTATAACATTTTTTACGGGATCACCTTTGCTTCATCATCCACCGGTTATGTATGTTCAGATGGTTATGATGCAACCATTCCGGCAATTATCATGAAAACAACCGACGGCGGCACTCATTGGGATACAATCGCAGGGGGGATCCCTCATTCGCTTTGTTCGGTTGTTTTCACTGCAGCAGATTCCGGCATCATTGTGGGCAGTTCCGGGACCGTTTTAAAGACATCCGACTCAGGGGCAAGCTGGAACACCGTCATCGGCAGCACGACGAAAACAATATGCTCAATTTCCTTTCCCGATACCCTTCACGGGATCGCGTCAGGAGATTCAGGAACCGTCCTCCATTCAAACGACGGCGGACTAACATGGATCGAGGGGATTTCAGGAACAGCCTCCCGCCTGCTTTCGGTTCATTACCTGAATTCCGGCAAGGCATATGCAGTTGGTAATAATGGTACCATATTGAAGTCTGCTGACGGCGGAGCCAGCTGGACTGCATCCAGCCCGGTAACTGCAGATACTTTATATTCTGTTTATTTTGCCGATGGCAATACGGGTTACGCTGCTGGAGCCAACGGAACCGTCCTGAAAACTTCCGATGCAGGCCTGAACTGGACTGCCCTGCAAACAGGCACCAACAGCGGACTTCATTCGGTGTTCTTCCTGAACAGCGACACAGGCTATGTTTCAGGCGCCGGAGGAAAAGTCCTCAGAACCCTGAACGGAGGGGCAAGCTGGTTCACTTACCCGGTAGGGTCTTTTGACGAACTGCGCTCAATTTGGTTTTTAAACAAAAATACCGGGTATACAGTTGGTTCAAACGGAGGCATATTTAAAACGACAAACGGGGGAATCACCTGGGACTATATGACCCCCCATGCATTCCCTCCCTTGAATTCGGTGAGATTCATCGATGAAAATACGGGGTATGCCGTAGGGGACTGGGGAACCATTCTCAAAACCACAGATGGCGGTATCTGGTGGACTGTAGAGGATCCCTACTCCCAGAATCATCTGTATTCGGTCTCTTTCCCAAACAGGCGCAAAGCCTTTGTTGCAGGAGCGGGAGGAAATATTTTAGGCACGACTAACCTGGTAACCGGGATACATGAAAAAGACATCTCAGGGCATTTGCAGATCTACCCGGTACCATCCTCCGGTGTCGTAACTATTGAATTTGCTTCTGTAATTTCTTCCGGCATTATCACTGTTTGCTCCATAAGCGGAGTCTGCCTCATCGAACAAAATGTCACCAGCCCCAAAGCCGAATTGAACATCAGCATGCTTCCGCAGGGTTTTTATATTGTAAAGCTCGTCAGCGGCGATAAGGTATTTACAGGGAAGATTATTCGGGAATAGCAATATTCATAGCGAAGCATTTCACACAAGTGGCCTTGGTATTGAAAGCGAAGCAACTTACATAAGCGGCCTTGGCTTCAAGGAGCGAACCTGGTGAAAGATTCTAATCTGGGAAATGCTAATGTGAGCGACGCTGAAGGCGCAGCCGCGGTGTAAGGTTGCAAGCGTAAGGCGCAGCCGCGGTGTAAGGTTGCGAGCGATAAGGCGCAGCCGCGGTGTAAGGTTGCAAGCGTAAGGCGCAGCCGCGGTGTAAGGTTGCGAGCGATAAGGCGCAGCGACGTTGCGTATATATGAGCGTAAGGCGCAGCCGCGGTGTAAGGTTGCAAGCGTAAGGCGCAGCCGCGATGTGATATGCGAGCGATCATTCAATCGTAACTTCGTAAATCTCGCCCACTATATCCTTCCCCGGGAATGGAATATTCTCCTGCATATACTGCGACCCCACCCACCACCTGGTATTATGAAATTCCTGGGTCACGATCAGCAGCATGGAATTATTGGGAATGCAGGTCATGCTGCTGTTCACATAACCCACCACCCTTAGTTTGTCTTTCGACGGACCAATCCTCCAGATGATCTCCGTCGGCCTCCAGTCGATCTGGAAATAATAATAGGGCGAAGCGAAAAGTTCATCATCAGGCTCGGGAGTTTTCTCTGTGATAGCCCTGTAATTCTTGTCCCAGCGGTGGGCCCAGAATGTCTGTCCCTGGTAATCTATGGTCTGGCAGCCATCCTTGAACTTCGAAGGATCCCAGCAGGCCATATCCCAGTTGGTGCAGGAAACGGTGATCTTATCGTCATCGGCCAGCACCTCTTCGGGGAATGGCACATTCCAGGCCGGCACGTCGTACTGCCTGTCGAGCCCGTTATTGTAGGCGGGGGGCATAAGCCACTGCGGACAGTACGGTACGGTTTTCAGTATCTCGAAATCGATCTCAGAATACCCCACCTGTTTGATCCTCACATCCTGCTGTCCGCCGTAATAATTCGCCATATACCCGCCCTTCTTACATTCCCTGCGGAAATTCCATTCGGCCTGGTCCTGGGTGATCAGCCATACCGCATTCGTAAGTCCGTTCCACATATTGTTCTTGTTCAGCAGCTCGGTAAGCTTGCATTTTACGGTCCACCTGCCATAGGTAAACGGATGCCTCGTAATAACCCCTACATTCTGCTTCTGCCATTTCCCGAATTCGGCTTTCGGGTTGAACATGGTAATCTTATGGTTGACCGCATCCGAAACCACCGTCTGGCAGGGCTCGGGAGCCGTGAGCGAAGTGGAGGCGATCAGTTCCTCTTTCCTGTAAAACCGGCTGTTCCAGTTGTAATCCATCTTCGAATAATTATCGCCCAGCACATCCTCTATAACGGGAATGTTCTTCAGTTTGGTCGAAGCATCTATAAAATGGATGAACTGCCCGAAGGCGGCCTTCTGAAAGAGTTTGTCATCCTGCCCGCAGCAGGCGGTGGCATACTTATCAACGAACTCCTTTTTAAAATGGACCGGGTGAATATAGATGCCCGCCCCGGGATCGGGGCTCGCCATCACCTTAAGTCTGGAAGAAGAAACGCTCACCAGGGTATTAGGCAAACGCTTTCCCAAACCGTAGAGGAAAAAGAAATAGGGATTGATGAATTCGCCTTTATCCCTCCGGTTGATATACTGGATAAAATCGGGTATCAGCTTCCGGCTAAGGTTTGAAGGCGTGGTCACCACCAGCATGAAACTGTATTCCCCAACCCTGGGGTTCCTCTTCCAGCGGTCGTTCCAGGGGCCGTTGAAATATAATTTTTCATTTCGGGGATTTCCCACTATCCGCACCTGGCTTGTCACCTTATGAAACGCGTTGTCGCCGGCGATGGTTTCCGTTTCCCTGAACCCGCTCAAGGTATCTTCCCAGCTCCCGTAAAAATTTTCCCAGGCATTCACGCTTTGCCTTGTGGTATCTAAAGGATCCAGTTCGGGAAACTTGTATGATTCGTTCTGGTAATAGATCTTGTATGCGAATTTCTGAGGAGCAGTAGCCATGTTTTTAATCGCAAATTCCACATCAAAAAACCCATCCCCAGTTTGCCTGACCGTAGGGATGATGAACCCGTTTTGTATCGCACCTTCATAATCAAGGTTCAGCACCTGCTTCAAATCCCAGTTGGTTGCAGGGTTGAAATCACGTACAATAAAATTTTCAGTTTTGACTTCGGATGTCTTCGTGCCGCGTTTACAGGCGGTGAAAACAGCAAGGCTTGCGAGCCAACACGAAAAAAGGATAAACAATATGTTGCGGCTCTTCATCATCTTCTTTCAAAAGAATAAAGGGAAATAAAACCGGGCAATTCAGGCAGGTCCTCGTACTCACTGCAGTCCCGGCCATCATAGTCCTTGTTCCTGGCATTTCGCCCGATCACAATAAACGAACACTGGTTGCCGGTGAACCTGCCGGGGATCAGTTTAAGCACTTCATAATACTTCGGATTATGGTCTGCGGCATACCCGGTAAAATCAACAGTATTGAGGATATGGTACGTTGAATCACTGAAGGTTATTTCCTTCAGGTCATATCTCCAGTCGCGGTTATACCGCATCACCATAGGACTGCCGTTTTCGCCGAAATTTCCGCAGAAAAATTTGTCTGATGGCTTTAGAGTATCAAGGCCTGCAATCTTTCCATACCCCCTGGTTTTTTCCGGAAAAAACGAAACGAATTGTTTCCGCGACGGATTGTAAAACCTCAGGGTGTATGAGCATTTCCTGTCCTTTCCGTTTTCCATAACCGACAGTACCCCCGCCTGGGCCCGGCCGGGAATGAAATGCCCTGCCGCGAGGCTTCCCCTGCCCGCAGCAAACTTCCAGTCTTCAACAGCATCTTTTCCCTGGGTGATCACATTCCAGTTTCCTGCAGGTTTTCCTGCCAGGAACTTATACAATTTCCACGCCCCTCCCTCTTCAACCGAAAGCAGTTCGCTGATGCCGTCCCCGTCAAAATCGGCGGCCAGCAGGGGCTTGCTGAAGTCAAAGGCAAGGGTTTCGAATTTCTCCGACTGCCATAAGAGTTCAGCTGCAATATTGTTCCCTTCTTTACAAACCCCTGCTTTGCTGCTGAACTTACACAAACAACAGGTTTTTTCGCCTATATACAGCAATTGTTCTGTTTCCCCTGCGGCAAATTTTCCTGCGAGCAGGTATTGCTTCCCGCAGGCTGGTGCAGGCAAAGCCACGGGCAACTCCACTGAAGCCCGCCTGAATGAGTTCGATTCGCTGCAATAGCTGAAGATCGACGGCTTCCCCGAGGGAGGGATCACGAAAAGTACATCCTTCGATCCGTTGCCGGGTAAAAACACACCGCTGATAACTGGATCGGAAGGCAGGATGACCCCCTGTGTTTTTTCGCCACCGGGTATGAGGCTTGTCCCCTCCATGCCGCCGATCGCCGACATCCGCAAACAGCGAACAGGAAAAGGAGGGTAATTGAACTTAGGCTGGAAAGGTCCTTTGGTGAGGTCGACATAGGTTGTATCACCCCTGCGCGACTGCGGACCGCCGTAAACAAGATAGTAATCGTCGATGAGGATGTCGGTGTTGCTGTTGTTCCAGAAATACATCTGCAGCCGGGTGTCGCTGCTGAACTTCACCTCGCCGAGGTCGAACTGCCCGCTCATCTTGAACCATTTCCCCCTGGGGACCAAAGGGTCTTTCAGCCCTATCCCTTTCCAGCAGATGTTAACGCCCATATTATTGGAAGCGGCAAGCACCAATGCTGCATTCACAGGATCGGCGCCGGGTTTCACATAAACCCAGGCTGAAACCGAGATATATTTAAGTTTATCAACCCCCAGCTCCCCCGCAACCTTCTCCATTGCAGGAGTGAATGAATTCTTGCCAAATGCCTTAGCGGCGTAATTCCCCGAATGGGCATTCCCCATCACAATGCCGTTCGGGACTTCTTTTCCCCGGCTGACTTCAAAATTGAAAGCAAGGCTGTTGGGCGGTTCAGAACCGGTTGTAACAGGTTCGCTGAACGATAGTTCTTTGCTGGCAGTAACCCTGATGATCTTGCGGATAGGCGCGTAGCGGTATGCAAGCCCGAGCATGATGAGGAAAACAAGGCCGATTATAAAGAGATTCCTGTAAAGCCTTCCTTTGCTTTTCATTACTGCTGCTGCTTTTCAGCCACAAACTTAAAGTTTTTCTTTATCAGTTTGAAGATGTTGGGTAAATTTACATGTTCAAATTCCCGTAAATGACCCCGGTATGAAAATTACCAGTATCAGGCATCCCGAAACGTATATCCTTGCAGGTATGCTGATTTTACTGCTTGTCCTGTCATTTCTTTCCCAGGGCTATTACGGGGGAACCGACAATATCAACCATTACTTCCTCTCGCGGTATGCCTTTGCTTACCCCAAACTTTTCCTCAACCCCTGGGGCCGCCCGCTGTATACCATACTGAGCTCGCCCTTTGCCCAGTTCGGATTTACAGGCATCAAAGTCTTCAATGTCATCCTGGGAACCCTCAGCGCATGGCTGTTGATGAAAACCGCCAGGGAACTCAAGTTGAACCCTTCCTGGATGGCCGTTATCATGCTTTGCTTCACCCCCCTGTATATGGTGATGCTGTTCACCGCCATGACCGAGATATTGTTCGGCTTTGTACTGATCTGTAGCCTTTACCTGTTCTTTTCAAAGCGTTACATTGCCGCGGCCGTCGTCATTTCGTTTCTTCCCTTCGCCCGTTCGGAAGGCTATTTCATGATCCCGTTCATTTTTCTTGCGCTGCTGTGGAGAAAACAATGGAAAGCCATCCCCTTTCTCGCAACCGGGTTTGCCGTCTTTTCGGTTCTCGGCGCTTACCAGTACCATGATCTGCTCTGGGTCATCCGCAATAATCCTTACCCTCTCATCCACCCGGTATATCATACCCCCGGTGATTTCTGGAGTTTTATAAAGCAGGCGGATGTCACTTTCGGGGTGCCCAACCTGGTCCTTCTGTGCGTGGGTATTATCATGCTGGTGCTCAGCCTGTTTAAGGGGAACAGCGAAAAACGCATCAATGCCGCAGAGATCATACTGCTGTTCCTGCTCCCCGTGCTCGGTTATTATTTTTTCCATTCGTTCATGTATTCAAAGGGATGGGCAGGCTCACTGGGATTTATCAGGGTAATGGCAGCGATCATCCCCCTTACGACCCTGATCTCGTTATACGGATTTTCGCTCTTCACCATGCTGGCGGGCAACCGTAAGTGGCTTCGCTCAACGTTCCTGTTCCTTCTCACAGGGCTGCTGGTTGTCTTTAATTTCAAAACCTTTAATTTCCCTGTTCCCATGGGAGAAGAGGAAAAACTCATAAAGAAAGCCTCCGATTGGGTTAAATCAAGTTTCAGTCCCATGCCCCTGGTGCTATATAACGACTTCAACGTACCGTATTTTCTCGGCACCGATCCCTACAGCCCCCAAAAAAGCATGCAGATCTGGAAACCCTCCTCGGTGAAGGACATCGCAATGGGAGCAATCTACATCTGGGATTCCCATTTTGGCCCCAACGAATGCAAAATACCCCTCGATACCGTGATGCGCGATCCGTATATGAGGCTTATCAAGCTGTTCAGGCCACGCGCGGAGCTCTATACTCTCGGCGACCATCCATATGAAGTGTATGTGTTCAGGAAAAACCCGGTTGCCAATGAATTCGATAATTATTTTCTTACACAAACCTTTATTGACGCCGAAGACAGGGAACTTACACCGGTAATTAGAAAAGTCTTTGATTTTGAATCCGGTTCTGCGGATGTCGATGCCCGTCTCACCCGCCTTAATGCGGCTTCAGGGAAGCAGGCCTTTGTCATGGACAGCAAAACGGAATTCAGTCCGGGCCTGGCGCTTAAATGCAGCGAGCTGCCTTCACCCGCGGGGAAGATCCGTGTTAAAGCCAGTGTTCAGTTGTTCTCGGCTGTTTCTTATGCCGACAACCCTTCTGCTTTGGTGATCTCGCTCGAAAACAGCAAAGGAAGTTACGGATATAAAGCCGTTTTCCTGGAGAAATCCGGGTTCGAAAAAGGGAAATGGAACAAGGTATCGCTGAATTCCGACCTCCCGGATATAAAATCGAAGGATGACATTATTAAAGTATACGTCTGGCACAGGGGGAAATCAGATCTTATCGTTGATGACCTTATTATTGATATTTTAGCCGGAGGAAAGGATTAAATTGGTATTAACCCCGGGCTGAGCCCTGGACCCGGGTTCTGCCCCAAAGGGGCGGGAATTGACCGGGAAGGATTAAAAACGAAATAATGTACAAACCATGGTTGCAGTCGTAATTCCCAGTTATAAGGTAAGGGACCACATACTGAAAGTCATCGCCGGCATAGGCAGGGAGGTTGACAATATTTATGTGGTTGATGACTTCTGTCCCCAGCATTCGGGCGATTTTGTCAAAGAAAATTGTACCGATCCAAGGGTAAGAGTATTGTACCATACTAAAAACCAGGGTGTGGGGGGCGCTACGATCACGGGCTATAAACAGGCCCTGGACGATAAAGCGAGGATTATCGTAAAGCTCGACGGCGACGGGCAGATGGACTCTTCCCTGATCCCAAAGCTCATCGAGCCATTACGCCTGAACCAGGCCGATTATGTAAAGGGGAACCGTTTTTACGACCTGGCTTTCCTTCGCCAGATGCCTTTCCTTCGTAAACTCGGGAATTCAGGGGTGTCGTTCATGAATAAAGCTTCCAGCGGTTACTGGAATATCATGGATCCCAGCAACGGCTTCACGGCTATACATCGAAATGCCCTGGAAAACCTGCCTCTGGAGCGTATCGACAAGCGTTTCTTTTTTGAGAGCGATATATTATTCCGCCTTAATACCATTCGCGCGGTAGTTGCCGAGATGCCGATGCGGGCACTTTACGGGGATGAGCAAAGCAACCTTAAGGTTCACCGGGTTGTCTTACAGTTTCCGTTCAAGTATTTCAGCCGTATGCTTAAAAGGATCTTTTATAATTATTACCTGCGTGATTTCAACATAGGTTCCCTCGAACTGATACTGGCGTTTGTGTTTATAGTGTTTGGCGTTATTTTCGGGGCTTATAAATGGTCGGAGAGTATTATCACTTCCCACCCTGCAACCGCCGGTACCGTGATCCTGGCCGGGCTCCCTATCATACTGGGGTTCCAGTCGCTTTTCGCTTTTTTGCATTTCGACGTGGCAAATATTCCGCATAAACCACTGTCGGGGATGGGGGACTGGTAAAACTGGATAACTGGATAAGTGGATAACTGGATAACTGGATAACTGGATAAGTGAACAATAACAGCTGGCGCGAAATAAAACAAATGAAAATTAATTGTTTAATAGTTATTCTCCTCTTCGCCGGTTTGCAACTCCACGCCCAGGTGGTTGCAGACTTCACCATGCCCGATACGATCTGCGTGAACAGGGATATCAGGATAACCAACCTGACTACCGGGGGTACCACGTTTTACTGGAGTTTCTGCTCAGGCAACACGGCGGCGGATCCCCTTGGATCTGAATTACAGAATACCGCCGGCAAACTGGGCGGGCCTTCTTATATAACCCTTGCCCAGGACGGTCTGAAATGTTACAGCTTCGTATCCAACCATTTTAATAAATCTGTAACTCGCTTTTATCACGGACAAAGCTTCAGGAATGACCCGGTTTCGGGAGACCTCATTGCACTGCCCAATATAAAAACCGACAGCTCGCAGGGGATACAGGTTAAAAATGATAATGGTTTCTGGTACGGGTTTCTTGCGGCCGACGATATCCTTGTGCGAATGGATTTTGGCAATTCATTATCAAACAATCCTGCACTTGTACAGGTGGGTATGGGAGGTGCATACAGCCTTCACGGCTTGTTCATTGTGCAGGAAAGCGACCAGCATTGGTATGGGATTGCAAGCAGTTCTGTAGGGAACAGGGTTTTTCGTTTTGAATTCGGCACAAACCTTTCAAACACCCCTACGGTTACCGACATCACCAACGGCTTCCCTTTCAGCCATCCAGGCCCCTTATGCCTCATCCAGGAGGGAAGTGATTATTACTGTTTTATCGTTAATTCCGAAAACAGCTCCCTTAGCCGGGGAGACTTCGGAACCTCAATCCTGAATATGCCGGTATGGACCAATCTTGGAAAAGTCTGCGGATCGGATGCCATGGGCATAATGCTGATCAGGGACTGCCAGCAGACAACCGGATTCATGTCAAGGTTCGTGAACAGCGGGAATATCCTATTCCGTTTACTGATGCCCCAGGGGATCACGGGCCCGGCATCAACGGTAAGCATGGGCAATATCGGGAACCTGAATAAACCCCAGCAATTTTCGGAGATCACACGGGTAAGGGATACCATATATACTTTTCTCTGCAACCAGACCTCGACTTCCATTTCACGCCTGAGTTTTGTCACCTGCACGAATTCTTCCATCCCTTCATCCCAACTCTATAATCCTCCTCTTTTCAGTTATGATTCGGCGGGCATATATAATGTAAGGCTTACCGTGAACGAAGGGATGCCTGACCAGCAGAACATCTGTAAACATATTGTAGTGGTTGACAAACCGCCCCTTAACCTTGGCCCCGACCGCACGATTTGTGCAGGAGCCAGCGCCAACCTCGATGCAGGGGCAGGCTGTGATTCAATTATATGGTCTCCCGGGGGGGATACAACACGCATTAAAAACATCTCAACTTCAGGGACCTACAGTGTCAGGATAAAAAAATTCGGCTGCTGGGGAGGCGATACGGTAAAGCTCAGCGTGTATCCATATCACCCTACTAAAATTAAACCCGATACGTCCATCTGCCAGGGGCAGACGTATCTGCTCATGCCGGGAACTGGTTTCAAAACAATCAGCTGGAGCACAGGCGACAGCAGTGCAAGCCTTACGATCAACAGCGCAGGCCGTTTCTGGGTACACACCCTCGACTCCAACAACTGTGCCGGCGCCGATACGGTGAATATTACAATGAAACCCGCCATTAATGTGAACCTCACCCACGACACAACCATATGTTCAAAAGCTACTGTAGTTCTTCATGCAACAGTCACCGGCGCCACCTACGAATGGAAGGACGGATCTAAGGATTCCCTCTACACCGTGACGGAACCGGGGGTTTACTGGGTTAGGGTAAGCCGCGACGGCTGCGCGGTTCGGGATACTTCCTTTGTTCATGACTGCTCCAATGAAATATACTTCCCGGGGGCTTTCACTCCCAACGGCGACGGCCTTAACGATACGTTCCACCCTATAGGTCCCGTGCTTTATTCATTCAAACTTACGGTTTACGACCGCTGGGGACAGATGGTCTTCACGACCAACGACCAGGAAACCGGGTGGGACGGAAGCTGCAAAGGCGGCAATTGTCCGCTGGGCGTCTATTCCTACACCGTCACCTATGAACTGGCTTCTTCCCCGGGGACAAGCAATAAGGTTGTTGGGACCGTAACCCTGATCCGCTGAAAATGAAATTGCTGAAATTATTAATTGCATTTTCCCTGGGGATGTCGTTCCTGCCTGAAAGCCGGGCACAGGATGCCGCTTCACACTTAACTCCTCCCAAACCATCTGCTTTCATACGATACGATGGGAACAGGATTAACGAAATCCCCGTTCTTCAGATGCCTGAACATTGCCTGAAGACCGTTTTACCAGCCGCGGTCGACAACTCTTCCAATGCCAGCTTTTGCGGCATCACCTCGCAGAACACCTATGCTTCCTGCCAGCAGCACCACAGCGTTTCCTATGTATTCGCCTATGAGATCAACCGCCTCCGTGGCCTCGACGGCAGGCTTACCGAAAACTCTTATCCCTCACATTATACATATAACTTTTTTAATAATTCCGAATGGGGGAATGGGGTCAGCTTCTTTTACAGCCTCGACGTCTTAAAGTCCCAGGGCCAGATGACCGAAGCCGATTACGGTTCCAACTGGGCGATGGAAGCCTGGGGATGGCCTTCGGGCTATGAAAAATATTATAACGGCATGCATAACCGCCTGGGAAGCATGTACACTATCCCCATGAATACTGAAGCCGGACAGACTACTCTTAAACACTACCTCTATGACCACCTGGATGGCTCTCCTGTAGGAGGTGTTGCATTATACTCTGCCGAAGCGCCCGACGGACCTGACTTCAGGCACCTCCCCCAGGGGACTCCCGAAGCTGATAAACCTGTGATGGTCGCTTTTAACTGGTATGCAAACCACGGAGGAACCGTTATCGGGTATAACGACTCCATCAGGTATGATCTTAATAACGACGGTAAGTACACGAATAATATCGACATTAACGGTGACGGGAAGGTCGATATACACGACTGGGAAATAGGCGGATTCAGGATAGCCAACAGCTATGGGGACTGGTGGGGCAACGACCACGGGTTTTACTATGCATTGTACAGTGCATTGGCCTTGCCTTATGGTGCAGGCGGGATAGAAAACGGCAGGGTGATCATTATGCAACCCCTCGCAGATTACCAGCCCGAATTAACCATGAAGGTTTCATTCCGTACAATATGCCGTAACCATTTCAGCATAAGGGCTGGAGTAGCTGCCGACACCTCGCTTATGATCCCTGAGCATAGTATTGATTTTCCAATCTTCAACTTCCAGGGCAATTTCCGCAAAATGCAGGGATCCGATACTATGCCGGGTTCCGATACACTTGAATTCGGACTGGATGTGAGCCCCCTGCTTAGCTATACCGAACCCGGCCAATATGCCCGCTTCTTCCTCATCGTCGAAAACCGCGACTCCCTGATGAATATTGAAGGCGACATACTTCATCTTTCTTTCATAAACTATTCGGGCGGAACAACTGTTTATACCTGTCCCCAGGATACTATACCATGCATTAAGGATGGCGTTACCTATGCTTCAGTGCTGGCAAACCCCGGTTTCAATAAAGTACGGATAACCACAACCGACCTTCCCCCGTTTACCGCGAATCAGCCTTACCAGCAGGCTTTGCAGTCGGCCGGGGGGATCGCACCATTGAAATGGTCGTTAAACCAGGATTTCAGCAGGACCCTGGGCGATTCAGCGTTTAAGTATTACCCGGGTTCATTCATGTCATTGCCCCCCCAGCTAAAACCATTCCGCTGCTACGCCCTTCCCTTCAGCTTCCCGTTTGCAGGGAAAGTGTACGATTCGGTTTGGGTGAACACTCTCGGTCTTGTTTCATTTGAAGACAGGGCCATCCCGTACCTGTTTACCATCGATGATGCCATCATGTTAAAAACCGTTCCTGCAATTTTTCCTGCTTTCTCCCGCAGCTACTTTACAGGGATCAACCCTGTTGACAGCGTATGCGTTTCACTGTCCCCCAACAAGGCTGTATTCCGCTGGTTCATGAGAATGAATTTTAAAGGCAGCCAGGCCGATAATAATATTGAACTGATACTCTATCCCGGCGGGCAGTATGAGGTTCGTTACGGGGGCATGACCAATGAATCGGTTTCAATACCTGTATATACAGGCTGGTCGGGCGGTGACGGCATATCTTATGATATTGCATGCTTAAACCAAAGGGTTCCCCTGCAGGGTAAATCATATTTGTATAAACCCATCCAGGCGAATGAGAAATTCAGGATCAGTGATAGCGGACTGCTTTCTGCCACGGGCCTCGATTCTACAAAAATATATTCGGTAAATGTGAGGGTTGAAGATATATCCCGCCAGTTTGACAACAAAGCCTTTCAAATCTCAAACGGGCTTGGTTTATCGTTTTCATATGCAGCAGGCTGGGACGGCAATTTAAGGTATGATGTACCTGCTTCTCTTAATCTTTCTGTGAGCAACAAAACTCTATACGACATGCAGGATCTGAGCATCAGGCTTGTTTGTCCCGATAAGGCGATCAGTTTCCAGGACAGCACCCTTACTATCCCACTCCTCAGGGCCGGGGGATCACTGCAGTTCGACAATGCATTTATCTTCCGCCTGTCCGGGTTAATCCCCGACCAGCATTCGGTCAGTTTCAGCATTCAGCTGATGACGGGAACAAGGAGTTGGACCCGCGATCTTATCCTCCCTGTCATAGCCCCTGAAATGGCTATAGGGGAACCGGCTATCCTCGATGGTGACAACCACCAGCTCGATCCGGGTGAAGTCGCCGAAATGGAGATAAGCCTTTTCAACAACGGTCATGTAAGCGCCGAAAACCTCAGCATGAGCCTGCTTCCTGCCGATACCATGATCAGTATCCTCTCGGCTCCAACAGTTCAGATAGCCCAATGCCCTCCTCCCGGGAACCAGAAATACCGCTTCCTCGTAAGGGCATCGCGTTCGGTAAACACCGACCATGAAATCATCCTGAACATCCGCCTCAGCGGGAGCAACATCCCTGTAACAACGTTCCCCCTGAGTATGACACTGGGACATAAAAAGATCGTCATAGCCAGGTTGTCAGCCGATTCGAAGTCCCTGGAGCCCATGATCACCGCCCTCGACAGCCTGGGCATTCCATACGATATGTTCACCAATACCTCGTTTAACCCTGAGCTGTACAGCGCTGCTTTCCTCATGAACGGGACAAACGGAAATGAATATATACCCAACCATAATGAAGGCAATGAGTTTGCAAGCTATCTCAATCATGGAGGCAAGCTGTATATGGAGGGGAATGCCATATGGTCGATGAGCAGCCCTGTCCTGGTTTTGCCGTACTTTAAATACACAACCGCCAGGGTCCCGGCTTTCTTCTACAACCGGGTCAAAGGCAATTCAGGGAGTTTTACCGGAGGCATGAACTTTATTTACGAGAACGATATAAACGGAGCCATCTACAAGCTTGAACCGGCTGAGGGCGCAGTAAGGGCTTTTGAAAACACAGACCCAAGCCCCGTATGCCTGCAATTCACTTATGACAAAGAAGGGTATAAGACCATAGGTTCAATGGTTGAATTCGGCAGCCTTACCGACAGCCTGTATCCCACCACCCAGAAAGAGCTGATGAAACGTTACCTCGATTTTTTCAGCATCAACACAAGCGGTCCGTACCCCCTGTTCCATGCGACCAAAACAAATGCCCGCATCAACGATACCATCACTTTTCTGGATGATTCGTATGCGGATATCATTTCCCGTAAATGGGAGTTCCCCGGTGGAACTCCGTCAAGCTCCACTGCGGCAAATCCTGTTGTAAGCTATCCTGAAAGCGGTTCATATGACGTCACCCTCAGCGTTTCGGATAATAAAAACACGAAAACCCTTACACGCAAAAATTTTATCAGCGTCCCGCTCAGCAACGGCATCAGCAGCCCCATTGCAGGCACGCTGAAGATATTCCCCAATCCTTCAAAGGATCATGTTAACGTTTGTTTCCCCGGCGACATCAGGGGAATGGCCAGGATAGAACTCAGTGATATCAGGGGTATCGTGGTATTATCAAAAAATTCTTCACCTGAATCGGGACGCATGGTCCTGAATGTAAGCTCCCTGGACCGGGGCCTGTATTTCCTTAAAGCCGTTTGCGGCTCACAGCAATGGGTCGCGAAGGTGATCATAGAATAGGAAGGGAAAGCCCACGGTCCTGACAATGGGTCGCGAAGGTGATCATAGAATAAGAGAGGGAAAGCGCCCGGTCTTAAAACCTGAAGTAAATAAACGGGCTGAATCCCGTGGAGGTGACAGCCGACAGCGACAATATAAACAGCAGCATGCCAAGTATGGTAAAGCCTGTGATCAGGCCATTCCCGGGCTTGTCGTAAATCCTGTTCTGCCAGCTTTCTATCGTTTTGCTGAACCCGATAAATGAGAATATCACAGCGATGATGAGTATCGTCCAGAACTTCGGGTTAAGCCATAGATCATTATTCCCGCCCCTGAATGCGAACATCCGCCGAATATAAAACCTGAACGAATCCAGGCTATCGCTGCGGAATAAAACCCATCCGAAGACAGTGATAAAAAAAGTCACGGTCACGCTGGCGATCCGTCCGGCCTTTTTAAAATATTTAAGCAGGAACAAACGGTCGAAAATGAGGAATATCCCCTGGTACACACCCCATAGGATAAAGGTCCACGCAGCCCCGTGCCAGAAGCCGCAAAGGAGGAAGGTAACCGAAGTCGCAATAAGATAGATCACCTTATCGGCCCGTATCCCGAAATATTTTTCTTTGGGCAGCTTGCGGGAAGTTGCATAAGCCAGTGGCAGGAAAACATAATCACGGAACCAGCTCCCCAGTGTCATATGCCAGCGTTTCCAGAATTCGGTGATGGATCCCGAAACGTACGGACTGTTGAAATTCTCGGGCAGCCTGAAGCCCATCATACGGGCGATGCCGATGGCCATATCGGTATACCCGCTGAAATCGAAATAGATCTGGAAGGTGTATGCGATGGCTCCTATCCACGCCAGGGAGCTCGAAAGCTGGGCCGAATCCATCGCAAACACCAGGTTCACCTGCTCTCCCAGCACATCGGCTATAAGCACTTTTTTTGCAAGTCCGATCGAGAACCTGAAAAAGCCCGCCAGCCGGTCATCAAGAGTTTCATTACTGCGGCGGTCTGCAATCTGTGCAGCGATCTGTTTGGGCCTCACAATGGGCCCCGACAAAAGCTGGGGGAACATCAGGATATACATAGCATAATGCTCCAGCCTCTCAAAAGGATCAAACTGCCTCTTGTACACATCGAGGGTATAGGCAAGTTTCTGGAAGGTGATGAACGAGATCCCCAGCGGCAGCGCTATCTTCACCCAGGGCGAGGGATTGGCGCCGAAATGCCCGAAGAAGATATCCAGCTGCTCTATGAAAAAGTTCATATACTTGAAGTAAAGCAGCAACCCAAGGTTTAATACCAGTGAAACCCAGAACAGCAGTTGGCGCGTCTCCCCCTGGGAAAGCGACATCCGCCGTACAAGATAAAAATCAATGAGCACCGAAGCCAGCAGCACCAGTATAAACATAGGCGCACCCCAGGCGTAGAAAGCAACAGAAGCAAGCAGAATCCAGTAATTCCTGAGCTTAGGCGGGCACAAAAATAAAACGATCAGGAAAGCCGGCAGGAAATATACAAGAAACAAACTGCTGCTGAATGCCATATTATTTCTTTTTGCTGTTCATGATGTCCTGTTCAACCATATATACTGCATCGCGATGGATCTGCTCATCCAGGGAAACATTGTTCTTCACCGCTTTCTGCCTTACGCTTTCAAGCCATTCGGGAGTGTTGCGTATGCTCGTCTCGAACTCCTTCACCCTGTCGCCGCTGGAATTCAGCCCCTGCCATGCCTGCTGAACGAAGCCATAGCCCACATTGCCGTATGCCGCATTGGTCTGGATAAGCACCACCAGGTCCTGGCTCAGGATCTCGTGAATGTAATTGATCCGGGCAGTGGATTTGGGGGCGTTGAAGGTTTCGGGATACACGTCTTTGTTGTAATACCAGAATTCATTATTGCTGAAATTATTTGCGATAAACCCAGGGTAATAAAGCTGCCAGTAGAAACTGTCGCCCACGAACAAAGCCCTGGGCTTGGGTTTCGTGGTGTCGGCGATAAAATGAAAAGCCGGGTAAGCCATTGGAGGATACGAAAGGGGCCTCACCAGGTTGAGGGTGCGGCCGATATCATCATCCTCGTACCTGGCCTTTTTGCTTACCACGATACTGTCGACGGCCAGCCTGGGGATATTCATCCCGAATCTGATCCTCAGGTAATTCATCATCGAATCGATGGCGAGGGTCGATCCGTAAGTGCTCCAGTGGATGCCGGTCTTGGGATAAAGGATGTACCTTGAAGTATCCTTCATCTTCAGGAACCAGGCATTGTAATCAATGAAATTCACTCCTGCCGACTTGCAGCGCTCCACGTAATAGGCGTAGTTGGTAAGCTCCTGCTTCTTTTTAAGGTATCTCTGCGGAATGATTTCGGGGTAGAACGTGCCTTTGTCGGGGACGAACAGCACCAAAAAATGCACCTTTGCCGTCTGTTCCAGCTTGTCCTGCAAGGCTTTCATCAGCTCCACGCTGCGGTCGATAGCCGCTTTCCCGGCAAAATCATAGCCCAGGGAAGCTTCGATATACTGCTGTGCGATAAGGTAATTGCCGTTGCCAACCACGATCTTGTTTGCATGCGGTACCCCGAAGAGTGAAAAATCAATCTGGTTGTAAAGCCTCACCAGGTCGCTGCGGAAGCCCAGGGAGTTATTGACATGAGTACCGTATGCCGACTGGAATGTCCCGTTCATCCAGCTTTCGCCGGTTAAGCGGGGTACAGAATCTTTCGGCACAAACCCTTCCAGGCCTTTGCTGTGTATCAGCCCGGTCTTCTTCTGCAAAGCGAATACGCAGAGAAGGATAAGCACCATCACGAAAAGGATCTTTTTCACCATTTAGTCGGTATTGATTTCAAGATCATCCACGTAAAACTTTGATTTGGCCCTGTTCCAGATGTACACCCTTACCTCGCTCCAGGGATCCAGGTTCGCAGGGATATCGAAATTCGCAGGCACGGCGTACCATTGACGGGTCGCCGACATAGGTACATCCAAAGGCCTTGATTCATAGTATAACTGCTTCCCGTCCTTTTTTATATCGCAAACGATAACAGCCTCCGTGGCGGAAGTTGCGGTTTTAAAAACCTGGCAGGTCACCCGGAGTTTCGCAGGCTGTTTGGCCTTTTTCATGTTATCCAGGTATTCGAAGAAATACATATTGTATTCATGGTCCCTGTCAAACAACAGGCTGTAGTCCCCCGATCGGGAAAGCAATCGGGTGGTTGTTGCACCGTTGGTTATAGCCCCGTTCTCAAAATCATTGCGGTAGGAATATCCCGGCTTTACTGGCAGTATCTTTGCCTTATTCAGCATCCTTCCGAACTGCGCCCAGTCCCAGGCCGATCCGAAGAAACATTCTTCAAAAGTATAGCTGAGCCTGGATGTGTAAGCTGAACACAGCAGCATAAGACCAATGAGAATTATAGTCTGCGGATGTCTTTTTCGGTTGAGAACCTGCTGCAGTAAAAATGCAAGAGGCAGGGCGAACAAAGGGAGAAACCCTGTGAACAACGGCTGTGAATAGGCACAACCCGAATACCAGCACCACCAGGAAGCGAGGAGATAGCTCAGCAGAACGAAAACCCCCGGGCCCAGCCAGGCGTTCACGGCTTTTTTCCTGATTATAACAATCATCCCTGCCAGGATGAAAAACATCAGGGGGGCATAGATAAACAATCCGTTCAAAGTAGAGAACCATACTTCAGGAAGGCGGGGCGAAAGCAGGTTGGTGAACCACAAAGCACCGGTCCTGCCCGGAATATAATTTCCATTGCTGTATTTCCAGTAAGCCATCTGCGGACAAAATACCAGGAAGAATATCAGCAGGAATACCAGGGAATATTGTGGCATGAGTAATTTTCTTACTCTTTCTTTTAGCTGCTGAAGACTGGAAACATCCAGGAAAAAAACGGCAAAAAGCATCAGGGCGGCGGCAGGGGCAATCAGTATTTCCAGCGACAGGGCAAGCGAGAACAACAGGAAATACAGATACTTCCCTGGATCGGCATTAACCTCAGGGCTGAGCCCCTCATCCAGGTTATGCCCCGGAGGAGAGGGGAATTTTCCGGGATTGGCCTTAACCTCAGGGCTGAGCCCCTCACTCGGGTTACGCCCCGGAGGAGTGAGTAATTTCCCAGGATCGTTTAAAAATTTCTTCAGAAAAAACAGGAATACAGCCGAAAGAAAAAAGGTGAAAACCGGCGGCATCAGGCTCGCGGCTATGGAATAGTAAAACAAGCCCGTACCTGCAAAGAGCAGGAAAACGGTGAGGAATGAAGCCTGTTCCGAAACATAGCCGAGAAGGAAACGCCTCAGCAGGATCAATCCGAACACAAGATAAAACACTGCTGCGACATCGGCCATATGATGGTAGATTGGCGCAAAAGCCCAGTCCTGGGGGATATGGAAGACCTTGGTGATAAAATGAACTCCAATGAAAAAAGGTGAAAGCAAAAGCGAGATGCCATAAGTGTTCTCTGTAAGTATCTTATGGTTCACCGTATCGTACCTGAAGCCGTATCCGGTTTTCTCATCCATATTCGCCGGAACCTGTTTGATATCCCAGTGATAATAGAATGTTGCAGGGAGGTAAATATAATATCCCGCGCGGTCGCTCCAGATCTCGCTTTTCCAGTTGAAGTAACCCTTCCCGGAATGATAGCTGAAACTCAGGTTTACAGCCAGGCTGAAAAGGACAATGAAAAAAACAGGCTCAAGCCATGCCGGCAGCTTTTTTTTCATCTCCATCCTATTCGAATTTAATGCTCATATCGTCAAAGTAGAACTCCCTTCCCCCGGGGTTCTCAACATAAAAATGGATGGCGGTGTTCTGGTCCACCCACTCGGGGATATCAATCATTCCGTGAACTTCGGTGTAAATATCCTTCTTCTTTACGAAATCATCAAACTGTAATGTCTTAAAAAAGATCAGTGTGCCGGCGCTGTCGATGCGGCAGATCCAGCTGGCATGGGTCAGGTTTGAATCGGGAGAATAAACCCAGACGCTCAGGCTGAGTTTTGAAACCGGGTGGTCAAGGATGGCTGAGAGACGGCGTTTATAATGTGCATTGTCACGGATGCCTTTGTCGCAATAACTGGCAATGACCCTTGAGCGCGGGTGTTTCCAGGTCTGGAAGATAGGTTCATACCCGTAAATATTTGAAAAATCGGTTTTCCATGTATAGGTTTTCTGGGGATAGTCAACCAGTTCGTAATTTTTTAGCTTGATGAAGAAATCATCCCATGACCACATCCCTCCCGTGAAAATATTGTAGTTGTAGAACTGCATCAGGTTGAAGTAAACCAGTATTAAGAAAAGGAATACCATGGAAGATCTCAGGAACAGGTTTTTCCATTGGCTAATCGCAAGTATGAGCCATCCCAGAGGAAGGGCCATAAATACTATGAATTCGGCGAGCGGGCGGAAGCCGAAACTTCCCCCGTAGAACCAGCAATGCCAGCATGAGAAAACGTAGGAAGCGAGGAGGAAAAACACCAGCGAGAACAATCCGTTCAGCTTCCTCCGCCAGATCATAATTCCAATGCCTGCCAGCAGAAGGATCCACAATGGGTGGTATGGGAATAAGCCGTTGAACGGGGAAAACCAGACCTGCAGCAGCATGGGATACCCCCAGAAAAACACTTCGCCCGGGTAGGAAAAATAGATATAATGCCCCGATAAGTAGTTCCAGTAAAGGAACTGGGGAATGAGCACAGCAAACTGGATAAGGATATAGATGAGGCTTCGTTTGGGGTTCAGGAAAAACAGTATCCTTTGCCAGAGTTCCCTGGCCGATTTCAGGTCGAGGAACGCCATCCACAAAATGACCAGCACATTAGTCGGTCTCAGCAGCACGGCTAGTGCAAGACTCAGGCTTAGAAGTGAAAACAGGGTATAGGATCTCTTTCCCCCTTCAAGATATTTTTTCAGAAGGTATAAAAAAGCGCTGAACAGGAAGAAGGAGTATACATGCGACATCAATGCAGCCTCGTAAGCGTAATAATAGATCTGGCTGGTCAGGGCTATGATTAAAACAGAGATGAGAGCTACGGAATGTTTAAAATAATAGTCGAGGAATTTCTTTATGAAGAATAATCCCAGGGTAAAATAAAACACGCAGCCGATGAGCATGAATACCTGGTAAAACGAAGAAAATCCATCCATGGGCAGTTTAAAAATGTATGCCGATGCATGTGCTGCCAGGAAGAAAGGCGTGAGCAATATGGCTTCCCCGCAAGTGGTCTTGATCTCGACTTTCCCGGTTTTATCATTCAGGATGAACCCTTCGAATTTCTTTTCGATCTTGTATGGGAACCTGTATACATCCCAGCCATATATGAAGGTTGCCGGCATGTATACATAGTAATGCGCGGCATCGGACCAGATCTTTCCCGGGTGCCGGATCTGCCCGTCGCGGATGTTGTTGTTGATGGTAAGGAAGATGCCGGCGGCGAAGATGAGGATGAAGATCACCAGGTCCCGGGATGCGGGATGACTGGATAACTGGATATCTGGATGCGGGTTAAGCCGCTTCGCATCGTTATCCTGCTTTTTCACTCGCTTACTATTGTGATGTTCGATATTTTTTAATTCCGTCATCCAGTTATCCAGTTATCCAACTATCCAGTTATCCAGTCATCCAGTCATCCAGTCACCCAGTCATCCAGTTTTCCAGTCATCCAGTCACCCAGTCACCCAGTCACCCAGCCATCCAGCTCACTTCTGTTCAAACACTTCCACCTTCAGGTCATCAATATACATCGCCGAATTGCCTGTATACCACAGGTTGCAGATCATCAGATCGGCGGGGTCGCAGGCGTGGGGTATTACATAATCAAGTTTAACATTGTTCCACTTTCCTTTTTCAAGGTTCAGTTCCTTAAGCGAGATTGTTTTGTACCTGTAAAACTGTTCTTCGTGTCTTAAAGTAATAATGAGATTTGCGGGATTGGTTGTGAAATCCGTTTCCGAATAAACCAATGCCGATAAACGTATTCCCAAGGGGTATGCCGATGGCAGCTTTGAGACGGGCATGCTTACGTCGGGGGTGAATCTCAGGCTGGTGTCGAGCCTCATCGCCCCTTTTCCGGAGGCGGCAATTTTTTCCTGTATATGTCCGCCGTATCCCGTGGGGTCATTTTCAAAACCAAGATATACAAGGGTGGAAATGTTAAAATCGTTTTCGTTGGCGAGGTACGAACTCATGTCAAGGTTGTAAAACTCCTGCAGCATCCGTGTTTTCGCGTTCACATTGGATTCCAGGAATACCGCCCTGTAATATCCGGGGGTTGTGAACCATGGGTTCAGTATCCTGTTGCGGTACTGCCAGGTCTGGAACAGGTTAAGGGCAGCAAGCGCAACGAGGATGAGGCCGAAGGCCGTCCTCCTCAGCCATCCGCCTTCAAAGATCCAGCTGATAAAATATCCGAGCGGGATGAATAACACGGCAAAGATCTCGGTCATCTTCGCCTGTGAAAAATTGTCGGGGGTTGCCGCATCGGGAGTGGAAGCAAGCAGGAGTATAAATACCAGTGAAAACAGGAATGTTGAATAGAAGATACTTTTATTCCTTTCGGCCAGGATATAGAATCCCGGGATTGCAAACAGCACCAGGGGTGTATAGATCAGCCAGCCGTTTTTAATCGAAAAAAGCACCAGCCAGAGCCAGGGGGCGAGAAAATAAACAGCCCGTTTATGTTCCACATAATCGCAGAACCAGGTTCCTGCAAAAGCCTGGGGAAAAATCAGCCTTAAACCTATCCCTGTTCCGAATAGAACGATGATAAGGATGAACTGCCACAACTTTTCCCTGAACATTTTCCATTTGAGACTGAAAGTTTCTTTATTGTATGCCCCCCAGAAAAAGAAAAGCAGGAATGAAGCGGCTCCTGCAGGTTTTATAAAGATCAGGCTCCCCATGGCAAGTCCGAGTACAGCAGCTTCAACCCATCCCGGTTTTTCATACCAGCGGGCGGTCATCCAAACCACGAGCACCAGCAGGGCCAGCAGCATGCTCGCCTGTACGGCGCCGCTGTATACCGACATCAAAAAGAAGTTCGTGCCAAGTACCAGCAGCAGCAGGGTCGCAAGCGTCACCCCGGCGGTGAAGTACTTATGAAGTACGTACCACAGGCCGATCAGGGTTATTATACTTGATATTGCTACAATCATAAATACAAGTGTTCGCTCATATATCGCAACGCTGCTGCGGTTTATCTCCGCTCAATTACAATATTCCCAACTATTGAATTAGTACGTCCTTGATACGTGCTTCTTCCTGGTATTCCACATCGGTATTGATCTTCCAGAGGTCGGTATTGAGACCCTGGGTGATCTTGTCGGCGGCGAGTATGCCCATTAAAATCGAATGGTCCTGGTTATTGTATTTGAAAGCCCCGTAACGGCCAATGGGGATAAGGTTTTCAACCGTATCGAGATAATTCTCGACTTTCTTCAGGTTCACCTGGTAGCCCGTTTCGTAAACGGGATAACAGCGGGGAACCCTCAGCACAAAAGTGTTCAGTATTTTCGTTTGCGGAGGTACCAGTTTCATGATATGGATCTCCTTCATCGCCAGTTCAGCTATGTTCTCATCCTTGTCTTTCCAGATCTCATCATGGTCGAAAGCCCAGAACTCCATGCAGAGTATGGTAGTCTTTTTATCGCGGTTCAGGTCCTTGCTCCAGTTCCGGAAATTCGTGATGCGACCGTGTTTCACTTCCGGAGAGTGCACGTAGATCCAGTTATCTTTGAACAGGTCCATGGAATCCACTTCCAGGTACACGAGGATGGTATTCCTGAAGTACAGTTTCTCAGCCGCCGAAATCACATCCGCAGGCACATCTTTTAAACCCTTTACCATCAATGTCAGCGGCATAGTCGATACAACACGGTCGGCAAGCACAATGGTACCGTCTTTCAATTCGATCCCGCTGACCCTGCCTCCCGCATCCTGTATCACTTTCTTCACCGGGTTCTGCAGATTGACCTTTCCCCCTTGAGCTGTGATATATTCGGCAGCCCTTTCATATAAGGTTCCCGTGCCATTGTTCGGATAGGCAAACTGGTCGAGAAGGGTCTTATGTTTATCGCCCTTATTCCCGAAGATGGCGCTGATCACGGCCTCCCAGAGTGAAAGCGATTTGATGCGCTGCGCGGCCCAATCGGCATCGATCTTTGAGGTTGAGATACCCCAGAGTTTTTCGGAATAATGCTTGAAAAATATTTCAAAGAGTTTACGCCCGAAACGGTTCGAGACCCACTCCTCGAAGGTCGTCGGGTTTTTATACGGGAACATCCTGATGCGCATATATTCCCAGAGTATCGAAAGGATGGTAAACGGAGGCAGGTTCAAAAGCACATTGAACAACTTGATGGGATAGTGAAAAAACCTGTTGCGGTAGTAGATCCTTGTAAGCCTGTTCACCAGGGTGTAATCGTCCTTCACGAGGGTGGTGAAGAATTCGTTAATATGTTTTTCCCTGGAGAAGAACCGGTGGGGCCCCATGTCGACCCTCTGTCCCCAGAGGTCGAAACTCCTGGCCATACCTCCAACATAAGGCGAGGCCTCGTATACTTCAACCTCTATCCCGGCTTTTGTGAGTTCGTATCCGCAGCTTAATCCTGCAGGGCCTGCGCCGATAATAAGTACTTTCATTCGTGATAATAAATGCGTTTAACTCTTCTTGAAATCCCCGTCATCACTTCGTACGGGATAGTTCCAGCAGCTTTTGCAAGTTCCGCAACCGGGCAGGTATCATCGAAAACAACAACTTCGTCGCCTTCCTTCACATCCAATCCAGTCACATCAGCCATCGCCAGGTCCATGCATACATTGCCGATGAGAGGAGCAGCATTCCCGCCGATATAAACCTTTCCGGTTCCATTGCCCAGCCTGCGGTCGAGCCCGTCGGCATAACCTATCGGGATCACTGCAATGCTGCAGTCTTCACCGGCTTTTCCCTTTCTGTTGTAACCTATGGTTTCTCCTTTTTTAATATTTTTCAGCTGGATGACGATGGTGCGCAATGTGCTTACATTCCTCATTTGCAGCTGTTCGTTTTCATTCGCCCCCACTCCGTACAACCCTATTCCGAGCCGTACCATATCGAACTGGGCCGCAGGGAAACGGCTGATACCGGCTGAATTCAGGATATGCCGTAAAACCGGATAACCGACGGCGCTGATGATGCGGGAGCTCATTCTTTCGAAGGCCGCGATCTGCTTAGCGGTAAATTCATCTTCACGCTCATCCTCACTGGCGGCGAGATGGGAGAATACCGAGACGACGGTAATGCCGCTTGCATCTTCAATATCACTTCCTCCGGCAAGTCTTTTAATCAGCTCATCAATCTCATCCTCCTGGAACCCTAGGCGGTGCATCCCGGTATCCAGCTTGATATGTACACGCACGGCTTCCTGGTTGGAGGTTTGGTTTCGTTTCACTGCTTCGATCAGCTGGTCAAGGATCTGCATATTGTAGATCTCCGGCTCCAGGTTATATTTGAGCAGGGTGTCGAGGCTGTGCTCTTCGGGGCTCATCACCATGATTGGCAGATGGATCCCGGCTTTCCGCAGCTCAACACCTTCATCGGCATAAGCCACGGCCAGGTAATCGGCCCTGTGGTATTGCAAAAGGTTTGCAATCTCGTAACTCCCGCTGCCGTATGAAAACGCTTTGACCATCACCATCACTTTGACCCCGGGCTTCAGAAGGGAACGGTAATAGTTGAGGTTGTGGACCATCGCATCGAGGTTGATCTCAAGCACCGTTTCATGCGCCTTCTGCTGAAGGGCGTTGCTGATCCGTTCAAACTCGAACAAGCGCGCGCCTTTCAGGAGGATGGATTCATCCTGGAACGTGGAGACGGGATAATGCATCAAAAAATCATCAGTGGTATAAAAGAAGGTTTTCTGCATTGTAAACTTATCGGAATATTTATTCATATCCCGGCCAATGCCGATGAGTTTGCTTATGCCCTTGCTTTCCAGCAATGTCGCTATCTCGTTGTATAAATCGTTCTTATCCCTCCCGCTCTGCAGAATGTCGGAAAGGATCACTGTTTTTTTGCTATGCTGGTTCTGCTGAATGAGGAAGTCGAGCGCGATGCCCAGGGAGTTGATATCTGAATTGTAAGAGTCGTTGATTAGGGAACAATGATTGATCGCATCTTTCAACTCTAACCTCATTGCGATCGGAGCAAGAGTCTCAAAACGCTCCTGGATCCTGCTCCCCGCTCCTGGCTGCCGGTTTCCCACTCCCTGCTCCCGGCTCCCCGCTCCCTGCTCCCTGCTCCCATACTCATCCAGTACCAGGCACATCGCAAAACAATGTATTGCATTCTCAACGGATGCATCGTCGGTAAAAGGGATCGCGAACGACATTTCCTTCCCCTTGTATAAAACATTCACCACACTTCGGGTCACTGTCCCCGGTTCACGGGTAACGCTCTTCACCTCGAGATCTGCGGGCTTGCTGCGGCTCCATGAAAAAGGAATGTATGTACGGTCGGGATCGCAGAGTTTCACGCAGGTGTCGATCAGGTCGTAATCGGAACAGTACACGACCACTTTAGAACGCTTGAAAAGCCTGAGTTTTTCATCAGTCTTTTGGATGGTGCTCTTGAAATGCTCGTCATGCGCATGACCTATATTGGTGATGATCCCGTAATCGGGCCGTATGATCTCCTCCAGTTTCTCCATCTCGCCCGGCATGGAGATCCCGGCTTCAAAGATTGCAAGCTGGTGTTCCTTTTCCATCTTCCATACCGAGAGCGGGACGCCTATCTGGGAATTGTATGATTTAGGACTGCGGATGATATTGTAATCAGGAGCCAGCAGCTGGTACAGCCACTCCTTCACGATGGTCTTGCCGTTGCTGCCCGTGATGCCGATCACAGGGATATCGAACCGGCGGCGGTGGAATGCGGCGAGAGCCTGGAGAGCGGCAAGGGTGTCTGGGACAACGATGGTGATTTCACTTGAATCTTCACACCGCCGCTGGGGTTTGCTTCGCTGCACCCAAGGCGGTTTGTGTGAAATGCTCGTTTCATCATCATTATGATTGCAACAGTCTTTTGAAACCAGAAACAACCTCACCCCTTTTTCGTAAAGCTCCTGTATATACTGGTGCCCGTCATTCCTTGGGGTGACAATAGCAACAAACATCGTCTCTTCGGGCCGGATCAAACGGCGGCTGTCGATCAGGATATCCCTAACCTCAGCATCGCCGCCGCTTTCAGGGAATAATTTTCCCCCGACAACTTTTGCTATTTCAGAAATCTTCATCACGTTAAAACGCCATAACGACTATCACGACTCTTTCGGAGGTTCAGCAGGTTTCAATGGGTTTGCGATCAGCTCGTCATACCTCTGCCTGTTCTCAAAGATGTCGCAGGCCAGGTGGACGGCTGTTCTGAATCCCTCGGCCGAAGCCACATTCTTCCCGGCAATCTCATAAGCCGTGCCATGTCCGGGGGAAGTCCGTATCACCGGCAAACCGGCTGTAAAATTCACTCCTTCGTCAAATGAAAGCAGTTTGAAAGGGATCATACCCTGGTCGTGGTACATAGCCAGGATGCCGTCGAAATGCCTGAACTGTGCAGCCCCGAAAAAGCCGTCTGCCGGGTAAGGCCCGAACACCAGCATATTCTGGTTATAGCATTTTTCAATAGCCGTACGGATGAATGTCGAGTCTTCATTCCCGATCAGGCCTTCGTCGCCTGCATGCGGATTAAGCGCCAGCACGGCGATCTTTGGTTTCACGATCCCGAAATCCCTGATCAACGAATGATTCATGATATGGATCTTCCGCATAATAAGATCTTCCGTAAGAACATCCTTGATACGGTTCACCGCAACATGCCCGGTGATCATGCCGATACGGACCTCACGGCTGACCATCAGCATAAGATGGTCGGGACAATTGAATTTATGTGCAAAATATTCAGAATGCCCAGGGAAACGAAACGCATCGGATTGTATGTTCTTCTTGTTGATGGGAGCAGTCACCACCACGTCGATCTCGTTCCTTGCAAGGTCGGCGGTTGCGGCTTCAAGTGAAAGCAATGCCAGCTCGCCTGCTATTGGCGTCGATTTCCCGATGTCGATCTTCACCTCCTCATCATGGATATTCAGGATGTTCGGACGGCGGGGATGCGCCAGCTCGGCTTTGTGGATCACATTGAAATTAAAGTCGTTAAAATTCAGTGTCTTGCGGTAATAGCTGGCGATCTTGGAAGACCCGTATACGATAATGGTCGAGTTCTCAAGTAAGCGCTGGTCCTGCAAGGTTTTTATAATGATCTCATAACTGATCCCGTTGATGTCGCCGTGAGTGATCCCGACGCGGATTCGTTTTTCTTTCTCCTGTACTGGTTCCATGTATGTATTTTTTTGATAGCTGGGTTCTGGGTTACTGGGTTACTGGGTTACTGGGTAGCTGGGTTACTGGGTTACTGGGTTACTGGATAGCTGGGTTACTGGGTTACTGGGTTACTGGATAGCTGGGTTACTAGGTTACTGGGTTACTGGATATCCAGTTATCGGCGCGAAGCGCCTTATCCAGTTATCCAGTTATCCAGTTATCTCGTCACCCGAACTTACTCTTTTCATCACATAATCAAACAACAACCTCACCCCGAATCCCGTTCCTCCGATACCCCTGTATGAATCGGCCTTGTCAAGGAATGCCGGACCGGCGATATCGAGATGGATATAAGGATAATCGGTGAATTTTTCGAGGAATTTCCCTGCAGTGATGGTTCCCGCATCGCCCGGACCAATGTTCTTCAGGTCGGCGATTTCCGATTTTATCAGTTCACCATACTCTTCCCACATCGGGAGTTCCACTATCCGTTCAGAAGTCTTAAAACCGCTTTCGGTAAGTTCGAGTAACTCCTCAGGCGCCCCTGATTCCATCCCTGCGCAGGCAAATTTGCCTATGGCACGAACGGCAGCACCTGTAAGCGTAGCCATGTCAATCACAAGCTCCGGCTTGTATTTGCGCGCATACGAAAGCGCATCAGCCAGTATCAGCCTGCCTTCAGCATCGGTATTAAGCACCTCAACGGTCATGCCGTTATGCATCTTCAGCACATCGCCGGGCACAATGGCTTTGGTCCCGGGACGGTTATCGGTAGCGGGCATCAGCCCCACAACGAACACCGGAAGCTTTGCTTTCGCAATGGCATATACTGCCAAAGCCGCAGCAGCAGCCCCGCTCATATCGTCTTTCATGTTCAGCATGGAATCACCCGGTTTGAGGTTCATCCCGCCGGTGTCAAACACTATCCCCTTGCCTACAAACACTATCGGTTTCTTATTCACGGCATCCGCAGGTTTCCATTCCATCACAGTGAACGTAGGAGGCTCGTGGCTGCCCTGGTTCACGCCCAGTATCCCGCCCATCTGCAACACCTCGAGCTTCTTCTTATTCATCACCTCTACTTTCGCCCCGCATTCCTTCCCGAGTTTTTCAATCTCCTTCGAAAACACTGTTGCCGTAAGGTAAGATGCCGGCTCGTTTATGAGGTCGCGGCATTGGTACACCGCGTCGTTCACGATGTTCATAAAACCGGGATCCCGGTTCCCGGCTCCAGGCTCCAGGCTCCCGGTTCCCGGTTCACGGTTCACGGGTTCCGAGTAGATTTCGATTTTCCGCAGGGTATTCTTCTTCTCCTTATCGGCCTTGTACTTCATGAACTGGTAATTTCCCAGGGCCATGCCCTCGGCGAAAGCAAGGGTTTCGGAAGGATGGTTATCATGATCGAAAACCACAACCTTCGCGGCCTTCTGCGAATTCAGCATTTCACCAACCTTTTTCCCCGCCTTGCGGCTGGCCTCAAGCCGTTTGTAATCAGACTTCTCTTCTTTGATCACGTAAACATAAGTCCAATTCCCGAGGCGGTTATAGGAGATTATGTCCTTTTTAAGTTCTTTGTGCTGCCTGCGGATGAACGACATTTCGGATGCCGTAAATACCCCGTCGGGCAAGGCTTTCAGAGAGCGCACCACAAGCACGAGGTTCTCGAGCTCCTGTGTGCGGTCTGTAATGGAAATTTTTGGTAGCATGGTTTTAGTAACTTTGTTGCTGATTTATACCTTGCAAAGGTAGGGAAAAATGTGACTGGTGACCTATGATTAGTGACTGGTGACTGGTGACTGGTGAACAGTTACTGGTGATCGGTGACTATTCACTGTTAACTATTCACTGTTCACTGTTCACCAAAAAATCAATGAACTCACTTATCGCCAAAGCCCTCTCCTCAGGATTCCTCACAATAGATGAGGGCAAAAAATTATTCAGGGACCTGGCACTCGCCGATCTCATGTGGATAGGAAATGAACTTCGCAAAAAATACCATCCCCACGGCCGTGTTACCTGGATCATCGACCGTAATGTGAACATCACCAATGCCTGTGTTTCGGGATGCAAATTCTGTAATTTTTACAAGCCCGTCAGCAACGAAGCCTGCTATATCACCAGCACTGAAGAATATATTCAGAAAATAGACGAAATGCATAAACTGGGCGGGAACCAGCTGCTTCTGCAGGGAGGAATGCACCCGCACCTCGGCATTGACTTCTATACAAACCTTTTCTCCAGCTTAAAGAAACTCTATCCTTCACTGAGGCTTCACGCCCTCGGGCCTCCCGAGATTGTCCACCTGGCTAAAATGGAAAAACTCAGCTTCCGCGAAGTCCTCGAAAAGCTTGTGGCATCGGGGATGGACAGCCTCCCCGGAGCCGGGGCCGAAATACTGGTCGACAGGGTCCGCCGGGAAATTTCACCAGTTAAATGTACGGCCGTTGAATGGCTGGAAGTCATGAAACAGGCGCATATCATGGACCTCACCACTTCCGCAACCATGATGTTCGGGCATATCGAAACCCTTGAAGAACGGCTGGAACATATGGTTGGCATCAGGGAAGTCCAGGCTCAGAAACCGGCCGGCCATAAAGGCTTCCTATCATTCATCCCCTGGCCGTTCCAGGATGAAGGCACGGTCCTGCTTAAAAAATTTGGTATCAGCAACCATGTCACATCCGAAGAATATATCCGCATGATCGCCATCAGCCGCATCATGCTCCCGAACATTCCAAACATACAGGCCTCATGGCTCACAGTAGGAAAGGAAACTGCGCAGCTATGCCTCCATGCCGGCGCAAATGATTTCGGGAGTATCATGATCGAAGAAAACGTGGTTTCCTCGGCGGGGGCGCATAATTCCATGGATGCCGAGGGGATGCAGCGCGCCATCCGCGAAGCAGGGTTCATACCGCAGCTCCGCAACCAGGATTTCGCCTGGCAGTAAGGCGCCTTTCGCTCGCATCCTCACACCGCTGCTGCGCCTGTCGCTCGCATCCTCACACCGCTGCTGCACCTTCTGCGTCGCTATGAGTGCCTTAGGAAATTTGCGTTAAGAAAACCCAGATATGAGCTGTAAAAATTCCTCCTCTTCGAGACCTGAGAAGCAGGGCGGTATAGGAATTTTAGGCGAATATCGAAGGGTTTTAGCAAATTTTCGTCAGCACGAAGAGCGACCCATTCAGTAAGCAAGCCAACAGGTGTAACAAGGTTGCGATCGAATGAACTACTTCTTCGGCTTATCCGGGAATTTGATCAGCCCGTTCTTCACCCAGTCGGCATACATAGTCCCGATGATCCCGTACGTTGCCTCATCCACATAGCTGGGATCGGTGATCGAGATATCGGCAGTCCACAATAAAGTATTATCGGAATTGGCATACAGGTTTGCCCTGAGGTTGATGACCGAGCTGGTAACCCAGTACCCGCCTGTTGTCACCACATTCGCACCGGGGGCATAATAAGGATATCCCCAGGAATAATACCCGTAATAATTATAATAGAAATCAGGATATACGGTGGTGGTGGGAGGCACATAGTCCTGTTCTTTATCTGTTCCCTTATAAGTCACGATGAGGATGCCGTCGGCTCCGGCGCTGTCAAACTTGGATTCAAGTTCGGCAAGCTCGTGTTTCGAGCCCGGGGCGATAAATGAAAGAGCTTCGATGGCCTTCAGCCCTTTGCTTTTAAGATAGTTCACCGATGTTTGCTCAAATGGTTTCTGGTATTCGAGCTTGTCGAACATACCCCATATGGCGATCTTCGATACCTGCTGGTGTTCCTTAGGGTTAACCCAGCTGGTAAGGCTAATGGGCGAAGTACATCCGCCGACAATTAAAATCAGCGCAAAACCAAGCGCGGCAATACTTAATAAATTTCTTTTCATAGGTCTGGATTTAAAGAATTGGATTTCCTGATTCAAATATAGAAACTTCGAACGAGTTCTCAAAATTATCAGCGTAAAAGCTTGTATGCCCCCTCCATGATCTGGAAAGAAGCCCCCCGGTTCTCTTCTATGAAATCAAAACAGATATTCGCGGTCCTCTCAAATTCCTTTACATCAGTGAACAGCCTTAGGGCGATTTTTGTGAACTCCTCCGGGTCCTTCACCATGAAAGCCCCTCCTTTTCGCATCAGGGCTTCGGCTTCCCAGAATTTTGCATGCTTTGGTCCGAAGAACACCGGCACCCCGAACACCACGGCTTCAAGTATGTTATGCAGGCCCGAACCGAAGGCCCCGCCTATAAATGCAAGACTTGCATACTGGTATAGCTGGGAAAGTACACCAATAGTATCGATGATGAGGATATTCGTTGAAAGTGCATTTTCCTCATTCAGGCTTGAATATCTTACGGATGGCATCCCCAGTGAACTTTCCAGCGAACGTATCCTGTGCTCACTCACATCATGGGTCGCGAGAATAAACCTGATGGTATCCCCGGCCTCCCTTATAAGCGGTATCATCACCGCCTCATCCTCAGCCCAGGTGCTTCCCCCCATGATCACCTTATGGTCACCGCAGAATTTCTTTACCAGGGGGAAATCCTCAACCGTGGCAGCGGTCGCCGAAACCCTGTCGAAACGCGTATCCCCGGTGATAGTGACATTTTCAAACCCAAGGGATTGTATCTGTTTGCCAGAGGATTCATTCTGAACGAAAAACCAGTAAATACTCTCCAGCTGCGACCTGAACCAGCCTCCGTACCATTGGAAAAACATCTGGTCCTCCCTGAACGTAGCCGAAGCAAAAACAACAGGGATGTCCTGTTCCTTAAGCGCAATCAGGAAATTAAACCAGTATTCGTATTTGATGAAAAATGCCATTTTCGGCTTCACCGTTTGCACCCAGAACCTCGCGTTTGCAGGCGTGTCGAGAGGAAGATAAACCACGGCGGAAGCATATTTATAATTTTTGCGGATAGCATAGCCCGACGGACTGAAGAAACTCACGATGATCTTATAGCGGGGGAAACGGCTCAGGAGTTCTTCTATAATGGGCCTCCCCTGCTCAAATTCGCCCAGGGAAGCGCAGTGGAACCATACTATATCGTGATTTTCATCATGAAGCGAAGCGACATCAATTGCGTTGCTTTGCGACGCATCCTCACGAATTTTCCTGATCTTCCCCGCCAGCTCTTTCTTCCAACCCTTCCTGCCCTGTACCCAGGCCTTTGCCTTGGGATTGAAGAAAGATGCAATCCACAGAGCCGCAAAGTAAAGCCTCAACGAAAATGTATACAGGAAGTGCATTGGAACGATGTACATCAATATTACAACTCAAATGTACAGCTTTTCGTCATATAATTTACATAACATCGGAAAAAATGTGACGGTTAATATCTGCCAGGGCACACAGCTCTGTCATAGTTATCGTGTTTTCGTTACCAATCATGTTTTTCACAAAATCAGGAAAATAATTTGTATCTTTGATCATTGGGATATGACTTTATGGATAATCCCGTTCAACAACTTAACCAATCATATTTCTGGGATGTTGATTATTCCAGGCTTGACCCAGTGAGGTCAAAACGCTTAATTATAGAACATATTTTTACCCTGGGTAATTTACAGGAAATAAAGACAGTTTCAGGATTTTATGGTAAACAAGAGGTCATCAAAACACTTTGTGCCTTAAATTATCTTGATCCCAAGAACCTTAATTTCGTTTCATTTCTTTTTAAAATTCCAAAAAAGAGTTTTAAATGCTACCAACGCCGGCAGTCGACCGTTCAACATTGGATTTAATAGCTGAACTGCAGTCGAAGAATTATAGACTGGATGAGATGCTGACCTTTTACAGGCAAAAGTACAGTTTGAATAATGACGCTATTGTTCTTAAAAGCCTTATCTGGTTTGAAGATACCGACCTCTCCGACTGGCCTGTGATGATCCTTGAACCAAAGTTGGCATGGGCTCAGGTGAAAAAGAGACTTGAGAAAGCTGTAGAGGGGTATCTGAATTCATGATGATCGGGATACTGGGTGCAGGATGCTAGCAATCCAGCCACCCAGTCACCCAGTTATCCAGTCACCCAGTCACCCAGTCACCTAGTTACCCAGTCACCCAGTTATCCAGTCACCCAGTTATCCAGTCACCCAGTTATCCAGTCACCCAGTCACCCAGTTATCCAGTAATCTCTAATAGTAGTAAAAATCCTTCGGCTTGCGGGCATAGATGGGAACGAACCAGCTCACTTTAAGGCCATAGAACTGGCTTGAATATTTGGTGTTGTCGTAGGCCTGGAGGTCAAAATCATACTGGCGCCGGCTCTTGGTCCAGGCCTGGATGAATTCGAAACCGGCATAAAAATTGAGCAGCCTCGAATTGCTCATAAACAGGTAACCCAACGAAGCAGTCACCGCAATACCGCTGTTCAGGCGGTCGTAGCCTTTGCCGTAATCGTCGTTGATCTGGGGCGTGGTGCCGTCGGGATTATGGATCTTGATATGGTCCTGGATATACCCTCCGCCCAGCATCACGGTTAGTCCGCAGTTGCGGTTCGGCGCCAGGGTGGGATACATGGGAAAGATCTTCCCGAATTTTCCGTAAACACTCCAGCCCCGCTCATAGTAATTGATCCCGGCCATATAGCCATTTTCGTCGATGATCAGTCCCTGGTCATCGGCGATCATTTTAATAAGGGAATCTGAATTTTTTATCGTGCCCCCGAACAGGAAATTACCTTCGGCCCCGATCACCCAGTTCGAACGGAGCTTATACTGGAACCCGCCTCCGATACTGGAATTTCCCCCATACAGTTTGGCGAGCCCGCCCCCCGGGAACTGGTAGGAATACGTGGCGTAAAACATCGCCATCCCAATGGTTGTATCTTTTAAGTTGACCTGGGCGGATGCCGTTCCCCCAAGAATCAGCGCGGCAAGTAAGACAAGTAATTTTTTCAGCATAAGTATTGGTTTGATGACTGGATAGCTGGATGACTGGATGACTGGATAGCTGGATAACTGGGTATCTGGATATCTAGTTATCGGCTGCGAAGCGCCATGACCAGTTATCGGCTGCGAAGCAGCTTTATCTCTTCAACAATTCATCCTTCTTTCTATTTAACTCCTCTACTTTCTTGTTAAACTCGGCGACCAGTTCGTCGAAGATCTCCTTCACGCTCGAGATCTTTGTTGCCCTGAATGCATTGGTCCCGGCAAAAGCATATCCGCCTTCAAAATTACCTTTAAACGCATTGAACAATGCGGTGATGATGCAGTAAGGACTGCTGCTTATTTCGCAGGTCTTGATGCATTTGAACGGACAGGAGAAAGGATGCTTCTTGCCGGCCCTCACTTTATCGATAAAGGAATTCACGATAGCGCGCCCCGGCATCCCAACAGGGCTCTTGATGATCTCTATGTCTTTTTCCTTTGCGTCGATATAGGTTTGCTTGAAAGCCTCGGATGCGTCGCATTCATTGGTCGTGACAAAACGGGTCGCCATCTGAACGCCGTCGGCCCCGCATTCCATGATATCATAGATATCGCTCCCGGTATAGATCCCTCCGGCCGCGATTACGGGGATCTTGCAGTTATGTTCTTTCTCTACTTCCCTCACCTCATGCTGAACATCGCTCACGAGCTTGCACAGCCTGTAATCCTCATCGGCGATCTGCTCCTGCTTGAAACCCAGGTGGCCGCCGGCTTTAGGGCCTTCCACCACGAAGGCATCAGGAATATATTTGTAAGTGGAAATCCATTTTGAACAGATCAGCTTTGCAGCCCGTCCCGAAGAAACGATAGGCACGAGCTTTGTCTTGCTTCCGGCCGTCAGGAAGGAAGGTAAGTCCAAAGGCAATCCGGCCCCGCAGAATAAAATATCGGCTTTCTCCTTTATCGAGGTCTTCACCATATCGGCAAAATTCGTCATGGCAACCATCACGTTCACGCCGATAATGCCTTTTGTTTTCTCCCGCGCAATCCGCAGTTCCTCCTTTAAACCAAGTATGCTGGCTTCCAGGAAATCCCTTGAAAGATTACGGTAAAGCAATCCAAGCCCGGCGCTGGAGATCACGCCGACCCCTCCTTCGTTCGCCACCGCGACTGCAAGTCCGTTCAGCGAAACTCCCACACCCATTCCCCCCTGTATGATCGGAACCTGGATGACCAGGTTACCTATTTTTAGTTGTTGCATTTTCTTTTTTTTAATTCAGGATAAAGCGCTTTGCGCTCATCCAGATGTCCAGCTATCCAGCTATCCAGCTATCTAGAAGTGGTATATCACCCCTATTCCTCCGTTTATAGTAGAAACGGTTCTTTTGATCTCATATTTTGTTGGGGCCGAATAAACCGGTATGTAATAGATAGTCCCCGTATTGGGATCCTTGTATTCCTGGTATGATACGATCTCAGCCCCGTAAGATTTCGTCGCTTTCGGGGTCCCCCCGAGATAACCCAGGTTAAGGTCCAGCCCCCAGTGGGAGTCGAAACGGTAACCGGCAGCAAATGAAACCCCGTAACCGAACCCCGTGGCGTTCATCGATACATTCGACTGGTCTATAGGATTCTGCACATTAAAATTCGACGATTGTGCGATGATAAGGCCGAACATTGCCTTGGCATTGACCTCCCACTTCCCGATATCTTTGATCAGAACAGGCCCCGCCATCACATAAAGATTCGTCCAGCCCCCGTTACCGAGCTTGTACTGCGTGCCCACCGGATTGATATACTGTGCCGTATCCTTGTATCCGTTATGCTGGACGTCGAACTGGAAACCCAGTCCCCATCCTCTCTTTCCCAGCCAGTTAAGCCCAAGCTGCCCAACCCATCCATTCTGGGCGTACCCCGACTTCTGCGTATTTTTATCGGTTTGCCCGTAGCTTCCAAGCACAAACGAATAGTTAATCCCGAACTCCAGCGAAAGAAAATCTTTCTCCCTTGGTTTTTTTTCCTTTTTCTTTTCCTGCGAAAAAAGCTGGTCCGGCATCACTATGAACAATGCCATCAGCAGGAGAAGGAAATACTTCAATCGATTCATTCAATGTAGAATATCAATGCAAAGATACGTATAATTGCCGTACTTTGATCAGGGGCTTGCCAGTTTGTCGGGAATGTTTAATTTTGCCGTTAGCAAATTCGTGATGAACATGCTTTCGCGTGCATCTTTGCATAGCTGGACAGGTCCGCTTTCGCTTGTAACTTTATACCGCCGCTGGGGTTTGCTTCGCTACACCCAAGGCGGCTTGTATAAATTACTCGCTCAGCGTCACTGACGGAGCTTTTGCAAAATGCTTGCTCAAGACATGCGGCTTGTGAAATAACTTTCTGTGCATTCATCACGACTATAACCATAATAACATAAAACACACACATATGCGCAAAACCCTGATTTTAACTTCACTTGTCATGCTAATCGCATTCCAGGCGAAACCCTGCACCAACTTCATCGTCACCAAAGGAGCATCCACCGACGGATCGGTGATGATCTCGTATTCGGCTGATTCACACCAGCTTTACGGAGAACTTTATTTCTGGCCTGCCAAAGACTGGCCCGCCGGTGCTATGTATAATGTCATCGAATGGGATACCCAGAAGCCCCTTGGCAAGATACCCCAGATCAAACATACCTACCAGGTGATCGGAAATATGAACGAACACCAGGTCGCTATTGGCGAAACTACTTTCGGCGGACGCGAAGAGCTTCAGCATCAGAAAGATGCAGTTGTAGACTACGGCACGCTTATTTACGTCGGACTGCAGCGTTCGAAGACCGCCCGGGAGGCGATCAAGGTCTTTGGCGACCTCGTAGCTGCCTATGGCTATGCATCTGAAGGCGAATCGTTCAGCATTTCCGATGCGAAAGAAGCATGGATCCTCGAGATGATCAGCAAGGGCGACGGTCAGAAAGGCGCCGTTTGGGTTGCATTGCGCATCCCCGACGGCTGTATTTCAGGCCACGCCAACCAGGCACGCATCACCCAGTTCCCTTTAAATGATCCCCAGAATTGTATTTACTCGGCGGATGTGATCTCGTTTGCAAGATCCAAAGGCTGGTTCGACGGCAAGGATGAAGAGTTCAGCTTCTCAGATACTTATGCACCTGTCACTTTCGGCGGAGCCCGCTTCTGCGAAGCCCGCGTTTGGGCCATGTTCAACCGCTGCAACAAGGACATGGGACAGTACCAGGATTATGCCATGGGCAAGGTCCAGTACAGCAAGTGGGGTTATGCCACCAACCGCATGCCTTTGTATATCAGGCCCGACCATAAGATCTCGGCCCAGGAAATGCAGAACCTCATGCGCGACCATTATGAAGGCACCAAAATGGATATGAGCAACGATATTGGCGGAGGCCCCTTTGCCTGCCCCATCCGCTGGAGGCCCATGACCTGGAAAGTCGATTCGGTGAATTACGTTCACGAACGCGCTACCTCGACAATGCAGACCGGCTTCGTATTCGTAGCCCAGAGCCGTTCCTGGCTGCCCGATCCAATCGGGGGGATCTTCTGGTTCGGTGTTGACGATACCTACCTTACCGTGTTCAATCCCATTTACTGCGGAACGAATAAAGTACCTAAGTCCTATGCAGTCGGCAACGGCGATATGCTTCACTGGAGCAGCACTTCAGGCTTCTGGACATTCAACTTTGTAGCCAACTGGGTTTATACCCGCTGGAGCTTTATGATCAAGGACCTCCAGAAAGTCCAGGGCGAGCTGGAAACCAGATTTGCAAAGGAAACCCCCAGGATAGACGAACAAGCCGGTGAGATGTACAAGACCGATAAGGCAAAGGCTATTGCTTTTTTGACTACTTACAGTGTAACTACCGCCGATAACACCGTGGCCCGCTGGAAAGAACTCGGCGAATACCTCTTCGTCAAATACAAAGACGGAAACATCATGAAAGAAGAGAACGGCAAGTTCAAGGATAATGGTTACGGCGTACCCGTAATGCCATCCCAGCCCGGTTACCCGGATTGGTGGCTGAAGGAAATTGTGCGTGAGCATGGAGATGTCATCAAGGCGCCGGCAGATAAGCATTGATTAAACAGCGAAATGGTGGATCGCTCGCATAATTTACAACGCCGCTACGGTGGCTGCGTCGCACGGTCATAAATGTTATCCTGACCTTGTGAAAGCTCCTTGCACCTGATGCGGCTTTTGTAATTTGCTACGCTCACTAAAATTCACCATTTCGCTGTTTCACCATTTTGTTTTTTATTACATTTACAATTGAATTAACATCCTAAGACATGGAAGAATCTAACGCCAGCGGAACCCGGAAGTACAAATTGTATCTCGCAATACTCGGGATACTTATCCTTGTGCTTGCATTCTGGTTGTTTATCCAGAGATCGCAGCTGCTGAAACTCGTTCACGAGAAAGAGACCGAGAAGAACGAACTCCAGCATGAACTCGATTCGGTGGTTGTAGAGCACAACAAGATCAAGGTCGAATACGGCGCATTGAGCGACAGCCTGAAAGCTAAAGACAGCCTGATCCTTGCTAACGCCGTCGAGATCAAAAAGCTGCTCGACACCCAGTGGGAATACGACAAAGTGCGCAAAAAGCTGGCAATGCTCCAAACCGTAGCCCAGGGCTACATCCGCCAGATGGACTCGCTTTATACGGTGAACCGCGAACTCACAGCCGAGAACGAAAAAGTGAGAGCTGAAGTGCGTACTGAGAAAAACCGCAACCAGACCCTCATAAAGGATAAGGAAGACCTGAAAGAAAAGATGAACCAGGCGGCTTATATCAAAGCTTATGACGTGACCGCATCGGCATGGAAAGTCAAAGGAGGAGGCAAGGAAACCGTGACAGACAAGGCATCGCGTACCGAACGCCTTAAAGTAAGCTTTACCCTGGGTGAAAATCCCCTGGTCCCCGCCGGTAAACGCTCCATCTATGTAAGGATACAGCGCCCCGATAACGTAGTGGTGCAGAAGACAAAATACGATGTATTCACCTTCAACGGGCAATCGCTTCCCTATTCTATCCGTGAAGACGTCAATTACACAGGAAAAGCCCAGAACCTCACTGTAGTCTGGAATAAAAAAGACAACGACGTCCCCGCCATGAAAGGGAAATACATCATCAGCGTGTTTACAGATGATAAGGAGATAGGCGAAGGGAGTTTTGAATTAAAATAAAGATGACTGGAGAGCTGGATAGCTGGATGACTGGATAACTGGATAGCTGGATGACTGGAGAGCTGGATATCCAGTTATCGCAGCGAAGCTGCTTGTCTAGTTATCCTGTAATCCCAGCGAAGCTGCTAACCCAGTTGTCCAGAAACCGGCTGAGCGCAGCAAAGCCAAATATCTAAAACATGAAAATAGGTATACTTACTGCAGGTGGTGATTGCCCGGGTATCAACGCGGCGATCCGCGGTGTGGGAAAGACTGCAATCCTGGAATACGGGATGGAAGTCATTGGGATTTCGGCAGGTTTCCTCGGACTGATAAACCAGGAATATACCGTGCTCGACGAGAACCAGTTATCGGGCATACTTACCGTGGGTGGCACGATCCTGGGAACCTCACGCGAGAACCCGTTCAAGAAGTCGGCCACTTTCAACACCATCGACAAGCCAAAACTCATCCGCAAACATTATAATGAACTCGGGCTCGACGCTCTCGTATGTATTGGCGGGAACGGCACCCAACGCACTGCAGCCCTGCTTGCCGAAGAAGGCCTCAACGTGATAGGCATCCCTAAAACCATTGATAATGATGTGTTTGGCACGGATGTCACTTTCGGTTTTGACTCTGCCGTATGGATCGCGACCGAAGCTATCGACCGCCTTCACAGCACCGCAAACAGCCACAAACGCATTATGGTCATCGAAGTGATGGGTCATCATGCAGGCTGGCTTGCCTTATACTCAGGCATTGCAGGCGGGGGAGATGTCATCCTCATACCCGAAATAGAATACAAGATCGAAACCGTGGCAAAATGCCTCAAAAAACGCGCCATCAATAAAAAACCATATTCCATCGTGGTCGTCGCCGAAGGCATCCCCAGGCCCAAGGAACAGTCGGCAGCCCAGTACATCGGCAACAGCATCAAAGAACTCACCGGCCTCGAGACCCGCGAAACCATACTCGGTTACATACAGCGCGGAGGCACGCCCTCCCCTATGGACCGCGTGCTTGCTACAAGATACGGAGCTTATGCCGTTGAACTCATCGCCGCCAAGAAATTCGGCCGCATGGTTTCCCTCAAAGGAAATGACGTGACCTCGGTATCGCTCAAAGACGTGGGAGGCAAGCTGCGCCTCGTCCCTGCCAACGACCCGCTCGTTGAAAAAGCCCGCAAAATGGATATCTGCTTCGGCAGCGGGGGGTGCTGAAACGGGAAACGGGAAACGGGAAACGGGAAACGGGAAACGGGAAACGGGACACCAGTCACCAGTCACCGATCACACCGCGAACCTGATGTCCTTCACATTCAGCTGGAGGGAAACATTGCCGTTCCATTCGTTTTCTTCGAGATGGTAGCAGATGTCAAAAGGGATCCCTTTGTCGATCAGGTGGAAATGATCGCCTTGCTGGAAGGCAATTGCTGAGCAGGGGCCGCCTGAAATTTCGGGATGCACCACGGTAAGGCGGATATGGTTTTTCCCCACGAGTTTTGATCCCCCGGCATTAACCACCCCGTCGGTCTCGAAAAGGGGCGGCATGTTGCCCGGACCAAAAGGCGCAAACTGCTTGAGAATATTGTAAAAGCGGGAATTCACCGTGCTCAGTGGAAGCACCAGATCGATATCCAGTTCAGGCTTAAATTCAACGACTTTCATCTTTTCGGCCACGATCTCTTCGAACTTTTCCTGGAAAGCCACAAGATTTTCGGGTTTCAGCGAAAGTCCCGCCGCATATTTATGTCCGCCGAAATGTTCCAGCAAATCATTGCATGCATCCACCGCCTCGTAAATATCAAAATCTTTCACCGAGCGCGCCGATCCGGTGATAAGCCCGTTCGACGAAGTCAGCACTATCGTAGGCCTGTAAAACGTTTCGGTAAGCCTCGAAGCCACGATTCCTATTACGCCTTTATGCCAGTCGGGATGATAGATCACCGTTGATTTGGCATTCCGCAATTTTTCATCCCGGCTTATCATTTCGATCGCCTCGTGCGTAGCCACCGCATCGAGGTTCTTGCGTTCTATATTGTAATTGTTGATCTGCTCGGCCACCGCCCTCGCGTCATCCAGGCTCGCCGAGATCAGCAGCTTCACCGAATTGTTCCCGCTCTCGATACGGCCCGCGGCATTGATCCTCGGCCCAAGAGTAAACACCAGGTCGGTGATAGTGAGTTCTTTGTCGTAGCATAGCCGGGAGCCGGGAGCGGGGAGCCGGGAGCCGGGAGCGGGGAGCGGGGAGCCGGGAGCGGGGAGCGGGGAGCCGGGAACCGGGAGCGG
>CAILVF010000004.1 GCA_903837605.1 uncultured Bacteroidales bacterium | reverse complement strand
TTTCAACTTCCATTTAAGTTCTAAATAACTGAAGAAAATTAAGGAAAATAGAAGTTTTGCTACGCTCGACATGACAATTAATCAGGCTCTCGGGTGGAACTGGAAGATGGTTTCGCGGAGGTATTCTTTGTTAATTAATAATTATATACCATGGGAGAAAAGATAATATTATCGGATGGCAGGCTGGTAGTTCCTGAAAATCCTGTTATTCCTTTTATTGAAGGAGATGGCACAGGACCTGATATATGGAATGCAAGTGTAAAAGTTTTCGATGCAGCTGTTGAAAAAGCATATGCAGGAAAAAGAAAGATCCAATGGAAAGAAGTCCTTGCGGGGGAGAAGGCTTTCAAACAAACCGGGGAATGGTTACCCCAGGCTACCCTGGATGAAATCAGGGAGTATCTTGTTGCAATCAAAGGGCCGCTTACCACACCGGTAGGCGGAGGGATACGCTCGCTCAATGTTGCTTTGAGGCAGATCCTTGATCTTTATGTTTGCCTCAGGCCCGTAAGATATTTCAAGGGAGTGCCTTCTCCGGTTAAGAAGCCCGAACTTACCGAGATGGTTATTTTCCGCGAGAACTCAGAGGATATTTATGCGGGTATTGAATGGATGGCGGGGACAGCTGAAGTAAAGAAGATCCTGGATTTCCTGATTGTTGAAATGGGCGTAAAAAAAATACGCTTTCCGGAAAGCTCATCCATCGGCATCAAGCCTGTTTCGAAAGACGGGACTGAGCGCCTGGTAAGAGCTGCGATTGAGTATGCCATTGAAAAGAAACTTCCTTCCGTCACTATTGTGCATAAAGGGAATATTATGAAGTTCACCGAAGGGATGTTTAAGACCTGGGGATATGATCTTGCCGAGAAGGAATTCGGTGATAAAGTTTTTACCTGGGCCCGGTATGACAAGATAAAGGAAAAGGACGGCGAACAGGCTGCAGAAGAAGCCCAGAAAAAGGCTGTTGCAGAAGGCCGGATCATAATCAAGGATGTGATTGCCGATGCATTCCTTCAGCAGATCCTGACCCGCCCTGCAGAGTATTCGGTAATTGCAACACTTAACCTTAACGGCGATTATATTTCCGATGCTCTGGCAGCCATTGTAGGAGGAATCGGGATTGCTCCCGGCGCAAATATTAATTATGAGACCGGCCATGCAGTGTTTGAAGCAACGCACGGCACCGCCCCGAAATATGCCAAAAAAGACCAGGTGAACCCGGGCTCGGTGATCCTTTCCGGCGTAATGATGCTGGAATACATGGGTTGGAACGAAGCGGCAAATCTTATTGTAAAAGGGCTCGAAGGGGCGATTGCGAAGAAGCGGGTGACCTATGACTTTGAACGCCAGATGGAAGGGGCTACCAAGCTCAAATGTTCTGAATTCGGTTCAGAGATCATTGCAAACATGTAAAAAAAGAAGCCGGGCATAGACCCGGCTTCTTTTTTAATTCCGATTTAGCTGTTAATAAAAACTGGGGCACTCCATAGGTCCGCCGTATCTCTTGGAACCGCCGGCTCCACCGGGGATTGAATTGCCACCGCCGCCGCCACCGAATATCGACAGCTTGTCAAACTCGAGGATAAGGCTGATTTCATGAGCGCCTCCGGTCCCCTGTAATGCACCGCTTATCTGTATATCGTAGGAATAAATAAATTTCACACTCATATTATCATAGAAATTGAACTTATACCCGGCCAGTATTGCACAGGAACTGTTGACCACACCGGTAAGGGTGCTCTTGTACCAGCAGCCCAGGTAGATATTGTACTTTAACAGGTTGAGGCCGACTTCCAGTGAATTCAGGTTAGCCTGGTTCATGTATAAACCTCCGATATTGACTTTGAGGGGTTCCGAGGCACTGGCGTACATTGCATTTGAGCTGCCTCCCGGGCCTGTTGAAATTACAAGGTCGAAATGTCCAACCCATTTCCTGGGATACTGTGAAGAACCGACAGAAAGAAAAGACACATCAGGTTTAAAAATATGATCTACTGCGAAACCTATATTACCGGTAATATTTCCTTCTGTTGATGAGAATTGCAGCAAACCACCTGCTCCGAAATCGGGAACCACTCTCTTGCTTGCATTGAAATCAGTGAACCCGCTCTGGTATATATTCCCGTACCTGGGGTCAAGGCTGCTGGTAAAAACAAGGTCGTCATAGGAAATCCTCCTCTGCATGATCCCCGCTTTAACACCCACCTGGGCAACCAGGAAACTTGTAATCGGAATACGTACACCGATGGTTATAGCAGCATTCAGGTTATTGATCAGGCCGGCGCCGGGATTATCCGATTGTACGACGAGCCCCAGGCCGCCGGCGCCTGGTAATGCGCGGTCACCCAGATCGGCCGAAAAGTAATAAGATTTGTAGGCAATTGGGGCGGCAGGCCATTGATCCCTGAACAGGAACCTCGCACGAACTCCGGTGTTTATACCGGTAAAAGCGGGGTTCACATAAAGGGGCGTACTGAAATACTGCGTGTAATTCATGTCCTGTCCCAGGGCGGATGTCATTGGTATTATCCACCCCAGAACCAGCAGGCAAAGAATACATGAGAGCTTTTTCATCGAGCTGTATGTTAGTTAGATTATGTTATCTTAATAAAATTACCGTTCCCATAGTTCCGCCTCCGCCTTTCACTCCGGTATCAGAACCGGTCCACGGGGAATCGTCGACGAATGTGGCAGTGACTTTCCAGAAGTAATTACCCTGTGGCATCAATGCCCCATTAAACGTACCGTCCCATCCTTCAAGAGGCGCCCCGTTATTGTCGAGCTTGTTAGACTCCCAAATCTGGTGCCCCCAGGTATCAAATACCTGGATATGATATGTTTTCAGGTTCATCCCTACAGGTTGGAACAACCGCACCGCCATATTTCCGCTGCTTGGAGCAAAGGCGTTAGGTATAAAAAGTCCTCGGAACAGTATCTTGTATTCGTAATAGGTCGTATCCACGCAACCAAACTGGTTTGAGGAAATTAACCTGATAGTATAAGTCCCATCCTCGGTAAATGAGGCGACAGGATTGGTATCGTTGCTGGTCTTCCCGTTACCGAAATCCCATGAGTATCCCGATGCCCCGGATGAGAGGTTATTAAGCTTGACCTTGCCCGGGGTCCCGTCATACCCGTTGATTAGGGTAAAGGCTGAGACCGGCGTTACATGCACTGTGATTGTCGAGTCAATTGTATCCTTACATCCAAAGTAGTCCCTGACAACAAGGCGTACAAGGTAATCTCCTGCCGTTTTATATTTGAAACTGGGATCTTTAAGCAATGAAGTGTCTTTCAGAACCGTTGGGTTGAATTTCCAGCGCCAGAAACCTATAGTGGTGTCAGAGATGGAAGAGGAATCCCTGAAGAAGGTCGGATCTCCTGTACAAGCGGCTGTATAATTGAAACGGGCAAGTGGAAGTCCATATATTCTCAATGGTTTTATAACCGAGTCCTTACATCCGAACCTGTTCATGACAACCAGCTTCACATTGAAAGTGTCCCTGGTGGCATAAATATGGCTTGGATTCTTCAGTGTGGATGTATCCTTTGGTATTGATGAAGGTTCACCAAAATCCCATTTCCATGCCGAGACAGGTTCTCCGTTTGTAAATGAAGTGTCCCTGAACATTGCAGGCTGCTTTAAGCAAACGGGAACATTTGAGAACAAGGTCTTGGGCGTGGGATGTATCAGAACCTGCTGGGTGAGACTGTCAAGGATGTTCTTTGAATTGACGACAGCCTTGATCCAGAGCTTGACCTGGAATGTACCCGGGCTCGTAAACTTATGCACTACGAACTTGCTGTATTGGATATATGAGGTATCTTTCCCGTCACCCCATGTCCATTTCCATTCCTTGATCCTGTATGTCGGGACTGAAGTGTCAGTGAATGTCACCATATAGTTCATACAATTGGTATCCGGGTAATTATAATTTGCCCTGATGCACGGGAGCCTTGTCACACCCTGGGTGATGCTGTCGACGCATCCCTTTGTATTTGTAACGATCAGAGTGACCTGGTAATCCCCGGGAGCAACGTACCAATGTGAAGTGTCTCCGGGAGGTGTAGTAATTATCACATTAGGCGAACCATCACCGAATATCCATTCCCATTGTTTTATAGTACCCGTACCAAAGTTACTGGTCGTATCAGTAAAATGCATTACGCTGTCACACTGGGCGATTGCAGCCGAGAAATGAGGTTTGGGCAAGGCATATACCTGAACTGTTCTGAATACGCTGTCAACACAATTATCGGAGTTGAAAACTCTCAGTTTAACGTTATATAATCCCGGAGCAGTAAAGACATGGGTTGTATTATATAAGCTTGAGTAATTTGCCGGGCCTGAATTCGGGTCGCCGAAATCCCATCTCGGGGAATATAAAGAGTCCTTGCCTACGTTATAATTAACAGGGTGGAAAATAGTAGGATTGCCGAAGCATACGGTACTGTCGACAAACGAGAACCTGAACCCTGGTTTCACGTGGACTGAGTCTATTATCGTATCCTTGCAACCATAAGTATCTGTCACCATCAGGGTAACCAGGTATGTTGTGTCAGTCACCGGGAATGTGTAAACAGGATTTGCTACAGTGGATGTGGCCCCCTGTTCAAATATCCACAAACGGTTGGTTATCACGGCAGCTGTGGCCGTTGACATATCCTGGAAAGTGACCTGTCCTTTCGGGCAGTATTTGCTGGTAAACTGGTAGGCTGCGACAGGTTTGACATGGACAAGAACCGAAACCGTAACCGTGTCGGTACACCCGCTGAGATTGGTTACAATCTCTTTCACACTGAATGTGCCGGCAGTAGCATACTTGTGTGCCGGGTTCTTGGTTGTGGCAGTACCTCCGTCTCCGAAATCCCAGTTCCATGCAACGATCTGGCTGTTCGGGGCAATGGAAAGGTCGGTAAAGTAGGTTGTATCCTGGGCGCAGGCAGCGTTATACTGGAACAATGCTATTGGTTTCGGACTTACCGCTATCTGGATTATTGTGTCCCTCGAGCATGTATTTGTGTTGGTAACCTTAAGGTCGACCATATAGTTGCCGGGGGCTGCATAAGTGTGCACCGGGTTCTGGAGAGTAGAGGTGTTATTCGCTCCTGAAGACGGATCACCGAAATTCCATAACCATGCATTGATTGTTCCTGTAGAGGAAGTCGAATTGTCATGGAACTGGGTGGGGCTGCTTATACATGCGGTGTCAAAGGTGAATTTTGGCGAAGGCGCTGCATTCACAGAGATCTGCTTGCGCAATGTGTCATAACATCCTGTCGCGTTGGTTACCTGCAGTTTGACCCAGAAAGGCCCGCCTGCCGAGAAAGCATGGGTGGGGTTCTTCTGGTCTGAAGTGTTATTGGCACCTGTAGTGGGATCGCCGAAGTCCCACAACCAGCTTACAACAGCTGTTCCTCCGTTTTGCTGCGAAAGGTCGGTGAACTCATTGGGCATCAGGGCGCAGGCGCCTGAAGCATTGCTGAAGTTGGCGATCGGTTTGAATTCTACCGAGACCGGTAAAATGATCTCATTTGTGCAATTGTCGGAAGTGGTGATTTTGAGTTTTACATTAAAATTTCCGCCATTTACATATTTGTGTTTCACGTTCGGACTGGCAGGGAAGGTTATTGTCACATTCCCACCATCGCCGAAATCCCATTCCCATTTGGTAATACTGCCGTGAGCCGTAACTGAAAGATCGGTGAATTGCACCGAGTCACTGGCACAGGTGGGCGAAGAAAAACTGAACTGGGAAACCGGTGAGCCATAAACCTGTATAGTTTTGCTGTAAGCTCCATGGCATCCGCCCGAGGTCGTAACATTTAAAAGCACGGTATAGGTTCCCGGGTTGGTATAGGTGTATGAAGGGTTCTGACCCGATCCGGTTCCACCATCACCGAATTCCCAGGACCAGGTAACAATGGTTCCGCTAACTGCAGTCCCTGCGAATACTGTTGGGCTGCCTTTACACACACTGGTTGCAGTAAAAGTCGCAGTCGGATTTGCTTCAATAATGATTTGAGCACTGCTGTCTTTATAACATCCGCTTGCATTGGTAACTTTAAGGTGTACCGTAAAAGTCGCGGCAGCAGAAAAACTATGTGCCGGATTCTCTTGCGTGGAAGTATTGTTGCTGCCAGATCCGGGATCTCCGAAAGTCCAGTTCCACTGGGTGATAATCCCGCCACCATTAGGCTGGGATATAGAAGTAAACTGAACAGGGCTGAGTGCACAGTCGGTACTCGACCATTGGAAACCCGAGATCGGGTTATACTGGATAGGGACATTAATAGTGCTGGTTCCTGTACAGGAAGCAGAAGTAGTTATAGTAAGTATTACCGGGTAAGTACCGCCTGATGCATAAGTATGCGTAGCAGTAGGCGAGGCATTGGTGTATGTAGTACCATCCCCAAAATCCCAGGATCTCTGTGTTATGTAACCCTGAACTGCATCTGATAAATCAGTAAAAGTAACACTGTTGCCCGCACAGGTCGGGGTTGAAAAACTGAATCGTGTGATAGGATGGGGATAGACTTCTACCTGCTTTTGCTTTGTTTGAGTGCATCCGTTTGAATTTGACACAGTCAGGATCACAGTATGCATTCCTGATGTACTGAACACATAATTGGCAGGATTGCCGCTGGCAGTGCCCCCGTCGTCAAAACTCCAGCTCCAGGTATTGATGTTCGGATCAGGAGAAGTAGCTGTTAGTATTGTTTGTTCACCGAGGCAAACGGTAGTGCCTGTAAAATCGACAACAGGTTTATCCAAAATAGTAACCGGAATTACTTTGAAATCGGAGCAGGAATTACTGTTCCAGACGGTCAGACTGACATTATGGAGACCTGCGTTTTGAAAAACATGCGTTGGATTTGGTAAAGTTGAGGTATTGTTTGGACCGGGATCATCAAAGTTCCATAACCAGCTAACGGGAGCTCCTCCTCCACCTGCCTGGGAGTTATCAAAAAACTGTATTTCCTGGTTCAGGCAAAGCGAACCGGTATGAACAAAATCAGCAATTGGTGCAGGTATCGCTGTAACTGTGACAGATATGAAATCAGTACAAAGTTTATCTGTAGTGACTGTAAGTTTAACTATATGTGAAAGCAGATTGTCAGTAAAGGTATGAGTAACTGCATGTCCGGGTTGTGTTGGTGTACCATCCCCAAAATCCCAGACATAGGTAGTAATGTAATTGTTATATCCGGGGGGGTTCGGAACAAATGACTGGCTGGTGAATGTCACCTGGTCGTGCTGGCAGAAAGGATCATTATTGAAAATAAATTTTGCTACCGGTTTGGGGTTGACCTTTACTGTTTTTGTAATTGATTTGACGCAACCATTTGAATTTGTAACCGTGAGAGTCACAGAATGATCACCAGCCGTGGTAAACAGGTATTGCTGATTTTGATTAGGATACGTATTACCATCGCCAAAATCCCATGACCAGTTCGTGATGGTTGCAGGACCAGGTTCACTACCTGTGAAAATCGTGTTTTCGCCAAGACAAACAGGAGGAGCAGTAAAATCAGGTTGGGGAAGAGGGTTGATATGGATGGTAATTGCGGGATTCGTTGTATTTGTACAACCATCGGCATTCTTTGCTACGAGGGTTACAGGATAATCTCCAGGATTGTCATAAACATGAGTTGGATTCGTTGCTGTGGAATGATTGTTCGTTGCGGAACCGGGATCACCAAAATCCCAGTAATATCCGGTAATGATACTACCTCCATTTGTCTGTGTCTGATTCTGGAACTGTACTGTTTGGGGTGAGGCACAAAGAAAACCTGTGGTGGTGAATCCTGCAATCGGTGCAGGGATCTGGGTCACATGAATGGTTCTGCTATCAGTACATCCCCTTTGTGTAACAACGTATAGCTTAACGTCCCATCCTGCAGGTTTGTATGTGGTATATGTGTGGGTTACAGTTGCTAAGAATCCCGGAGAATGAGGTGAACCGTCATCAAAATCCCATTCCCAGCTTGCGATGTTATCAGCAGTGCCAGGAACTATGGTGGATGTACTTGTAAATAATATTTCGGTCCCAAAACAGGAATTCGAGGGAGAGAAATCAAATCCGACCAGGGGTTTCGGTATAATATGTACCTGAACTGTAGTTGATTTTGAACAGCCCGTGCCATGCTGGGTCATGGTAAGAGTCACATTGTATGTTCCGGCCGTGGCAAACATATGGTCCACCGAGCCCTGATCATAACGTATGGTTCCATCGTCGCTGAATTCCCACTTCCAGTCATAATCACCAGGCACAAGTGCTGAATTGCCTGTAAAGGTGATCACTCCTCCAACACAGGGATAATCTGAAAAATTAATAGTAACATTGATAGGGGGGGCAATAGTTATTGTTTGAGAAGCATCATTGGTACTCCAGCATCCATGAAGGTTATCCTTTACTTTTAGTGTGACATTATAAGAAGTGCCACGGCTGTAAAGGAAAGTATGAGTAGGATATTGATCGGTGGAGGTGTTTGCACCTGATCCCGGATCGCCAAAATCCCATTGCCATTCAGTAATCTGACCTTGCGGGATTGTATTAGAAAGCGAAGCATCAGGATTAAAAGAAACCGCCTGTCCGTCACAGGCCACTCCCTGGTATGGGCCGTTAAAATATACGAATTTTGCAGTTGGGTTTGGATAGATGGTAACATCCAGGGTGGCGATTGCATAATATGCAGGGGCAGTCAGATTGACTTCTCTTGTTACCGTAAACGTATAAAACGGTTGTGGAGGACCCGGTGGAATTACAAAAGAATGATTGGGATATGCCGGACAGCATGGAAGCGGTGGAAAAACATCAAACGTTCCATCACCCCATGTCCACTTCTCGTCATCGATTTGTCCCGACATGGGATATAATGGAGAAAAGTCAATCTGTATATTCTCACATGCTGATTGTGGATTAGCCTGGAAACCAGGATTCGGGGTTAGCCTTGTGAAAGTTACAACCTGAGTTATAGAATTACTGCAGCCGGTAGTTAAATCCTGCACGAAACAAGTAACATTGAATGGTCCGGGCCCGGCATAGGGATGGGTCTTGTCATTCCCATCAGCTGTATAGCCATCACCAAATTCCCAGTGTATCATATTCGAAACTCCAGCACTTGCAGTGGCATGAAACAACAATTCATAAGGTCCATTTCCGGTCGGGGTATTGATAAACGAAACTGTTGGCAGGGGGCTCACCACTATGGTCTTTGGTTTGGTATCGGAACAACCGTCGATATTAGTAACTGTTAAAGTGACATTATAGCTACCGGGCCCTCCGGCGAAAACGTGAGAGGGTTCAGCAATATCGGCTGTGGGACTTGGAGAAGTCGGATCATCAAAGTCCCAATGCCGGCTTATAATATCTGTCCCGGTTGATTTAAAGCTCAGATCTTTGAAATGAATAATATCTCCATTACAAATATACTGGTTATAGGTCGTAAAATCTGCCAGGGGGGAGGGAACCGCCTGTACTGCAACAGGGTCACTTTTTTTAAAACAACCGTTAGGAGTGTTCCAGACTGTTAAAGTAACATTATGAATATTAAGGTCAGTGAACTTATGGGTCACCTGGGCAGGCAGGCTGCCAGAATATTCCTGATGGGGATCGGATGATAACGGGTCATCCCAATACCAATACCAATGGTTAATAGTCCCAACAACCGGAATTGAATTATCAGTGAATACAGTGTTTTCATTCAGGCAGGCTTTTTGAAAACTGAAATTGGCAACAGGCACTGTAGGTTGCAGGATATATTGAAAAATGGTTGTGTTTGTACAGTTTTTACTGTTGGTAATGATTAACTTGATATTGTAGGTGCCAGGCGAGAGGAAGGTATAATCAAAGTCGGGGCTGCATTTTATTCCAGGTCCGGTGTAAGAATGGAGCATCAAAACATAGGGATCAGCTGATCCGGCTGCCTGCACCCACCAGTCGCATGATTCGATCACTAAATTGTCTGTATTAGGCGGCGGAGCAGGAATACTAAGGGGGTCAGCAGAAAAATGCACCGCGGTATAACTGCAGCTTGGATTCGAAGGCGGGGTGATTGCTGCGGTACAGACATATTTATCAGGGTTAACATACACATAATCGGTGATCATATCGGTAACTCCGTCGCTGCGGGTCATGGTAAGGTCAACAGTGAAGGTTTTATCGGGGGGATAAAAAGGACCGGAGATAGGAAATACATGCTGAAACGTAGCTCCGGTAGGATGTATTGGTTCAGGGCCGGTTCCATCGTGGAAATCCCATGTATAAGTAACATTGTCAGAAGGAGATTTAACCGATACACCCGAAGTGAAATTGACATAATTATTATAACATTTACCACTCTCAAACTCATAGTAAAAGTAAGCGCCCAGAAGAGGATGAACATTAACCTGCTGAGACAATTCAGTGAAGCAACCTAAGGAGATGTTCGTCTCTTTCACCGTTATGGTAAAGGGACCGGGATTATTACCCCAGGTCACATTACATTGATAACTGTTGCTCGCATTGGTGAGGATATAGTCTCCGGCCGGGGAAATCGTCCAATCATACTTGTGCCCGCTTATCCCGGGAGGGACTAAACATGCACTGTAAGTGACTGCCTGGCCAGCCCTTACAACCAAAGGGCCAATCACTGAGGGCTGTGCATCCGCACAGGCCGAGGCAGGAGAGTTTTGTGCGATCAGGAAAGGGCAAGACAGTAGCAGGAACCCGGAAATGAGAAAAAGGCGCAATGATAAATTCCGCATAGGGTTGGTATTAGAAGACGTTTACAATAATTAACTTATACTTGATTTAGATGACAATGGTTGCAGTTGTATGGTTGCCTGAAATTGGTTTTTTTTCAGAATCTACAAAAGTAAAATTAATTTTCCACTTTTTACCGATTCCCGTGCAACCCTAACAAACAAATTCTGTCTTTTGTTATGTTAAGCTGCATTTTGATATTAATTTATTCCTCGTACTTTTGCAAAGCGAAGATTTTGATTATGAAAAACAACCTCCTGATTTTAACAGCACTTATCCTTGGTACAGTGCTTATTTCAACTTCATGCAAAAAGGCATCCACCTCACAGCCTTGCGATGGGCTTGGAACTGTTTGCTTTGAAAACAAAAGGGATTCATTACTGACCATTAATATCGTGCAGCTTCATGCCACCATAAACCTCCAGCATGATGAGATGCAATGCAAGACTTTCGCAGGCGGTTCAACATATACCATAAAATATTCCGGCCCGGCTTATACAGGTAACCTGAAAGATACCACCTTGCTGGTGCAAAATTGTGATAATAAACTGATTGTTATCAACCCGCCGAAAAAATAAGCCTACTCTTCGAATTTTACTTTTGTTAAATAAAAAACGAACCGCCTGTTGTTGCTTTGGAGAGCCACATTTTTTATTTCCTGGAACCCATGGCATAAATAGAAATCATCGTACCAGCTCTGCAACCCGCTTTTAGTTTCAGAAACCAGCTTGTCATCGGGATATTTTGATTCCAGCATGCTGAATTCCAGCTTACCGCTGGTTTCGCTGTCATGTATGATCTTCGAGCCTATTTTTCCGGCAGCACAATAAGCAAGAAGCAGCTTGTCGCCCATGACCTTGACAACCACCTTCGGACTGAGTTCGGGGCTTATCAGTTCATTTATTTCCAATGAATTGTCCCACAATAACATCCCCATGGCATCGTAGGCAGTTATGATTGCGCCTGTAAACCTGTATCCATCGAACGTTGAATAAGAATTCGTATAAGGCCTTCCGTAAAAATCGAAATCGGTAAAATTTTCAACATGGTACTGGGGGAAATACACCTCCGAAACCTGGATTATCCTTCCATCCTGTTCAAAAGGCTCATCCTGAAGAACATTTAAATCAACGGAATATTCAGCAATATTCTTATTTTTCTTCAGGGCTTTCTTTTTGAGATCGATCAGGTCTTTAGCACTAAGCAGTGAATTAATGCTCTTTAATTGAAGAAAGTTGATAAAATTTAAATTTTTCTGATTCCCCTGCTGAAGGAGACTGGTAAAAATACCAGTGGATTCATTCAGGGGTTTGTTTTTCTGCCCGGAACCTCCATTCTTGAGCCTGTATGTACCAATAACCAACTCCTCCCCTTTCTGATTTGAGATCGCTTTGAATCCCGAAAATTCCCTGTCACCGTTTATGGTACTGATGCTTACCGAGTTGAGCACCTTTCCCGTCGTATCGAAAACCTGGTACCAATGCCCGGTTTCTTTTTTACTTATCGCTTTGGAAACCACTGCCTTCAAATTTCCTGTAGCGCTGTCGGTCCCGAACCAGCTGAAGGCTGACTGTGCCTGAGGGTCAACCAGGAAACCCTTACTGTGATTCGACTTCAGGTCAAGGATCTCGACAGCCGCCTGTCCGGTTTTATGATTCAGCGCCAGGAAAGCATTTCTGCCCAGGGTATTGAAAAAAACCGGTTCCGAGTTAGCCGGGACCCTGGTGAGGTTTGGAATGAAATTTCCCGTGTTCAGGGCAATCCTTATAATCTCAAGTGGCTGATCCTCGCTTTTAATCTTGCCTTTATAAACAAAAACAAGGATAAGAGTATCCCCCGAAAATGTTTTAAACCTGAAATCAAGATCATTAAGCACAGGAAGGCTTTTTATCCATAGCTGTTTCAGGTTCAGGTCATAAAATGAAAAATACCATTTGACTCTCTGGTTGTCTGCTATTTCAACGCTTTTAAAGAAAATCAGAGCCCCGTGGCTGCCACAGGCAATGGCACGGTAAGATTCCTGGTCGTTTCCAGCTTTTATTTCAATCCTGGCGGTTTCCTGGTCTTTTCCTTCACTTCCTTTCTGGGCCATAATGAAAGGATGTGCAAGAATAAACGAAAGTACAAGAATGATCAGGCTGCGCATAGGATGTTGTTGGCTCCGCAAAAATAGCGAAAAAGCATCCTCAATAAAAAACCAATTTTCCTTTGCTTATGAACTTCAATTCTTTATCACGGAGGATGGCGATGTACATACCCTCAGGGCAATTGTCCAGGAACAAGGATACGTCAAACCCTGAAAAAACCAATTCCCTGACCAGCCTCCCTTCTGTTGAATAAATGGCAAGTTCTTTCTTCCCTTCAACCAGGCAATGAATGCATATCGTTTTTCCCAGCCAAAGGAATCTCAATGGCCTTCCTGGTGATCCATCTGCGATTTTTTCTTCGTTACCAAGACCGTTTTCATATGGTGTCCAATAAACATTGTCGATGCATACCTGCCCTGAGTTCAGGCTATCGGCCTGCCTGAATTCAATAATAAAATCACCCGGGATGTTTGCATTAATACTGTCGGAAGAATGTAATAAGCATGTATCGGCATTCCCTCCTGGACTGATAACATTTTTGACGAGATCTCCATTGATGAGCATATCCAGGTTAACGGCAGTTGAGAAGGCCTGGCGGTATGTAAATATAATTCTGCCGCATCCATGGTGGATAATACCTGAAACCAGTTTGGGAAGTGCATTCCTTTTCTTGCCCAGGCAGGGAGTCGGCAATTCAATAGCTTTATCACCCCGGCACTGAATATAAGTCCAGTCCGAGCCGTCGGATCCTGTGAAACTGCCGTTGGCATAGCTACCCGACACTACCGGGAAATTCTGAAATGTTTCTAACCCCTGGCCCCTTAACACAGTCGCTGACAGCAGGACAGAGCAAACAAGCGTTCCAATTATTTTCATATATCTGCTTTTATTGTACTCCTTAATCCGGCGAAGCCGAAAAAGTGATACATCAAATACAGCATTGAATAAAAAAAAGGGCCGTCACTATGCGTGACGGCCCTGGATTGATGCTTAAAATCTGATTATTTGTCCTTTACTTCCTCGAAGTCCACATCAGTGACTTCATCATTTCCCGAACTTTTCTGGCCTGCTCCCTGTTCCTGGCCTGGCTGAGGTCCGCCCTGCGGTCCCTGCTGGGCTCCCTGGGAGTTCTTGTACATCTCTTCGCTGGCTGTTTGCCATATGGCATTCAGGTTTGCAAGGGCTTTGTCAATTGCTGCCACGTCGCGGTTTTTATGAGCGGTTTTAAGTTCTTCAAGGGCATGTTCGATGCCGCCTTTCTTGTCGGCAGGAACCTTATCCCCGAACTCCTTCAACTGCTTTTCAGTTTGGAAGATCATGGTATCGGCCTGGTTGATCTTATCAACCTCTTCCTTCATTTTCTTGTCGATATCGGCATTGCGCTGGGCTTCCTCCTTCATCTTCCTGATATCGTCGTCGGAAAGACCCGATGAAGCTTCTATCCTGATCTGCTGGGATTTGCCTGTTGTTTTATCCTTTGCCGTCACATGCAGTATCCCGTTAGCGTCTATATCGAAAATGACTTCGACCTGTGGAATCCCCCTGGGGGCAGGTGGTATGCCGTCGAGGTGGAATCTTCCTATGCTTTTGTTCTGGGTTGCCATAGGGCGTTCACCCTGGAGGACATGGATCTCAACAGTTGTCTGGCTATCAGCCGCAGTCGAGAACACCTCTGATTTCTTTGTAGGTATGGTGGTATTCGATTCTATCAGCCTTGTCATAACACCCCCCAGGGTTTCAATTCCCAGTGAAAGCGGGGTTACATCGAGAAGCAGTACATCTTTTACTTCGCCCGTAAGAACGCCTCCCTGGATAGCTGCACCAACTGCAACAACCTCATCGGGATTTACGCCTTTAGAAGGCTCTTTTCCGAAGAAATCCTTTACAATCTTCTGGATGGCGGGGATTCTTGTAGATCCACCTACCAGGATCACTTCATCTACGTCGGAAGGGTTCATCCCCGCATCCTTCAATGCCTGCTGGCAGGGAGGAATGGTCGATTGCATAAGGCGATCGACAAGCTGTTCGAATTTAGCTCTTGTAAGCTTCTTCACAAGGTGCTTGGGAACTCCGTCAACCGGCATAATGTAAGGCAGGTTGATCTCTGTTTCAGCAGAACTTGAAAGTTCTATCTTGGCTTTTTCAGCAGCTTCTTTCAGGCGCTGTAAGGCCATCGGATCCTTGCGCAGGTCGATCCCTTCGTCTTTCAGAAATTCATCGGCAAGCCAGTCGATCACAATCTGGTCAAAATCATCACCTCCCAGGTGGGTATTCCCGTTGGTGGATTTAACTTCAAACACACCGTCGCCCAGCTCGAGAATTGAAATATCGAATGTACCGCCACCCAGGTCATACACGGCAACCTTGATATCTTTATGCTTTTTATCGAGGCCGTAGGCAAGGGCTGCAGCAGTAGGTTCATTGATAATACGTTTAACATTCAGGCCTGCAATCTCGCCGGCTTCCTTTGTTGCCTGCCTCTGCGAATCGCTGAAGTAAGCAGGAACCGTGATCACAGCATCCTTTATTTCCTGCCCGAGATAATCTTCGGCAGTTTTTTTCATCTTCTGAAGAACCATGGCTGATATCTCCTGGGGAGTATACAGCTTTCCGTTAATGTCAACCCTGGGGGTATTGTTGTCACCCTTGGCAACTTTATACGGCACACGTTTTATTTCAACCTGAACCTGGTCATAGGTTTCGCCCATGAAACGTTTTATTGAAGAAACCGTATTCGTGGGGTTTGTGATTGCCTGACGTTTGGCAGGATCCCCAACTTTTCTTTCACCGTTATCGGTAAAGGCAACAATCGAAGGGGTTGTTCTTCTTCCTTCACTGTTTGCAATAACAACAGGTTCATTACCTTCCATCACTGCAACGCAGGAGTTTGTAGTTCCTAAATCAATTCCAATTATTTTTCCCATATTAAATTATCTCCTTTCTAAGTATATTTTGAGAAGTACGTCTTAAATGTCAATCATTGTGCCAAAAGAAAAATCCCTGACAAAAAATGACAAAAAGACAGAAAACGTGAAAGGATGATTAGAAACCCAGGTCTTTGGTATACTGGTTTGTTTTAATCTCGTCGAGAGTAAAGGTGCTGAACCGCAGGGTATCTACAGATTTTACAACCCTGGCCGTAAACAGTCCGATGCCGTTGATGATATCTGAGAAAGCAGGTCTCTCCTGGATGATTGTATTAGAAGGTGCGGTAACATCCATATAGGTACTAAGGTCTTCAGATCCTACTGTGAATATGTAATCGCAGTTCCTGAGGGCTCTTGTGACTGTAGGGTCGACAGGGATATGTGCCCCTATAAAAATATAGAACGCATCCCCGTTGATAAAATAATCCATGGTTTGCCCGCCCTTCTCAGAGAGTGACTTGATATCGGTTAGTGCCAGCCAGTCAAGGGTTTTAATTACCGTCGAATTAGGGACCCCTATGGTAGCCTCGGCATACCGTATCTTGAGATTTACCTGGTAACGTTTCCCCGATTTGGCCGAGATCCATTTCACTTCTGAACTTTTACCCGACTGGAATGTAGCCCGGGTGAAAATAGTGGGGCGTTCTATATCAAAATCACTGACCAGGGTTGCTGAGCCTTCAATCACTTTATTCGTGACGCTGTCTTTCACGATAAGATGATATGTAAGGTCAGGTGAAAGTTGTGCATAAGTGCAGAACACGTGCTGAAAAGGGGCATAGAACACACCGCTGTCCTTGTTTTGGATAAGGGTATCATGAAGGGTAATTGTGCGAAGGAGGGTTGAACCGTTCAGCTCCTCCATAGTCGCTTTAAGCGGGTGGGAATACTCGCTTGAGTCGATGTTCTGGGCAAACTGCAAGGCATCCCCCGGGCCAAGGTAGGCTTTAGTAACCTTTACATAATGAACGGATTCAGTCTGGTCAAGAAGCCCGTATACTATGGTAACATCTTTCCAGTCGGCATTCACAACCAGGGTCTTTTTGCAGGAACCCAGCACGAGCAGTGCGCAGGCAAGAATCAGCAGAGTATAGTATTTTTTCATGAATTGGCAGGATGACATTGGTTTTGCAAATATAATTATAAAGCATGAATTATTTGAAATAAACGATTCAGTCGGAAACAAATTTTATTGTAATACCTTTGCATTCAAATTATGAGCTTATGTCGGCTTCGTATTCCTTTCGCAACGTCACTAAGGTGACTACACATGTTTTACAGGAGATGAAATCAAAGGGAGAAAAAATTGCCATGCTTACGGCATATGATTTTTCTTTTGCAAAGATCCTGGAAAGCACAGGTATTGATATAATACTTGTAGGGGATTCCGCCTCCAATGTGATGGCAGGTTACACTTCAACCCTGCCTATCACGCTCAATGAGATGATCTACCATGCCTCTTCTGTAGTAAGGGCTGTAAAACGCGCCCTGGTTGTTGTTGACCTGCCGTTTGGCACCTACCAGGGGAATTCCAAGGAGGCGCTGAATTCAGCCATCCGTATCATGAAGGAAAGCGGCGCCGACGCAGTTAAGATGGAAGGTGGCAAGGAGATCATAGAATCGGTCGACAGGATACTTTCGGCAGGCATCCCTGTTATGGGGCACCTTGGCCTTACTCCTCAATCGATACATAAGTTCGGCACTTATGTTGTACGGGCCACTAATGAGTCGGAAGCCGCAAAGCTTGTTGAAGATGCCCATTTGCTTGAAAACGCGGGATGTTTCGCAATTGTTCTGGAAAAGATCCCGGCAAAACTCGGCGGTCAGGTTGCCAGGGAGCTGAAGATCCCCCTGATCGGGATCGGTGCAGGAGCCGAAGTTGACGGCCAGGTGCTTGTGCTTCATGATATGCTTGGCATCACCATGGAATTCTCCCCGAGGTTCCTCCGGCGGTATCACAATCTTTCAGAAGAAATAAAGGGAGCAGTGGATTCATACATAAACGATATAAAATCGCTCAATTTCCCGAATGAACGTGAGCAGTATTGAGAGCCGTATTTTGTATGCCGACAATCACCTCCTGGTTGTTAATAAACTTCCTTCCGAGATAGTCCAGGGGGATAAAACAGGTGACCAGCCCCTCAGCGAAAAGATCAAGGCTTATATCAAGGTCAGGTACAACAAACCAGGCGAGGTTTTTCTGGGGGTGGTGCACCGTATCGACAGGCCCGTAAGCGGGGCGGTGATCTTTGCCAGGACATCGAAATCCCTAAGCCGCCTGAATGAAATGCTAAAGGCCGGCACTATTCATAAAACCTATTGGGCCGTTGTTAAAACCATGCCTCCCCAGGAAAGCGGCCACCTTCAAAACCACCTCTGGAGGGATGAGGTTAAGAACAAATCCTTTATCAGGCCTGAACCTGACAAATATACCCAGCTCGCCGAACTCAACTATAACGTGATAGGAAAAAGTAAAGATTATTACCTGCTCGGGGTTGAGCTGATCACAGGAAGGCATCACCAGATAAGGGCACAACTTGCACATATCGGATGCCCTATCCGCGGAGACCTTAAATACGGCTATCCCAGGTCAAACCCCGATGGCTCCATCCATCTCCATGCGAGGTCGCTCACCCTGGTTCACCCTGTAAGACAAGTGCCGCTCGAGATTGTGGCAGCTCCTCCCGATGACACCCTGTGGAATCATTTTGCAAAACAGTTCATCCCTTCTGCAACATGAGGTCTGCGACATATTCAACCGACACGACATACACCCTGCAGAGTATTGACAGGCCATCTTTTAATTACCGCGCTTCACTGTTCAATTCACACCATTTGCAAGCCGGGACATTCAGGAATTCAGAACACCAGCATTATCCTGCCGATTGGATCATTCTCTCATTTCTCGCCTGCCTGATCATTTTTGCCTGGTCTCATTTCTTTTATTTCAAACGCCTCCGGCAGATCTATCGTGCACCTCTCTCCCAGCGCTTTCTGAACATCCTAACAAAAGAAGGAAGCCTTTTCAAGGAAAGGGTCAGCATGGCGCTTTCGATTGTTTACATTTTCACCTACTGCTTCTTTCTGGTACTCATTATTAAAGAATGGCTTCCGGATATCATTTCCCGTTTCCCTGAGTACCAGGTTTTTCTCGCCTGCACTGCCGGGTTCATTGTTTTCTGGTCGCTTAAAATATCAGCCATCCGCTTTCTCGGGATTGTATTTAAAACAATGCCTACAACCCACGTTTATCTTCAAAACGTTCTCTCCTTTTCCTTTATTACCGGCCTTATCCTTCTTCCCCTGCTGATCCTGGTACTGTTCCTGCAATCAACTATTCTGTTATATATAACATTGGTTATCATTGTATTAATGAATTTTTTTAGGGTGATGAGAGGTTTTTTTATAGGAATTTCACTTAAGAAATTTTCCTATTTATTTTTATTTGTGTATCTTTGCAGCCTCGAAATCCTGCCCCTGCTGGTAATCCTGAAAGGGCTTTACCTCTTCAATAAGGGCTTTTGATTTCATTGATTGTCTGACTAAATACACCTTTGAAATTGAAGATCAGGAATATCCTTGTTTCTCAGCCCCAGCCTACCGATTTTGAAAAATCTCCGTATGCAGAGATCGGCCGTAAATTCTGTGTCAACTTCACATTCCGGCAACTGATCCGGATTGAGGGTGTACCAGCAAAAGAATTCAGGAAAGACAGGATTAACATCCTTGATTATACGGCTATAATTTTCACTTCAAAAAATGCTGTCGACCATTTTTTCAGGATCTGTAAGGAAATGAGGGTTGAGGTTCCCGAAACCATGAAGTATTTCAGCATTTCTGAATCAACAGCATATTACCTTCAGAAATATGTTCAGTTCAGGAAGAGAAAAATATTCCACAGCAAGGAGAATTTCTCACTATTTGTTGACCTGATAAAAAAACACAAGAACGAGAAATTCCTTCTTCCATGCTCAGATGTCCATAAACAGGACGTGCCGAAAATGCTTGAAGACAGTAAAGTTGTTTATAAAAAAGCCATTATTTACCGAACCCTGGCCCGCGACATGTCCGACACTGACATCACTAAATTCGACATGCTTGTGTTCTTCAGCCCATCAGGGATCAAATCGCTGTTTAAAAATTACCCTGAATTCGAACAGGGCCATACAGTAATTGCCGCCCTTGGCCCAAGCGTTGCCAAAACAATTCAGGATTCAGGTTTGAGGCTTGACATCGAAGCCCCCACAAAAGAAGCTCCGTCCATTACAAGCGCTATTGAACAGTTCCTCTCAAAGGAAGCCAGGAAAAAGTAAACCGGGGCCGGTATCTTCCGCTTTCATGAACCGGGTAAACTCGCCATTAAATGCCTCTTACATTTTCAAAAAACGAACGGCTCCATGAGTTCAGCTTGATCAGGGCCCTGTTTTCAACCGGCCGTACCTTTACAATACATCCTTTGAAGGTCACATGGATGAAAACAGAAGCTCAGCCAGGGGCCTCATGCCGGATCCTGATCAGCGTCCCAAAAGCAATCCACAGGAAATCCACAGAGCGAAACCTGTTGAAGCGCCGTATCAGGGAAGCATACAGGCTGAACAAATCCGTCCTCTCCGGGCATGGGCCTTCAGGTATTTCCAGTCTCGGTTTTTGCATAACCTATACATCGAAAGAAATCCTGAACTATAAGGCAATACAAGATAAAATAATCTTACTTTTACGCCGTTTAAAAGAAGAGTGTGAAAAAGATTTTTAGTTGTTTTTTCATCCTTCTTATAAGGTTCTACCAGGGAGCTGTTTCACCCTACCTTATGCCTTCCTGCCGTTTTACGCCAAGCTGTTCCGAATATGGGATGGAGGCTATACGCAAACACGGTCCGTTTAAGGGTGGGTGGATGACCCTGAGGCGTTTGGGGCGCTGTCATCCCTGGGGCGGGCATGGATATGACCCGGTACCTTAGGCAGGGAGCAGGGAGCAGGGAACAGGGAGCAGGGAACAGGGAATAGGGAATAGGGAATAGGGAACAGGGAACAGGTGATCTGTGTTAAGAAAGCATTTAGAGAAAAGAAAAGCAGGATATGACAAATTTAAGAATATATCTTTTTATAATCTTACTGGGAATATCTTTTTCAGTTGACGCCCAGGATAAGGGAGCAAAAAAGGAAAACAATACACAAATCGGTTTCGAACTTTTAAAGAACCTGGATATTTATTCCAGTATGATGAAAGAACTGAGTACCGATTATGTAGATATTATCAACCCGGGCCAGCTCACCCAGACCGGGATCGATGCGATGCTTGAATCTCTTGACCCGTACACAAATTTCATTCCCGAGAACCAGGTTGAAGATTACCGGTTTATCACCACGGGCCAATACGGGGGAATAGGAGCACTGATCCACCAGCAGGGAAAGTACGTGGTTATTTCCGAGCCGTACGAGGGATCACCGGCCCAGAAATCCGACCTTAAGGCAGGAGACAAAATTATCAGGATCAACGGACAGGCCGCGGTCAATAAAACATATGATGAAGTAAGCGCAGTGCTTAAAGGACAAGCCGGAACCCCGGTGAACCTTGTTATTGAGCGCAAATCCCCCTCTGACACGCTGACCAAAAACATCATCCGCGAAAACATTAAAATTGACAATGTCCCCTATTCAGGAATACTTTCCGACGGCATAGCCTATATCAAACTCACGGGCTTCACCCAGAATGCATCAAAGGAATTCCGCCAGGCCTTTATGAAACTCAAGGAAAACAATACCCTGAAAGGTCTTATCATCGACATCCGTGGAAACGGGGGAGGTTTGCTTAACGAGGCCGTCGACATTGCCAACCTGTTTGTAGAAAAGGGACAGGAAATAGTTTCCACCAAAGGACAAAAAGCCGACAAAAACCAGGTGCATTATACTACTTCGACCCCTGTCGACACGGAGATCCCTATTATCATCCTCGTCGACAGCCAGAGCGCCTCGGCTTCTGAAATCCTCGCCGGATCAATCCAGGACCTGGATCGCGGGGTTGTCCTGGGCCAGCGTACATTCGGCAAGGGATTGGTTCAAAATGTTGTTCCCCTCAGTTTCAATGCCCAGATGAAGATAACTGTGGCTAAGTATTACATCCCCAGCGGGCGCTGTATCCAGGCCATCGACTATTCCCATAAAAACAAACAGGGCGCCTTTGATAAAATACCCGATTCACTTATACGCGAGTTCAAGACAAAGCATGGACGTAAAGTTTACGACGGAGGGGGAATAAGCCCCGACGTGAAGGCCAGTGAGCGTAAAATCAGCAATATAGCCCTCGCACTTTACAATAAATTCCTGATCTTCGACTATGGAACAAAGTTCGAACGTTCACATTCAGGCATAATTCCCGCCGACCGGTTCGAGATCACTGACAGCATTTATAGCGACTTCCTGGCCTTCTTGAAAGACAAGGACTACAAGTATACCACGCGGAGCGAACTCGCCCTGGAGAAACTAAGAAAAGAAGCTGAAAAAGAGAAGTATTACGATGCCATTAAAGGGGAGCTTGATCTTCTTCAAACCAGCATGGATAATGATAAAAAGGAAGACCTGAACAAATACAGCGACCAGGTTCATGAACTCCTTAAAATGGACATCCTCGCCAGGTACTATTACCAGAAAGGAAAAATCATCGGGTCCCTTAAAACTGATCCTGTGCTGAATGAAGCAATTGGAGTACTGAAAGATGCTGACCGGTATGCAGGGATACTTGCAGGGAAATATTCCCAGCCTGATAACAGTTTACCTGGTTCAGTTGAGGAAGAATTACATCCGGCCGACGGCCAATAAATAATCCACTTAAGCATATGAAAAGATCATTAACAGTTATCTGCATAATTCTTGCAGGCTATTTCTCAACGGGATTCCGTTCCGATAAACCTGCTTATAAAGTATTTACTTCTAAAGGGAAACAATCTGATTATTCAGATGTTATAAAAGCTGCAAGTTCTTCGGATATAATTTTCTTCGGAGAAATGCATGACAACCCCATATGCCACTGGCTGGAACTCCAGCTTGCAAAAGACCTTCTGAATGTGAAAGGCAAAGCACTTGTCCTGGGAGCCGAGATGTTTGAATCCGACAACCAGCTGCTGCTGAATGAATATGTCACACGGCAGATCATACGTAAAAAAGATTTCGATGCCGAGGCTAAGTTGTGGCCTAATTACAAGACCGATTATTCCCCCCTGGTGGAATTTGCAAGGGAAAACGGTATCAGGTTTATTGCGACCAGCATTCCGAGAAGGTTTGCCGCGCTTGTAAATCTTAAAGGTTTTGATGGATTTAACAATATCATGGCCAATGAACGTGGTTTGATAGCCCCGCTTCCAATTCCGTATGATTCATCGCTGAGTTGCTATAAAAACATCAGTGCAGCTATGCAGGGAGCGCCCCATATGGGTGACAACATTGCAAAGGCACAGGCGATGAAAGACGCTACAATGGCTCATTTCCTTTTAAAAAATTTCCTGATCGACAGTACCATCTTTTTGCATTTCAACGGATCTTATCACAGTGAAAACCATGAAGGCATTGTTTGGATGGTCCAGCAGTATATCCGCCGCGGAAGTACTTCCCCTAAGATCCTTACTGTTGGCTGTGTTGAACAGGAGGATCCGGATAATCTTGAAAAATCAAATGAGGGTAAAGCCGATTTTATCATTGTGATCCCTTCGGATATGACAAAAACCTATGCCAGCGATCCCATGTTTGCGGCACCGTCAAAGTCATCCGCCGACAAAGATAAATCCAAAGAAACTAAGAAAAAGCCTGTCGTGCAGGAGAACTCTGCCGACGATGATGACGAATAGTCATCAGGCAAAAGTGAAATACGCGTTGATCATGAAATTCCAGATCGTCACCAGAAGAGTGGCAAACAGTTTGGAAACGTAGAAATTCACTTTAAACTTTCCTGTCAGGGTCCAGATTATCAGCAGGTTGATCCCAAGCCCTATGAGTGCAATAAGGAAAAACCTTGTAAATTCAAGTCCTATCTGCGGGTTGTGGCTGTGAAAAGTCCACATCCGGTTCATCATGTAATTCGTTGTAGCCGCTATAGTGAACCCGATCGCATTGGATATATATTTCTGAATTTTCAGGAATTCCTTGCAGATGAAGGTAATTCCGAAATCGACGAATACGCCTGAAAAGCCAACCATGCAGAACTTGATGAACTTCAGTGCGAAGGCCTCGTTGAAAATCTGATCGTAGTTCATAAATGAGTAATGAGGCATGAGCCATGAGTGATGAGTGATGAGTGATGAGATTTAACATTTTACTCATGGCTCATGCCTCATGGCTCGTGGCTGTTTATAACTGTATTATCAATATCACAACTTTCCCGTTCCTGATCACCTCCACATTTACCGTCATGCCTGCTTTCAGCTTGTTAAGGCGGGCCATATAGTCGTATATACTTTCGACTTTCATGCCATGAACAGAGATAATTATATCACCTTTCAACATTCCTCCTTTATAGGCAGGACCGTCTTTTGTAACCCCGTCGACTCTCAGGCCTTTCTTTTCGGAGCCGGCAAAATCAGGCATAATGCCAAGGGTGACTTTAAGACGGCGGCCGCTTCTGCCGGCGCTTTCCTTTTTCCCTGATTCCTTAAAGGTGAGATCCTTGCCAAGGTTGTCGATATCAGAGATGAGCGCCACGCTGAAATCGCCGATCTTCTTTTCGGCGTTGTAATCCAGCTTATCGGCATCATCGGCGGGAGTATGATAATCCATATGGACCCCTGTTGTAAAAAAGAACACAGGTATGTTGGAAGAATAGAATGATGCATGATCCGAAGGGCCGTAACCGTCGGGGGAATGCACTACCATGAACGGCAGGCCTTTTTCAAAAACCCTTAATATGCTGTCGCCTTCGGCGGATGTCCCTGTCCCGCTGACCGAGATGGAGTTTTTTTCCTTATCAAAACGGCCCACCATGTCGAAGTTGAACATGGCTTTGATCTTTTTCAGGTCAACCACGGGATTGTTTACGAAATATTTGGATCCCAGAAGCCCCATTTCCTCACCTGAAAACGCAATAAAAAGGATGCTCCTTTTCAGTTTTGACTTCTGAGGACCCAGGGCCTTTGCAAGTGCCATGACCATGGCAGCCCCGGAAGCATTATCGTCGGCACCGTTATGAATGGCGTTTGTGTCGGGGACCCGCGACCCGGAACCTGGTCCGCCGAATCCCAGGTGGTCATAATGCCCTCCTACCACCAGGTACTCATCTTTAAGCACAGGATCGCTGCCTTCAAGCAAGGCAACCACATTTGCAGTCTTTGCGTGCTTTTGCAGCACGTCGACCTTCACTCCGGCAATGGTGCCGGTTTCAAAACTGTATGGTTTCTGCTTCGAGGTAATAAGGCGTTCCAGGCTGTCGGCCGAGATCCCTTTTGCCGCCAGGATGCGGTCGGCAAGTTCATGCCTTATATTCACCACCGGGATGCCGCTGGTGACTTCATTGTTTTCAACGACTACCGCCATGAGCTTATCATCTTTGTCGAGCCCCCTTGGGGTGACAAGCAATACCCCGGCTGCCCCTTTATCTTTGGCTGTAAGCACCTTGCTTCGGGCATCACTGAACGGGATGAATTTACTGTCGGTTTTGTCGAGCTCGGGGTCGGCCCTGAAGATCATCACCCACTTGCCCTTCACGTCAATCCCTGAATAATCGCTCCATTTGAGGCTGTCGAGATCCAGGTCGAAACCATATCCGGCAAAAACCACGGCCGCCTTAACTTCCCCGCTGGAAGAATAAGCCAGGGGAATGAACTCCTTCCTGAACTTTGCATCGTAACCATCAAGGGAAATTTTATTTTCGGGGCCCAGGCTTACGTCGGTGACAATATCGAAGTTCTGGAAGCCTTTATCAGCCATAGGCTTCAGCCCGGCTGCAATAAAATGGTCAAGGATGTATTGCGCGGCCACATTCATTTCGGCAGTGCCGGGTTTCCTGCCTTTAAGGGAATCGGAAGCCAGGAAATACACATAATTCTTCAAATCCTTTGCAGCCATCCCGCCTTTTTGCGCAAAAGCCGGAAGGGTGATCACTGCGATCACCAAATAAATCAGAACTCGTTTTATCATTTGATATGTTTTAATATTCGTCATGTAATCACGTTTTTAATAACTCCTCCCCCAAGCACTATATCCCCATCGTAAAACACCGCACTCTGTCCCGGAGTTATTGAATCATTCGGATGAAAGAAAGTGGCTTTCACAAGGCCCTCCCCAAACGGCTCGATAAGAGCGTCTTTTTCCTTTTGGGCCGAGCGGATCTTTATGCTGGCATCCATCGGGGCCTTCAAACTCTCTATCCCTATCCAGTTCAGGTCGTTGACAAGGAAACTCGTATTGAACGTTTCTTCCCTGCTCCCAACGATAACAGTATTTGTTTCCTTTTCAATCCTGATTACATAGAGTGGTTCCGACCATGCGATGCCAATTCCTTTTCTTTGCCCGATGGTATAGTTCCATATACCCTGGTGGGATCCAATCACTTTTCCGCTGGTATGGACTATATTTCCCGAAACAGCATCCTGTTCCAGGAGATCCTTATAGTTCCCGCTGTAAAAATCCTGGCTTTCCTCTTTATCATATACCGGCAGGCCGGCTTCTTTTGCGATCTCCTTGATCCTGGTCTTGGTATAAATGCCAACCGGGAGCATGGCCCTGGAGAGCTGCTGCTGTGTAAGCCGGTAAATAAAATAGGTCTGGTCCTTTTTCTGGTCCGCCCCCTTTTTTAGCAGGTACCGGCCGGTTTCAGCATCAAGTTCAACCCTGGCATAATGCCCGGTGGCGAAGAAATCAAAAGTAAATCCCTTTTGCCGGGCCAATTCAGGCAGTAAACCGAATTTGATATGCTGGTTGCATTGAATGCAGGGATTCGGCGTTCTTCCTTCATAATATTCATTCCTGAAATAATCCAGGACCGCCTTTTTATATTCCGCGGAGCAATCAAAAACCTCGTAAGGGATGTTCAGTATTCCGGCAATTTCCCTTGCTTCCCTGATCTCTTCTTCCTCATCAGGGCCGTAACAGGCGTGTTTCCCGCCTGAAGTCGGGGGAAGTTTTTTCCCATCCCAGATAGCCATGGTGATCCCGACAACATTATACCCCTGCTGTTTTAAAATATATGCGGCAACTGAGGAATCCACTCCTCCGCTTAATCCTACGAGAACAGTCTTATCGTTATTCAAAACCAGATCATTAAATAAAAAATCCGGCAGCAAAGGTAGTATTTATTTCGCTTGGATTATCCTGATGGTCCTGGTGAAATCCTGACTGGTTAACCTTACTATCCTTATGCGGGATGCGGGTTGCGCGACATTGGAGTTATATTGTATCTCGTGAAGTCCTGCAAGCTGGTAGCCATTCACAAGGATCTCGAGCAATTGTCCTTCGAGACTGAACACTTCAAGTTTGACCGGCCCGGGTTTAGTCAACTCATATGAAATAGCCGTTCCATTGCTGAAAGGATTAGGATAAGCATACAATGAATTCACTGCGGATGGCTGATTACCGGGGACAGATGTTGTTGGGGTGCATTGAGTGAATTGTACACCGTCAACCCAGAGAGAGAATCCATAGTCCCAGCAGTCGGCATGGATCTCCACATAATTTACCGAGTCGCTGGTCATACCGCCGACCGTCGTTCTCGCATAGCCGGTTCCCCCGGCAACAGGGCACTTTAAAAGCTTCCAGGTGAGGTTAGCGCTGTTGAGGAGTGAAGGTGAACATGTATATTTATAATACCCCCCGGTGGAGTTTCCTATCCTTACCGAGAAATATTGAAACCCGTAGGGGTTCTTTTTTGTCCTGACCCAGAAAAACAGGGTATCAGAATCCGATAAGGTCCATCTTGAAACCGAATCGGCCGAAGGCCTGTAATTCAGGGCAAGGTCCCAACCCCGGCTGGTTACCATTTTCACTGAGGCAAACCCAACCTTTTTGATCACCGTATCAAAATACACCGAGTCGCCAAACCTGTTTACGGCAGGATAGCCGGTTTCAGGATAGGCAAACCAGACCGAGGGAGGCTCGGCCATATCACAGGGAGGATTCGGCTGAACTATCGCTTGCGGACCATGGGTATATGGCCACCAGATCACCTGTCCCAGCGACGAAACGCGGTGGCTGTCGTACATTTTATTCAGAATCATAAGGCTGTCGGAGGGATTGAAAAGATTGCCGGGGGCATAAATATCGTAGGTCGAGTTGTTTTGAAAATGATACGCCGTAGGCTCTGTGAAGGAGTTTCCCGTGATAGTGTCAAGGTCCGACTGCCCGTCGAAATGCAGGGAAGCGCTCTGGCTGAAGAGGAAAGCATTTCCGGTCATATGGGTATGCTCGGTTTTGGAGAGGGAAACAGCAAGGGTATTACCGGTGAATGTATTGGAATGAATGTCATAATCCTTCGAATATTGATTCGTGTAACCTGAAATGGGGCTGCCTTCCCAAAGGGCAATCCCGGTTGGATTATCCTGCAGCTGGTTATTTGTGATAAGGTTGCCGTATCCCCTGTCGATGGCAATCCCATCCTCATAATTTCCGTTGATCTCATTGCTGTCGACGACCGACATGAATGAATACCCCAGCCACATACCGTAATCACTGAAATTACACTTGTTATGCCTGTATACATTCCCCCTGGCGAAAGTCGCTTCAATGGCATTATGCGGGGAATAGGAGCATTCGTTGTAGGCAAAGTAATTGTTATTAGGTGTGGAGGAATGCTGGTACTGGCCCAGGAAAACTCCGTCGCCTGACCATGAGAGGTCGTTGTTTGTCACAGTATTGTTATTGGATACTATCATCAGCAGGGCTCCGCAGTCACTCGGGTCGGTCCTGGGACGGTTGACATGTGAACAGTTGTTCCCGTATATGTTACAGCTGTCGGACCAGAACATCCTGATGCCATAGGAGGTATTCCAGGAAAAATCATTATCGTGAATCCTGATCGAATCACAATGGTACAAGGCCACACCGTCATTCTGCACATTCATCAGGTTGTGATGGATATCGGCTGCCCGGCTCTGGTAAATCATTACACCTCCTCCAAGTGCCCTGGTATAATCGGCCCATACATCTATCCATCCGGCCGAATCGACCTTATTTCGGCAAAACGTATTGCTGTCAATGGTTATATGGTCTGAATTTTTGATATAAACGGCATATTTATAATTAAAAACCGAATCGAAGTTTTTAATTGTAATAAAATGGGAATTAGTGATCCTGATCATATACCCTTCATAAATTTGCCCGTTCACCCTGCAGCTGTCACCGTCAAGAATGATATCGTGCTGCCCGTCGATCTGGATGACCCCGTTTGAATCGGGATCAGAAAAAACATAGTTATTTGGAATGAATTTGATATTGGAATTGCTCGGGATCTGCAAATTATCGGTCAGAGGGATGTAGGTCTGTGCTTTCAATCCTGGGATCAAAAGGAAAGAAAAAGAAACAAGAAGTAAAAGATTTTTCATATTTCCGGGTTTAAAAAACGAATGTAAAAATAAATTCACAGCAAATCAATTACCTAGCATTAATTTTTTGTATATTTATGGATGGAATTGTAATAAACTGACCAATGGCCCTTGCCATGATCATTTCATATTTCTGTTAAAAAATGACATTAACTAAATTTATCGCTTCACTTACTTATTATACCTTGGAGGCTCATTTATATTGGAATAATTTTGCGACGATTAAGACATTTTACATATAGATAGATTACGATATTTTAAATAATTAACCACAAACAGGAAAAACCATGAACACTTTTAAACTAATTTTCAAAGTACAGGTTTTATTTTTGTTGCTGATCTCAGGTGCTCTTTTGACCCAGACCGGCTGCAAGAAAAACACCAGCAGTGAAAAACCAGCTCCCACTAAGTTCACCGAATTGCAGGTGGACCAGAATTTCAAATTCAGTTCGTACCTGGATATTGATGTAACCGTTAACGTACAGCAAACAACTGCCTTCAATATGTTTGTTATCCAGTTGTTCAACGGTGATCCTGCAAATGGAGGAAAGCTCATCGGCACAGGTGCAACTGATGCCAATTTCCAGTATAAGACTAAGATCCGCATGCCTTCCAGTATTAAAGAGATCTATATAGGCAAGATAAGTCCCGACGGAATAAACACCTATGTATCGGTCCCGGTTACAGGTTCTACCCTGGTTTATACCTTTGGCTCCGGGCTGAAGTCAACAGAGAATGCCGGATCAGCCGATTGCAGCTCTGGCTGCACCCAAACCCTGGCCGCCGGAACCTATAGCAACCTCACGATCGGTTCAGGCGCAGTTCTTTGCGTTCCTGCCGGGGTCACAGTGACCCTTAACACACCGGTTCTTAATGCAGGCGGTACAGTGCGCATCTGCGGAACGGTTCATTGGAACAATATTAACGGAAGCGGGGGTACAATTCTTCTGACTTCGACAGGAGATATGAACGGTAATTATTCCCTTACCGGGAGGACCGTCAATAACTACAGTCTTGTTTACAACCTGCCGAACAACAATTTCGACGGTATCCTGAACAATTACGGGACCCTCGACGTCATCGCAGGGGGAACATTCCAGATCAACAGTTCTGCGGCAGTTCATAATTACGGAACAATGAACATCCCAACTAAAATTAATGTAAACGGCACACTAACCAACGATGGCCCAATGACCATTACTGATGACCTTACAATAAACGGGCAGGGAGTGGTAACCAATTCCTGTTCCATGACGATGACGGGTGAGAATCATGATTTCATGCAGAATGGCTCGCTAACAAATACCGGTTACATTTCAGTTTGTAACGGAAATTTCAAGGCCCAGGGGGGATCAACAACCACGCTTGGCCTAAACAGCCTTATCAAGTGTTTGACTTTTGACCTGGAAGGGACTGTAACAGGGCCTGGCAGCCAGGGAGCCCAGATCAAAGCTCTCAGTAACGAATCGAAAAGCAAGACCACCGGAGGCTGCACGGTCAGCGGGTATGTTGATCTTTGCTCTTCCAAGGGCATATCACCCAATAACGGGAACTACGGGAACCATGTTACCTTCTGTGCCTATACAATTGCTATTCCCAGCTGCAATGCTTTGATTGGGCCGACAATTACCAGTGCACTCACTGCAACAGCACTAATCGGATCACAGTTTACCTATAATATTACTGCCTCCGGTTCTTCCCCTATCACATACAATGCAACAGGCCTTCCCGCCGGATTATACTTCAGCGGATCGACCATCAGCGGGAATGCAACAACTGCAGGAACATATAATGTCACGCTTACGGCTACGAATTCAGTCGGTACCGATACCAAGGTCCTGGTGATCACGGTTGCACAGCCGCCGCAGTCACCTGTTATAACAAGCTCACTTACAGCTACCGGAACCGTGAACCAGTCGTTCAGTTATACAATAACCGCAAGCGGAACAACACCGATAACCTACAACGCAACGAACCTGCCGGCCGGCCTCACTTTAAGCGGCAGTACTATCTCGGGCATACCAACGGCCGCCGGCATTTTCAATGTAAACCTGAGTGCAACAAATCTGGCTGGAGCCGACAACAAGGTGCTGGTAATAACAATTGCAAGCCCTCCACCTCTGGATACCGACGGTGACGGTGTTCCCGATAATCTTGATGCTTATCCGCTGGACCCCACCAGGGCTTTCAATTCTTACTATCCCAATGTATCGGACTATGGAACCGTAGCCTTTGAGGACCTCTGGCCGGCTTACGGGGATTATGATATGAATGACCTTGTTATGAACTTTAATTACAAGATCGTGACCAATGCCCAGAATAAGGTGGTCGACATCATTGTACGCTACAAAATCAAAGCTGCAGGAGCACAGATGAACAACGGTTTTGGTTTTATCCTGAATACCCCGCCTGCCAATATTGCAAGCGTGACCGGATGTATTAAAGTTGGTTCGGCTGTCACCCTGGATCCCAAGGGTTATGAAGCCGGGCATACCAATGAAACAGTCATTATTCCTGTAGATGCTGTTAACACCTTGCTGGGTGCCGATATCGTCAACACCGTACACGGAGGGAATACTATTCAGACGACAGAACAAACGGTGAACGTTCATTTCTCAAACCCCCAGGACAACATCGGCACAGCTCCTTACAATCCGTTTATTTTCGTGAACCAGGAAAGGGGCAAGGAAATCCATCTCAAGGACCAGCCGCCTTCAGAACTTGTAAATCCGATCTATTTCGACACCTGGGTTGATGCAAGTAACCCTGCCCAGGGGAAATATTACAGGTCAACCACGGGATTATGCTGGGCGATTGAGATCCCCATTGACTGGTCATATCCCCAGGAAATGATCGACATCATCCAGACTCATCTGCATTTTGCCGACTGGGCCCAATCTAATGGAACAAGTTACCAGGACTGGTACATGCTGAAACCAGGTTACCAGAACGCGAATAATTTGTATTAACAGAATTTGTTCTTGATAAACTGATGCGGCCGCAACGGAAATCCGTTGCGGCCGCATTTTTTTTCTTACCCCAACTTCTTCCGGATAAACAGGAAATATACCCCTACCAGAAGAACCCCGGCCCCGGAGATCATAAACATCATCTTCATCCCAAGGGTATACCATAACACCCCTGCAAGACTGCTCGATAAAAGAGAGAATACACTGGCAAAACTCGTGTAAAACCCTATAGCTGTAGCGGTATCCGGCTTTGCCGCAATATTACTTATCAGTGCCTTGGATACCCCTTCGGTACTTGCCGCATAAACCCCGTAAAAAAAGAAAAGAAAAAGAAAACCTGTGACAGATGCGGCAAAGCCAAAACTCAGGTAAACCCCGGCAAATAAAAACAAACCGCATATCAGCATGGTCTTCAAGCCTATCCTGTCGGCAAGTATACCCAGAGGATAGGATGCCAAAGCGTAAACCAGGTTGTAAAAAATATACATTGAAATCATCCCCGAATCGGAAACATGCTTTTCCTTTATGGCCAGTAACAGAAAGGCATCGGAGCTGTTGAATAAAGTGAATAACAGCATGCCTGCGACAAGGTAACGGTAAGAAACTGCCGAACGGTTCCAGTATTTCAGGTATGAAAGTAAACCCGGCCTGGCAACTGAAGTTTTAACCTCAGCCTTCTTCTCCTTCAGGAAAAAAGTAAGCCCGATAGCGATCAGCCCGGGAAAAAATGCCAGGAGAAACAGCATTTTATACTCCCCGGGATAAAACCAAAGGTAGACCAGGGCCAGAACGGGACCGATAGCAGCTCCGACCGTATCCATGCTCCTGTGAAACCCGAAAACTTTTCCCTTATGCTCAGGAGTGGTCTCATCACTTAAGATGGCATCCCTTGCTCCTGTCCGTATGCCCTTGCCGAGCCTGTCCATCGTCCGGGCAAGGAAGATCCACCAGGGCCAGGTAAGCACTGCCATCATTGGCTTTGAAAGCGCACTGAGGCTGTAACCAGCCCTCACAAAAGGCACTCTCTTGCGCAAGCTGTCGGAACTCTGCCCGAAATACCCCTTGCTTAAGCCAGCCACCGCTTCGGCAATCCCTTCAAGGATGCCTATTAACAGAACCGAAAACCCGATGGACCTCAGGTAAACAGGCATCACAGGGTAAAGCATCTCTGATGCCACATCGGTAAACAGGCTTACAAATGAAACCAGTAAAATGGTCCTGGTTAAGATCCGGGCTTTCATGGTTGCTCGATCTTAAAAAAAACCAGGTAAGCTTTCCCCGCATTTGCCAGTTTGGAATTCCAGTGTTTTGCGGCGGATTTTGCATTCTCCACTGTGACCGGGTCCATGTATTTGAGCTTCTGAAGTGCCGAAAAAGCATTCATTCGGGTCTCAAACTCATATTTGGGTCCGCTGTATGGGATAAGTTCTTTAAGATATTCATATTTACCACTGCGGATGGCAATCTCCAGCCAGGCCATCCTGATGTTCTTGCCCCTCCAGCCTTCCATGTCCCTGGTCAGATCAAGATAATGGTCCTGCCCGGCCGGGAAAGAAGCGCAGAGACGTTCCAGTGCAAACTGAATATTCAGGTATGAAGAGTCGGCCAGGAGAGCTTCAACATCAGCCTGAAGCGGGGGAGGAATGGTGTCGAGGACTATGAGCGCCGACTTCCTGACATTGGCATCCCTGTCGTGAAGCGCCTGCCTGAAAAGGGCCACAGCTTCTTCCGACCGGTCTTTCGGGAACTGTTCGAGTATGGCAGAACGGATCAGGTGAAACTGGTTTTTGCTATACGCCACCAAAAGTGCTTCCTTCTTTTTCTCCAGCGGAATATTTCGTAATTCCTGAAGCGCATCATACCTGTCAATCATAGAAGGAGCCTTCATCAGCTGGGACATAAGTTCCCCGTATGATCGTTCAAAACTGAGTTTTTTCAGTATCCTTCGGCCGGGATCAAACAGCACAAAATCAACGGCGGCTTTCGCCGGGTTCGGGATGCTGATCTTTTGCTCCTTTTTGTCTATCCAGGCAGTGAGGCTGTCACATAAGCCATTTTTATAGTAAACCCTTATCCCGACGGGCATCCTGAACAAAGGCCTCAGCTCAGTCACCTCCCGGGTCTGCTCCACGTTTACCTCGGTTACAGGCCTGCCAAGGGAATCTTCCTTCGAAGAATAACTGACCTTGTAAGAAGGTTCACCTCCCCTCAGTATCCATTCATCAAAAAACCAGGTGTATGGCTTTCCTGTCGCATCGTAGACACAACGCATAAAATCGCAGGTCTGGGCATAACGGTACATATACCGCGAGGCATACAGGTTGACAGCATCATGAAACTCCTTTTCCCCCATCACGTCCCTGAGCATATCCATGACCAGTGATCCTTTCTGGTAAATCCTCTGGACCCCTCCCTGGCTCCCTCCCACCGGATAATCATTTTTCTTCGCAGCCTCAAAAGCCATGTTCATCTCGTCGTTCCTTATATTCTCATAATATTCCTCACCATATATGGAGCGTTCAAACATCTTTGCAAAATAGGTGGCGAAGCTTTCGGTAAGCCAAACGTCCCTGTTGACCAGGTGGGCGATCCCGTCTCCAAACCACTGATGGGTCAGTTCATGTACGTTTACATTCACATAATTCCTCTGCCACCAAGCATGGGGGTCAATAAGCATAAAATCGCCGAAAACAGTGGAAGTGGTCGTCTCCATGCCCCCGTACATATAATCGATGAGCGGGGCTTCCCGGTACTGGGCATAAGGATATTTCACACCGATCTCCTTCTCAAGGAAGTCGAACATCCTTTCGGTGTATTTATAAGTAACCGGAACCCTGTCGGCCATACCGGGATAGTACCAGAATTCAAGTGGGACTCCTCTTTTTGTCACCGAAGTCTGATACTCGTAATCCCCTATGACCAGGGAAGTGGAAAAATAGGGATGGTCTTTTCTCATGGCATAATGCCAGGTCTTTGTCCCGTCGGGGTTTGAAACGACCCCAAGGCGTTCGCCGTTTGAAAATATCTTGTACCTGCCGTCGAAAGTAAAGAACATGTCGCTCGTGACCCTGGCCTCTATATAGGGCAGCCAGTTATGCGGGCGGTGGGCCCAGATTATCCTTCGCTTTCCTTCCTCTTCGGGCCTCCAGCCAATAAAATAGATGGGGCCGGCCAGGGGCCTGGCCTGGTAGGAAATGCTGATGATATACGTTTTGCCTTTACTAAGGAATGAAGGTCCCGTACCGGGACTGATCACCAGGTTCGGTCCGACCAGTTTCCATTTTACAGGGATGATGGCGGATTGCCGCTTGCCCGCGTTTCCGGCCCCGGTTTTTGGAGCTCCGTCATCCGCAGTCATCAGAATGACTTTACTGATAATGAAATCGGGGGTGTATACGCTGATTGAATCGGTAAGATAACGGTTGGCCACAACCGTAAGTTCGGCTTTCCCGGTCACAAGGTTTTCGGAAGGCTGAAAACTGACTTCAGCCTTCACATGCTTTAATGTTACAATAAGATCTGGCGGAAGGGATGCGGGATCCTGGTAGTATGTAACTGTCTTTTCCTGTGAAAAAAGCTGGCTGGCGCACAAAATCAATGCCAGGAGGCCGGAATATTTTCGCAAATTCATGAGATGCTATTTTTTTACCTTTGTGGCCTCTACGTTTTTATAACCATATGGCCGTCCCCAAAAGTAACAAAAAGTCAAGAATGTCGCACATACTGTCGGTGATCGACGGCCAGGAACTTGAACGCCAGCGTTTGTCACGGGAATTGCACGACGGAATCGGGCAGTCGATGGTTGCCATCAAGATGAAACTTGAAAGCCTCAGCTATATCCCCGAAAAAGAGATAAAGCCCCAGCTGGACGGCATTAAAAGGCAGTTCGACCAGATAATTGATGAAATAAGGCGTATCACCACCGACCTGATGCCGCCTGTGCTCGAGGAATTCGGGCTGGTGATCGCCCTGTTCAATTTGTGCGAGGATACCGGCAGGCATTCATCGGTCAGGATCAAATTCGAACATAAAGTGAGTACCGATGAATGGAATAAAAAAATACAGACGTATCTTTACCGTATAGTTCAGGAAGCCCTTAACAACATCATTAAACATTCGAATGCCGACCAGGCCTATATCAAACTGATGAACGACCATGATTTTATCTACCTCAGCATACAGGATAACGGCAAGGGATTCAGGCCTCATGACTCGGGGAGCCAGGGAGGGCATGGCCTTCATAATATGCAGGAAAGGGTGAAACTGCTGGGCGGGCTTATCGACCTTAATTCGGCAACGGGAAAAGGGACCCTGATACAGATTAAAGTTCCAAGGTACCTGTAAATGGAAACGATTAAGATATTTCTTGTAGAGGACCACGACCTGGTACGTGACGGGCTAAAGGCCCTGCTGACTTCCATTCCCGACATCTCTATCATCGGGGAAGCTTCGACGGGCAAAAGCCTGTTTGAGAAACTGAAAATAGTACAACCCGACATCATTGTCCTGGACATCTCTTTGCCCGATATCTCGGGTATAGAGATAACAAAAAGGCTGAGGCATGAATACCCCCAGATCAGGGTGCTTATCCTGTCAATGTATACCCATGAAGATTTTGTGACCGGGGCAATCAAATCAGGCGCCAAAGGCTATCTTCCTAAAAACACCTCCAGGGATGAGCTGGTCAAGGCCATATATGCGATATTCAGGGGCGAGGAATTCTTTGGTGAAACCATTTCCAAGATCCTGCTTAAAAGTTTTATACGATCAGCCGTTGAGAAGGAGGATGAACAGGAAAAACCTTCCTACAACCTTTCCTCCAGGGAACTGGAGATCCTCAGGCTTTATGCCGAGGGATTCAACAACAAGGAAATAGGTGTAAAACTGAATATCTCCGTACGTACGGTTGAAACGCATAAGAACCATATTATGAAAAAACTCGGTATACGGTCCCCGGTCGAAATGGTGAAATTTGCGATCCGTAACAAACTAATTAACCTCTAAAGACTGAAGATGAAGGAGATCACGACGATCAAAGAGGCTAAGCTCTGGCTAAGAACATATCAGAAAAAGAACCTGAAGATCGGGTTCGTGCCTACCATGGGGGCATTGCATGACGGGCACCTGAGGCTTATCGCTCAGTCAAGGGCCGAAAATGACATTACCGTATGCAGCGTTTTTGTAAACCCCATCCAGTTTAATAATCCCGAAGACCTGGCCAAATACCCGAGGAATTTATCCCTCGATGCCCGCCTGTTAAAAAGTCACGGGTGCAATATGATGTTTTGCCCTTCAGTTGAAGAAATGTACCCTAATGGCAAACAGGATCCCGTAGACTTAGAGTATGGGATGCTTGATAAGGTCATGGAAGGGAAATTCCGCCCGGGACATTTCAAAGGGGTGGTGACCGTGGTTAAAAAACTTTTTGATATCATCGGGCCTTCCAATGCATATTTTGGGAAGAAGGACTACCAGCAGCTGATGATCATTAAACATATGCAGGCATCTCTGGGATTGCCGGTAAACATTATCGGCTGCGAAACTGTGAGGGAAGATGACGGACTGGCGATGAGCTCAAGAAACCTGAGGCTTACCATCGGCGAAAGACAGGTTGCCCGGAGGATCTTTGAAGTACTTTGCAAAGTGCGGGAAAAAGGGACAAAAACCCCTGTATGGGAACTGAAGGAATGGGCAATAAAAAAAATCCAGGAGGATTCGATGTTCAGGGTTGAATATTTCGAAATAGCCGACCGGGAGACACTGATGCCTGTCGAAGCCTGGGGACATAAAAACCAGTTGGTTGCCCTGACTGCGGTCTTCCTTGGCGATGTGAGGCTGATAGACAATGTTGAACTTTTTTCGTAATTTTGCAGCATGATGCAGATTGAAGTACTTAAATCCAAAATTCATCGTGCCACGGTTACGGATGCCAACATCAATTATGTCGGGAGCATTACCATTGATGAAACCTTAATGAAGGAGGCAAACCTGATTGAGTTTGAAAAAGTTCAGGTGCTGAATATAAACAATGGTGAGCGTATTGAAACATATGTTATTAAAGGCAGAAAAGGCAGTGGCGTAATTTGCCTGAACGGAGCAGCTGCCCGAAAATTCCTGAAAGGTGACATGGTTATTATCGTGTCCTATGCCGCGATGGATTTTGATCAGGCAAAAAAATTCAAGCCTTCCATGGCGTTTCCTGACGAGAAGAACAGACTTTCTTCAAGAAAAAAGGATTAATAGATGACTAAGACTGTGACCGAGGCTTCCTCCCCAGCGAAGAAGATAATTACCGCTTTGAAGTTTTCTTTTTTTCTTGGATTGGGGTTATTGATAATATGGCTTTCCCTCAAAGACCTTACATCCGAAGAAAGGGTGCAGATACTTCATTCTTTCCGCACCGCAAACTACTACTGGGTAGGCCTGGCGGTTGTGTTAGGCATTTTCAGCCATATTTTACGTTCGGCGCGCTGGATATTGTTTTTTGAGCCATTGGGATTCAAGCCCAAACTTAAAACAACATTTTACGCGGTGATGGTGGGTTATTTTGCCAATATGGCTTTCCCGAGGCTTGGAGAGGTGACCCGCTGCGGAATTATGTCGAAGTATGAAAAGGTTCCTTTCCAGAAAGCACTGGGGACGGTTGTGACCGAAAGGGCTATTGACATGCTGATTTTTTTCCTTCTTTTCCTGCTGATGTTTTTCACTCAGCTGGGTACCATTAAAGATTATCTCGATCAGAATATTTATCCCAAGATGGTGGCAAAATTTGGGACTCTGCATTATTCCAGGATGATTTTTCTTTCTCTCGGGGGCCTGGCTTTATTCATTATCTTATTATGGTTTGCCCTTAGGAAAAAGGTTTTGGCATCAAAGGCTTTCCAGAAGTTGAAAACCCTCGTGATTGGATTTTGGGAAGGCCTGAAATCTCTCAGCCAGGTTAGGAAACCGGGTCTTTTTGTATTCTATTCAGTCATGATCTGGGTTCTCTACTTTTTCATGCTGTATGTTATTTTCTTTTGTTTTGCCGAAACTTCGGGCCTCGGGCCAGGTGCGGGACTGTCATCACTGGTCCTCGGCAGTGTAGGGATCATGATCACTCCCGGAGGGATTGGTTTATATCCTGCCATTGTGCAGGAAACGCTTCTTCTTTACGGTATTGCCAAACCCACCGGCCTTGCGCTTGGCTGGATCGCATGGACAGCGCAAACACTGATGATACTTGTTGTGGGTGGAGTTTCTTTATTACTTTTATCTATTAAACGGTCAGAAGATGGGAAAGCTTAAAATTGTAAAAGCCAAGATATTTACCTGGGAAGCCATGAAGAGGCAATTGGCTATGTGGAGGTTCCAGGATAAAAAGATCGTATTTACCAATGGCTGCTTCGATATACTGCACCTGGGTCATATTGAATTACTCGGTAAAGCAAGGGCTCTCGGAAACATCCTGATAGTCGGGTTGAATTCCGATGACAGCATTCACCGTATCAAGGGCATCCACCGCCCCGTAAACAGCCATCATGCACGGGCTTTCACCCTGGCGTCCCTGCTTTTTGTAGATGCGGTGGTCATGTTCGAGGAAGACACTCCCTATGAACTGATCAAACTTATTCAACCTGATGTTTTGGTTAAAGGCAAGGATTACGACGGGCAGGACATTGTAGGAAGTGATATTGTCAAAGCCAGGGGCGGAGAAGTTGTAACCATTGAACTTACCAGGGGGTATTCCACTACCCATACTATTGAGAAGGCACACAAGGTCCATCTCTAAGATCCTGTTATGCCAAAAGTCAAGACTGCATTTTTCTGCACAAGCTGCGGGTCACAGCAGAGCAAATGGATGGGAAAATGCCCGGCCTGCGGGGAATGGAACACCCTCGTGGAAGAGGTAATCCAGAGGGAAGAAAAACATAAGGGTTTTACAAGGCCAAACGACCAAAGACCCGGTCCGAGAAAAATATCAGATGTCAGTTTTGAGAATGATCAACGCATCAACACCCGGGATGCTGAACTGAACCGTGTTCTCGGGGGTGGACTGGTCCAGGGTTCCCTGGTCCTCATAGGAGGAGAACCCGGGATCGGGAAGTCAACCCTGATGCTCCAGGTTGCCCTGAAATGTAACGAGCTGAAAGTACTGTACATCAGCGGGGAGGAGAGCGACCAGCAACTAAGGATGAGGGCCGATCGTCTCGGTATACAAAATGAAAACTGCTATGTCCTTACAGAGACAAATACCCAGGCCATTTTTCAGCACCTTGAAAAAATCCAACCCGGGATGGTGATCATTGATTCCATCCAGACCCTGCAGACCGATAGCATTGAATCGTCGGCCGGCAGTATCAGTCAGATTAAGGAATGTGCCGGGGAAATGCAGAAATATGCCAAGATAACCCGTATCCCTGTTTTCCTTATCGGCCATATCACGAAGGACGGCAGCCTTGCAGGCCCTAAGATACTTGAACATATGGTCGATACCGTACTCCAGTTCGAAGGCGACAGGAACTACGGTTACCGCATCCTCCGTTCACTGAAGAACCGCTTCGGATCCACCTCTGAACTCGGGATCTATGAAATGAACGATACGGGTATGAGGGAAGTCTCAAACCCCTCGGAAATACTGTTAAGCCAGCATGATGAAAAAGTAAGCGGGATCGCTATAGCGGCTATGGTTGAAGGCCTGAGGCCCATGCTTATCGAGACCCAGGCCCTTGTTTCCACGGCCGTTTACGGCACACCTCAGCGTTCAACAACGGGATTTAATGTCAGGCGGCTGAACATGCTTCTTGCAGTTCTTGAAAAACGAAGCGGTTTCAGGCTGGGCCATAAGGACGTCTTTCTCAATATCGCAGGGGGCCTCGATGTGGATGATCCAGCAATAGACCTGGCTATAGTTGCTGCAATATTGTCGTCAAACCAGGATGAGCCGATAGATACAAAAACATGTTTTGCCGCTGAAGTGGGATTAAGCGGTGAAATCAGGCCAACCAACCGTATTGAACAAAGGGTGTCTGAAGCTGAAAAACTGGGGTTCGAACGCATCTTTGTTTCCAAATACAATTCCCGCTCCCTTGATAAAAACAGGTACGCAATTGAGATCGTACCTGTTACCAAGGTTCAGGAAGTTTATAAAGCCTTATTCCGATAAATCAGACCTTACATGCGCCGTCACGAAATAACCAATGAAGCTGAGTTGCTCGGCATTATCAGTCGATGTCAATGGTGCCACCTGGCTATGGTTGACAATGCAAACCAACCCTATGTGATACCGATGAACTTTGGTCTCAGTGAAGGGTTTGTTTATATGCACGGGGCGCAGCATGGGAAAAAAATAAACATACTGAGGCAGAATCCAGCGGTTTGTGTCAATTTCAGCACCGATCATCTGCTCCGTTACCAGAACGAGGATGTGGCATGCTCCTGGAGCATGAAGTACCGTTCGGTGCTGGTATACGGAAAGGCGGAGTTTATAATTGATCCTGAGGAAAAAATTGCTGCGCTGAAAGTCATTATGGCTCAATACAGCGGGAAGGAGTTTAAATTCAATCCTCCTTCCATCCGGGAGGTGACCGTATGGAAGATTAAAATTGATAAAATTGAAGGCCGTTCATTCGGATATTAGCCGGTTTTAAAAGTGTTTGTTATTTGATTAAACATGTTACTTTTGCCAGTCAATTTCATTTCTGATGAAACAGAGAGAAAGGCTTAGCACAACAGAAAGGATCAGAAAGGTATTCGTTGGCAACGCCCGTGATCTCAAAGATGAGAACATCTTTGAGAAAGTCACGCTGGTAGCCATCATGGCCTGGATAGGATTGGGTTCCGACGGGCTGTCATCTTCCTGCTACGGTCCTGAAGAAGCCTACCGCGCCCTGGGCCATTACCATGGGATGACTATTTTTATTGCCCTTGCAGTTGTTCTCACTATCGCCATCATCAGCAGCAGCTATTCACAGATCATAAAACTGTTTCCATCAGGAGGAGGCGGTTACCAGGTTGCAGCGAAACTCCTCTCCCCCCGCCTTGGCATGGTATCCGGCTGTTCACTTATCGTTGACTACATCCTTACTATTTCCATCAGCGTCGCCAGCGGTGTGGACGCCATATTCAGCAATTTCCCCGACACTTTTCAGATTTATAAACTGTACACAACACTTGGCATTATCCTAATCCTTTTACTTTTGAACCTCAGGGGCGTAAAAGAGTCGGTGATGTCACTGATGCCTATATTTATCATCTTCCTGCTTACACATGCTTTCGCGATCGTTTACCCCATCATGTTTCACACCAGGGAATTTATCAACATGGTGCCTGATGCCACGAGGGAATTCAAGCAGGCAAGCAACAGCCTGGGTACTTTTGCCGTCCTGCTTATCCTTGCAAGAGCATACAGTATGGGTGCCGGTACCTATACCGGGATAGAGGCTGTTTCAAATTCAATGGTTATTCTGAAAGAACCCAGGGTCAAGACAGGGATTGCAACCATGAGGCTTATGGCTTTCTCGCTGGGGATCACCGTACTGGGACTTCTTGCTGCCTATTCCCTGTTTCACCTTAAGCATATTCCCGGTAAAACCATGAACGCCAACCTGCTTGAAGCAATGACAGCCGGCTGGAACAAATGGATCGGACAAACATTCGTGATTATTACGCTGATCTCTGAAGCTGCATTGTTGTTTGTAGGGGCACAGACAGGTTTCCTGGGCGGCCCGCGGGTTATCTCGAACATGGCACAGGACAGCTGGTTCCCGAGACGTTTCTCGGTGCTCTCCGACAGGCTGGTGACCCAGAACGGCCTTATACTCATGGCCGTGGCAGCTTCGTTTGTACTGCTGGTAACGGGAGGCAAAGTGACCACCCTGGTGGTTCTATATAGTATTAACGTATTCATCACTTTTACACTTTCCCAGGCAGGGATGGTGCGCCACTGGTGGCAGGTAAAGAGAAAAGAAGGGCACTGGATCCCCAAACTCCTTATCAATGGCTTAGGTTTAATTCTTACGCTAAGTATCCTTTGCACGGTTCTCTTTGTGAAGTTCACCGAAGGAGGCTGGCTTACCATACTTATTACTTCGAGCCTGATTTTCTTTGTTTCAAGGGTAAGGAGCCATTATGACCGCGCTGCAAAACTGATCGGCCGCCTGGACCATAAAATGTACAGGCAGGTTGAACCCGCCATGCTTACCTGGGAAAAGGCAAACAGGGAATTACCCGAATTTGACCAGGAATCCCATACAGCATGTATTTGCGTAAACGATTTCAATGGAATTGGCATCAATACCTTCCTTAAAATAAGGGAGGATTTCGAAAATTATAAAAACTTTATATTCATTTCCGTCGGGATAGTGGATACAGGAACATTCAAAGGTGAAGAGGAACTTCAGAACCTTGAAGACAGCGTGAAATTCAATCTCAAAAAGTACGAAGAACTTGCACATTCATATGGATGTTTTGCCGACAGCTATTATGCGATAGGTACCGACGTTGCTGATGAAGTGAAGGAACTTTCCAAGAAAGTGGTCCATAAATACCACAGGGTTATTTTCTTTATAGGCAATGCGATCTTTGCACGCCCTTCCTCCCTTACCCGCATGCTTCATAACCAAACCCAGATCACCTTACAGAACCGTCTTGCCCATAAAGGATTCATGATGGTGCTGATCCCGGTAAAACTCACTCAGACAGATTAGCTCGGGATATGTTTAAACGTCGTACTTTTGCCCGTTAATTTTGTTTCCAATGAAACAAAGAGAAAGGTTAAGTACCACCGAGAGGGCACGCAAGCTCTTTGTTGGGAAGGCAAGAGACCTCAAGGATGAAAATATTTTTGAGAAGGTCACCCTTGTTGCTATCCTTGCCTGGGTAGGACTGGGTTCCGACGGTCTTTCTTCATCCTGTTACGGCCCTGAAGAATCCTACAATGCACTCGGCCATTACCACGGGATGACTATTTTCATTGCATTGGCGGTGGTGCTTACAATCTCCATTATCAGCAGCAGTTATTCACAGATCATAAAGCTCTTTCCTTCAGGCGGAGGCGGTTATAAAGTCGCAACAAAACTCCTGAACCCCAAGCTCGGAATGGTTTCCGGCTGTTCATTGATCGTTGACTACGTTCTCACGATTTCCATCAGCGTTGCGAGCGGTGTGGATGCCATTTTCAGCAATTTCCCGCCGGCTTACCAGCATCTTAAACTCTCGGTTACCCTTGTAATCATCCTTCTGTTGCTGCTTGTAAACCTGAGGGGAATTAAAGAATCGGTTTTTTCCTTGTTACCGATTTTTATTGTCTTCCTGCTCACGCATGCCTTCACGATCATATATCCGATTTTCTTCCATTCCACTGAATTCATCAACCTGGTCCCTGATGCAACAAGGGAATTCAAACAGGCAAGCCACAGTATGGGCACTTTTGCCGTTCTCATCATTCTTGCAAGGGCTTATAGCATGGGTGCGGGGACCTATACCGGGATTGAAGCAGTTTCCAATTCGATGGTCATCCTCAAAGAACCAAGGGTCAAAACAGGAATCGCGACCATGCGGCTTATGGCATTCTCCCTGGGAATTACCGTCCTCGGGTTACTTGTAGCTTATTCCTTGTTTCACCTGAAACACATTCCCGGTAAAACCATGAATGCTAATCTCCTGGAAGCTATGACTGCCGGATGGAACAAATGGTTAGGCCAGCCATTTGTGGTCATCACCCTGCTTTCTGAGGCAGCCCTGCTTTTCGTAGGTGCCCAGACCGGGTTCCTTGACGGCCCCAGGGTCATATCCAACATGGCCCAGGATAACTGGTTCCCCAGAAGGTTCTCTGTGCTTTCCGACCGGCTTGTTACCCAGAACGGACTGATCCTTATGGCTGTTTCTGCCGCATTCATTCTCCTTGTCACCGGGGGTAGCGTGAACACCCTGATTGTTTTATACAGCATCAACGTGTTTGTAACCTTCTCCCTCTCACAGGCGGGGATGGTACGCCATTGGTGGCAGGTAAAGAAAAATGAAGGTTCCTGGTTTACGAAACTTCTTATCAACGGACTTGGGTTCTTCCTCACTTTGAGTATTCTGTGTACTGTGCTATTTATAAAATTCGGGGAAGGCGGATGGCTTACCATACTTATAACCTCCAGCCTCATTCTCTTTGTAGTTAAGGTAAAAGGTCATTATGATAAATCCGCCAAACTGCTCAGCCAGCTTGACCTGAAGATGTTCCGCCAGGTTGAAGGAGCTATGCTTGGGTTTGAGAAATCACACAGGGAACCTCCCGAATTTAATCCTGACATGCATACCGCATGCATATGTGTAAACGATTTCAACGGTATAGGGATACATACCTTCCTTAAAATCCGTGAAGACTTTGAGAAATACAAGAATTTTATCTTTATCTCGGTCGGAATGGTAGATTCCGGCACATTTAAAGGTGAAGCTGAGCTTCAGAACCTTGAAGAGGACGTTAAATATAATCTGAAAAAATACGAACAACTTGCCCGGGCTTACGGATGTTTTGCCGACAGCTATTATGCAATAGGCACTGATATAGCCGACGAGGTTAAGGAACTTTCAAAAAAGGTTGTGAACAAATATAAACGGGTTATTTTTTTCATCGGCAATGCCATTTTCTCCCGCCCTTCATCCCTTACCAGGATGCTTCATAGCCAAACTCAGTTAACTTTGCAGAACCGTCTTGCCCATAAAGGGTTTATGCTGGTACTGATCCCGATTAAACTAACAACCACTGATTAAAAATTAAGTAATGGATTTCAAGGATTATTACAGCCTCTTAGGTATTTCAAAAACCGCTACCGAGGCTGAGATCAAAAAAGCCTACCGCAAACTGGCAGTGAAATACCATCCCGATAAAAATCCCGGAAACAAGCAAGCCGAGGAGAAGTTCAAGGAAATGGGAGAAGCATATGAAGTCCTGAAGGATCCTGAGAAAAGGAAAAAATATGATACCCTGGGTTCGAACTGGAAGCAATATGAACAGACTTCGGGCGGGGGTGCTGATTTCAGCCAGTGGGCGCGGCAGGGAGGAGGGAAAGACTATTCCCGCACATATGGCGCCGAAGATTTTGGAGGGTCGGATTTTTCTGATTTCTTCAATTCATTCTTCGGAGGAGCTTATCCGGGCCAGGATTTCAGAGGAGATTATTCAAACCAGGGCAGGGGACGCTCAGGGGGAAGGCCTGTGAAAGGACAGGATTATGAAGCGAGCCTCGAAGTGACCCTTGAAGGTGCTTACAAGGGGTCTAAACGAATGATCACCCTTGGAGACGAACAACTCAGCGTTACTATCCCCCAGGGCGTCTATGACGGCCAGGTGTTGCGTGTTAAAGGCAAAGGAGCCCAGGGCCGTAGGGGCGGTGAACCAGGCGACCTTTATATGCACGTGAAGATCCTCCCTGATAACGTGTTTGAGATCAGGGAGAATGACCTCTATTGTGACCTTCATGTTCCCTTGTATATGGCAGTTCTCGGGGGAGAGGTAAATGTTCATCCGCCGAAGGGAAATGTTACAATGAAGATCCCGAAGGAAACCCAGAACGGGAAGGTCCTGCGCATGAAAGGATTGGGGATGCCCGTTTACAGGAAGAAAAATGAATTCGGGGATCTTTATCTTAAGATCATTATTGACATCCCTCAGAACCTGAGCCCCCGGGAGATCGAACTTTTTACCCAGCTTGCCGCCCTGAGGCATTGAAATCGCATATACTTTTTCCTTTCTCTTGTCGTTTTTGAATTGAAACAATTAAAAACGAACAGCTAATTTTTTCCCGTCATGAACACAAAGAAACTCATCCTGCGATTCACTTTATGTATTGTTGTTTTATTTGTAATAATCCCTTCTGTGAAAGCACAGAATGGCCCCATGAGCCCTATGAAGGAAGATACATGGCTCCTTAATGCCGGTTTTGGCGCCGGCACGCCCTTTTTCGGCAACGGATCAGGCTTTGGTCCGGCTGCAAAATTTTCATTTGAAAAAGGAATGTGGAAAGTGGGTCCGGGTGTAATCACCCTGGGAGCCGAAGCCACTTTTTCATATTTCTGGCATACCTATGGCAACAGCTGGCATGAGAACTGGTTCAATTTCATTGTCGGAGCCAGAAGCGCTTACCATTACGGCTGGGATGTGAAGGGCCTTGATACATATGCAGGCGTTCCCCTTGGATTCGGGCTTTGCATGAACAGCCATGACGCCAATGAAGGTTATCATACCCCTGCCCCATTCTATCCCTATTTCGGAGTTTTCTTCGGGGCTTCGTACTTCTTCACCCCTGAACTTGGGGTATACGGGGAGTTCGGGTATAATTCAACGTATGCAAATATAGGACTGGTGTTTAAACTGGATTGATCCCCTTCCCCTGAAGGGAGAGAAGATAAATCGTTATCCTGCCGGCAAACCATCCTAACAGGCTGCCGATGGCTGCACCGCTTAATACATCGATGGGATAATGAACCCCCAGGTATATCCTGGTATAGCTCATGAGTGAAGCCCAGCCTATAAGAAGAAGGTACAAGTACCTGTAACGTTTCTGAAACAGGATTATAAGAAATACGGCCAGGGCAAAGGTGTTGGAAGCATGGGCCGAGTAATAGCCAAAATCGCTTCCCCTGTATTCTTTAACAATATGAATGCCTGCCGCCAGGGCAGGTTCGTTTGAAGGCCTTAATCTTTGAGTATCATTCTTTACCAGGTTGGATAGCTGGTCTGAGATTGTGATCATCAGTGCAAGGGCTAAGATAACTGCAACCATCTTGTAACGGAATGTGTCAATTACAAGGCAGGCAAGAAAAATAAAAAGGGGTATCCAAACCAGGGTATTACTGGCCCAGTACATAACCGGATCCAGCCAGGATGCGTGAAGCCCGTTAAGGGTCAGGAAAAGCGAACGGTCGAATGTCAGGAACTTTTCCAGCATCAGAAGAAGATATGGAAGATGTATGACTTCATTATCTGTTCACCGTTCACTGATTCAGCGCCTCCCAAAGCATCCCTTTGAGTTTGAGCAGGCCCGTTTTCTTATGCGATGAGATAAACACGTAAGGAATATCTGGCGGAAGTTCTTTTTTCAGTTCACTTACAATTTCCTCGTCGGCGAGATCAGATTTGGTAATTGCCAGTATCCTTGATTTGTCGAGCAATTCGGGGTTGTACATCTCGAGTTCCTTAAGCAGGATCTCGTACTCGTGGCGGATGTCATTGCTGTCGGCAGGAACCATGAAGAGCAGGGCAGAATTCCGTTCAATATGCCTCAGGAACCTCAGGCCAATACCTTTCCCTTCATGCGCCCCCTCGATGATGCCGGGTATGTCGGCCATGACAAAGGACCTGTTGTCGTGGTATTTCACGATTCCAAGGTTGGGCACAAGTGTGGTGAAGGGATAGTCGGCTATTTCGGGTTTTGCCGCGGATATAACGGATAAAAGCGTGGATTTCCCTGCATTGGGGAAGCCAACGAGACCTACATCGGCAAGCAGTTTCAGCTCCAGTATCTTCCAGCCTTCAATTCCGGGTTCTCCCGGCTGGGCATACCTGGGAGCCTGGTGCGTGGCCGATTTGAAATGATCGTTCCCGAGTCCGCCCCTTCCGCCCGGCACAAGGATATGGGTCTGTCCATCCTCGGTGATCTCGCATTCGAAAGCCATGGTTTCGGCATCCCTTGCGACAGTGCCAAGGGGGACTTCGATAGTAATGTCCTTACCGTATGCACCTGTTTGCAGGCTTTTTGCCCCGTTCACCCCATGGCCTGCACGGATATGTTTGGTGAATTTCAGGTGAAGTAAAGTCCACAGCTGGCTGTTCCCTTTAAGGATAACATGGCCTCCCCTGCCTCCGTCACCTCCGTCGGGTCCTCCCCTGGCAGTCAGCCGGGTCCTCAGGAAGTGTTTCGACCCGGCACCTCCGTTCCCGGAAGCACAGAAGATCTTTACATAATCGACAAAGTTTGATTCAGACATGCAATCCTTATGTTTTAATTATTATTTCCTGATCGCTTTGCAAAGGCTTTCAAAAATATCGTCAATGCCTCCTACTCCGTAAACTTCGGTATAGATACCTTTTTCCTGGTAATATTGCTGAAGGGGCTTGGTATGCTTATGATATTGTACAAGCCTGTTTTTAATGACTTCTTCGGTATCATCAACCCGTCCCTGTTCCATGGCCCTCTTTAAAAGGCGTTTAACAAGTTCTTCCTCGTCCACTTCAAGTGAAAGAACCTGTTTCACCGAATGATTCAGCCTGCACAGCAGCTTGTCGAGTTCATGTGCCTGGTTCAGGGTGCGGGGAAATCCGTCGAAAACAAATCCTTCAGCATCCTCATTCTTCAGGAATACCGACCTGATAATTTCAATCAGCAGCTCATCCGAAACGAGGTGCCCTGCTTCCATTACGGCTTTAACCTGGAGGCCGAGAGGAGTTCCCTGCCCAACTTCAGCCCTGAGGATGTCACCGGTTGAAATATGCTTCCAGTTGTATTTTTGGGCAATCTTAACTGCCTGGGTCCCTTTACCGGCTCCCGGGGGACCAAATAAAATAAGGTTATGCATTGGCTATTAATTTACGTTAGTTTTTCAAAGAGTTTCATCCAACTGGTAAATATCAGGAAAATTACGGCCCGCACCGTCGTAATCGAGGCCATATCCCACAACAAATAAATCAGGGATCTCCAATCCGCAGTAATCAATAGTAAAATTCTCCCTGAAAGCGTCCTTTTTAAAACAAAAACAGGCCACTTTCACACTTGCAGGTTCATAGGCTTTAAGGTCGGCAAACAGCTGTGCCATGGTCAACCCGGTATCCACGATATCTTCGACGATGATAATATCGCGGCCCCTAATGGTTTCGTTAAGGCCCAGCAGCCTGTTAATTTTTTCCCCGCTTGCCATGCCCTGGTATGAAGAATATTTGACAAATGATATTTCGCAGGGGATGCTCACCTTTCTCAACAGGTCGGACGCAAATATAAATGCCCCGTTGAGAACACCCAGGAATAAGGGGAGCTTTCCCTGATAATCCATGTCAATGCGGCCGGCAATGCCGCCGACTATCCTGTCAATCTGTTCCTTTTCCAGGTATAATCTGAAGAATTTATCCCTGACCTTTATCGGGGCGGGTTTGCCATTTGTGCTAACCATTTAACAAAGTTAATAAAGAAAGACTCCGCCATCGTTTTTTCCGTCATTTATAATCCCGGTGAATGTTTCATCCATTACCGTTTTAAAGTTCTTCGGATTGATGTACTGGGCCAGTATCTTTACTGTATTGTCGGCGTTGATCCTCACTTTTACGTAGTCGAAAACATATCCCTTGCCTTTAGGATTCTGAATAAGTGAAGAGACCGAGAAAGTGATAAAAGCCTGCTTGTTACGGACCACGCCTGTTTCAAAATATTCCCAGGCTTCAATAGCCATCCCGCCGGTGGCATCGGGTGATTTTTCCTGCTCCACCCCATCGGAGATCAGCTTGCATTTTCCGTATTTCATCACAACTTTTACTGTTTCTCCGTTTCTGAGGGCATTCATAAGTGCAGTGAAATCATTGATTTGTGACGCAATAGCCGTTGTTCCAAGGCCCAGGATCAAGGCAGTTACAATAAGAGCAAGACGTTTTTTCATAGTTTTTTTATTTTTAGGGAAATCTGTTTTTCTGACTAATTTTGCAAAAAAACGAAAAATTATGCAAGCATTGGTAAGTATTATCATGGGAAGCACTTCTGATCTTCCGGTCATGGAAGCCGCAGCAAAGTTCCTGAACGATATGCAGGTGCCGTTTGAAATCAATGCCTTGTCGGCCCACCGCACTCCCGAGAAAGTGGAAGAATTTGCAAAAGCCGCACATAATCGCGGGATCCGGGTTATCATTGCTGCTGCCGGGATGGCGGCCCATCTGCCCGGGGTGATCGCCGCAATGACTTCGGTACCGGTGATCGGTGTACCTGTAAAAGCCACCCTTGAAGGCCTCGACTCCCTCCTGGCCATTGTGCAGATGCCCCCGGGGATCCCGGTTGCCACCGTAGGCATCAACGCTTCTATGAATGCTGCCATTCTTGCTGTTGAAATACTTGCAGGTTCCGATCCTTCCCTGTACCAGAAACTGTTGAAATTCAAAGAAGACCTCAAGAAGAAGATTGTCAAAGCCAACGAGGAACTGGCACAGGTGAAGTACGATTATAAAGTCGGTTAGATTTTCCTTGCTATCATAAGCCCGTCGCGGAAAGGAAGAAGCAGGTTTTCAACCCTGGTATCACTCTGAACAAATTCGTTGTATTCGATAATTCCAAGTGTATCTTTATCTTTAGTGCCTGCGGATATCACTTTCCCGTCCCATAAAGCGTTATCGGCCAGTATCCATCCTCCCTGCCTTACCATGGGAAAAACCATGTTGTAATAATTGAGATAATTCGGTTTGTCGGCATCAATAAAAACGAGGTCCCATTTTTCGTTTAATGTGGGAATGACCTTCATTGCGTCCCCGATATGAAGACTGACACGGTTTTCAACACCTGCTTCTTTAAGATACCTTCGGATGATGCTCTCCTGTTCAGGGTTGACTTCTATTGTATGTACAAAGCCTGCCCCGCCCAGGGCCAGGTTGATTGCCGAATATCCGGTAAATGTGCCTATCTCGAGCACCTTTTCAGGTTTGATCATAGAGGAAATGAAACGGAGCAGGGTTCCCTGCATTGGCCCGGAGATCATGCGCGGATAAACCTGGGTCAGATGGGTCTCACGATTAAGGGAAGCCAGGAAAGAAAGTTCAGGGCTGGAATGTGCCTCGCAGTATTGTTCTATTTCTTCAGGGATCATAAGAAGGCAGTTTTACTTCCTGCTTTCAATAAGAATATCCAAAAGCTTAATGGCAGCATCGGAGATCACTGTCCCCGGGCCAAAAATTGCGGCCGCGCCGGCTTTATAAAGAAATTCATAATCCTGGGGAGGGATTACTCCTCCCACGATCACCAGGATATCCTCCCTGCCCAGTTTTGAGAGTTCCTCGATGACCTGTGGCACGAGGGTTTTATGGCCTGCGGCAAGACTGGAGACACCGAGAATGTGGACATCGTTTTCCACAGCTTGTTTTGCAGATTCTGCCGGGGTTTGGAAAAGCGGTCCTATATCCACGTCGAAGCCAATATCGGCATAGCCTGTAGAAACCACCTTGGCTCCCCTGTCATGGCCGTCCTGGCCCATCTTTGCAATCATGATCCTTGGCCTGCGGCCCTCCATCTCGGCAAATTTATCAGCCAGGGCACGAGCTTTCCTGAACGACTCGCTATCGCCCGACTCCGAAGAATATACTCCTGAAATACTACGGATCACAGCTTTGTACCTCCCAAACACTTTTTCTAACGCAAATGAAATCTCACCCAGGGTGGCACGCTTTCGTGCCGCATCTACCGATAATGCAAGCAGGTTCCCTTCTCCTGTTTCAGCTGAATGTGTAAGTGCATCAAGCGCCGACTGAACTTCCTGGTTGTTTCTTGAAGCCTTAAGCTGGTTAAGCCTGATGATCTGGGATTCCCGCACGGCTGTATTGTCAATATTCAGGATGTCGATAGGATCTTCCTTTTCAAGGCGGTTCATGTTCACACCAATGATCCTGTCTTTACCCGAATCAATCCTTGCCTGTTTTCTTGCAGCAGCTTCTTCTATCCTCATTTTAGGGATGCCTGTTTCAATGGCTTTGGCCATTCCCCCCAGTTCCTCAACTTCCGTGATAAGGCGCCATGCATTGTGCGCAATGTCATTTGTTAGGGTTTCCACATAATACGATCCTGCCCATGGATCGAGAGACCGGCAAACCTGGGTTTCTTCCTGGATGTACAACTGTGTGTTCCTGGCAATACGGGCTGAGAAATCGGTGGGCAGGGCGATGGCTTCGTCAAGCGAATTGGTATGCAGCGACTGTGTATGGCCCAGGGCAGCTGCGAGGGCTTCAATACAGGTCCTGGCAACATTATTGAAAGGATCCTGTTCGGTAAGGCTCCAGCCGGATGTTTGAGTGTGGGTGCGTAATGCCATTGATTTGGGATTCTTCGGATTAAACTGCTTTACCAGTTTGGCCCAAAGCATCCTGCCCGCACGCATTTTGGCAATTTCCATAAAATGGTTCATGCCGGCAGCCCAGAAGAATGAAAGCCTGGGTGCAAAGGTGTCAATATCCATCCCGGCATTAATCCCTGTTCTGAGGTATTCAAGGCCGTCGGCAAGCGTATAGGCGAGTTCGATGTCACAAGTAGCACCGGCTTCCTGCATATGATAACCGCTGATGGAAATCGAATTGAATTTCGGCATGTTCTTCGAAGAGAATTCAAATATATCAGCGATGATCTTCATTGAAGGGGTCGGGGGATAAATATATGTGTTCCTGACCATGAACTCCTTCAGAATATCATTCTGGATAGTGCCGTTCAGATCCGACAGGGGGACGCCCTGTTCTTCGGCTGCAATGATATAAAACGCCAGGACCGGTAAAACTGCCCCGTTCATGGTCATTGAGACAGACATCTTCCCCAGGGGGATCTGGTCAAAGAGGATCTTCATGTCCTCAACACTGTCGATGGCAACACCTGCTTTGCCCACATCACCTACAACCCTCGGATGATCGGAATCATAACCACGATGGGTAGCAAGGTCAAAAGCAACTGAAAGGCCTTTCTGACCCGCGGCCAGGTTCCTGCGGTAAAAAGCATTTGATTCCTCGGCTGTTGAAAAACCAGCATACTGCCTTATAGTCCAGGGACTCATCACGTACATTGTCGAGTAAGGTCCGCGCAGGAATGGCGGGAGGCCGGCAGCATAATTCAAATGCTCCATTCCGGCTAAATCTTCCCTGGTATAAAAAGCTTTTACAGGGATCTGTTCGGCTGTTATCCATGGTTCCTTTGCCGACTCCTTCCTATAGGCACTTTGATGTCCAAGAGGTTTTATTGTTGATCTGAAATCAATATTCTTAAAATCAATTCTCATTGTAGTTGTTGTAGCTTATATTTTAAAATGAAATCCCGAAAACAAGAAAGACCTTTTGGGCTGCCGGGTTTGTTATAAATGATGCCTGAACCGGCAGGCAATAGCTTTTTGATATAGGGATCATCTTCTTGGCCGTGATCCCCACATTGGTAAAACCGGCTTTAGGGCCATACCAGCTGCCTCCGAACGGGGTGCCCCCGGCAAAAAAGTTTAGGTCCATCTTGAGCTTCCGTAAGGCAACAGGATAGGCCAGCTCAAGATAGGTTGAGAAATTATTCTTGTTAACATCTCCGTAAAAGCCCAGGGTATCCTTGGCTTTATCATTACCGTAAACAAGTGTGCCGGCATAGAATTTAATTGGAAACGCCGAGGGCCCGGTAAAAGTAAGGGAGACTTCAAAAGTATGACCCGTGGTTTTTTTATCGTAATTGAAATACTGGTATTCCTGGAGTCCTGTGTAATTTGGGTCCAGTCCGTTCGGGACGAAATAATCAAAGAACATCAGGGTGAACCATTTTAAGGTATACGAAACGTACATGTCCATTTCCGCATAATTGCCCATGTTCACCGAAACCGAATCATTGATCATGGCTCTGTACGGTGCAAAAGAATAAGATCCCCAGGCCCCGATGTTCAATCCCCTCCAGCTAAAATAAATACTTGGCTGGATGGCTGGGGAGTTCCCGAAATCAATCCCTCTCCATATGTAACGGCTCATGATATCGGCTCCGAAATTCAGTGTGGCTGACTTATCACTAACCGCTTCTTCAGCTTCTTTAAGCGCCTGTTCATCCTGGGCACAAAGCTGATATATTGAAGTAAAACAAATAAAAATCAATATGATCAGTTTTTTCATATGGTTCAGGATTAAATGTTTAACGCTCGTACAAGTTCTGATTGCCTGAATGGTTTGCTGATATAGTCATCCATGCCTGATGCAATACACCTTTCCCGGTCTTCCTTGGTGGTTGATGCTGTCAGGGCAACTATCTTAATCCTTCTTTTAGGGACTCCTTTCAATACATCCTCCCTCTCCATCTTCCGGATCATCTGGGTCGTCTCAATGCCATCCATTTCCGGCATTTCTACGTCCATAAGGATGATATTATAAATGTTGTTCTGAAATTTTTCAAGGGCCTGTAAACCTGTTTCGGCAAGATCAACTTTATGCCCGAAACTTTCCAGCGTCTTGATTGCAACCTTCTGGTTGATTTTATTATCCTCTGCCAGTAAAATATTTAAAGACCTTTGCTTACGGTATTCCCTTTTCCCGGCAAATTTTGTAATGACCCTGACCAACTCTTCGGGCTGGAATGGTTTAGCGACGTAATCATCCATCCCCGCTTCAAGAAAACGCTCTTTATCTCCTTCCACTGCGTACGCTGTAAATGCAACAATATAGGATGCTTTCCTTTGCGGATTAAGCCGTTCCAATTCGCGGATCTTTTCAGTTGCCTCCAGCCCGTCCATGACCGGCATCCTGATATCCATCAGAATGATCTCATACTCTTTCTTCTCAAACAAACGAATTGCAACCCTGCCGTTTTCAGCAATTTCAAGGTTGGAAAAACCGTCTTTTTCAAGAGAGGTCCTGGCTACTCTCTGGCTGATATAATTGTCCTCAACCAGAAGAATCGGAATGCTTTTAATATCGTCCTTCTGTTTCTCGATTTCAAGTTTCTCAAGTTCCGACTTCAGCATCTTGCCGAATACCGCGGTAAACCAGAAAACCGATCCCTTCCCTTCTTCGCTCTCAACACCTATCTCGCCTCCCATCAACCTCACCAGGTCGTAGGCAATCTTAAGACCAAGCCCGGTTCCTCCGTATTTCCTGGTGGTTGATACATCGGTTTGGGAAAATTCCTTAAACAGTTTTTCGCGCCCCTTCTCTGAAATCCCAAGGCCCGTATCTGCTACACGGCACTTTATCATCATTTGCACCTCATTCTGCCAAATAGGTTCGATAAAGATACTGACGCTTCCTTCTGCCGTAAACTTGATGGCATTGTTAGCCAAATTCATTACAATCTGTTTCAACCTAACCGGGTCACCTTTGATCAGGTCTGGCAATTCTGAGGAGATGGTGAGGAAAAGTTTCAGACCTTTTCCTTCTGCACGAACATGGAGCATTTTAACCACTTCTTCAAGATTATATCTGAGGTTAAAAGCAATGTTCTCAAGTTCTACCTGGCCGGCCTCAATTTTTGAAAAGTCTAAAATATCATTAATGATAGAAAGGAGATTGTTCCCGGAAATCTCAATTATTTCAAGGTATTCCTTTTGTTCTTCTGTGAGTTCTGTTTCCTTGAGAATGTTGGTCATCCCGATCACTCCATTCATGGGCGTTCTGATCTCATGACTCATGTTAGCCAGGAATATTGATTTGGCCCGGCTCTCTTTCACGGCTATTTCCTTTGCAACCTGCAACTCCTCCGACATCAGCTTCCTCTCCCTGACTTCCTCCTGAAGCTGTTCGGTCCTCGACTGAATTATTTCTTCAAGGTGGACCTTATAGTCCTCAAGCTGCTTTTCGGCAGTCCTTCGTTCCTGAATCTTCTCTTCAAGTGTGGCAGTGTTCTTCTTATAGTATTTCGTGAGGAAGTAAAAGAAAGGGCCAACAATTACCAGGAAGAATAATGCCCGCATGATAATATACGGGATGCGTGACAGGATGTGTTCATTGATATAAGAAATATCCATGTCGGCGCCTACGAGGTATCGGTTTCCCCCAGGTGAAGTACGGGTAATGATTGCACTTTCAAACTTTCCCCAGCGATCTTCAGATCTTTCAAATGTAGGCTGGCTTGAATTAATGGTATTAATAAATTCAGAAGTAGCCTCAGGATAAGCCTGCCAGTATGTTGGCAGTTTATGTTTTAAGAATTCTTCATCTTTGGCACTTGAAGCAATGAAGAAGACCTTGCCGTTGCGTACAACCGTGGCATAAAGATAAGTCAACCCTGACGTTTTTACATTACGGGAAAGCTCAAGGATATTCTTAAGATGCTCTTCCGGAGTGATAGCGCCAGAGTCTGTTGCCCTGTCAAAAAATGTAGGATCGAGTACCTGGCTGATATTGGAAGCTGCTATTACAAGCCGGCGGTCTACCTCCGAGATGATCCTCTCCCTCTCTGAATAACTTGTGAACAGAATGTATAATCCAACCATTACAAAATATGTAACCGATGGAATTATAATAACTTTAAGAAAGTAGTTCCTGTTCACTTACCCTCCTCTGATGGGATTAATATGGTTATAACTGAAGTATCCTGTTCAATTCCTCTATTTCGATGGGTTTATTCATATAAAAATCCATTCCGCTGTCAAAAAATTTATTACGGTCATCTTCAAAAGCATTGGCTGTTATCGCAATGATCTTAACCCTCTTATCCTGTCCGGAACTTCTCTCGGTCTCCGCTTTACGTATCTCCCTGGTTGCTGTGAGCCCATCCATAACCGGCATCATGATATCCATTAAAATGGCATCATAGGAATTTACCCTGAACTTATCCAAAGCAATCTGCCCGTCAGTTGCAGTATCAACTTTATGACCTGCCCTCGTCAGGGCGGCTGTAATAAGCCTCAGGTTGATCGCATTATCTTCTACAACAAGAATTGTAAGTTTCTTCTCCTTCATGGCGTTATTCTCGCTTATTGTCTGGTTCTGATCCATAAAATTCCAGTAATTAACATTGTTTATTTTAACGGAATACCTATTTGCTCGCAAAACTTTTTCAGGCTTACAATCAGGTTGCTTCGAACATGAATAAAATCATCAACTCCGGCCTGTTTTAATACATCAATTTTATCTTTCGGGTAGCCTGCAACGACAATAATAAGACCCGGGAGTGCAGCTTTTAAACCCGGTATTGACCTGGATGCAATCTCCTCGTATTCTTCGTCGGAACTGCAAAATACAACAATGTCGGGATTCTTTCCGATGGCAGCGGTTATCCCCTCATCTATGGTTTCAAACCCGGTGTTATCCGTGACAGCCAAACCTGCACATCCGAAGAAATTAGTTGCAAAACCTGCTCTTGCCCTTGTCATAGCAAGATTCCCAAAAGTGAAAAGAAAAACCTCGGGTCTCCGGTTGCCCATGCCTATATATCTCTCGGTGGATAACCTCAGATTCTCCAGTGAAGATGAAATTCTTACCGGATTAATCTTTTTATATTTGGAATTATCCTCTGCTTTCTGGCACCCCTGGTTCTCAACTTTTCCAATCATCATCTCCTTCAACTCAGGGAACTGGTTGGTTCCTATGAGAACAGATTTTCGCTCGGCAATGTCAGATTCCTTTCTCCGGCATGCCTTCCCGACTTCATCCTGAACAAACCCTGCTTTAACGGCCTCTGTCATCCCTCCCAGACTTTCAACTTCCCTGAAAAGGTCCCAGGCATTCTGGGCAAGGCCGTCGGTAAGGCTTTCAATATAATAACAACCTGCAGCCGGGTCGCTGATCCTGTTCAGGTAAGATTCCTCTTTGAGAATGAGCTGCTGGTTCCTGGCAATCCTCGATGAAAAGTCATCAGGCTGCCTGAATGGCATATCGAACGCTCCAACCGAAATGGAGTCGGCCTGACCAAGTGCAGCCGACATACTTTCAGTTGTCGTTCTTAAAAGGTTGACATACGGATCGAAAATTGTCTTGTTCCATGTGGCAGTGGAAGAATGAATGAACATTTTCAATGAATCAGGATTCTTCGGATTGTATTGCTCAACAATTTTTGCCCATAATATCCTGGCCGCTCTCAGCTTGGCAATTTCCATGAAATAATTTGAACCACAGGCAAAATGAAATAAAAAATTCGGAGCCAGTGAATCTATTGTCAACCCTTTAGCGGTCAGAGAAGTAAGATATTCGTTGGCGGAAGCGAGGCTGAAACCCAGCTCCTGGACAAGAGTGGAACCGGAGTTTTGAAAATACTGCCCGTTGATGGTTATCGATTTGAATTGCGGCAGTCGTTTACTGATGGTATTCAGGAGATACTCGGCTTCTTCCAGGTTATTGTTATAACTCACATAGAAATCTCCATGAAGAAGCAAATATGACAAAGGGTCGAAATTTATACCCCCCCTGACAAGATCGGCATTCAACCCCCTGGCGCTTACTTCATAGAAGAAAAGTTCCAGCGTCAGGGGATACGATTTAGAACTTCTAAAATATACCCGGGTTTTCAACAGGTCAATCCCCTGCAAAAGTGCCGACATTTGTTTGTGAGTGGCAATTTCCCTGGCATTAAGGGCAACAGCATCAGCCCCGTGTTTAATTGCGTCAATCGCAAGAAGGTTAGCCTGCTCAATATCAGCGGTAAATATATCCTGACAGATCAGCCAGTCATTTACCTTTCCAAAGTTAAAGATCTGAGGATTGCCATTTTTCAATTGATCAATGTAACCGAGGCTTTCGAGATCCCCTGCACGGTAATAAGGTCTGACATCGATTCCTTCCCCGGTATTCCAGATAAGCCTTTTATTATAATCGGCTCCTTTAAGATCTGCAATAATCTTCTTTTCCCATTCAGAAGTGGGAACTGCCGGAAATTCACTGAATAATTTAGTGTTCTCTTCGTTGGTGCTCATGCAATCAAGTCTGTTCAGTTTCCCGTTTGAAGGGATTATACATAGTAAAGATAAGCAAATTTATATAATTATTAGCAGCTAACGTGCCTGACATAAAAAATATTAAGCCGGTTATTAAGCACGATTCTTTAGTAACTTTACAAAAAAATGTTATGATAGTTTCCATCAGCGGCGCAGGTGGTTTTATTGGCAAAGCCCTGACCAGGGCCTGTCATGAAAAAGGCTGGACAACTAAATCCATCAACCGGGAATCATTCAGCATGCCGGCTGATGAATTCCGGAAAGAAAAAATTGAAGGTTGCGATGTTGTCATCAATCTGGCCGGTGCAAGTATCTCAAAGCGATGGGACGAGGTATATAAAAAGGAAATTTACGACAGCCGTATCAGTACCACCAATAAAATAGTCAATGCCATCAGGGAAAGCTCAGCAAGGCCCGGGCTGCTGATCTCGGTTTCAGGTACCGATATCTATGACACTACCCGCACCCATGATGAGGAAAGTACTTCTTTTTCCGACAGTTTCCTGGGGAATGTATGCAGGGATTGGGAAAAGGAAGCGCTCAATGCCCGGGGAACAGTGAGGGTTGTGATTCCAAGGATGGGAATGGTGCTGGGTGAAGACGGAGGAGCCCTGAGCAGCATGTACCTTCCTTTCAGCCTTGGAATTGGAGCAAAAATCGGGAAAGGCAACCAATGGATTTCTTTCATCCATATTAAAGATCTTGTTAATGCTTTCCTGTTTATTATTGAACAGGAAACTCTCAGCGGCCCTGTAAATCTGGTAAGCCCCTATCCGGTTACCAATGCAGAATTCAGTTCCACTTTCGGGAAAGTACTGAAACAACCTGTCTTCCTCACCCTCCCGGGAGGGATCCTCAAACTTATATACGGGGAAGGTTCAGTTTTATTACTTGAAGGTCACAAAGTCCTGCCTGGCAAACTTACTGTCATGGGATTTCATTTCAAATACCCCACAATCACAAACGCCCTGGTAAACCTGTTTGGCAAAAGTTTCTGAAGACTCACTCCTTCACAAGCTTCATCTCATCAATAAGCCTTTGATCCCCTGCAAAACGGTCGATAATGAAAAGGCAATAGCGTATATCAAGAACAATATTCCGGCATTGGTCCGGATCGTATTGAAGGTCGCTCATCGTTCCCTCCCAATTCCTGTCGAAATTCAAACCGATAAGCCTGCCATTACCATCCAGGACCGGGCTTCCTGAATTACCGCCGGTAGTGTGGTTTGAAGCTGTAAAGGCCACATGCATTGTCCCGTCCTTATCGGCGTATTGCCCGAAATCCTTGCTTGTAATCAGGGTCTTAAGCCTTGGTTCCACTATATAATCATAGATATCGGGGTTCTCCTTTTGAAGAATCCCTTTGGTCGTGGTGAAGTAGCTGTAATTAATTCCATCGGCCGGGCTATAATCATCAACTTTACCATAGGCGATACGAAAAGTGGAATTCGCATCGGGATAAAAAGTCTTATCCTTTTGGCAGGCCATCAGCCCTTCAGTATAGATACGCTGAAGACTGTCAATTTTCCTGTTGCATTCCAATATCAGCGGACTTACTTTTTTATCCATGATGCCGGATGCAGAAGCAGCCAGCAGGTAAGCCGGATCGTTTCCCAGTTTTTTAATTGTTTTTGCCCCGGGCTCCGACAAAATTTTAAAAAGCCTTGAACTGTCGGCAAAGATGGAAGCTGAAAACAAACCGTTCACAAATTCTTCCCAGTTCCCCTTTACTTTCTTTTCGACCTGGATAAAATAATCTGGTTTAAAAGAAGGATCCATGTCTTTTGAAATCTTTTCCAGTAATGCATAAGCAACCTGTTTGTCGGTATTTTGCTGATAGTCCTTAAAAAACGTATGGCTTGCCGCTTTGAGTTTCTCTGAAAGTTTAATTAAATCTGACTGGTTGACATTTTTTTGGGACGACTGCTTTATAATGTCTTTAAAACTGCCTGCAAACGTCAACAGTTCAATTCCCTGGAAACCTTCCGTAATATATATCCCGGCAAGGTCAAATGGATACATGCGCTGATAAATGTTTTGGGCGGTCTGAAAAAGTAAACCATATTTCTTTTCCCTTTCCGGGTCTGCAATTGCCCATGCATTAAAACCCTTCTCCTGATCGTGCTTATTCTCCATGGCAGCAAGCCTGGTGATGCCACGGCTCTCACCAATCATTTTCTTCCAGCCGTTAGCGATCCTGGCCCTTTTTGAAGCATATTGGATCCTTGTTTGCGCATCGGCCGACATGGCAGCTTCAATAATATCCAGCCTCTTTTGCCTGAAACTCACTTTTAAAGGATTTTCCTTGTATGCAATCAGGTCGATACCGTAGGATGTAAGATATTCCCTGGTTGTACCCGGGAATCCTAAAACCATCGTAAAATCACCTTTTTCCACTCCCTTTAATGAAACGGAAAGATATTTTTTTGGTTTATAGGGAACATTGTCTTTAGAGTATTCTGCAGGTTTATTCTCCTTCGAGGCATAGATCCTGAAAACAGAGAAATCTCCTGTATGCCTTGGCCAGGCCCAGTTATCGGTATCGCCCCCGAAGCTCCCGATATCTGATGGCGGGGCGCCAACCAGCCTGATGTCTTTAAAGACTTCGCTGATATACAGGAAATACTGGTTGCCGTAATAAAAGGGCTTGACCTTTGCCTCGAAACCCGTACCTTTTACAGCTTCCTTCTCGATTTGTTCAATATTTTTTTTAATACCCGCATTGCGGTCCTGTTCGCTCACCGCCGGTGAAACTCCTTCCATGACCCTGGCAGTTACATCCTCCATCCTTACCAAAAAAGCGACAGTAAGGCCTGGATTCGGGAGTTCTTCTTCAACTGATCGGGCCCAGAAACCATGGGTCAGGTAGTCATGTTCAAGACTGCTTTGCTTCTGTATATATGCGAAACCGCAATGATGATTAGTAAGCAGCAATCCTGTTTCCGAGACCAGGACACCGGTACATCCGCTGCCAAACTGCACAACAGCATCTTTAAGCGAAGAATTTGTTATGCTGTAAATGTCTTCGGCCCCCAGTTTAACTCCCAATTTCTGCATTTCTGCTATCTTCCGCCCGAGGAAAAGAGCAGGCCACATGCCTTCCTCAGCTTTTCCAAATAAGGGTGTAACCGTAAGGATGACAAGGAATGTGATTACAATTTTTTTCATATGCCGTTTATTTAGTATTCTGAAAGCTGAATCGGAGGTAGCAGATCTTCTTTCCCATTCCAAGCCACCTGTTCTCGTAATATGTCTGGTAGTTAACGACATCTTCACTTGTTCCCGAATGGTACAGGTCATCGGTTTTGTATCCCAGCAGGAAACCGTTTTCACTGATTATCCTTAATGTAAAATCATAATACTCAGCGCTGTCGGTTTTAAGATAAATGACTCCGCCCGGCTTCATTATTTTCTGAAATTTCGCAAGAAACCGGGTTGAGGTTAAACGCTGCCTTTCCTTGTTTGGCTGGGGGTCGGGAAAAGTAATCCATATTTCAGAAACTTCCCCTTCAGAAAAAAATATTCAATATAATCGATCAGGCTGCGTATAAAAGCAACATTACCGAGGTTCTCATCCTTTACGGTCCTGCAACCTCTCCAAAGACGGGCACCCTTGATGTCCATGCCGATGAAATTTTTATCGGGATATGCCTTTGCAAGCCCAACCGTATATTCCCCTTTTCCGCAACCCAGTTCAAGGACTATAGGATTGGAATTCGCGAAGAACTTTTCATTCCAGCATCCCTGCAAAGGAAAAGGCGTGTTGAGTTCGTGATACCTGCATTGAAAAAGAAATGGGAAAGACAGATTTTCCTTGAAATGGATCAGCTTCTTTTTTGACACGTGCTGAAACTATTTGGCGAGCAACCAGGCGCCTGGGTAGCCTTTCGACCTGGCGTCACTGAGAAGGCTTTCAGCTTCTTTCTGCTTGCTGGTCGTGGTAATGGCAACGCGGTAAAGCCCGGTTCTTGAACGATCATATATACCGGCATTCAAGCCTTTTGAGTTGGCATCCTGCACGCAGTTCATTGCATTTTCCCGGATTTTGAAAGCCCCGATGATAATTGCGAATTTATCTGATTTACTTATCCCTTCAGAATCCTCTCCTGTTGCTGTGGCTGCCACCCTGGAGGGAGATTTTTCTTCAACATCCGGAAGAACTTTAGCCTGGTCTTTCTCCTGCCCTTTTGTGATCGTATTGTTATCGGTGATCTGGTTGGCTGCATCACGGGCTGAATTGACCAGCTGATCCATGTCGGGATCGGAGGAAGAATTCGTAATGGTGGAAGCTGAGGTGGACGGATCGTTAAACATGGAAGGGATGGCTCCGAAATCGTAATTGATCTCCGGGCCCCGGGCGGGCGCCTCCTTTTTTTCAACCAGGGATGATGCTGAAAACCTTGAAAATACAGAACTGAGAATCCCTGCATTGTTCACCGAAGGGTTCCTGAGTTTGTCATATTGTGTTATTCCGATGATCGCAGCGGCACCGATAGGAATTGCCAGCATCGCAGCCCATTTTAAAGACAATGGAAACTGGCGCCTGGCAGGAGATACATCCCTTTGCTGCGTCACAAGAACCTTTTCAAACCTGTCGGAATAAGAATTCCTGCTTACCGGAGGCGATACAAAGGTTTGCAGGCCGAAAGCATCGGGCAGAAGATTTGAACCTTTTTCCTGCTCAAACTGTAATGTGCCTTCCCGGCCGGCAAAAAGCCTGCCAACCTCAGGAAAAATAAACGATTTCCCGTTCTTTAGATGATGCCTGATACTTGTCACGAGCTCATTTACCAAAGCAATTGCATCAGCATAGCTTACTCCTTCATCTGTAACAATACGGTTGCATAATAAACCGTCATTCTGTTTCAGGTTGATATTAAAAAGGATTTTCTTTGAAGGAGGAACAAAAGTATGGCTCAGGGGATCAATACGCGCAGGGGCATAATTGCCGATAAATCCTCCGAAACCGGGAAGTATCACACAATCATGTTCCTCCAGTAAATGAGCAATAATGATTCGCACATCCATAATGTCAAAAATGCTTGTCGCGAAGATACGTAAATGCGGGTTTAAGCTTTAGTGACTGTTAGTAAGTTTTAATAAGTCGGCCGGAGTGTCAATGGCAAGGCTTTCAAAACCTGTTTCCCTCAGGGTGATCTCATAACCGTTATCGATCCACCTGAGCTGTTCCAGGGATTCTGCGGTCTCGATCGGGGATGGGGGCAATTTCACGATCTGCATAAGAATATCAGGCCTGTAACCATAGATCCCTATATGCTTATAAAAATTAAAATGATCAAGCCAGCTGCCGGCGTCATGATCCCGTACAAAAGGGATTGCAGCCCGGCTGAAATACACGGCTTTTCCGTTTATATCTGAAAGAACTTTAACAACATTTGGATTGATCAGTTCCCCGGAAGAAATGATCCTTTTCATCAGAGTGGCAATCATAGCTTCGTTCGAGTCGAAACAACTGATAATCTGCTCAATCTGCCCGGGATGTATATATGGTTCATCGCCCTGGATATTCACAACCACATCATATTCAGTTGAGCCCTGCAAGAGTTTCTCATATACTTCACTGCACCTTTCAGTTCCGCTTTTGTGATGAGTTGAAGTCATAATGGCCCTGCCTCCAAACCCCTTTACATGGGCTTCAATACTGCTGTCGTCAGTTGCAACAATGACTTCTGAAAGTCCCGGGCATGACATGGCCTGCTCACAGACCCTCCTGATCATGCTTTTCCCGTCAATGACCACCAGGGGTTTGCCCGGGAATCTCGTGGAGGAGTACCTGGCCGGAATGATCCCTAGAACTTTCACAAGAAAAAGAGACTAAAACAATCCATGGAGTTCTGCATTCACTTTATCGATGACTGCACCGAGATGCTCAGTGTTTTCACTGAATTTCAAATTATCCACATCAATAATAAGCATCTTTGAAAGTTTGTAATTCTCCATCCAGTCCTCATACATTTCGTTGAGATTCTTGAGATAATCAATGCGGATGGCACTTTCGTATTCCCTCCCGCGTTTCTGAATCTGGCTTACCAGGGTCGCTACACTGGCCCTGAGGTAAATGACCAGGTCGGGCGGCTTGATCAAAGAACTGATCAGTTCAAACAGGGCTTTATAATTTTCAAAATCACGAGTGCTCATCAGGTTCATCGAGTGCAGATTGGGCGCAAAAATATATGCATCTTCATAGATAGTACGGTCCTGAATAACCGTTCTGCCCGATTTCCTGATTTCAATTATATGTCTGAAACGGGTGTTGAGGAAATATACCTGAAGATTGAACGACCATCTCTGCATATCTTCATAAAAACTATGCAGGTATGGATTTGTATCAACGTTCTCGTAATGTGGCTCCCATTTCAGATTTTTGGACAGCAACCCGGTAAGGGTGGTTTTCCCTGAACCAATGTTTCCAGCTACGGCAATATGCATAAATCTGAATTTACTGTCAAACCTACATGAATTTTATGAACTGAACAAATTCATTGTGAATTTAGGCCAGCCTGCACCCTATTTATTCCCGAAGGCAAGGGCAAGGATATCCTCCACAAATTTTCTTTCATTGGCCAGACGCGGAACTTTATTCTGCCCTCCCAGTTTTCCTTTTATTTTTAACCAATGGTAAAATGTTCCCTTAGGCATCACACGGATCAGGGGTTGTCCCAGTAAGAGGTCATGATATCTCTTGGCTTCATAGTCGGAATTCAGTGACTTCAGGGCATTATCGAGAGTTTCGGTAAAAAAACCCAGGTCGGCGGGGGGATTCTCAAATTCTATCAACCACTCATGAGCTCCTTTCTCTTCACTGTAATATACGGGGGCAGCTGTGAATTCACTAACCTGGGCATTGCATTTCCCACAGGCAATGGAAAGGGCCTTTTCGGCATTATCAATAATCAGTTCCTCCCCGAAAGCATTGATGAAACTTTTTGTCCTGCCGGTAATCTGGATACGGTAAGGTTTTATCGAAGTAAACCTGACTGTGTCTCCCAGCATATATCTCCATAAGCCGGCATTCGTGGTGATGACAATAGCATAATTGACCCCCGGTTTAACATCATTCAGGGAAATAGCCTTCGAGATATCCGTATTGCTGTCGTCCTGGGGTATAAACTCATAGAAAATCCCGTAATCCAGCATCAAAAGCATATCGTTTGCTGCTTTCCGGTCCTGGATCCCGAAAAACCCTTCAGACGCATTGTAGGTCTCAAGGTAGTTTACTTTTTCCGAATTCAGGATGCTGCTGAACTGGGCCTGATAGGGTACGAAATTCACCCCTCCATGGATGTATAATTCAAAATTAGGCCATACCTCCATCAGGTTTGGTTTACCGGTAATTTCCAGCACTTTTTTCAATAACAGCAGTGTCCACGAAGGCACTCCCGAAATATTGGTAACATCATGCTGGACCGTTGCATGGGCCATTTTTTCAATTTTCGATTCCCATTCATCCATCAGCGCGATCGAAAGGCCGGGAGTTCTTAAATACTCAACCCATACAGGCAAATGCTGGATCAGGATTGCCGACAGGTCTCCCTGGGAATAAGATTCATTATTTACCTCGACGATCTGGTGTGTCCCTCCCATAGCAATAGCCTTACCTGAAAACAAATTGGTCTCGGGATTGTTATTGCAATATATAGAGAGCATATCCTTCCCTCCCTTAAAATGACATTCTTCAAGCGCTTCCTGGCTTACCGGTATGAATTTGCTCTTGTCATTGGTGGTTCCCGACGATTTGGCAAAACATTTGATCTCGGTCGGCCAGAGAACATTTTGCTCTCCCTGCCTTAGACGCTCTATTGATGGTTTAATGGAATCATAGTCATTCAAAGGAAGACGGCTCCTGAATTCTTCATAAGTCTGAATTGAACGAAAGTCATAATGCTTACCCCACTCCGTGCTTTTGGCCGTCTGTAAAAGCTTCCGCAGCCATTCCTGCTGGACTTCCAGAGGGTATTTCATAAACAGCTCTATCTGATGGATCCGCTGTTTCATCAACCATGAAATAACCGAATTGATCAGAGCCATTATTAACCAGGTTTTGTTTGAGGAATTTTCAATTCAAAAATACAACCTTAATTGAGATTTACGATCCGGTCGGGAAAATATCTTATTTTATCATCCTATAACATTTACCATAAAATCTCCTTAATTATTTTTTCTTCCCCCATTTGGAATTATGTATTTTAGTTGTAAGTTTGTATAACCTAACAATTGTGATTTTTTATCTGCTTCTCACTTGAAGATCAAACTAAAAATAACTCAACACAACTTGCAGAAATCATGAAAATCCTGGTATTAAACTGCGGCAGTTCTTCGATTAAATACAGGCTTTTTGATATCAGCTCTGAAGCAGAGCTCTTAGCAAAGGGATTAATTGAGCGAATAGGCCTGGAAAAGGGCGAGCTTACCCACCAGGTTACCGGTAAGGAGAAAGTAAAAATTGTAAGGGCTGTCCCTGATCACCAGGATGGGATTTATCTGATACTTGAAACACTTAAGCACCCCGATCACGGCATAATAAAGGATATCAGCGAGATCGAAGCAGTCGGCCACAGGGTTGTTAACGGCGGTGAAAAATTTAAAAGCAGTGTCCTTATCGATGCAGAGGTGAAAGAGGGAATAGAGAAGTGCATTGAGCTTGCGCCGCTTCACAATCCGGCAAACCTGAAAGGCATTTTGTCCATGGAAGCAATTCTGCCTGATGTCCCCCAGGTAGCCACTTTTGATACTTCCTTTCACCAGACCATGCCTTCGTATGCTTACCTGTACCCGCTTCCGTATGAATATTATGAAAAGTACCGGATCCGCAGGTATGGCTATCATGGTACTTCCCATAAATTTGTTGCTGAAAAGGCATGCAGGTATCTCGGCAAGGACTATTCCGCCAACAGGATCATCACTTGTCATCTGGGCAATGGATCATCGGTTACTGCAATTAACAAGGGGAAATCTGTAGATACTTCCATGGGATTTACTCCTGTTGAAGGTCTTATGATGGGTACACGCACGGGGGATGTTGACGTAGGTGTACTTCTTTTTATTGCCGAGAAGGAGAACCTTAGTATAAAAGACACGAACAACCTCTTTAATAAGCAAAGCGGCGTTTGCGGCATTTCAGGAATATCCTATGATATGCGTGATGTTGAGATGGCTGCCGCCCAAGGCATACAGAGGGCTCAGCTGGCCCTCGACATGTATGCTTACCGGGTTAAAAAATACATCGGGGCTTATGCCGCCGCAATGGGAGGTGTCGACCTTATTATTTTTACCGGCGGAATAGGTGAAAATGACTATGAATCGCGCAAAAGAATACTTTCCGACCTGGAATTCCTCGGAGTCGAATTCGACCCCGACCGCAATGAAGGTATAAGAGGCAAGGAAGCAATACTGACCAAACCCGGATCTAAAGTCCTGGCCATGGTAATGCCAACCAATGAAGAATTGGTTATTGCCATCGATACATATAATATTTGTACTAACGCTGACTTCAAATTTTAACCTCAAAATAAAAAAATTATGGCACCCATCAGCATTTATATTGTTGAAGATGAGTTGATTATTGCCCACGATCTAAAGGCTAAATTATCTGAACTCGGTTATGAAATACTAGGCATCGACACCAAGGGTGAAAATGCAGTCGAGAATATTGCGGGCCTTAAGGAACAACATAAAGAACCCGATATTGTGATCATGGACGTTAAACTGGCCGGGAAAATGGATGGAATTGAAGCTGCCAGGGTAATTACCGAGAACTATAACTGCGGGATCATCTTTTTAACTTCGATGAATAAAAACGAGGTGTTTTCAAAATCATTCTCGCTTAAACCTTATGCCTACCTTTTCAAACCTGTTGAGATTGACCAGATCAGGGCAGCCATCGAAGTAGCTAATTACCAGAGAAATCTTGAAATCACCAATGAACGGATTATCTCAGAATTAAAGAACGAAATCGAACAGCGCAAGAAAGTTGAGAAGGAACGCAACCAGAGGCTGCAGGAAAGGATCAGGGCTGAGCAGAAAGTTAATCAGCTCCTGAAACAAAAGCACCAGATGGAACTGGATCTCATCAATCGCGAACTTGCAACTTCCTCAATCTTCATCAGTCAAAAGAACAAGATCATCGGCCTGATAAAAAAAGACATCAACCGGCTTCTGAAGAATGAGAAGATCATCACAAGAAATGAAATCGCAAAGGTTCTTAAAACTATTGACGACAACATCAAATTCGATAATGACTGGTACAGGATCAAAGCACATTTTGAGAAAATACATCCCGGTTTCTTCGATCGTCTCCGTAAATTGTATCCCCAGCTGACTCCTAATGACCACAAGCTATGCGCCTTGCTGAGGATGAACCTCAACACCAAGGAAATTGCACATATTCTGAAAATCACTGCTCCAAGTACTGAGATATCCCGTATCAGGTTAAGGAAGAAATTAAACCTGAACAAAGGGATAAACCTGACCCAGTATATTTGTGAAGTATGAAGGCTGTAAAAAGCATAAAAAAACCCGGTGCGGCACCGGGTTTTTTTTATTATTCGAGTTTGTCGGCCATCTCATCACTGATCTGAAGATTGTGAAAAACATTTTGAACGTCTTCATCTTCCTCAAGGATATCTATCAGTTTAAGGGCTTTGCGCGTTGAATCTTCTTCAAGTGCGATATACGTTTTAGGGATCCTTTGAAGCGAAGCACTCTCAGGCTCAATTTTCATGGCCTCAAGTTTCTTCATCATAGAACCGAAATCCTCCATCGCGGTAGTGACTGAGAAGGTTTCTTCCTCAACAGAGATGTCCTCGGCGCCTGCATCGATCAGTTCCATCTCAAATTCTTCCTGGACAAGTTCTCCCTTCGGGATCTCAAAAACACCTTTGCGGTCAAAGAGGTATGCCAGGGATCCGTTGGTGCCAAGCTCCCCTCCATGCTTGTTAAAATGGGCCCTGATGTTAGATACAGTTCTCTGAAGGTTGTCGGTGGTCGCTTCCACGAATATTGCTATCCCGTGAGGACCCTTTCCTTCATATGTTGTTTCATGAAGGATAGCGCTGTCTTTTTCGGTGCCTTTGTTGATTGCCCTTTGAATTGTCTCTTTAGGCATCGAAGCCCCTTTGGCGTTGGCAATAGCCAGTCGCAGCCTGGGATTTCCATCGGAATCAGGTCCCCCTTCCTTGACAGCAATAGTAATATCCTTGATTATTTTCGAGAATATCTTTGAACGTTTCGCGTCCAATGCTCCCTTTTTACGCTTTATCGTAGACCATTTATTGTGACCTGACATACCGTAATTGTTTGTAAATTAACAATGAATAATCTGATCTATCGGAAATTCCACTTCAAAATTAATAAAAAAAACGTAAATGATACAAAAACGATTGGTAATTTTGGGAGCTGTAAAGCCGTCCTTGATGTCTTTTATGAAATATTCACGCATTTATTTATTTTCCCTGATTTTTACAGCATGCTCCCTCTTATGGGAATGTGCAAATCCTGTTGCTCCTGAGGGTGGTCCAAAAGATACAAAACCACCAAAAGCAGTCAAATTCTATCCGCCGGATCATACCGTCAATTTTATTGATAACAGTATCAAAATTGATTTCAATGAATTCATTGCCCTGAAAAACCAGGCTGCCGAAGTCACAGTTTCCCCTCCTTTGAAAACCCTTCCCGATTTAAGGATCAGAGGTAAAAGTCTTATTATTAAACTGGATGACACATTGAGTGCGAACACTACATATTCAATTGACTTTGGGAAAGCGATCTCCGATATTACGGAAAGCAACATTCTCCCGGGTTTTTCTTATGTTTTCAGTACCGGCCCTTATGTTGATTCGCTCAGCCTCCAGGGCAGGGTATTCAATTCTTTCGACCTCAGCCCGCAGAAAGACCTTTTTGCACTGCTTTACATAAACATCTATGATACCATTGCATTTGACTCACTCCCTTTTAAAGTCAAGCCATATTATGTTACGAAGACCAATGAAAAAGGGGAATTCCTTTTTCACAACCTGAAAGCTTCCGACATGAAGCTTACAGCCCTCGCAGATCAGAATGGAAATTTGATTTTCGACCAGGCGTCTGAGAAAGTTGCATTCAACGACAGCCTTGTCAGACCATATTATATACCCATCCCTAAAAAAGATTCTGCGACAGCCCTTAAAGACAGTTTAAAAACAGGCGGTGATACCACAAAAATCAAACTTCCGGGGACCGCTGCCAAGGCACAAAAACCCAAAACAGTAACAGACACAACCAGGAAAGACACCTTGTTAAAGCCGGGCTTTCCAAGCCATCTTCTGTTTCTCTTCGATGACATCGATTCCATTCAAAGGATCCAGAAATACCAGGTCTTAAAAAAAGACATTGTTCTTATCACCTTCAGTTTCCCGACTAAGTCGCTAGGCCTCAAACCCCTGAATTGTGATACTGCCAAACCCTGGGCACTTAAGGAATTTTCAAAACATAAGGATTCTCTCTATCTGTGGATCTTAAATCCCCATCCGGATTCACTGATCCTCCAGGTTTCCCAGGATAATAAGGTACTTGACACACTAAAACTGGAACTGGTCGCAAAAGACGATAAGCCCTCCAAGAAAAAAGAACAGGCAAAGGTCTATCTCGGAGTCAGCAACAACGCCACTGCCGCTGTCCTGAACCAGTTCGCAGGCAACTATAACCTGACTTTTTCATGCCCGCTTGCATCCTCTGATTTTAAACGCATAAGGCTTATACAGGATAAGGACACATTAAAACCAAAAGCACATTTTGCTGACAGCCTCAAACGGCTCATCATAATTGAAACAAAATGGAAAGAAGATAAAAGCTATGTTGTCTTTATTCCTGATTCGGTTTTTATCGGGATCAACGGACTTGCCAATGATACGATCAGCAGCAAATTTAAAACTCATCAGGCAAGGGAGTTCGGGAACCTGATCCTGGACCTCGATATTTCCAAACATCCGGGGGATTATATTATCCAGTTGCTTGGTGATCGGGACGCCCTGGTAAGCGAAAAGAGAATCAACGCAAGCGGGAAAGTAAGATTCGAATACCTTGCCCCCGGAAAGTTTAAGGTCAAGGCCGTTTACGACCGGAATCATAATGGACGGTGGGACACTGGTAATTTCAGGAAGAAAATTCAGCCTGAGGAAGTATTCTACCTTCAAAAGATTTTAGAGATCAGGGCAAACTGGGATGTGGAAGAGAAATGGAGCCCTGTCTCCGTTTTCTGAAACCTAGGCCTGAACACATTGATTGATACAGTCAATCACCTGTGTCAGAGTAGTAATTTTCAGTGAGTAAAAAATCATTTTACCATCCCTTTTCGAGTCAAGAATTCCTTTGTTCTTGAGGATGTTCAGGTGATGGGATGCAGAAGCCTGTTCAATGTTGAGGTTCTCATAGATTTCTGTCACCGTAAGTTTCTTGTTATCAGTGAGAAGGTCGATTATAGCAATACGCATAGGATGAGCCATGGCTCTTAGTTTACTGGCAGCTGTTTCTAGCTTCTGGAGGTCGAGGGCAGGTTTCTTCTTCATGGTAATCAAGGTTTTAAATTTCAAAGCAAATATATAAAGAATATTGCACGCTCGTAAATATGTACATGTTTTTTTCTGTTAAATTATAAACAGCTGGGTAAATGCAAATTTTTCCCCGTCAAAAAGGCCCTGGTCGCTGAGTTTAAGATTCGGGATAACAAGCAAGGCCATGAAGGAAAGAGTCATAAATGGTGCCTGTAACCGGCTCCCCAGGGTCTTGACCAGCCTGTCCATACGGCGGTATTTTTCAGCCACATTATACCCGTCCTCAACTGTCATTATACCTGCGAACGGCAAAGGCAGGACTTCCTCAAAATCACCATCTACTACAGAGATCCCTCCCTTGTTCTTAATTATAAGGTTTACTGCCCTGATTATAGATTCGTCATCGGTTCCCGAAGCGACAATATTATGACTGTCATGCGCAACACATGAGGCGACAGCGCCTCTTTTCAGTCCAAGCCCTTTGATAAATCCTACGCCGGCAGGGGTTTCCGAATACCTGTTTTTAACAATAAGCTTGAGGATGTCCCTTTCCGGATCGCTTACCAGGCAACCGTTTTCAAGTTTAGGTTCAACACTGAGGACCCCTGTTATTAACTGCCCGTCATATGCTTCCTGAACTCTTATCAGGCCTGGTTGTTGGCTGACACTTATACTTTCTGCAGAAATCGGCCCTATATTGAAATTATTGAAAGGGCTTTCGACAACCCTTTGAATCAGGGTTTTTCCCGATTCAGCAACCTTTATACCGTCAACCCAGGTAGAAAGGACGTTGAACTCTGTGAGGTTATCGGTGATGATGAAATCAGCAGCATCGCCTTCCCTTAGCAGGCCGGTCTCGAGCTTGTAATGCATTACGGGGTTAAAGGTGCAGGCCCTCAGCACGTTAAAAACATCCAGGCCCTTTGCTAAAGATCGTTTTACAAGATCGTTGATGTGCCCGTCAGCGAGGTCGTCGGGATGTTTGTCGTCACTGCAAAACATCACCATATCGGGGAATTCATCAACCAGGCTGAAGAGTGCCTCGAAATTCTTGGCGGCACTGCCTTCACGGATCAGGATCTTCATGCCGTATTTTATCTTGTCGAGAGCTTCCTCCCTGCTGAAGCATTCATGGTCGGTGGTTATTCCGGCCCCGGCGTACCTTGCCGCTTCATCCCCTTTTAAACCAGGGGCATGGCCATCAACAGGCTTATTGTATTTACCGGCCAGTTTGAGTTTTGCCGCCACTTCAGGATCGCCGTATAATACCCCCGGGTAGTTCATCATTTCAGAAAGATACTTAACTTCTTTCATCGATAATAGTTCCTCAATTTCACCCAGCCCCAGCCTTGCACCGGCAGTTTCAAACGAGGTGGCAGGTACACAGGAGGAGGCACCGAAATTAAATTTAAAGGGGACTTTCGCACCATTCCCGATCATGAACCGAACACCAGGTACACCAAGAACATTAGCTATTTCATGAGGATCCGAGACTGTGGAAACAGTTCCATGCACTACGGCAAGCCTGGCAAACTCAGATGGGATAAGCATGGAACTCTCAATATGGATATGGGAATCGATCAGGCCCGGGAGAATGTACTGATCTTCAGCAACAGGGTTTTCGGTTATCCTGCTGATCCTTCCGTTCTCAACCAGGATGCTGCCTTTGAAAATTTTCTTCCCGCATACATCTACAATATTCCCTGAGACTGTGAATGTTTTGTTTTCCATGATTCACTATTTATTCACGAATTGCTTATTTCTTTAGTGTTCATTACGACTTCGCCGTTTACCATTCCACTGTTTATTTTTCCCGCAAGTTGCCCGCAGGCTGCGTCAATGTCTTTTCCCCTGCTTTTGCGGATATTGACAACCATATTCTTACTTTCAAGGAAACCTGCAAATGCCTGCAGTCTTTCAGGTGCTGACCTGAATACCCGGGTCCCTTCTACCTCATTGTACTCAAGCAGGTTTACTTTAACCGGAAAATTTTTGCAGAATGCCGCAAGTTCCCTTGCGTCGGAGATGGAATCATTGATATCCTTAAAAAGGATGTATTCAATCGTAAACCGTTTCCCGGTTTTTTTATAGTAATACTTCAATGCTGTTAAAACTTCTTCAAGAGGGTGCTTCCGGTTAAACGGGACTAAGCGGTTGCGTTTTTCATCGCCCGCGGCATGAAGGGAAAGTGCAAAATGGCATTTCAGTTCATCATCAGCCATTTGACGAATCATTTTAGGGATTCCCAGGCTTGAAATGGTAATCCGTTGTGACGACATCCCCATGCCATCCGCAGAAGTGATCATTTCAACTGATCTTTTCACATTTTCATAATTGAGCATGGGTTCCCCCATTCCCATATAAACGATATTTGACAAGCCGGCCGGACTTTTGGTCTTTTCAAATGCAAGTTTATTGAGATATGCCGCCTGGTCAAAGATCTCACCTGCACTCAGGTTCCTCTTAAATCCAAGTATTCCCGTGGCACAGAACACACAGCCGAGAGGGCAGCCAACCTGTGAAGAAACGCAGGCCGTATATCTTCCTCCGGAAGGGATCAATACACCTTCGACCAATGATCCGTCATGCAGGGAGAACCCGGTCTTAACAGTACCATCTTTGCTTTCCTGGGTTTTTGCCAGGATTGCTTTATGGAAAGTGAAATTGTTTTTTAAAAGCTCCCGACAGGATTTCGGGATGTCGGTCATTTCATCGAATGAAGCAGCCTGCTTTTTCCAGAGCCACTCAAACACCTGCCTCCCCCTGAAAGGCTTTTCATTATTTGCTGAAAGGAAAGAACTGATATCCCCCGCAGTAAGATCGCGGATATCAGGAACCGGCTTACCACTCATCTTTCTTGACTACGGTTGGTTTCATTTTCTCCTTCAGGGTTGAAACGAGTCTCTGCATGGTAGTGTCAACCTGGTAGAGGTATGAATCCCAGTTAGGATTGTATGCGGGATCCTCTTTATTCATCCACTTTTCAATGGGGAAACGCGAAGCCAGCTTAAGACTGAAATCGGTAAGAGTGTAACGGAACCGGTTATCCTTGAACTCCAGTTTGATCAGGTAAGTTACCATAGACCCGTCGGTTTTCGATCCGGTTTTAGTGTCAACATTACACAGCCTTAAGCGGCCAAGGCCTTCAATTTTCCCGTTGACCCTGTCCTGAACCGAAAAAACGGAGGCAGGGCTCAGGTAATAATAATTGAACCACTGTATTGCCTTATCGTAAAGATATCCGGGGTTACCTTCCTGTGTAACAATATCCCGGTAAGTGATCTTTTTGGTATCGGGGTCAATGGGCAAAACGGCCGATGAAGTCTGTGCGAAAACAATATTAAAACACAGACAGCCCAGGATTATAAAGACGGAAACAGGTATTTTCATGGTCGGGAATTTTTAAATCAATCTGTTTGTTTTCTCAAAACTACGAAAACGCCAATAAAAAAACCCTGCGGTTGCAGGGTTTTTTTGAACAAACAATTGTGATTATTAGTACATATCACCCATTCCGCCCATTCCCGGGTTCATCGGGGGCATGGCAGGGGCTTTTTCTTCCTTATGAGTAACAATGACACATTCGGTGGTCAGCAGCATGCTGGCGATCGATGCGGCATTTTCAAGAGCAACGCGGGCAACCTTGGTAGGATCAATAACGCCGGCCTGGAAAAGGTTTTCATATTCCTCGGTATTGGCGTTAAAACCAAAATCATCTTTGCCTTCCTTAACTTTCTGAACGATAACAGAACCTTCGAGACCTGCATTTTCCACGATCTGGCGGAGAGGTTCTTCAAGAGCACGCCTGATAATCTGAATACCGGTGTTCTCATCTTCGTTTGAACCTTTCAGTTTTTCCAGGGCTTTGATAGCGCGGATGAAAGCTACACCACCACCGGGGATGATACCTTCTTCAATAGCGGCACGGGTTGCATGCAGAGCGTCATCAAAACGGTCTTTCTTTTCTTTCATTTCAACTTCAGAAGCGGCACCTGCATAGATCACAGCAACACCACCTGATAATTTTGCAAGACGTTCCTGCAATTTCTCACGGTCATAATCGCTGGTGGTCTTTTCGATCTGTGATTTGATCTGGCCTATCCTGCCCTGGATGTCGGCTTTCTTGCCTTGTCCGTTGATAATAGTTGTGTTTTCCTTGTCGATAGTCATCTTCTCGGCCTGGCCAAGATACTGCAAGGTTGTGTCTTCAAGCTTATAGCCTTTTTCTTCGCTGATCACGGTACCGCCAGTCAGAATGGCAATATCTTCGAGCATTTCCTTACGGCGGTCACCGAAGCCCGGAGCCTTGATGGCAGCTACTTTCAGTGTTCCGCGGATCTTGTTTACAACGAGTGTGGCAAGAGCTTCACCTTCCATATCTTCAGCAATGATAATGAGAGGGCGACCGGTCTGTACAGCTTTTTCAAGCACCGGAAGCAGGTCCTTCATTACAGAAATTTTCTTGTCGTAGATAAGAATGTAGGGGTTGTCATAAACAACTTCCATCTTCTCGGTATCAGTTACAAAATACGGGCTGATATAACCACGGTCAAACTGCATGCCTTCAACAACCTTTACAGTTGTTTCAATGCCTTTGGCTTCTTCAATGGTGATAACGCCTTCTTTCTTTACTTTCTCCATTGCTTCGGCAATCATTTTACCGATGAAGATATCGTTATTGGCTGATACGGTGGCTACCTGCTGGATCTTCTCCATGGTATCACCAACCTGCTTGGTCTGTGCCTTCAATGATTTGATAACTTCAATAACAGCCTTGTCAATACCGCGCTTCAAATCCATTGGATTTGCTCCTGCAGTAACATTCTTAAGACCGGTCGTGAAAATCGACTGGGCAAGAACGGTAGCTGTGGTTGTGCCGTCACCTGCGAGGTCACTGGTCTTGGAAGCAACTTCCTTCACCATCTGTGCACCAACGTTTTCGATAGCATCCTTCAGCTCAACTTCTTTTGCAACGGTAACACCATCCTTGGTAACAACAGGCGAACCGTATGATTTTTCAATGATGACATTACGGCCTTTAGGGCCAAGGGTCACCTTCACTGCATTAGAGAGTTCGTCAACACCTTTCTTCAGGGACTCTCTTGCTTTAATATTAAAAATTATATCCTTTGCCATTTCTAATTTTGTTTTAAGGGTTTCAATGTGAATGTTTCATTAATGTCACTGATGATCAGATAACAGCGACGATATCGGATTCGCGCATGATAAGATAGTTACCGCCATCAATTGTGATCTCTGTCCCGGAATATTTTCCGTAAAGAACAAGATCACCAACTTTAACTGTCATGGGTTCGTCTTTTTTTCCGGGGCCTACAGCCACTACGGTACCTTTCTGGGGTTTCTCTTTTGCAGTGTCAGGAATAATAATTCCACCTGCAGTCTTTTCTTCTGCCTGTGCTGGTTCAACCAGAACCCGGTCTGCCAGAGGTTTAATCTTTACTTTTGCCATTTTTAAACTATTAAAAGTTAAACATTATGAATTCACTTGATTGTTATTCTTAATTGTCAGAAACCATGCCAAAAGGTTTAATTAAAAAAATAGAGACAATTTTTCAGCAAAATCAATCAATAAAAGACCGGCATGACACTTTTTCTGACATTCTGACATTAAGGGATAAAAAAAGCTGTTCCCCTTAAAGGAAACAGCTTTCATGTTTCAAATTTCCGAAACAGGAATTTGCTTATTTTTTCTTTTCAGCCGGAGCTGCCTGGCCGCCAGCAGGATTTGGCTGGAAGTCTTTTACGGGAGCTGTCTTCGACTGGTCTATCTGCTTTTTGATCTCACTTTCCTGGACCGGGGTGGTTCCCTGGTTCTTAGGGATGGAAAAGATCGAGAATAAACTGAGGACAAGTAATACTACTGCAAGAGTCCAGGTGGTTTTTTCAAGGAAGTCGGCTGTTTTTCTTACTCCCATGTATTGATTTGAAGATGCAAAATTTGATGCAAGTCCGCCTCCTTTTGAATTCTGGACCAGCACTACCAGGACCATCAGTGCCGAAGTGATAAGAATAAGGACTGAGATAACAACGTAAACACCCATAATTCGATTTTTGAATAATTATTAATTCTTTCAGGATTAACAACACGGCTATAGCCCCTGCTGCGAATTTCCTTTGATATTTTCAATTTGGGCCGCAAAGTAACGACTTTTTTCGGAGAATCGCAAGGATAATTTCTCATAAATATGGATGGCTTTCTGCATATTGCCTTGCTTGGCGTATAACAAAGCGAGCGTTTCGCTCACAATGTCTTCCTCATCCATGTTGGATCGTTGTGAAATTAAGCTTGGATTAAAGAACTCTTTTTTAGGCCTTGATATCTTCGGTTCCTCTTTGATAAATTTCTCAATCAGTTCATCTTTTGATCTGCTGAAGTCACTTGCAGGCCTTAATACCGGCTCACCTCTGTCAGGACCGGTCACCGGAGCAGACGTGACAGGTTCACGGCCTTTGGTCTGTTTTTCTTCATTGATCTCCGCCAGCCTTTTACGAACAATAGCCAGGAGATCGTCCTGGTTCAATTTTTCTTTATGGACTTCTGATGGCTTGGTAAAAGGATGAAGAGCAGGGCCAGGTCCTGCTGATGGAACTGGTCCAAGCGGGGCCATGGGAGATGCAAGCGCCAGTTCCTCGGAACTGATCACCGAGTCTTCGATATAGATTTCCTGAAGGGGTTCCGAACGAACGGATTTATCATTAGCAGAAGTTTCAACCTCAGGTTCTTTGGCTTGTTCTTTCTGTATTGGATTTAAGGAGGGGACCATCCCGGTTGCAGCTACCGCTGAAACGGCAGATGATGGAGCCGGCATGCCTGTATCGGCCTGAGGCCTTAATTCATCGGGGGTTGAAGGATAAACAGGTTCAGGCATTGAAGGATAGACAGGTTCGGGCGCAGAAGAATAAACAGGTTCAGGCATTGAAGCCTGTGAAACCTGCCCGGTAATCTGTACCGGCTCAACAGCAATAGAAACAGCGGCAGCAGGAGGATTCTTTCCTTCAAGAAGTTCCTTTAATTTCTTCCGGTCACCGGCATAGGCAACAGCCCTCTTCAGCTGCGCCTGGTAAGAAGCATGATTTTGTCTTTGCAGGTTAATAGTAAAAAGAACCTGGGCAGTCTGGCAATAGGGATACTGTTTGAGAAGATTTTCAAGCTCGGTGATGCTCCCTTCACCAAGAGCCAGAGGATCTTTGACAAATTCCGAAAATTGCTGACGGTTCATATTACAAATATATGCCTGAATTCCGGATTACCAGTTGACAACCGATTTATTGAAGATGTCCTGGACCAGCTGATCAATGATCACCGCATTAAGGCGGTCCTGAACAGTGGATAAATCAGCGACAGGGTAATCCTGGTACCTTGAAAAAGCCTGATCAAAGTTCTGCTTTGGGTTTTTCTTGTTGACAAACTTAATATTTACTGTTATTGTCAGGCGGTTCATAGCTGCAGTTTCATTACCCTGGATAGCGACCGGGGTTACAGCGTATCCCGTAATATTCCCGGTTAATTCCAGGTCCCCGTTCCTGTCAACCATCTGGAGGCTGGTCTGGGAAGTCAGATAGTCACGCAACGCATTGGTCAGTGACCTGCTTAAGGTAGGGACAACAAGGGAGGCTGAATTGACCATGAAAGGAACATCGACTGTTTTGACGTCGGGAGAAATTGAAGCTCCCGTGAATGAATAGCTGACCTTGCATGAGGTTTGCGGCAGTAATGCCAAAAGAGCCATCAGCAAAAAAAAACAAGTTCTCCTGACCTTGTTCAGATTGCGCATTACGCTTCCCTGTTTATCCATGCCCATAAAGTTTTTGAGCGTTACTCAAGGTTGTAATCCTTGATCTTCCTGTATAATGTCCTTTCGGAAATACCAAGTTCCCTCGCAGCCTCTTTTCTCCTGCCTTTGTATTTTTCAAGCGCCTTCCTGATATAATCTTTTTCCTTTTTCTCAAGGGAAAGAGATTCCTCAACTTCTTCAGGTTCCTGCACGGCCTCTGTTTCAGGCATAGACCGGTCATCGGACTGCACAATAATCGGATGGGTCTGGTCCTTGACCTCGCCGAAGTCCTGATACAACTTCTTAATAAGCTGATAATTCTCCGACTGGGAATTCCCGATTTCCTGTTCGTGATGAAGAAGATTCATTACCAGTTGTTTCAGGTCGTTCATATCTTTCTTCATATCGAAAAGCACCTTGTAAAGCAGATCCCTTTCCGAGAAATTTGCAGCATCCTGCCCCTTGTAAAGCACCGGAAGATCACTTGAATGAGCCAGCGGCATGTATTTTGTCAGTGTCGGCGCATCAATTATCCTTGTCTTCTCAATAATGGAGATCTGTTCGGCCAGGTTTTTCAATTGCCTGATATTGCCGGGCCAGCGGTAAGCAGTTAAAATTTTCTGTGAATCTTCATCCAGCTGTATTGCAGGCATCCTGTATTTCTCAGCAGCGTCAGCTGCAAATTTCCTGAACAGCAGATAAATATCCTCTTGCCTGTCCCTGAGCGCAGGTACAAAAATAGGTACTGTGTTCAGGCGGTAATACAGATCCTGCCTGAATTTTCCCCCGGCAACCGCGTCGGGGATATTTACATTTGTCGCGGCAACAACACGGGCATTTGTCTTCAGCACTTTTGATGATCCAACGCGGATAAACTCACCGCTCTCAAGAACACGCAACAACCTTACCTGGGTACCAAGGGGCAGTTCGGCAACCTCGTCCAGGAATATCGTGCCACCGTTTACCACTTCGAAGTAACCTTTACGGGCCTCATGTGCCCCTGTAAAAGATCCTTTCTCATGCCCGAAAAGCTCTGAATCTATAGTGCCTTCAGGAATAGCCCCGCAATTTACTGCGATGTAAGAGCCGTGTTTACGGGCACTTAGCTGATGAATGATCTTTGGGAAAAATTCCTTTCCTGTCCCGCTTTCGCCTGAGATCAGCACTGTAATATCAGTCGCAGCAACCTGCCGTGCAATGTCAATTGCCCTGTCAAGCAGCGGAGAATTTCCGATGATACCAAAACGCTGCTTGATCATATGAACATCCATACTTTATTCTATTTACGATTTAAGAATTACGAATTAAGATTGGGTTTACGATTACGATCTTATGATGTTGTTTTATTCGTAACTCATTCTTCATTATTCGTAAATCACTTCCGGACCTCTCTCTTAAGTCTTGCCAGGTGACCGCGGCCCAGGGCCTTGACTTCACAACCAAGTTCGAAATAGCGGCGGATCTTTACATCGTCAAGGATCCCGAAAGCATCCACGACAGCAATTGGCCCGCCTGCCCATTTTACAATATCATCAGGGCTCAGGCTCAGGTAATGAGTATGCGGAACAGCAAGAATTAATGCATCCACCCCTTTCAGCGATTTTTTGATATCCTTTGAAACAACCGCATTTTTAAGACCTTCCTGGTTACGGAAGAACCTTTTCCAGGAACTTCCCGGTGAAGGGTATGAATCCTGGTCTTCCAGTTCATACCAATGGTCAACATAAGGATCGTGCACTTTTATCTCGGCGCCCATTTCGGCAAGCTTGCGCACAACCATCTCGCTGCCGCTGTATCGTGTATCGCCAACATCCTGGCGATAGGAAGCTCCGCAAAGAAGCACCTGGGATCCAGCAATGTAACGTCCCATATTTCTAAGGGCATCACGGGTCAGTTCCGCCACGTGGAGGGCCCGGGTATCATTGATATCTATGGCTGTCGGAGTGATCTTGAATAATTTCTCGCCGTCTTCAAATCCCAGTATGTGTTTGTAGGCCCAGTATCCAAGTCCTCCGTCCTTTGGCAAACAATACCCACCGATCCCGGGACCGGGAAATATGATATTGCTGTGGGTTGGCCTCATTTTTATTGCTTTGATAACCTTGATCAGGTCAACACCGTTACGCTCGGCAAACAAACTCCATTCATGCAGGTACGCTAGTATTGCGGCACGGTATGAGTTCTCAACGATCTTGGTTGTTTCTGATTCAATGGGACGGTCCATTACGGTTAACGGGAAATCCTTGGTATTCAAAACCTCATGAAGGAATTTCTCAACCCGCTTACGGGCTATTTCTTCACAACCTGAACAAACCCTCCAGAAATCCCTGATGGAAGCAACGTAATCCTTACCCGGCATTACCCTTTCAAAACTATGCGCCAGCAATGGGGTGTCTTTCATCCCGCGTTTCTGAAACTCCTTTTTGAGTATGGGCCAGGCCACAAATTCAGTTGTTCCCGGCGCAACAGTGGTTTCAATAAGAACCAGGCATTTCGGCTCTATCTTCTCCCCTATTGTCCTCATAGTATCTTCAAGGGCAGCCATATCGGCTTCGCCGGACTTCATGTTACCAAGCTCTTTCTTGGAAAAATCACATTGGACGTCAACCACAACACAATCGGCAAATTTCAGGCAATCACTGTTGTATGTAGCAACAAGGGTCTTCTTCTTCAGAACACAGCGGTCGATGAGCTCATCTACCTCGGGGTCTTCTGCCTTTACAGGCGACAACCCCCTGTTCATCATGTCAATTTTCCAGTAACTCCTGGGACTGGGACGCTGGCATCCGATAACAAATTTGCTGTTGCTGCCTTTCTTGTCGGTCGTATCGGCCACTATTGCAGCCATGACGGCGCCAACAAATCCCAGGCCCATCACAACAACTATTTCCTTTTTTTCTTTCCTGGCTTTTAAAACCAGTTTTTCAATTCGCTGAAGTTCCTTTCCGTAATCTTTCTCCAAAGGAAGGGGATACTTCTCCCCGTCAGGGCTGACTGAGTAAACAACTTTTTCCTGTGTTGCCATAGTGCTGTGTTATTAGTTTTAATTTGACAGGCTTATCTCACCTGTGCATTCAGGTTCTGACTGAAAACACTGACGAGACGATCCATGCATTTATCTATCTCTTTATCTGTCAGGGTCTTTTCCTCATCCCGGAGAATGAAACTCAGGGCATAGGATTTTTTACCTTTACCGATCTTCTCCCCTTCATAAACATCAAATAAACCGACCTGTTTGAGGAGTTTCTTCTCGGTCTGAAACGCAAGTTTCTCTATCTCCTCGAATTTCACTGCCTCATCAAGCAGAAGGGCCAGGTCACGCCTTACTTCCGGGAATTTCGGAAGTTCGCGGTACCGGGTTTCCCTCACGGGAATCAGGGAGAGAATTGCATTCCAGTTTAATTCGGCATAATATACATCCTGCTTTATATCAAACGTCTTAAGAATGTTTTTCGACAACAACCCGGCTGAACCGATATGTTTCCCGATAAGGAAAAAATTCATCCCGCCCGAAAACGTATTGCCCATGAAGGTCTTATCACTGATGCTTTTTGGTGTGATTCCTTCCGCAGGATCGATTCCCAGTTTGCGGAATATGGACTGGAGGTAACCCGACAATTCAAACCAGTTTACAATTTCAGATCCGGAATTCCAGTTTTCGGCAGCAGATTTTCCTGTCATTGCAATGGCTAAATGACTTTCCTCATGATAACCTTTGACCGGGTCATCGGTTCCTGCGGCAACCTGGTATACTGTGCCGAATTCGTAGAATTTCAGGTCGGCCGACTTGCGGTTCATGTTGTAAAGCAGGCTTTCGAGGCAGCCGAACAGAAGATTCTGCCTCATCACATCGAGATCACGGCTGATTGGATTCAATATCCTCACACATCGTTCGGCAGGGAAATCCGGCGTCCGTTCATAAAATAACGACCGGCTCAGGGAGTTGTTCATGATCTCATTGAAACCATTTGCCGAAAGGTAATCGCTCACAATATTCCTGACCTTGTCGGGATCGGGCTTTTTTGTGAACGACATGGAAGACCTGACTTCCGGAAGTATTTCCACATTATTATATCCATAGATCCTCAGCACTTCTTCAATCACATCTACATCGCGGGTAACATCAACTTTGTATGAGGGCACAACTATTTCAAGGCCTTCATTTCCTGACTGCGGATATGGTGTTACCTGCATTCCGATATCGGTAAGAATATCGCTGACAACCTGCCTGTTCAGGGATTTCCCGATAAGGCGGTCCAGGTTAAACCAGGGAAGAAGCACTGTTGCAGGCCGGATCGGCCTGGGATAAACATCAATGACGGGAGAAGAAATCTCACCTCCGGCAATCTCCGTTATTAAAAGGGCAGCCCTTTGAATGGCATAAACTGTTATATTATAATCGGTTCCCCTTTCGAAACGGAAGGATGCATCTGTTGAGAGTCCGTGATAACGCGCAGTTTTCCGAATGTGAACAGGGTCGAAACAGGCGCTTTCGAGGAAAACGGAGGTGGTTTCAGAACTTACACCTGATTTTGCTCCACCGAACACCCCGGCGATGCACATGGGCTCAGTCTTGCTGCATATCATCAGGTCATCGCTTCCAAGCTCACGTTCAACCTCATCGAGTGTTGTAAACTTTGTTCCCCTTGGATATTTTTTTACAATGACCTGGTTCCCGGTGATTTGCCGCGCATCAAAAGCATGCAGAGGCTGGCCGAGTTCCATGAGGATATAATTCGTGATATCGACGATATTGTTGATCGGCCGCAGACCAACGGCCGACAACCTGTTTTTCAGCCATGCAGGGGATTCTTTCACTGTTATCCCGGTAATGGTAAGACCTGTGTATCGCGGACAGGCTGAAGGGTCTTCAACTGTGATCCCTATGACAAGCTTGTCATTGTCCTGCCTGAATGCCGATACATCCGGCAGGCATATCCGCGCCCTGCCGGAACCAAGTGGTTCAGAACGGCCGAAATTATTAATAACTGCAGCTATGTCCCTGGCCACCCCTATATGGGATGCGGCATCTGCACGGTTAGGAGTAAGGCCTATAGTGAAAACCCAGTCATGTTCTATTCCGAAATATTCAGAGGCAGGTGTTCCGACTTCAGCCCCGGGAGCCAAAACCATGATCCCCGCATGGTCATTTCCCAGGCCAAGTTCATCCTCAGCGCAGATCATTCCTTCGGAGACCTCTCCGCGAATTTTTGTCTTCTGAAGGGTAAGTTCCTTATTATTAAAGTAAAGGGTGGTGCCTGTAACGGCTACTGCAACTTTCTGCCCGGCAGCAACATTAGGGGCGCCGCAAACAATATTTAAAGGTTCACCCCGGCCCGTGTTAACTGTCGTGAGTGAAAGATGATCAGAGTTAGGGTGTTTCACGCAGCTGAGAACTTCGCCAATAACAACTCCTTTGAGGCCTCCTTTCACACTAAAAAACTCTTCAGTGCCTTCAACTTCAAGACCACAACCGGTAAGCAGTTCTGCCAATTTTTCAGGCGGCAGGTCTGTCTTAATATATTGCCTCAGCCAGTTATAGGAGATTTTCATACTATCAGCCTTGTTTTAGGGAACAAAGGTAGGAATTATTGATCAGAAAACTATGAAATCAGCCCCCAATTTTGCTGATGCTCATCCATATGGCTTATGTGTTTTGCCAAAATGGCATTTTTTTCAAACCTGAGCTCGGGGTCGTCATTCAGTATATCGGATGCCACATTCCTGGCAAATTTCAGAATCTTCTCGTCCTGTATTATATCTGCAACACGCAGGTTCAGAATACCGCTTTGCTGGGTCCCCTGCAAATCACCAGGGCCTCTCAAACGAAGGTCTGTTTCGGCAATTTCAAAACCGTCGGTTGTCTTAAGCATGGTCTTTATCCTTATTCGTGCATCATTTCCCAGTTCCTCAGGGGTCATGAGAATACAATAAGACTGTGCACTGCCCCTGCCTACCCTTCCCCTTAGCTGGTGAAGCTGGGAAAGGCCAAAGCGGTCGGCATTCTCAATCACCATGATGGAGGCCTCCGGGATGTCAACGCCCACCTCTATCACTGTCGTAGAAACCAGGATCTGCGTCTCCTTTTCCAGGAAACGTTTCATTTCGGCATCCTTCTGCTGTTGTTTCATCCTGCCGTGGACCATGCCTACCCTGAACTCAGGCTGAGGGAATTCCTTTACCACAGTTTGGAAACCTTCAGTCAGGTTCTTCAGATCCAGGCTCTCTGATTCTTCGATAAGGGGATAAACAATATATACCTGGTTGCCTTCACGGATTTTCTGTTTAAGCAGATTATAGACCTTAAAGTGATCCCGATCGTAAACATGCTTTGTGATGATGGGTTTCCTGCCTGGCGGAAGTTCATCGATAACTGATGAATCCAGGTCACCGTATAATGTCATGGCCAGGGTTCTTGGAATGGGAGTAGCCGTCATGACCAGGATATGAGGCGTTCTCTGGTTTTTTTCCCATAAAGCAGCTCTCTGTGCAACCCCGAACCTGTGCTGCTCGTCAATCACAACAAGGCCTAGGTTATTGAACTGTACCTTGTCTTCAAGCAAGGCGTGGGTTCCGATAAGAAATGACACTTCCCCGCTTTCAAGAAGTCCAAGGGTTACATTGCGTTCAGCCTGTTTTGTGGAACCTGTAAGCAGACGTATGTTGACATTAAGCCCTGAAAGCATTCTGGAGATATTGCTGAAATGCTGATTTGCCAGGATTTCAGTCGGAGCCATCAGGCAGGACTGGTATTTGTTATCCAGGGCAATGAGCATGCACATAAGGGCCACCATCGTTTTGCCGCTGCCAACATCCCCCTGTAAAAGCCGGTTCATTTGTTTTCCCGATCCCAGGTCGGCCCTGATCTCCCTGATCACTTTTTTTTGTGCATTGGTCAGTTCGAATGTCAGGTAATTATGATAAAAATCATTGAGGTAATTGCCCACCGTGGCAAATACATGCCCTTCGTTTTTCTGCAAGCGTGAAATCCTTTGTTTGAGCAGCCTGAGCTGGATGAAGAAAAGTTCTTCGAACTTCAGCCTGGCCTGGGCTTTCGAGAGCAATTCAGGACTTTGGGGGAAATGAATGTTCAGGAAGGCATCCTGGCGGTGGATCAGCCTGAGTCTTTCAAGAATATCCCTGGTTAAATTTTCGGGAACGTAAAACTTCTCATGCAGGAGTAAGGTCTTAACGAGTTTGCCAATTCCTTTATAATCCAGCCCTTTTGACTTCAGTTTCTCGGTTGAACTGTATATCGGCTGGATGATCCTGCTGATGGGCAAGGGTTCTGTTTCAGGAGGTTCGATGTCGGGATGCGGCATATTCCATTGGCCATTGAACAACTGGGGCTTCCCGAAAATGATCCATTCCTGCCCGTTGGCTATTTTATCAACCAGCCATTTTACCCCCTGGAACCACACCAGGTCTATCTGCCCGCTTTCATCTTCAACTGTGACTATAAGCCTCTGAGACCTGGGAGGCCCAATAGTCTTTGTTTTGATTACACGGGCCCTGAGTTGTATAAATGTATTCTCATCCTTAATATCCTTGATGAGGTACATCTTCGAACGGTCAACATAACGGAAGGGGAAATGGGTCAGCAGGTCTCCAAAAACCTCTATCTGCAATTCAGAACGCAGGGCTTCGGCCCTCGCCGGGCCAACACCTTTCAGGTATTCTATCGAAGTCTCGAGAAATGGCTTGAGTGCAACCAAAACGACAGACAATTAACTTGCTAAAAATAATCAAATATCCGATACCTGGCAGAACGAAATCGGCAGTCCCGGGTAAAAAAAACTGCCCCGGGTTTCCGGGGCAGAAAATCAAAAAAAAAATTCGTTCAGGTGTTAGTATTCCCAGAGGCTTGATTCAAACTCGAGGATCTTGTTTTTAGCCCTTTCTGATTCCAGCAATGCGTCAACACCGGTAGCATAATCGCTGATCTGACGGTCATAAACATTCTCTTCCTTATACACATAGCTGGAGAAAATCCTTTTCATAAACACATCATCGTAAGTGAGCCGGCCGGCAACTCCATTTCTCAGGTTGAACTGTTCGCTGCGTGCAAACAGGTTGCGGCAATCGGGGAAATAGATCCAGAACAGGGGTTTGTAACCACGGGTTGATCCGTCCTCGGCAAAGCTCTCCGTCATGGGGCAGATTCCAAGGATACGCACTTCAAGAACCGATCTTTGCTTGTCGAAATACCAGTCTTCCTTGACCCTGAGTTGCTTTACGTCGGAGGCATTGAAAATTTTGGAAATCACCGTGTCAAATTCGATATCAGGATTGTCGGGGCGTTTCAGGTGCAGTTTTTGCTTGGTCTCAAGCTGGTCCATAAGGTCTTTATGGGCTAAAGGCACCAGGAAGAGGTCGGTTTCGGCGGAGTAGGCCTGGATAGTCCCTTCCTTCATACCGTCAAGAATGATCTGCATAAAGCTTTTCCACTGGTTCTGGGGAGTTTCGGGGAAGTAGAAGGGCTGGTTCATCTTCTCACGCATGTCGATGACTCTCCAGACCCTCTTGGTCCAGGTGATATCAGCTTCCCTAAGGTATGGATAAGGTATCGGCTGAACCTGGGTAATAACGGTCCTGTCATAAACACCATCCCTTGGGGGAGCTTCCAGAACCTGTGCATAGGAAGTCAGCCTGACCCCTGTCACAAGCACTGCCACAAATGCAATGAAAACTATCCTTTTCATGATGTGCCGGAATATAGTTTATTAATTGATTTTCAAGTTAATAGAAGGAATGGTACGCTCGCCGTCAGGTCCTTTTACCGTGATATTTTCGAACCAGATGCGTTTGTTCTTTTTGGCATTGGTGATCAGCCTCACTATTTCAGGTGTGAGCCTGTTCCCCTGGACTTTGTATTCAAGGATATCGCCGGTTATATCGGTAACGAAGTTGTAGGATGTAACTACGTATTTCAGGTCAAAATCAAATCCAACCTGCATTTCGGGGACAAGGTAAGGGCTGGCAAGCACAATACTTTTCGAGATGACACCTTCGTTTTTTCCGGCGATCCTCGCAATTGGATCGGGTACGCGCTTTAAACGGGCTGTATAAGAACCCATATTCTTTGATTTCCCTGAGAACACAGCGGTTACCGTGATCACGGCTTCCCTGGTATTCAGGGGGAGTCCGCTAACGATATAATCTTTCCCTTCCTGGCGGATATTACCAACGGAAATTGTAGGTGTAACCCTTTCAGGGCCTCCCGGGACAGTGATAGAGACCGGGTTGTCAACCCCGATATAAAATACGTTCATCTTGGACGGGGAAACAGTAAGGGCCGGTTTTGCAACAATGAACTCGTCTTTGAAATGGAAAGTCATGGTATCGCCTAAGGGGCTTACAATTTTAATGATCCCGGCAAATTTTTTCAGGCCTTCTGAAGAACCTCCGAGTTTAAGGGTCACTACCCCATTCTCTCCTGTTATAGGCGTGGCATTTTTAAAATTCGCAGGAGTAAGTGAATCCGAACCGAGAACATAGCGTACATTCGGGTTGGCTTTGGTATCATAAGCAGCTACGAGGATTTCGGCCTGGTATTCCTCACCGAGAAATACGTAATTGCTTTTAGGGATGACCTTTGCCCTGATGGCGTCAAATTTCCAGTCTTCGGCCGATACTGCCGCATAAAGGTTATTTACGACATCGAACTCGGCATTATAAACATCGGCTTTGATCTGGTTAAGAATGGTGACTGCAGCAGCCAGGATCGTCTGGAAGAAATTATGCATTTCCCAGTTCTGGGAGTTGTGATAGGAATCTTTGAACTGGCCTTCGGTTTTGAGACCAAGTTTTATTGTTCCCTGGTATTTAGCATCCAGCAGGGCGACCATTCCTTTCTTATAGGCTTCGATTTTATCCTTCAGCTTCCTTGCTTCACCGGTTGAACCGTCATGTGAGCTGCCGATGAAGAAGTTCGTAGGCTCTGTATACTTGTCTTTATTTTCGACATCTGACAATGGTACCTTTTTTGCCTCTGCAAATGAAATCCCATCAGTCCTGGCGATAACAGCATACTTCAGACTGTCAATATAATTTGCCAGATTTTCTGACAGCTGCCTTGCCTTTTGGGCTCTATCCCAGTACGGCCCCACTTTATTCGGGTTCATCTGGTACTGGATCTTGAATTTGGAGATAGTATTATCTAACTTTTTATTAAAATTTGAGTTCGTATTCTCCATGGTTTCATTAACCACAATGAATGCATCAAGCATTTGTTTCGAGACGTTGAGCGCGAGCAATGCAGTAAGCACGAGATACATCATCCCAATCATCTTTTGCCTCGGTGTCTCTTTATATCCAGCCATTTAATATTTGGTTTTCAGATGAATAATCCGGATTGCAATATCCTGTTACCGTTGTTACTTTATTGAAACATTCATAGCCGTGAGCATACTGCCATAGACTTTATTCAATGCTGCAATATTGCTGGCCAGAGCATCTACCTGGTCCTTGAACCTGGCTGTCTGGGTAACCGATGCATTCAGATTCTCCAGGAACTTTTTCATGCTGTCTTCCATCTGGGAAGAAGCTTCAACCTGGCTGGCAGATGTTTGCATTTGTTTTTCAACAACTTTATTTAACTGGGCAATATTTTCCTTGTACTTGGCCGTATTGGTAACTGAATCGGTAAGATTGTCGGAGAATTTTCCAAGGATGGCATTAAATTTATTGGTATTTTCCATTTGTTCGTTGGATCCCTGGAGATGAAGTTCGTATAAGGCATTCAAGGCCGAAAGGTTACTTGAAACCCTGTTCATCTGTTTATTGTAATTTTCATTTTCAGAGGTGGAAGAAGACAGGGTCGAAGCGGTCTTTGCAAGCATCTCGGCCGATTCATTGTATTTCTCCATGAATTTATTAGCTGAAGCAGTGGCGGCGGATATGCTGGTAGTCATATCCTTGTTAACCCTGATTTCATCCTTCAGGGTGTTTGCAACCTCTGCATATGCGCTTGACAGTCCGGCAGCACTTTTTGCAGCTGATTGCATATGCTGCAGTTGTTCCTGGGAAGTGCTGACACTCTGTTCAAGAACATTTGCAGTCTTCTTGTATGAATCGCTCAGTTTTGAGGCTCCGTCGGTGGCCTGTTTTACCGAGTTGACAAACTGGTCGTTTGTAACGGCCGCATCCGACATTTTGCCAAGTTTTGAAGTGGTATCGCTGAGAGTGCGTAACCCTTCTCCAAGGCTGTTAATGAGCTCCGGGCCGATTTTAGCTTTTGAAAGCATTTTGTCAAGTTCCTGCGATACAGTTTCTCCGGAAGCAAGGGCCTGTGATGCATCGAAATCAGTATCATGATACATCCCGGCAAGCTGGGGATAAACAAGGCTCCAGTCAGGTTCAACGTGGGGTGGTTCAAACGCCGAGAAAAAGAATATGACGGACTCTGTTCCCAACCCGACGATCAGCATATAGTCTGCGCCCCAATAATGGTTGATCTTAAACAAAGCACCGATGATAACAACTGATGCACCCCATCCGTACAGTTTGGCCATGAAATGCTTGTACTGCTTAGATTTTACAAAATTCAGAAGACCCATAATTCAGAAGGTTTTAATTGAGATTGCTTGAACGTTGATTGACAGTTAATATTAGTTATAAACCTTGGAGGCTCTTGCGGGATTATCATCCTTCTGACGCCCGAGGAAGTCCTGGACACAGCGGAACCCGATATAGCACTTCGAAGTATCCTGGAACTCATATGCTCTTGTTGAAACGCGCAGGTAATATGCGATATCCTTCCATGAACCTCCGCGGATCACCTTGCGTTTTAAGGTCGAAGGATCGCTGTCCTTGGCATTGTAAGTATAATCAGGGTTAAGATCCCAGGTAAAATTATAGGAAGAAGGATGGAAAGCACTCCTGGTCCATTCTGCCACGTTGCCCGCCATGTCATACAAGCCAAATTCATTGGCCGGATAGTGGGCAACAATAACGGTATGCAATCCACCGTCGTCAATGTAATTGCCTCTCAGAGGTTTAAAGTTGGCAAGAAAACAGCCCTTGTCATTGCGGGTGTAAGGGCCTCCCCATGGATAGGAATTGCCGTCATATCCTCCCCTGGCAGCCCATTCCCATTCTGCTTCGGTAGGCAGGCGGAATTCACTGATAGAAGATTCCCCTTTCTTTCCATAAAGAAAACTGTTCTTCAACTGGGTCCTCCAGATGCAGAAAGCATTGGCCTGTTTCCAGTTAACTCCGACTACGGGGTAATTGTCGTATGCCGGATGCCAGAAGTATTTTTCAGTTGACGGATCGTTGAACGAATAAACGTAATCATGTATCCAGCAAAGTGTATCGGGATATACGTTAATAACTTCTTTACGCACATAAACCGAACGGTCTTTCATACCCTGGGGCCGATTGGCAAGACCGGCATCCTTGGGATCAGCCTGGCCTCCCCATTCCTTGTGTGCGGCAGCTTTAAGGTCAACAAAGTAATATTCATAATAAAGCTTACGGGAATCAATTTCCTTAACCCGGAAATAACGCTCATTTTCAGGAAGATACATCTGGTTCAGGGCATCCCTGACATCCTGCTGTTCAGAATTCCACTCTATCTTGGTTTCCCAGTTCAGGAATGGCGGATCAAAAGTTTCACCTGTTTTCTTGTTCTCTGCTATAAAATAAAGATCAGGCTTAATCTCACCCAGGATACGGCGGGCAATGGAATCCCTCACCCAATATACAAATTGGCGATACTCATTATTAGTGATTTCCGTCTGGTCCATGTAAAATGCCGCAACCGACACTGTACGGGGATTGTTGAGCTGGGCATAAGGAACATCTTCGTCGGCTACTCCCATGGTATAGCTACCCATTGGGATGTATACCATGCCGAATGGATCAGGTTGATAATACCGTTTCCTTCCCTTAACCCCGGTCAATTCTCCGTTTCCTGAGTTGCTGCAGCTTCCAAGGAAGACCAGCAGGACTAAAAACACGAGCAGTTTTTTCATTTTTCGGGCAGTTGGTTGATAAAAATAAACGCTACTTATTGAGCTTTATTATGTTATTGTCCGGATTTTCAATTAAGCCGGCAAAGTTAGTAATTTAATTTATAAAAATCTGGTGTTACGGTAACTCCTTTTTAATTTTTCAGTTTCTATCTTCAGCACATAATTCAGCATAACCTCAAAACTGCCATTACTGTAGTTCATCATTTTTGACAGGCCGATATCATATGCTAATCCAACCCTGAAGCCTTTTATCATCAGACCTGCCAGAACCGAAACTGCATCCTGGTAACGATATGCAAGCCCGCCGTAAAATTTGTTATTATACCATACAAGTCCGCTGATGCTGAATTGAAAAGCTGCACCGTCAAACATAACAATCGCACTGGGCTGAAGCTGAAAAGCCGGATGATTCGGGATATCCCATTGATATCCCCCTGTTAAATAGTAAGTCCGCTGCAGCCTGTACTGGGTGTTTTTTCCCTTGGACTGAAGGAGCTGGTCCCCTGACAAACCAACATAAAATTTGTCGGGTACCCGGTAAAAAAAGCCAAGGCCAAGATCGAATATCATATCGCTTTTTGACTGGGTGGCCTGAAGCAGGGGGTCGTCGGCACTCACGGCCTTGAACTGGGAATAATCGAACTTTCCATTCTGGAACCCGACCTGCAACCCGGCTGAAAAGATCCCCGGACCAAGTTCGGTCTTATAGGCATACCCAAGTTTCACCGCGGTATTTTTAAAAAATCCTATTTTATCCTGAGAGACCATCCCGCCAATCCCCCCGTGAAGCACACGAATAGGAGCGTCTACAGTAAGGAACATGGTCTCCGGCGCAACCTTGTTCCCGTCATTGTCCTTAAATCCGAACCATTGCTCGCGAATAAGCCCGGTCATTGAAACCCCACCGCTTAAACCGGCATAAGCAGGATTGAAGACCATATTGTTGAACATGTAGTTGGTAATCAAACTGGATTGCTGCCCGATTCCATCAACAGCCCATAACATATACAGACACAGTAATGTGACAGCAATACACTTATTGAGAGGTTTTCCAGTCAATTTGGGAACTTGCATTAACTTAAAGTATGTTATGGTCATTAAATTCAGGGGTTAAAAGTACGGTTTTTTTTCAAACCTGTAACTATTGATCCCTTACAATAATGATTAAAAACTTTCAATGTTTGACTATTATTGCTCCTGAGGTTTGTTATACGGGGCAGTTTTTATTTTGTTACCAACGATCTTTTTGTCAACTTTGTTTTTATAATCACTAATTTTCTTCAGTTTTAATCAATAAATCCAAAATTCCATGGCCTCATTTCTGATCAGGGAAAAGCCGTTTACGAAAAAATGGTTTTTATCTTACAGCCTTATCATCATCGGCTCATTTATCCTTGCTTCCGCCTTTGTTTTATTCATTACTCCCTATAAAATAGTCCCTGGCGGAGTTTACGGGATATCTATTGTTCTGCATTGGATCCTCGGTACCCCGGTGGGTTTGATGGCACTATGCTTTGATATCCCGTTAACTATCATAGGGATTAAGATACTTGGACCCAGGTTTGGGTTTAAAACAGTGCTTGGATTTTCACTGACTGCCTTGTTCACCGATAGCCTCACCTGGATCTGGGGGTTTGAACCCCTGGTAAAAGGCGACGCCCTGCTATCCTCAATTTTTGGCGGATTACTTTGCGGACTTGGCCTGGGCCTTATGTTCAGATCCAAGGCAACCTCGGGGGGCAGCGACATTGTGGCGATGATTATCGCCAAATATACCAGGCTGCCGATAGGACAGCTGATGATCATGGTCGATTCGGTGATTGTGCTTGTAGGGTTGTTCGTTTTTGGAGACTGGAAGATCCCCCTTTATTCCTGGATTGTGATCTTTATTACCGGTAAAGTGATTGACGGCGTTCTGGAAGGTATAAATTATGAAAAAAGCTTGTTCATCATTTCCGAGAAGCATGAGGAGATCCGCGACAAGATCATAAACAACCTCAACAGGGGCGGCACTATCATTGAGGGTCATGGAATGTTCAATATGGCCGAACGCAAAATCATCTTCACCGTTGTAAGCAGGCGAGAACTGATCATCCTCGAAGAATATATCCAGCAGATAGACCCAAAGGCATTCCTCACTGTCCTTGATGCTTCAGAGATCCTCGGAGAAGGATTTAAGTCGCTGAAGGAGAAAGTCGCGGACTAAATCAGTGAACAGTGAACAGTAACTAGTCACTAGTCACTATTCACCCGTCACTTCCTGAACAGCTTCAGGATATCATTCCCGTTCGCAAAAATAAGGAGCGCAAAAAGTAGTACCATGCCTACAATCTGGGCATATTCAATGAATTTATCACTGGGCTTGCGCCTGAAAATGATCTCGTAAAGGAGGAACATGACATGCCCTCCGTCCAGGGCGGGAATAGGCAGCACATTCAATACGGCCAGCATGATGGATAAAAATGCCGTCAGGTGCCAGAAAGCCTGCCAGTCCCAGCTTGACGGGAAGATCGATCCTATTGCAATAAAACCGCCTACTGATTCATAGGCTTTCTCCTGTGAGAATAACAACTTGATCGATTTAATGTAATTTCCCACACCTTCAAACGCCTTAACCACGCCTGCCGGGATGGCAGTAAAAAGGTTGAAGGATTTTTCTTTAAATGCCAGGAAATCTGATGGGGGTTTTGGATAAACCCCTATGAGGCCTGTTGCAGGAACATTCACTTTAAGTCTCAGGGTGTCTTTTCCCCTTAGGACCATCACGCTCACTTCCTTGTTTTTATAAGCCTGGAGGGACTTCCTGAACTCGCTGAAATATGGATGAAGGGTGTCGTTTATTCCAAGGATCTGGTCGTTTTTCAGCATGCCTGCCCTGCTTGCCGGAGCACCTGCTGTAAAGCTTGAAACGATGAAGGGAATCCGGAACGAAATAAAATCAGTCGATTTGTACTTGATCAGCTTGCTGATGAAATTTGAAGGGATGTCTATATTCAGCTGCTGTCCATCCCGCATCACCTGTATTGTTTTGGCTTCCTCCAGGACCAATGTCTTGGGAATGGATGCAAAATCATCAACGACTTTGTTGTCAATCGAAATTATATTGTCACCATTCCTCAGGCCCATCTGGTATCCTGTAGAATCAACCGAGATCCCGTACCTGAGGGCTGATGTAGGCAAATACTGTTCTCCCCATGCCATCAGCATCAAAATATAGATGACAATGGCAAGGATCAGGTTCACCGTGACCCCTCCCAGCATTATAATGAGCCTCTGCCATGGCGGTTTTGAACGGAATTCCCATGGCTGAGGTGGCTGTTTCATCTGCTCTGTGTCCATCGACTCATCTATCATTCCTGAGATTTTCACATAGCCTCCAAGGGGGAGCCATCCGATCCCATATTCAGTTTCCCCCTTTTTGAATTTGAACAATGAAAACCATGGATCGAAAAAAAGGTAAAACTTCTCAACCCTGGTTTTAAACACTTTGGCGGCAATAAAATGCCCTAACTCATGCACAATTACCAGGATAGAAAGGCTGAGAAGAAGCTGCACAACTTTTATAACTATTTCCATTAATTTTTCCCTCTGTGTTTTTGTTTGTTTACAATAAATTCATCTGCCTTCTCAATTGAATATTTGTGTGTTGCAACATAATCATCATAGGAAGGCCTGCTGATGAAAGATACAGTTTGCAAACAATGTTCAATCACATCCGTCATTTCGAGAAATTTCAGTTTCTCATTCAGAAACGCCTGTACCGCCACTTCATTGGCAGCATTCAAAACACAAGGCATATTCCCTCCTGTTTCAAGAGCTTTGTATGCCAGTGCAAGGTTCCTGAACAGTTCCTTATCGGGTTTCTCAAAGGTAAGCTGCGGATAATCAAGAAAACTGAACCTCGGAAGATCCGAAACAAGCCTTCCCGGAAAACCAAGTGCATACAGTATCGGCATCCGCATATCGGGCAGCCCCATCTGGGCTTTCATCGATCCGTCTATAAACTGGACAATGGAATGTATGATCGACTGCGGATGGATGATCACGTCGATTTGTTCGGGTTTCAGGTCGAACAACCACCGGGCTTCAATGACTTCAAGCCCTTTATTCATAAGTGAAGCTGAGTCAACGGTTATTTTATTGCCCATTTTCCAGTTTGGGTGATTTAAAGCAGCTTCCCTGGTAACCGAAAGGAGATGCTCCCTTGATTTACCCCGGAAAGGGCCGCCTGAAGCTGTAAGATAGATCTTTTCAACACTTTCGGGCTTTTCGCCGACCAGGCATTGAAAAATAGCAGAATGCTCGGAATCCACAGGAAGTATCCTGACATTCATCTCAAGCGCTTTCCTGGTAACCAGGTCGCCTGCTATTACAAGAGTTTCCTTATTTGCAAGGGCAATATCTTTCCCATACTCTATTGCCTTCAGTGTAGGCCTGAGCCCGGCATATCCGACGAGCGCGCTGAGAACCAGGTCTATCGAATCCATTTCCATGACCTGTGTTATGGAATCCTCTCCTGAAAACACTTTGATAGGCAGGGATCCCAGGGCACCTGAAACTTTAGAGTAGCATTGGGGATTCCCGATCACAACCACATTCGGAGTAAATTCCAGGGCCTGCGATATAAGCACGTCACAGTTATTCTGAGCAGTGAGAATTTCTACCTCGAACAGCTCAGGGTTCGATTTTATGACGTCAAGCGTTTGGCGGCCGATTGAACCGGTAGAACCCAGAATGGCGATACGTTTTTTAGGCAATGCGGCAGTTCCCATTTAAAAGGATATATAATCTTTGGGGTTAACAGGCTTTCCTTCATACCAGAGCTCAAAATGCAGATGCGGGCCGGTCGAATATTCCCCGGTCTCGCCTATAATTGCAATGGGTTCCCCTGCATTCACATAATCTCCGGTTTTTGTCAGAATGGCCGAGTTATGCTTATAAACGCTTACTATGTTCTGAGAATGCTGTATCACCACGACATAACCGGTTTCTAGAGTCCAGTTGGCAAATATTACAGTTCCGTCAAGAACTGATTTAATGGCCTCATTCTGTTTGGCCACAATGTCGACGCCGAAATGGTTATTTGCCATATCAAATCCGCTGGTGATCACTCCTTTCAGGGGTGTGAAAAAGAGAACACCGCCTATTGAACCCTTCCCGGATGCAGAAAGCTCACCTGGTTCGGCTTTGTACAAATTGTATTTGGCCCTGCTTTCAACATCAGCACGCAAAAGGGAATCATCTTCAGACCTTTTAAGCCGAATATCTCCATATTTTCTAACGGTATCCTTTTCGACTGGCTTGTTCTCCGAAAGATCTTTGCCGTTGATTACATCCCTGAGGTTCTGCAGATACAGATTTTTACGTACCAGGGCTCTTTCAATGGAATCGGTCTTCAGGGTTAATTCATAAAGTTTTTTCTGGAGACCGACACTGGAATAACCAGGGATATATTCACGCAAGGGCGTAAAGGCTATCAGGATAGAAGTGAGGAAGATAAGGAGGATCGTAAGCGTGCCGAGGGCAATAAATACATTAAGACGGGAAAGACGGAAAGTAAGACGTTCTTCCAGAGTTTCATCGTTCATAAAGACCAGCCTGTATTTATTCCTTAGCCTGTCCTTCCAGTTCTGTTTCTTCTTTTCTCCCTTTTCTGTGGCCATCCCGATACAATTATCCTCATCCTATAACGGCTGCAAATATCGTAAAATTATACTAAATTTGCCGTTTAGTAGTTATACCTATATTAATTACCAAGAATTTGATCTCGACGAAGAAATACGCCCTCGCCGGAATTTTTCTATTGCTCACCGGCACATTTTTTTTCAGTGCATGTTCCACAAAGAAAAACACATGGACACGTCGCACGTATCATAACCTTACCGCACATTATAACGTTTACTGGAATGGAATGGACCTGATGCGTCAGGGCATAAAGGATTATGATGCACAGATGAAAGATAATTTCTCCCTGGTCCTGCCTGTATATAATTTCGGTGATAAATCGGGGAACAAGGCTGCGCAGTTTGCCGACAATGCGATCAAGAAGGCCTCTAAAACCATTCAGAAGCATTCGATGTTTTTCAATCATAAGGAATACTGCAAATGGATCGACGACTCCTACATGCTTATCGGTATATCCTACTTCTACAAAAAAGACTATCCTATGGCCAGGCGGACCTTTGAGTTCGTTATCAAAACCTATAATGACAATGACATCAAATATGATGCGATGTACTGGCTCGCCATGTCAAATATTCAGATTGGCGACTATAACCGGGGCGAGCCAATGCTCGACATGCTGCTGAATAAAATCAACAAAGGAGAGGCTCCTTCAAAATATGAAGAAGGGGCAAATCTGGCCTATGCGAATTCCTTTATCCTTCAAAGAAATTATGATGCAGCAGTCCCGTACCTCAACAGGGCACTTGAACTAAACCCAAGTGTGAAGATCAAGACAAGGATATATTTCATACTTGGACAGATTTATCAGAAACAGGATGACCCCGACAGGGCGGCAGAAATGTATACCCGGGTACTTAAGCACAGTACGGCTTATGAAATGGAATTCAATGCAAAGATCAACCTTGCCCAGTGCTATACCAGTAAATCCACCGACCGGGATTTCATCGTCAAAAAGCTGACCAAAATGCTTAAAGACGAGAAGAACAAGGACTATCTGGACCAGGTATATTATGCTCTTGCACAAATCTCCCTCACCGACAAAGACACTGTTCACGCTATCGATTACCTTGGGAAGTCGGTAAGTACAAGCAAGAGCAATAACTACCAGAGAGCGATATCGGCGCTGCAGCTTGCTGATATCTACTTTTCATACCCCAACTATCCCAGGGCACAGGCTTATTATGACAGTACCATGCAATTCCTGCCGGTCGATTTCGCGAATTATAAAGCCATCAAGAAAAAAACCGCAACTCTTACCGATCTGGTTCAGCAGTTGCAGCTCATCAGCCGTGAAGACAGTTTGCAGGCACTGGCAGCTATGACTGAGGAACAACGTACCAAGGTCATTGACAGGCTTATTGCTGTCTATCTTGCCAATGAGGTAAAAAAAACACAGGAAGAGCAGACAAAACTTCAAAACCAGATGTTTGCAAACCAGGAAGAAAAAACAAATACAACATCTTCCCAGGGTCGCTGGTATTTTTATAATGCCGCCACAATGGCCAGTGGGTTTTCTGCTTTCGGAAAGAAATGGGGCAGAAGAAGGCTTGAGGATAATTGGTTCCTTACCGATAAAGCGGTTGTGATGAATACCGGTGAAACCCCTGTTGATACTGCCCAGCTGATGCCTAACGGAGGCAGCGATACAACTGTCTCTAAAAAGCCTGAACCAAAGTCAACTAATCCCAAAGACAGGAAATATTACAACCAGGATATTCCTCTTACTCCGGCCAAGCTCAGCGCATCGAATCAAAGAGTCATGGATGCCTATTATAAATCGGGTTTTATATATTTCGACGGGCTTAATGATTAGGGTCATTCCATTGAAAGTTTCGAAACCCTTCTGCACAGGTATCCTGATTTTACAAGAAAAGCCCAAACATATTATGAACTGTATACACTTTATAAAGGCCTGAAAAACGATACAAAATCTGAATATTACCGCAACCTGCTTCTGACCGCATATCCTGAAACAGATTACGCTAAACTGATGGTCAATCCAAACTATTTCAAGGAGCTGGCTTCGAAAAAATCCGAATCATCCAAGTTGTACGAGATAACATACAAGGCCTTCCAGAACCAGCAATACTACATGGTAATCAGTAATGCAGCCGAAGCCCATTCAATGTATAAGAACGACACCGCGCTCCTTCCCAGGTTCGACTATCTCCGCGCATTATCGCTGGGAAAAATCGAGGTTGCAGACTCCATGACAGTTGCCCTCACAAAGATCCCGCAGGATTATCCAAAAAGTCCTGTTGGAAACCTGGCAAGGGAAGTTCTCGCTTCACTGTCGGGCGGACAAGCAAATAAACCTGCTGCAAACCGGACTGATTCCAGTGCTGCCATGCTTAAAGAAGCCGAAAGCATTTATACGATTGATTCAGCGGCAGTGCACTTCTACATAATTATTGTTAATAATTCCAAAGTTGATGTCAATGCCCTGAAAATTAAAATTGCAGATTTTAATACCAAGATGCATGATCTCGACGGCCTCGAAGTAAACAGCCTGCTTTTCGAAAATAACGAAGAGATGATTACCGTAAGCAATTTTGATGATGCCCAGAAAGCTATGCAGTACCTTCTTAGCATAAGGGACAGTAAATACATTTTTACCAAGCTTGAAACAAGCGGGGATTATAGTGATTTTGTAATCTCCGCTGCGAATTACCCGGTGCTTTATAAAAATAAGGATATAAGAAAGTATCAGAGATTTTTTGATAAAAATTACACCGTAAAATAAAAAAGCAATGGCTAAAAACAGAGAACCCGAATTGCCTTCAATCAACATCATGGGCCCAGGCACTGTTGTGAAAGGTGAAATCAGTGTAAATGGTGATTTCAGGGTTGATGGAACTCTGATAGGCAATATCCACTGCAAAGGTAAGATTGTAGTTGGCCAGACAGGTAGGATCGAAGGTGAGATTATCTGCCAGAGTGCTGATTTCTCTGGTGTAGTAAAAGCTACTGTGAAGGTCACAGAATTGATTACCCTGAAGGAAACTGCAGTTTACACAGGAGATATAACCACCGGCAAACTTGCTATTGAACCGGGAGCCAAATTCTCAGGGACATGTAAAATGGAAGTACTGCCTGCCCGTGAGGTGAAACCAATTCCTAATGAATCTGCAGGCTGACCCGAAAAAGGGACTGAACCAGTATGCGCGTTATTCGGGCATGGCTATCCAGATGATGGTGATCATAGTTGCCGGCGCATTCGGAGGGCTCAAACTTGATATCTGGCTTAAAACAAAACCTGTTTTCACTGTATTATTATCAATTGCAGCAGTTTTTCTGGCTATCTATTATGTTACCAGGGACCTGCTTAAAAAAAAGTAATTATGAGATCTGTCGTAATAAGCTATGCAAAACGGTTGCTGTTTGTAACCCTTGCAGCCGGGATCCTGGCTCTTGGACTGTTTTTTATTCTTCCATCCTCATGTTTTACTCCTTCCCTCCCCTTTTTATTTGCCTTTTATTATGCCACCAGCCTGCTATCATTTATGATCCTCAGCAGGTCCCTGGAGAAAAAATTCAACATGTTTGTATCTGTTTTTATGCTGACCACGGCCCTGAAACTCTTTTTGTTTATAACCATCATGATCACCTATGCCTTTCTTAACAGGAAAGACGCTATTCCTTTCCTGCTGAACTTTTTCGTGCTGTATATTGTCTACACTGTTTTTGAAGTTATACAAGTCATAGGATTAACGAAATCTCCGGTTTCAGCAGGAAATAAAAATTCATGAAAGCAAAGATCCTGACAAAGACATGTGTCGTACTGTTTTTGCTGCTTTCTCTTACTTTACAGGCTTCCGGGCAGCAGAAGGACAGTCTTCAGGAATCTAGCATTGACACCAATTACATCGAGGATTATTCCGAATGGCTCACCACCAGGCTTTACCTGCTTTACCAGAATGCCACCTTTATTGTAAGCACAAATGAAGTTGACAACATCGTTTTTCGGCCAAATACAAACATCAAAATCGGAATTGCGGCCTTTTACAAATGGTTCGGTTTAGGCCTTTCGATCAATAACCCTTTTTACCAGTTTGACGAATCAATCTATGGTAAAACAAAATCGATCGACCTCAGGATAAACGCTTTCGGAAGGGCTGTTGCAGCAGAAGTATTCATTCAGAATTTCAGAGGATTTTACATCCGGAATGTCCGTCCTGTTGACGGCCTTTATTTCACCCTGCCTAATATGAACCTGTTTTCACTCGGTGCTTACGGTTATTGGATTTACAACAGTAAAAAGTTCTCGCTCAGGGCTGCGTTTCTTCAAAATGAAAGACAGGTGCGGAGTGCAGGCTCATTCATGGTGAGACCGGGGTTCTCCTTTTACGAGGTCTCTTCCGATACGGGCATAATTCCCGGCGAACTGAGATCCAAATACCATCTTGCCAGCGACGAGATTGTCGCCAGCGGCCGGTTTTATTCTATCAGCCTTGCACCGGGGTACGCATATACATTTGTCTTCCTTAAAAATGCATATGTAAGCGCAGCTGTATTCCCCGGCGTTGCCTGGCTCACTTATTCCTATGATGCAAAAGCGAAGCGTTATTCAAGGGAAGATTTTGTATTCCAGCTGGGGCTGAGGTTTGCAGCAGGCTTTAACTCCAGGAAGTGGTATATCGGAGGGGCTATTATAACAGGCTTTAATGACCTGGACGCCTCCTGGAGCAATTCGTCGTTCTTTTACGATGTTTCCCAGTTCCGGATCTGGGGCGGAATGCGCTTCGACGTCTTCAGGAAGAAGAAGAAAAATAATTTGTAACTTTGCAAAAAATTAATCGGGCCGGAATGGTATATATTACACGTAAAGAGCATTTTAACTCGGCTCACAGGTTATTTCGCCCTGAATATTCCGACGAAGAAAACCTGCGTGTGTTTGGGAAATGTTCCAACCCCCTGTGGCACGGCCATAATTATGTTCTCATGGTCACAGTCAAGGGTGAGCCGGATCCTGAGACAGGATTTGTAATGGACCTTAAAGTCCTTAGCCGCCTGATCGATGATAACGTGTTGCAGAAGCTTGACCATAAAAACATTAACCTGGAGGTAGACTTTATGATGGGTAAGCTCGCATCCACCGAGAATCTGGCTATCGGGATCTGGGATGCACTTGAGCCCAAGGTGAAGCTGCAGGGATCATGCCTTCATTCCATAAGGCTGGAAGAAACAGAGAATAATATTGTTGAATATTTCGGCAATAAATAAAGACAGAATGTCATGACAGAAGAAAAGCTCAGCTACGAAAGAACCGATGATTATGATCCTTCGAAAATTGAGAAATTAAGTTACCATTATAAGGAGATTTTAAGGCTCATTGGTGAAAACCCCGAACGCGAAGGGCTTCTTAAAACCCCTTTGCGTGTTGCGAAATCCATCCTTTTCCTGAACCAGGGATATAATCTGGATCCTGAAGAGATACTTCTCTCGGCCAGGTTCCGCGAAGATTATCGTGAAATGGTGATTGTGAAGGATATTGAGATTTATTCGATGTGCGAACATCATATGATCCCGTTTATCGGGAAAGCGCATGTGGCCTACATCCCCGATAAATACATTACAGGTCTCAGTAAAATTGCAAGAGTTGTTGAAATTTATGCAAGAAGACTGCAGGTTCAGGAACGCCTGACCATGCAAATCAAGGACGCTATAAACAAAACGCTTAAGCCACTTGGTGTGGCAGTTGTAATTGAGGCACAACATTTGTGTATGTCAATGCGTGGTATTCAGAAACAGAATTCCGTGACAACCACATCAGATTTCATTGGTGCATTTGAGAGGGATAAAACCAGGGCGGAGTTCTTACATCTGATTTCAACCAGGCTGCACTGATGAAGAGTGAGCAGTGAATGGTGAATGGTACATAGTGAATGGTGAAAAGTGAACAGTGAACACAGTCACAAGTCACTAATCAAAATTTTAACAGGTAATAACTAAATCAAAGGAGAATAAAACAATGTTTGAAGAAAATAACAGGAATTATTTCGGATCTGCTTCCGGGGCCGATGCCGGGATTATAGCAAAAACGTTTATGTCGCAGGTATTTACCTGGATGACACTGGCCATGATCGTAACTGCAGGAACGGCCTATTGGTTTGCCTCTTCAGAATCTGCCATCAGGAGCCTTATAAACACTGAAACCGGCGGGTTATCGCCTCTAGGATGGGTAGTGACCCTGGCTCCCATCGGGTTTGTATTGCTGATGTCATTCGGATTCCAGAAATTATCTGCCCTCGCCATGACCTTATTATTCATTGCATTTTCAGTGATTATGGGCATGAGCCTGAGTTTTATACTTTTAGTTTACACTGCGGCATCCATTTTCAAAACCTTTATAGTCACTGCAGGAATGTTTGGCATCATGTCTGTCGCCGGGTACACAACAAAAACCGATCTTACAAAATTCGGGTCCATTCTGATGATGGGTCTTATCGGGATCATGCTGGCAATGCTTGTAAATTTCTTTATGCACAGCAGCTCTCTCGAATATATCATTAGTATCCTTGGCGTTTTGATCTTTACAGGGCTGACCGCGTATGATGTTCAGAGACTGAAAAGGATAGGCGCAGGAGCCGGTGAGTTTGGCGAGGAGAATGCACGGAAAATGGGTATTCTTGGAGCACTTACCTTATATCTCGATTTTATTAACCTCTTCCTCTTCCTTCTGAGATTTTTAGGGAACAGGAAATAAATCTCCGGATAGTATGACCGCATACGTATTCCCGGGCCAGGGGGCCCAGTTCGTCGGAATGGGAAAAGATCTTTACGAGAAATCTGATTCCGCCAGAGCACTTTTTGAAAAAGCAAATGAGATTCTTGGTTTTCGCATCACCGACCTGATGTTTGCAGGCACCGATGAGGATCTGAAGCAGACCAGGGTCACCCAGCCTGCAATTTTTCTTCATTCGGTAATCCTTGCTTCCACTCTTGGTGATACGTTTAAACCCGATATGGTTGCCGGGCATTCCCTTGGGGAATTCTCTGCCCTTGTTGCAAACAAGGTACTGTCCTTTGAGGATGGGTTAAGACTTGTATTCGCCAGGGCGCTGGCCATGCAGAAAGCCTGTGAAAAAGAACCTTCGACGATGGCTGCTATCCTTGGGCTCGACGATCTTAAGGTTGAAGAGATCTGCAAATCCATTGACGAAATAGTCGTTCCCGCAAATTATAACAGCCCTGGCCAGCTGGTTATCTCAGGAAGTTTGAAGGGAATTGAGATTGCCTGTGAAAAACTAAAAGCAGGGGGTGCAAGACGTGCACTTCCTTTAAAAGTGGGAGGCGCCTTTCATTCACCCCTTATGGAACCGGCCAGGGTGGAACTTGCCGAAGCCATAAACAGTACTGTTTTTCATGAACCGGTTTGCCCGATTTACCAGAACGCAACCGCCCAGAGGGTCACTGACCCATTTAAGATTAAGGAAAACCTGATTGCCCAGCTCACCGCTCCAGTACTCTGGACCCAGATGGTACAAAGGATGATCGAAGATGGTGCCACGCATTTCATTGAGGTTGGCCCGGGAAACGTATTGCAGGGACTTATCTCGAAGATAGGGAAAGAGGTTACTGTCGCCGGCGCATAAAAAAAGTGTCCCCTGAAAACGCGGGACACTTTTTTCATTATCTCTTTTATTTACCGTTTATTATATTGGTTGTCATAGTACTTCTGGTAGTCGCCGGAAGTTATATTCTTCATCCATTCTTCATTTGCAAGATACCAGTCTACAGTCTTCTCAAGACCCTCTTCAAACCTGGTGCTTGGTTTCCATTTCAACTCATTCTGAAGCTTTGAGGAATCGATCGCATATCTCAGGTCATGACCCGCACGGTCCTTGACATAGGTTATAAGGTGTTCAGCCGTACCGGCAGTACGGCGAAGCTTGGTATCCATGATACTGCATAAAAGCTTCAGGAGGTCAATGTTTTTCCATTCATTGATTCCGCCGATATTGTATGTTTCCCCGTTAATTCCTGCATGGAAGATCCTGTCAATGGCCTCTGCATGATCCTCCACATACAACCAGTCGCGAATGTTCTCGCCTTTGCCGTAAACCGGGATCAGCTTGTTATTCCTGATATTGTTTATAACGAGGGGTATCAGCTTCTCGGGAAACTGAAAGGGCCCGTAATTGTTGGAACAATTCGATATGACCATCGGCAGTTTGTAGGTATGAAAATAAGCCCTTACAAGATGGTCAGAACTTGCTTTCGAGGCTGAATAAGGGCTGCGGGGATCGTAAGGAGTGGTCTCCACGAAAAGTCCGGTCTCGCCCAGTGAACCGTAAACCTCATCTGTTGAGATATGATAAAACCGCTTTCCATCCATATTATCCCAGATCTCCCTTGCAGCATTTAACAGGTTAACCGTTCCAACGATATTGGTATATATAAATTCGGTGGGGTTAGCAATGGACCTGTCAACATGGGATTCAGCGGCAAGATGGATTACACCGTCGAAGCGGTATTTCTGGAAAATCTTCTTGATCAGCTCCGCGGCAACAATATCGGCCCTGATAAATTCATAGTTCGGTTCTTTCTCTATGTCCTTCAGGTTTGCAAGATTGCCCGCATACGTAAGCTTGTCAAGGTTCACAATTTTATACTGCGGATAGTTCCTGACAAAACGCCGTACGACGTGCGAGCCGATAAAGCCAGCTCCACCTGTTATCAAAATCGTTTTCATCATCGGGATGTTTAGAGTTCGAATCTCAAAGATAGATAAATATACTTACTTTTTTTCCTTTTCTGCAAGCGCCTTTTCCCACTTCCAGGCCGAAGCCGTCATTTCATCCAGGCTTTTCTCGGTTTTCCAGCCCAGTTCCCTGTTTGCATATTCCGTGTCGGCCCATACCTTTTCGATATCCCCCGGGCGGCGGTCCATTACCTGGTAATTCAGCCTGACTCCCGTTGAGCGTTCAAATGATTCAATTACCTGTAATACCGAAAAGCCATTCCCCGTCCCAAGATTGAACACCTCGGCCTTTTGCTTCATCTTCCCGTCAAGCATCCTTTCAACAGCAATGACATGGGCCCTGGCCAGATCGGTAACATGCAGGTAATCCCTTATGGCCGTGCCATCAGGTGTATCGTAATCGCTTCCCCAAACCCTCAGAAAAGGTCTTTTCCCAATGGCAGTTTGCGTTATATAGGGCATCAGGCTGTTCGGAACCCCGAGCGGAAGTTCCCCTATGATCGCGGTTTCATGGGCCCCGATAGGGTTGAAATACCTTAGCAGGATTCCCTGTATCCCCGACACATTAATTGTATCCTGTATAATCTCCTCCGATATCTGTTTCGTATTTCCGTATGGAGACCATGCTTTCTGAATCGGAGCATCCTCCTTAACCGGCAGCTTGTCGGGCTGGCCGTAAACCGTACAGGAAGAAGAGAATACGATATTAGGGATATTGTTATCCATCATCCCCTGAAGAATATTTATGAGGGAAACAAGATTGTTGTGATAATACTTCAGCGGAAAATCCACCGACTCTCCAACCGCCTTGAAAGCAGCAAAATGAATAATCCCTTTCAGATCATTGTGTTTTCTGAAAAACGTCCCGGTCTTTCCCGGATCGGTCAGGTTGAACTGCTCAAACAAAGGCTTTTTCCCGGTAATCTTTGCAATGTTATCAAGGACCTCCAGGGAAGAATTCGAAAGGTCATCCACTATGATCACTTCATAGCCTTTGTCCTGTAATTCAACAACGGTATGGCTGCCTATGTATCCGGTTCCGCCAGTGACAAGAATTTTCATATTGATCATGTTTACTTAACAATCTATCCGCAACCGGGCTCACGGCTCACGATTCACTGTCACGTTCTTTTCAGGAACGGATGATAATCACCCTTCAGTCCTATCGGGCTGTCATTCCTGATCTGGAACGCTATATTTATACTGGACCTGGCGTCGGTCAGCCCAAAGCCCCTGCCTGACAGAATATCCCTGTATGTATCGGTGTGAAGGTCGGTAAATCCTTCACTGAACTCAACTGCTTCCCCATCGAGGGTCAGCATCCTGTATGTCCGCTTACCTGTTTTTTTTACCTGGTCGGGAATGTCATTGTAATCGAGGCTGAGGAACCATCTGATCCTGGCCTTTTCAAGCTCGAGAAAACCACCGGCTTTGTTTTCAGTCATTACATGGACCTTATTGGATTTCACTTCCCCGAAAATCCATGTCAGCATATCAAAAAAGTGAATCCCGATATTGCTTGCGATTCCTCCCGACTTTGATATATCACCTTTCCATGAACGGTAATACCAGTTTCCCCTGGAAGTGATATATGTAAGGTCAAGGTTATAGGTTTTGTTTTTCGGGCCTTTCCTGATTTTTTCGCGGAGGGCAATTATGGCCTGGTGCAGCCTTAGCTGAAGCACGGTAAATACTTTTTTCCCTGTTTCCTTTTCAATTTCCTTCAATGCGTCAAGGTTCCATGGATTAAGCACGATCGGTTTTTCACAAATGGCGTTTGCTTCATTACGCAAGGCAAGCCTTATATGTGAATCGTGCATATAATTCGGCGAGCAGATGCTCACATAATCCACCTTGTTGACTTCCTGGCGTTTTTTTGCCAGGGCCATTCTTCTCAGCTTATCCAGGTGACGGTCAAACCGCTCCGGCTCGATGAAAAAGTCTGCATTCGGGAAATAACTGTCGATGATCCCCACTCCATCATACGGATCCAATGCACATATGATCTTGTTCCCGGTTTCCCTGATTGCCTTCATATGCCTGGGAGCAATATATCCCGCGGCTCCGATCAGCGCAAAATTCACAGGCCTGTTTAGTTCTGTCATTTTCATTTTCCTAAGTTAATTACTTTCCCGTCGATAAACCGGTATTTTTCTTTGCTTTCAGGGCAGACAGCATATCCATTCCCGTCAAATGTAAGCCTGTGCCCGTATTCGCTCATCCATCCGACCTGGCGGCCGGGGTTACCGACAATCAGGGCAAAAGGAGGAACATCCCTGGTCACAACGGTGCCGGCCCCGATAAATGCAAACTCGCCTATGGTATTGCCGCAGACAATGGTGGCATTGGCCCCGATTGATGCGCCGCGTTTCACAAGGGTTTGCTGGTACTGGTCCCTTCTGAGGATATGAGAGCGCGGATTGATTACATTTGTGAAAACCATGGATGGTCCAAGGAATACGTCATCCTCGCAGATCACACCGGTATAAATTGAAACATTATTCTGGACCTTTACATTTCTTCCCAGGGAGACCTGTGGGGAGACCACCACGTTCTGGCCCAGATTGCAATTTTCACCGATCTCACAATCTTTCATAACATGCGTGAAATGCCATATTTTGCATCCTTTTCCTATCTTGCAGCCTTCGTCGATGACGGCTGTTTCATGTGCAAAAAATTCTTTTTCCATTTCAGGAGTTTAAAAATTCAAGTACCGACGAGGTGATATGCTCCAGTTGCTCCTCCTCCAGTTCGGTATGCATTGGGAGGGAAACCACGGTATTGGAAAGATGCTCCGTTACCGGGAAATCTCCGGGTTTATACCTTGGATCAAGGTAGGCTTTCTGAAGATGCAAAGGGACAGGATAATAGATCATGGCCGGTATATCTTTCGCATTCAAATGAGCGATCAAAGCGGCACGGTCAACATCGTTAGTAACAAGGGTGTACTGGTGAAAAACATGATTTGAGCCGGAATACCTGGCGGGTGTTTTCAGTTTTGGATTGCCTTGAAAAGCCCTGTCATAAAAATCAGCCGCAGCCCGGCGTTTTGCTGCGTACTGGTCAAGATACTGAAGCTTGACCTTCAGGATAGCCGCCTGTATGCTGTCGAGGCGTGAATTCACACCCACGTAGTCATGGTAGTAACGCACGGCCATCCCGTGGTTAACAACTACCCTGAGCTGTTTTGCAAGCTCATCGTCATTCGTGAATATAGCCCCCCCGTCTCCGTAACATCCCAGGTTCTTTGAAGGGAAAAACGAAGTGCAGCCGATATGGCCTATGGTGCCAGCCTTCCTGCGGCTGCCATCCCTGAATATATAATCGGCTCCAATTGCCTGGCAGTTGTCCTCTATCACGAAAAGATTATGCCTGGAAGCAATCTCCATGATCTCTTCCATGGGTGCGGCCTGCCCGAAAAGATGGACCGGGACAATGGCTTTGGTTTTCGGGGTGATCGCGCGTTCTATTGCTTTTGGATCTATGTTGAAGGTATCCGGGTCAACATCCACAAGAACCGGCGTCAGGCGAAGAAGGGCGATGACTTCCGCAGTGGCAATAAAAGTAAAAGAAGTCGTAATGACCTCATCTCCCGGTTTCAGGTCCAGGGCCATCATAGCAACCTGGAGCGCGTCGGTGCCGTTGGCGCAGGGAATGACATTCCTGATCCCGAGATACTTCTCAAGATCTTTCTGAAAGGCTGTTACCGCAGGCCCGTTAATAAAAGCGCATGAGTCAATGACCTCATGGATCGCCTTGTCAACCTCATCTTTCATGTTCAGGTACTGACTGCGTAAGTCGACCATTTGTATTTTCTTCATCATCAAAAAGTTTTATTAGGAAGCACAAAAATAAGAATGTAAAGTGAATTTGTTTTCAGGCATTGATTTTAATAATTTTACAATTGTAAAATTTTGTATAAATATAACGGAAGAATTATGAAAAAATTTGCTGTTGTACTCGCAGGTTGCGGAGTTTTTGACGGGGCGGAGATCACCGAGGCTGTCCTGACCCTTCTTGCCATTGACAAAGCCGGAGCCTCATCCCAATGTTTTGCCCCCGATATTGAACAATACCATGTAATTGACCACCTTCACCAGAAACCGGCCGGCGAAAAACGCAATGTACTTACAGAAGCGTCGAGGATCACAAGGGGTGATATCAAGCCATTAAGCGAATTTTCAGCTTCCGGATTTGATTTTTTAATTTTTCCCGGCGGATTTGGCGCTGCCAAAAACCTTTGCAGCTGGGCTTACGAGGGAGATGACGCAAAGGTGAACCCGGATGTGGAGAAAGCGGTCAGAGCCATGCATGAGGCTGGGAAACCAATCGGCGCCATGTGCATAGCCCCGGTGATACTGGGCATACTGTTCAGGGGGGCCAAGCTAACCACCGGGCAGGATGCGGCTTCAGGCAGTTTTATTGAAAAGAAAGGGAACAAGTATATTCAGACCGATCACGGGCAGGTAGTCATTGACCCGGTTCACAAACTGTTCACTACGCCATGTTACATGCTCGATGCCACGATAAGCCAGATTGCTGAAGGAACGCAGAATATTGTGAATGCTATGATAAAAGCGCTGTAAGCGAAGTATCTCACACAAGCGGCCTTGGCTTCAAGGAGCGTTGCATTTATACAAGCGACATTCATAGCCGCGATGTAAGGTTGCGAGCACTACTCTATTTTAACAATTCACTTATAGCAGTAATCAGTTTCGGATTTTTCTCAATCGCATTGCCGATAACGATCACATCGGCTCCTGCTTTCAATGCAGTTTTCGCTTTTACTGTATCGGAGATACCGCCTCCCACGATAAGAGGGATGGAAATATTCTCTTTAACGCGTCTGATCATCTCTCCGGGAACAGGATTAATGGCACCTGAACCGGCATCCATATAGACCAGTTTGAGACCGAGCATTTCTCCTGCAATAGCAGTGCATACGGCAATATCGGATTTATCGGAAGGGATAGGCTGTGTATTGCTGATATAGGATACCGAGGTGGGTTTGCCGCTTTCGATCAGCATATAACCCGTAGGGAGTATCTCAAGTTTGCCGGCCCTGAGCAAGGCAGCTGATTCCACGTGCTTGCCAATAAGCATGTCGGGGTTCCTTCCCGAAATAAGCGATAGCAGCAGTATACCATGTGCATTAGGGTATACCTGCAGGCTGCTTCCCGGGAACAGGATCACGGGAATATCAGAATGATCACGCAGGTAACTGATCTGCGCACCTCCCTTCCCGTGCATCAGCAGGCTTCCTCCGAAGAAGAAATAGTCGACTCCTGCCTTTGAAGCGATCCCTGCCAGTTTTTTAAGAGAGGCGGTTGTAGATTTATCAGGATCAACAAGAACTGCAAATTTCTTTTTGCCTTTGGAAGCGTCTTTAGTTAATTTGTTCAACAGGTCCATGGAAGAAAGCTTAGAATATTGCTTTTGCTATCTGTCGTATATTTTCCGAGATACCCACGGTGAAATAATGCAATACAGGAACTCCATTGTCGAGCAACTCCTTCGACTGTTCAATGCCCCATTCAATCCCCACTTTAAACACATCATCGTTTGAACTGCATTTCTGAACTTCCTTTGACAGCTTTTCAGGTATATCGATATAAAAAATCTGGGGCAATGCGGTCAGCTCACGCATGGTGCATATGGGTTTCATCCCCGGTACGATAGGTACGCTGATCCCTTCCTTACGGCAGGCATCAACAAAACTGAAATATTTTTTATTGTCGAAGAACATCTGTGTAATGATGAACTCGGCGCCGGCATCAATTTTTTTCTTCAGGTAGGTAAGGTCGGTGGCCATATTGGGCGCCTCGATATGTTTTTCGGGATATCCGGCCACTCCCACGCAGAAGTTGGTTGAAAATTTATGCTGCATCTCATCGTCCAGGAACTTGCCCTGGTTCATCTCGGTTATCTGTTTAACAAGTTCGTTCGCGTTGGTATGCCCGTTTTGCTCAGGCTGGAAGGTCCTTAAATTTTTCGGGGCATCACCTCTGAGCGCAAGAATATTATCTATCCCAAGGTAATGAAAGTCGATAAGGGCATATTCTGTCTCCTCTTTGGAAAACCCTCCGCAAATCAGGTGGGGAACAACTTCCACCGAGGTGTATTTATTTTTTATTGCTGCGGAAATTGCAACAGTTCCGGGCCTTTTCCGGATTGTCTTTTTTTCGAGCAGGCCGCTGGGGTGTTTTTTATAAACGACTTCCTCCTGGTGGTAGGTCACGTTGATAAATGAAGGATTGAAATCCATCAGGGGGTCAATCACCTTGTATATGCTTGCAATGCTGTTGCCCCTGAGGGGAGGCAGCAGCTCGAATGAAAATAAGGTTTTATCGGCCTGTTTTATGATATCGATTACTCGCATTCTTTAATAGTTTAAGTTGGTATTAAGCAATTTTTCCGCTTTTTCGATGGTCAGTCCTTTACGCCTTGCATAGTCGGCAACCTGGTCCCTGCTGATCTTTCCAAGGTTAAAATACTGGGATTGCGGGTGTGAAAAATAAAAGCCCGAAACAGAAGCGGCAGGATACATGGCAAAATTTTCGGTCAGCTTGATATCTACTTTGGTTTCGGCCGACAACAGGTCAAACAGCACCTTTTTTTCGGAATGTTCGGGGCAGGCGGGATAGCCCGGGGCAGGCCTGATACCCTGGTATTCCTCACGTATCATGGAATGAACATCCAGGTTCTCATCTTTGACATATCCCCAGAATTCCCGGCGGATGCGGTGGTGCATATTTTCAGCAAACGCCTCGGCAAGCCTGTCGGCAAGGATCTTGACCATGATCGCATTGTAATCATCCAGGTCCTGTTCAAATACCGAAGCCCATTCTTCAACTCCCAGCCCGGCAGTCACTGCAAACCCTCCGATATAATCGACAACCCCCGAATCCCTGGGTGCGACAAAATCGGAAAGGCAGAGGTTGGGAGCATTGTCTTCTTTTTTCTGCTGGTTGCGCAGGAACCTGAACATGGCAAGCACCCTGGATCTCTGTTCATCGGCATACACCTCAATGTCGTCACCCACCGAGTTACATGGATACAATCCAATGATCCCACGTGCTATAAGCATCTTTTTTTCCAGGATATCGGCAAGCAATTTCTGTGCGTCATCAAACAATTTCCTGGCTTCCACCCCCTTCACGGGATCCTTGAAAATAAGGGGATATTTTCCTCCCAGTTTCCAGGCATGGAAGAAGAAAGTCCAGTCAATATAGGGGACAAGCTCATCCAGCGGGTAATCATAAAATACTTTGCTCCCGGTCATCTGAGGTTTTGCCGGAGTGAAATTTTTCCAGTCGATCCTCAGTTTGTTCCTTCTTGCCTCGGTCAGGGATATGTATGCGTGGTCGGCTTTCTTATCATAGGTGGAGCGCATCCCAATGTATTTCGCCTTCACTCCTTCAAGAAATGCGCCCCGGTTCTCGTCCGAAAGAAGGTTCGCCACCACCCCAACGGCCTTTGAAGCATCCTTTACATGGATCACTCCGTGCTGGTATTCAGGTTCGATTTTAACTGCGGTGTGAATTTCCGAAGTGGTGGCTCCCCCCAGGATTATGGGGATTTTAAGTTTTTCACGTTTCAATTCCCTGGCAACATGCACCATTTCCTCAAGTGAAGGAGTGATGAGTCCGCTAAGGCCTATGACATCCACCTTGTGTTCGAGTGCTGCTGCAATGATACGGTCGGAGGGCACCATTACACCAAGGTCGATTACCTCGTAATTATTGCAGGCAAGTATCACCCCGACAATGTTTTTTCCTATATCGTGAACGTCGCCTTTTACTGTTGCCATCAGCACTTTCCCATTGGGTCTGGCGGGCTGCGAACCTGCTTTTTTCTCTGCTTCTATCCTTGGAGTGAGGTAGGCCACTGCTTTTTTCATCACCCTGGCGCTCTTGACAACCTGGGGAAGGAACATTTTACCGCTCCCGAACAGGTCTCCCACTATATTCATACCGTTCATGAGCGGGCCCTCAATGATTTTCAGGGTCTGGTCAAATAAAGGCAATGCTTCTTCAAGGTCAGTTTCGATAAACTCGGTAATCCCCTTGACGAGGCAGTGCTGCAGCCTTTCAATAACAGGAAGAGCACGCCATTCATCAATTTTCTTTTCCTTGCCGGGGCCATCCTCCATGGTGGAGGCATAGGCAAGCAGCCTTTCAGTACCGTCTTTCCTGCGGTTCAGGATAACATCCTCAACAAGTTTTAAAAGGTCTTTGTCGATTTCATCGTATACCGGCAAAGCCCCGGCATTTACAATGCCCATATCCAGCCCGGCCTGTATGGCGTGATAGAGGAAAGCCGAATGCATGGCCTCCCTCAGGAAATCATTTCCCCTGAAGGAAAATGAAAGATTGCTGATCCCCCCGCTTACACTGGCATAAGGGAGATTGGCTTTGATCCATCTTGTGGCGTTAAGGAAATCGACACCATAGTTGTTATGTTCATCGATTCCTGTTGCTACTGTAAGGATATTGGGGTCGAAGATAATATCCTCCGGCCTGAATCCCGCTTTCACTGTTAATAGTTCATAGGCTCTGCCGGCAATAGCGATACGCCTGTCGAGGGAAGTAGCCTGGCCTTCTTCATCAAAAGCCATTACCACTGCAGCAGCCCCGAATTTCCTGATATATTTTGCATGTTCGAGAAAAGCAGCCTCGCCTTCTTTAAGGCTGATGGAATTCACAATGCATTTTCCCTGGACACACTTCAATCCGCTCTGTAAAACCGACCATTTCGATGAATCGATCATCACCGGGACCCTGGCAATGTCGGGATCGGAGGCGATCATGTTCAGGAAACCCACCATAGCTTTTTCGGCATCCAGCATGGCTTCATCCATACTTATATCGATGACCTGGGCTCCGTTCTCCACCTGCTGCCTCGCAACACTCATGGCCTCTTCGTAATTCCCGTCCCTGATCAGGCGGGCAAATTTCCTGGAACCGCTTACATTAGTGCGTTCCCCTATGTTGATGAAGTTGCTTCCTTCAAAGACCACCAGGGGTTCGAGACCGCTGAGATGAAGTTCGTGACCTCTCTGGGGAACCTCCCTCGGTGTGGCCCTGGCCGCCAGTTCTGCAAAGCGGGAAATATATTCGGGTGTGGTACCGCAACATCCGCCCACCAGGTTAATAAAGCCGTTGTCGAGGAAGTCTTTTATATATTCGGCCATCTCACGGGGAGGCTGGTCGTATTCACCGAATTGGTTTGGAAGCCCGGCATTGGGGTATGCGATCACGGGAAAAGGCGATTTCAGTGCCAGTTCCTCTATATAAGGCCTGAGTTCCTTTGCCCCCAGTGCACAATTCAGGCCTATGGCGAACAGGTCAAAATGGGAAAGGGAGTAAATGAAGGCCTCAAGGGTTTGACCCGAAAGGGTCCTTCCCGAAAGGTCGGTAATTGTTCCGGAAGCAATGACAGGCACTTTTCCTTCCGGCCCTCTTGCTTCTATTTCATCGAAAACGGCAATCAGCGCGGCTTTCGCATTAAGGGTATCAAAGATGGTTTCAACCATGAGAATGTCGACACCTCCGTCGAGCAGGCCCCTGGCCTGTTCCCGGTACGCTTCGTAAAGCTGGTCGAATGATACGGCCCTGAAAGCCGGGTTCTGGACATCCGGTGAAAGGGATGCTGTTTTATTTGTCGGCCCCATGGAACCTGCAACCCAGCGCGGTTTGCCGGAACCTGAAGCCGAGAAGTTCACAACAGCTTCCTTTGCCAGTCTTGCAGCAGCAAAATTGATTTCGTAAACGTATTCCTCCAGGTGATAATCGGCCTGTGAAATACTGGTACCGTTAAATGTATCCGTTTCAATGATATCAGCCCCGGCCGCAAGGTACTGTTCATGGATCTCCCTGATAACCTGGGGTTGCGTAAGCACCAGGAGGTCGTTGTTCCCTTTCAGCAGATGCGGAAAATCCCTGAACCTCTCGCCACGGTAAGCCGCTTCGTCAAGCTTATACCTCTGGACCATGGTCCCCATCGCACCATCCAGTACAAGCACTCTTTCTTTGATCGCGGCTTTTAGTGTCTTCATTCTTGTTTCGAAATAGTATATACAAGCATATGATCTCCTATTCTTTCGAATTGAAGTTCATGATCTTTAGCACCTTCTGAAAAATTAACCCTTGCTGCAAAGGCGGCTTGTGAGGTACAAAAGTAATCAAATGCAGCGATGTGGATATCATTTTTTATATCAACGCTTGGTTTACCATAAAATTTATATAACGCCTCTTTTGTACACCAGTATAAATAAAGGATCTCTGTATGCGGATGAGATTCGGTTTTCGCGCCGGCAGCAGGTGTCAAATTACTGTTGTCGCCCGTCACCTTCTTTCCTGTAAGCCGTTCTATATGTTCCAGTTCGTCCGGCTGGAGGAAACGCTCGGCGACCCTGTGGATTCTAGGGCTCAATTTTTCAATGTCGAGGCCGGCAGGGCCAAATTCGTTCATAATCACAGCTGCATAATCATTTGTATGTGAAAAGGAGATCTGCCCGGGAAATCCATTCAGGGAAGGTTTCCCGTATTCATCGTAAGTAATCTTTACAGTCTCACAATGCGACATTTTTGCGATAAGTGCCCTGCAGGCCAGCCATTGCTTCCGGCGGGATTCATTTTTATAGGAATCCAGAACGTAAAGATCTTCAGCAACAGTCCTTGATGCCTCGCGAAGGGAAACTTCAGGTTCGAGGATTTTCCAGATTCCCAGCCTTGCAGATGGTAATATTTTTTCAAAAATCAGGGGCATGGTGCAAAGGTAAACATTTCGGCCCGGCTGAACCGGATTCGCAGATTTTACATTGTTTTTTTGAGACAAAATTTTCATACCTTTGCAACCCGATTTTAAACTTAAAATTATATATAGCATGGTGTTGGAAAAGAACGCAAAATTCAAAGTCGCAGATATTACCCTGGCTGAATGGGGGCGTAAGGAAATAGAGATCGCCGAAAAAGAGATGCCGGGACTGATGTCGATCAGGAAAAAGTTTTCAGCTGAAAAGCCATTGAAAGGCGCAAGGATCAGCGGCTCGCTTCATATGACCATTCAGACTGCCGTATTGATTGAAACTCTTATTGAACTGGGAGCTGATGTACGCTGGGCCTCCTGCAATATCTTTTCCACCCAGGATCATGCCGCGGCGGCTATCGCAGCAAAAGGCATCCCCGTCTTTGCCTGGAAAGGGGAATCCCTGGAAGAATACTGGTGGTGCACCTACCAGGCCCTCACATTCGAAGGCAACAAGGGCCCAAACCTAATCGTGGATGACGGGGGCGATGCAACCCTGATGATCCATAAGGGTTTTGAAGCAGAGAAGAAGCCTGAAGTACTGAATGCTCCCGCAGGCAGCCAGGAAGAAAAGGCATTTATGAAACAGCTGAAGGAAGTATTTGTTGAGAATAAGCAACATTGGCACAATGTAGTGAAAGAATGGAAAGGCGTTTCCGAAGAAACCACGACAGGTGTCCACAGGCTCTACCAGATGAAAGAAAAAGGCGCCCTTCTCGTCCCGGCCATTAACGTAAATGATTCTGTCACCAAATCAAAATTCGATAACCTTTACGGTTGCCGCGAATCCCTGGCCGACGGTATAAAGCGGGCCACCGATGTAATGATCGCTGGTAAAGTGGTGGTGGTGCTGGGTTATGGCGATGTGGGCAAAGGCTGCGCACGCTCAATGAAATCATACGGCGCGCGTGTCATCGTTACCGAGATCGACCCCATCTGCGCACTCCAGGCTGCGATGGAAGGTTTCGAGGTGTCAACCGTGGAAGAAGCACTGAAGGAAGGCAACATATACGTTACAACAACTGGAAATAAAGACGTAATTACCGCCGACCATCTTTCCAGGATGAAAGATGAAACAATTGTTTGCAACATAGGCCATTTCGATAATGAGATCCAGGTTGAGCAACTGAATACCTGGCCGGGAATCAAGATTGTGAATATTAAACCCCAGGTCGATAAGTACATCTATCCTGACGGCAAATGCATTTATCTTCTTGCAGAAGGCAGGCTTGTAAACCTCGGTTGCGCTACGGGGCATCCTTCTTTTGTGATGTCCAACTCTTTCACAAACCAAACACTGGCCCAGCTCGACCTTTGGAAAAACAACTATGAGGTCGACGTTTACCGTTTACCTAAGATTCTTGACGAAGAAGTAGCCCGCCTGCATCTTGAACAGCTTGGCGTAAAACTTACAAGGCTATCGACCGAACAGGCGGAATATATAGGCGTTCCCAAAGACGGTCCGTATAAGCCCGAACACTACAGGTACTAGGAGCTGGGTGCCGGGTTTTACGTCTTTTACCCAGGGCCTAGAGCCCAGTGCCTAGTTCGACACGTACAGATAGGTGCCGTCGTAATTCGTGCGGTATTGTTTTAATGCCCAGTGCGATGGCCCTTGATACGGGGAACCGTCAAGAATGATATATTTCGATTTGCATTTGGGACAATAGCAGGTAACTCCTGAAACCTCCATCCTTACCTGGGCGCTGTCAGCTGTAGGATCATATGCACAGGCTCTCTCATAAGCCATGAACTCAGTTTCCGACTTGCGATAAATTATGATTCCCCGGTAACCACCCGTTACAGGTACGTATCCGCCAATATGATTCAGCTCAATAAACTGGGTTGAATTCGGGTTGATAACGAAATTCACTGCCACATAAGGGATCTGGGGCTGCTGTTCATCGCTCTTCTTGGCGCAGGAGAATATCAATGCCGGTAAAAACAACAGTAAAACCAAGCCCGTTCTGACGGGTCTTTCTGAAAACATATCCTTGCTTTTAAAAGCAAACGCAAAAATACGACAAATCTTGCATGCGACTGATTTTTCTACCCGCCTGTAAAAAAATGTTAGGTTTTCAATCCATTGTTTTAATGAATTTTGTATTTTCGTACTAAGGTTTTCCTGAATTACGGTTTTAAAATATTTTTAGCATGCATTTAGGTAGGGCTAAGTATTTGTTTTTCATTTTATTAGCATTATTTTTCTATACTTCCGGGGTTCAGGGACAGGAGCATAAAGTCAATCAGAAGAAAATCAATAAAGAGAGGGAAAGAAATCAGAAAAAAGCAGAGAAGGAATATCATGATGCAGTTAAGCGTCATAAAAAGATACAATCGAAGAATACCAAGGCAATGATGCATGACAGCAGGAAAGAATCAGGCTCCCTTACCCCGGTAAGACGATGATAGGATTTTTACGTGAGGAAATTTTTATTTTGGCCGTGATATTCAATATTTTATCTGGTTAATTTTTGTTTAATTTAGAATGGTTATATATTTGTGGGACTTGTGAAATATTTTGAATTTCATTTTAAATAATTATTACTTTTACCACCTTTTCGAGCGCATCATAATCTAACATAAAATTGTATGGTATGTTAAGAAATTTACTATTAACTCTTGCGTTCATACTGACAACAAGCTTGTTGGTATTCTCACAAACCGGATCAGGTACCCTGAAGGGGAAAGTTGTTGACAAGGCCACAAAGGAACCGATTCCTTTTGCCAACATTATCATTGAACTCGGAGGTGTCCAGGTGGGCGGTGCCACAACTGACTTTGATGGCAACTATCTGATCAAGCCTATCCCCGGCGGGAAAGTTGACCTTAAGGCATCCTATGTTGGTTACAGGCCAATGCAGATGAAAGGCATCCAGATCATTGTTGACAAGATCACATTCCAGGATCTGGACCTTGAACAAACAGCTACAAACCTTCAGGAAGTCCAGGTTGTGGACTATAAAGTGCCCCTGATCTCCAAAGACCAGACAACTTCCGGGGGAACGGTCACATCCGATGAAATTGCCAAAATGGCCAACCGTTCGGCTGAAGCAGTCGCAACAACCGTGGGAGGTGTTACAACCGATGCCAATGGTAATATCACGAGTATGCGTGGTGCCCGTTCAGCCGGAACCGTATATTATATCGACGGTATGCGCGTAACCGGAAGCAACTCGCTTCCCCAGTCGGCCATCGAACAGGTAGAAGTTATTCTGGGAGGTACCCCCGCAGCTTACGGGGATGCAACCGGCGGTATCATCAGTGTTACAACCAAAGGCCCTTCAAAAGATTTCAACGGAGGTATCGATCTCCAGACCTCCCAGTACCTGGATCCATTCGGCTATAATCGTCTCGGCGTGAACTTTACCGGCCCGGTATTTTCCAAAAAAGATACCGTCAAAGGCACAAAAACCCCTATCATGGGCTTTTTCGTTGCCGGCGACTTCATCTACAATAAAGACGGTTACCCCGCAGCATATTCGAACTACAAAGTGAACAACGACATGCTGTCTTATCTGAAAACCAACCCATTGCGTCAATATGGTCAATCCCAGGGTGTTTTCTATAATAACGAATTCCTTACGTTTAATGATTATGAGCAAACAAAATCCACATTAAATACAAAGAGATATGATGTGAACATTTCCGGTAAACTTGATTTCAGGGTATCACGAAGTATCAACCTGTCGTTCGGTGGGACTTTCGCGTATTATAACAGCCACAATCCCAGTTTTTATAACTCGCTATTAAACTGGGAAGGCAATTCTCTTTCCCAGGGCTATACCTGGCGCGTTAACGGCCGCTTCACCCAGAGGTTCCTCCAGGCCCAGGACAGCAAGTCGTTTGTTAAAAACATGTATTATTCCATCGGGGCCGACTTTACCAGGAATTATGGTGAAACCGAAGACCCCACCCTGCAGAAAGACATTTTTAAATACGGGTACGTGGGGAGTTTTGAGACCCATAAGATCCGCCAGTATACAGCTGAACTTGCCTATGACAGTATTGCTCATAAATGGGCTCACCTGATGAACAACACCAGGGATACCATTGTGCTATACAAACCTTCAGACATTAACCCTGAATCTTCAGACTGGACTTCACAGTATTATGGTTTCTATACCGACCCTGCTGGCCATTATGATAACATCGAGAATATTATTTCAGGAAGAGGGCTTATCAACGGGATGCAGCCGACAGGAGCTTACGGGATGTTCGCTTCAACAGGAGACCGTACAGGAGGATACAACAAGAATACCGCTGACCAGATTGCTGTTAATGCATCGTTTGCAGCCGACCTTGGCAACCATGAAATCCAGATCGGCCTCCAGTACCAGCAAAGGACAGCGAGAGCGTATGGTCTTACAGGGACAGCTCTCTGGCCTTTGATGAGAGGTTTGACCAACTTCCAGCTTTCACAGCTGGACAAATCAAATCCCCAGCTGGTATACAGGGATGGAGTGTTTATGGATACCATTAATTATTACCGTAAATATGACCAGCCATCTCAGCGCAATTTTGATATCAACCTGCGTAAAAAACTCGGCCTGCCTACCAACGGAACAGACCTGATCGACATTGACTCTTACAACTTCGCAAACAATTCGATCAGCTACTACGATCAAAACATGCAGCTTCATACGACCACTGCCGGTTCTTCGATCTTTTCGGTCGATATGTTCAGTGCCGATGAGCTTTTGAATAATGGCGGCAACCTTGTCGGATACTACGGTTATGATTACATGGGTAATAAACTTTCGGGCCAGCCGGCCTTTGAAGATTTCTTCACCGCTACAGATGCCAACGGGAATTTCACCCGTCCGATCGGCGCATACCGTCCTATATACATGGCCGGATATATCCAGGATAAGTTCGCATTCAAGGATCTTATCTTCAATATCGGTATCCGTGTTGACCGTTTTGATGCCAACCAGAGCGTTTTAAAAGATCCTTACCTGTTCTATCCTGCATATACGGTTTCTTCACTTGGAAGCACTCCGTTAAAGGATATTACAGTGCCAACCAGCATTGGAAGCGACTACGTCGTGTATGTTGACGATATGTACAATCCCGGCAATATCACAGGATACCGTAGTGGAAACAACTGGTTCACAAAGGACGGCACACCGGTCAGCGACCCGCGTATTGTTGACCCTACCGGTGTTAAACCGTATCTGATCGATCCGGGCAACCAGGTGATAACAGGTGAAGTATTCAAACAGTATTCTCCGCAAACAAACGTAATGCCGCGTATTTCTTTCTCATTCCCGATTTCCGACGATGCATTGTTCTATGCCCATTACGACATTTTAACACAGCGTCCGTCACAGGGACAAGTCCAGGTTGACCCGATCCGCTACCTGTTCATTACAACAACCGGTTCTACCGGTACCATCCGTAACCCGAACCTGAAACCTGAGAAGACCATCGATTATGAAATCGGTTTCCAGCAGAAGATCAATAATGCTTCTTCCCTTAAGCTAAGCGCCTTCTACCGTGAAATGCGCGACCAGATCCAGCAGTACCGCTTATCAGGAGCATATCCCAAGACATATTACTCTTACAACAATATTGACTTCGGAACTGTTAAAGGTCTGACCCTGACTTATGACCTCCGCCGCACAGGTAACGCACGTATCCGTTTCAATTATACCCTCCAGTTTGCAACAGGTACCGGTTCGGATGCCGATGCAGCTTCCGGTATCATCCGTTCCGACCAGCCCAACCTGCGTACTTTGAACCCGCTTGGTTTTGACCGCCGCCACCAGTTCAATATCAGTATTGACTACCGCTGGGGATCGGGAAAAGATTATAACGGTCCGGTTATAAACCGTAAAAAGAAAGGGAAACCTCCCGTGCAGTTCCTTTCAAATTTCGGAGGTAACCTAACTCTTACCGGTGGTTCGGGTACACCCTATACCAAATCAAGCAAGATCCTTCCTTTTGGCGCAATGGGCCCGATCCAGGGTTCTGTTAACGGTGCACGTCTGCCTTGGCAGTTCCTGCTGAACCTCCGTCTCGACAAAGAGTTTGATTTTGCTTTGAACAAGAAAAAATCAGGAAGCCTGGATGTTTACCTTGAAATCAACAACCTCCTGAATACAAAGAATGTTACAGTTGTTTACCCGGCTACCGGCTCACCCAAAGATGACGGATTCCTCACAGCCCCTGAATGGCAGACTGTGATCAATCAGCAGGTAGACCCGCAGGCATACAGGGATATGTATACTATTCAGATGACAAGCCCTTATAATTACAGCAACCCGCGTACTATCAGACTTGGTCTAATGTTCAATTTCTAAGACGAGAAATTAAAGGATAAAGATTGACGTATGAAAACAAATAATATTACCATGAAAAATATATTTCGAGTTTCAGTGATTGCACTTGGCTTTTTACTGGCTACTAATGCACTCATCGCACGTGAACAACCCGTGTTGCATCCCAAGAGCGCCCCACTGAAAGAAGCAGCCGCCGGCTGTACACCGGGTTCTGCCTACAAATATCTCGATATAAATAACGTAAGAACTCTCATTTATTCTTACGGTAACGGCTGGTTCCTCGAGAACGCCCAGTATGAAGTCCCTAAAGGCTCCAAGAAAATGTCGATGTTCTCTTTTTCCCTGTGGATCGGGGGTATCGATATGAACAACAACCTTAAACTGGCTGCATATAAATATGGTCAGGGGCCAACGATTACTTCTGCCCATACCAATAATGACTTCTGGCCCGGCCCGCTTACCATCGACGGAACAGCATCAATAACCGATGCCGTCTGTGCCAAATATGACCAGCTGTATCCTATGACCAGGGCAGATGTCACGGCATTCCTGGCATGGTTCGAAGACCCCACCTCCTATCCTGAATATTCCATCCCCAAGAACATTCAGAACTGGCCCGGCAACGGGGATCCTTCAAAAGGACAATCGCTATACCTCGCCCCCTTCTTTGATCAGAATGGTGACGGCATATACACACCTTCCCAGGGTGATTATCCCTATTATGACATATCCAACGATCTTTGCCCCAACAAGCTGAAGGCAGGCGAACGCCAGAAAAGAGCGCATATCCGCAATGGTGAAGCTTCCGATACAGCAGGGATCCTGGTTGACCAGGTAATCAAAGGCGACCAGACCCTCTGGAGCGTATATAATGATAAAGGGAACTATCACTCTGAAACCAATGGCGCACCAATTGGTATGGAAATTCGTGCCCAGTATTTCGCCTTTGCAACCAATGACGAAATCAATAACATGACATTTTACTCTTACGAACTTATCAACCGCTCCACCTATACCCTCTCAGGTACTTACTTTTCACAATGGGTTGACCCCGACCTTGGCTATGCCGGCGATGACTACGTAGGTTGCGACGTTATGCGCGGTCTTGGTTATTGTTACAACGGCAAGCCCATCGACGGAACCGGACAGGTAGAAGCTTACGGAGCCCATCCTCCTGCAGTTGGAGTTGACTTTTTCCAGGGTCCGTATCTCGATGCCGACGGGTACGATAACCCCTCATTCAATGGCCCCGGCATTAAAGGCCCTTCATTTAAAAACATGCCCAATAAATGCGATATGGTTACGTATAATAACCAGCTTATCGACATGACCTGGGGAGCCCACGGAGAATTTTCAGGATCGGTACTCGTTAAATCAGAAGCCATCAACGGTATTAATTTCGGAGATGGTATTACCGACAATGAGCGTTTCGGGATGCGCCGTTTTGTATACCATAATAATTCCGGTGTACCTGCTTATATGCAGGATCCAGCCTATGCACCCCAGTACTATAATTATCTTAAAGGTATCTGGCTTGACAATACAAAGATGGTTTATGGCGGAAACGGAAACCTGTTGAACGGCGGTGGCTACGGCCCCGTTTGCGATTTCATGTTCCCGGGCGATTCCGACCCCTGCCTCTGGGGAACCAACGGTCTCGAGCCCAACAAACCTGGCACCTGGACTGAAGCTACAGCAGGCAATAACCCATCAGACCGTCGTTTCATGCAATCGGCCGGTGAATTTACCCTTCTCCCCGGAGCTTGTAACTATATCACTGTAGGTATTCCCTGGGCACGCAGTATTTCTGGGACAAATCTCGAGTCGGTCGAACTTCTCCGCCAGGTGGATGATAAATGCCAGACCCTGTTCGACAACTGTTTTGCAGTTCTTAACGGGCCCAATGCACCCGACCTTACAATTGAAGAACTCAACCAGGAACTTATTCTTTATCTTACCAACCGTAAGACCAATGATCCTGGCAGTAACTACCAGGAAAAATACCAGGAATACGACCCCACTATTCAGACCCCGACAACTGCCACAAAACGTTATGACTCATTATATCATTTCGAAGGTTACCAGATCTTCCAGCTTAAAGATGCCACCGTATCCGCTGCAGACCTCGACGATGCCACCAAGGCAAGGCAGGTTGCAGAATGCGATATAAAGAATGGTGTTACAACCCTGGTTGACTGGCAGTACGACCCGTTACTTGGTGGAAACTCCGGCCAGGTGATGGTCAGTGGCACCGACGAAGGTATCAGGCATTCATTCGTTCTCAATACTGATATGTTCTCCCAGGGAGATCCGACCTTTATTAACCACAAGCAGTATTATTTCATGGTCATTGCTTATGCATATAATAATTATAAGCAGTACAATCCCAATGATCCTACCGGGCTCGACGGGCAGAAAAAGCCTTACCTAAGGGGACGTAATAACCTTAAATCCTATACAGCAATCCCCCATATTCCGGTCGGTACCGTTATTAATTCCACATATGGCGTAGGACCTGTGATCACACGTATCCAGGGACAGGGCAATGGTGGTATGATCCTGGATCTTTCACAGGGTACAATCGATACCATTATGATGAAACCCCCTGCTGACTCGGTTAACAATACTTACGGCAGCCCCGACTATCCCATCGCATATAAAGCCACCTACAAGGTGGGCTACGGACCGGTTGCTGTTAAAGTCATCGACCCCCTGAATGTTGCCAGTGGGAAATACATGGTCAAACTTGATTCCATGGTGACCGGACCAACCGGGAATCCATTTTTTAACAGAAATATCAAGTTCGGTCATTGGACAGCGATAGACCTGACGAATTATAAATCATACCGCTCCGATACAACGACCATCTACCCGTATGAATCCCTTTTCATTGACCTGGGCTTCGCACTGACAATCAACCAGGTTCCTTACCCCGGTGACTCAGTCAATTCATCCGGAGTATCTGCCACTAACGGTTTTCTTTGGGCTCCAACGGCCATTTATGCCGACAGCAGCAAGAGATGGCTCAGCGGTGTTCCTGATGACGATATTCCTGCTGACCCTAGGAACTGGATCAGGGCAGGAACATATTACACGACAAACACAGCCCTCTCCAAGTATAACGATTATGACATGAACAAGCGTCCCTGGGACCCGAACAAGAGCCTTGGAAAGATTCAGTCACTCAGTGTTCCTTACACCATAAACGGAGAAACTTTTAATACCGCTCCGGGAGCTACCTGGGCACCCTATGTGTTAACTGCAGGGGCTGAACAAACACAGAACAGGGTAGGCCCGGCTTATTCACTTGACCAGAAACGAAATTATTGCTCGCTTACTGATATCCCGAGTGTCGACATTGTCTTCACTCCCGATAAATCAAAATGGACACGTTGCTGTGTTGTTGAACTCTGCTCTGACCCGGCACTTTCACAGGGTCATGCCCCGGCCTTTAATATGAGAAATGCCCCATCTGTAAATGTTAATGGAGTCGCAGGCATGAGCAGCACAAATCCACAGGAAAACTCAAACTACATTAACCCGACCGGTATGAGCTGGTTCCCCGGATATGCCATAAACATTGAAACGGGAGAACGTCTGAATATAATGTTCGGTGAAAATTCCTGGCTTGGTGCTGACAATGGAAGTGATATGATATTCAATCCCACTTCCCGAATCTTCAACCCTTCAGGAACTCCGGTCTTCGGCGGTCAGCACTATATCTATATCATGAATCATAAGCAGATCAGTGTTTCTCCTCTTGAAGTAACATTCCCGGCTTATGACGCAGGTGCATTCATTGCGACCCAGTTCTCCCAGACCCTGGAAATCTACAAAAAGCTGGTCTTCGCAACTGCTGTCTATACGTCATTACCCCTTTCGGTGGATGGAGTTCCCTGGCTGGATAACCAGGTAACAATAAAGATTCGCGTGAACAGGGCCTATCAGAGGTATTACTCACTGCCGCTTCCGTCGGGATCCACAGACACTCTCAACAGAAATTACCCTGTCTACATGTTTAATACAGCTTCAATTGCAACCGGTAAGGATAACGCTGATAAAGCAAGCAGCGATCTGGATCTGATCAACGTTGTTCCCAATCCTTATTACGCATATGATGATTATGAACGTAATCAGTTGGATAACAGGATCAAAATCGTCAATCTTCCAACAAAATGCACCGTTACGATTTTCGACCTCAGCGGCACTTTGATACGCCAGTTTAACGTCGATAAATCCGGTATTGCGGAACCTCGTTCATCCACTCTCGGTATCAATACAGATTCAAAAACCTCTGTTGATTGGGATCTCAAAAATTTTGCCGGTATCCCTATTTCAGGCGGAGTTTACCTGATTCATGTTAAATCTCCTGACTTAGGCGAGCGAACCATACGCTGGTTCGGGATGTTGCGACCTGTTGACTTGAACTCACTGTAACGGTTAAAATTTTTGAGATGATGATAACAACAAAAAAATTCAGAACTATGAAAAATATATACAGACTTCTGATTGCAATATTCTTCGTCGGTTTGGTTGTCCTGCCAACCTTTCATGCCTCTGCCGGTAATAAAGACCGTTCAGGGCAGGCCGGTGCATCGGAATTACTGATCAACCCCTGGGCCAGGAGTTCAGGATGGGGCTCCGTCGGGACCTCATCTACCCAGGGCCTTGAAGCAATGTATACCAACGTCGCCGGTACAGCCTTTACTAAAGGAACGGAAATTATATTTTCCTACACCAACTGGCTATCTGGTTCAGGGGTCAATGTGATGGCCTTTGGGTTCAGCCAGTCCCTCGGGAAAAGTGGCGGAGTCCTTAGCGCCGCTTTCATGTCGATGAATTTTGGTGAAATCACAATCACTACGACAAACTCTCCCCAGGGCGGTTTGGGCACATTCAAACCCAGCTATCTTAATATAAACCTCTCTTATGCAAAAGCATTCTCAAACAGCATCTATGGCGGGTTGAACATTAAACTTGTCAATGAAGCTATCGCCGATGCAAGCGCAATGGCCATCGCAATTGATGCAGGCGTTCTTTATACAACCGGAGAGAAACAACAGGTCAAGTTTGGTGTTGCATTGAAAAACATCGGATCCAACCTGAAATTCCGCGGTGATGGTCTTGCTTTCCGCGGTATTATTCCCAGTCATGGAAACGACAATGACCTTTTCACTGTTGAACAGCGTTCGGCTTCCTATGAACTGCCTGCTACACTGAGAATCGGTGCTTCATATGATTTTAACATCAACGATCTTAACAGGATCACCCTGGCAGGCAACTTCACTTCCAACTCTTTTACAAAAGACCAGTTTGTTCTTGGTCTGGAATATGCCCTTAAATATTACTTCTCAATTCGCGCAGGATATACATACCAGGGCGGGATGTTCAATTCAAATCTGTCGGACCGCGGAACCGTGTTCACAGGCCTGAATGCCGGTTTTACCGTATCTGTTCCTTTCAATAAGGAAAAAGGAAGTGGTATTGCCATCGATTATTCATACCGTAGCAGTAATCCATATGCAGGAACTCATAGTGTGGGCTTAAAACTTAATTTTTAGTCTTTTCGAATAACCCGTTTAAATTCTTTAGCGCGCAAAGGACCCTTTTGTAAGGGTCTTTTGCCTTATTATGATCTCAATCTGAATCTTATGTCGACGGATATTAAATACTATACGCCTGAGGGCCTGCAGAAACTCAGAGACGAACTGCAGCAGTTAGTCATGGTGGAAAGACCTTCCATTTCAAGACAGATAGCTGAAGCAAGGGATAAAGGTGACCTCTCTGAAAATGCCGAATACGCTGCTGCCAAGGAAGCACAATCCATGCTTGAACTAAAAATATCCAAGCTCCAGGATACATTGAGCAACGCCCGACTGATTGATGAAAAGAAACTTGACAACAGCAAGGTTCTTATTTTTTCGACCGTGAAGCTGAAAAATACCAGCAACGGCTCGCTCGTCACATATACGCTGGTTCCCGAAAACGAAGCCAATATCAAGATTGGAAAATTATCGGTGAGTTCACCGATAGCTAAAGGCCTGCTGGGTAAAATTCTTGGAGATAAAGTGGAGATCACAGTTCCTGCGGGAGTCGTTGCCTTTGAAATCATTGAGATCTCAAGACAAAACATGTAATATGGCCAGCATTTTTACACGTATCGTAAATGGGGAAATCCCCTGCTATAAAATAGCCGAAGACGAAAATTACCTTGCTTTCCTCGACATCAATCCTTTGCAGGAAGGCCATACACTGGTGATCCCCAAAAAAGAAATAAACTACATCTTTGATGTGGACGATGAACTCCATGCCGGTCTCTGGAATTTTTCGAAGAAGGTCGCCAAAGCCATAGAAAAAGTTGTACAATGCCAGAGGATAGGCGTCACCGTTATCGGGTTGGAAGTACCACATACCCATATCCACCTGATACCCCTCAAAACCATGTACGATATGGATTTTCGCAAACCCAAGCTGGAATTTACCCGCGAAGAGTTTACTGCAATTGCCAAAAAGATTTCGGAAGCACTTGAGTCGTAATAAACATACCTGACAGCTCACCGGTCACTGCTCACCAGTCACCGCTCACTCCTTTCTAATACGCCCTAACGTTTTTCCCCTCAATATAATTAAGGAACGCCTTGTTCGAGACCCTGTTTCCTCCGGGTGTGGGATAATCACCTGTAAAATACCAGTCGCCTGTATGGCCGGGGCAGGCCTTGTGAAGATCGTCTATGGTTTGGTAAACAATGTGTACGCTCGACGGGCAGCCAGCCGGCGTTACCAGTTCAGCAACTTTACCGGCTATTACTTCAGGGGCAAAAGGAGCGTAAATCTCCTTCACATAATTCACAATCTTTTCCTTCGGAAGGTTCTCCTGGGCTTTGGCCTTTTTGTAAACCGAGTTGATTACCCCTTCCTGGTGCGTTTCTTTCAGGAGGGCAATCGCAGCTTTGAATGCAATGAAATCTGAGATCTTAGCCATGTCGATGCCATAGCAGTCGGGATACCTTATCTGTGGCGCTGAAGAAGCAATGACAATCTTTTTGGGTCCCAGCCTGCTTAATATCCTGATGATGCTTTGTTTGAGCGTGGTTCCGCGTACAATTGAATCGTCAAGCACCACAAGGTTATCCTTGCCCGGACGAATGCTTCCCCAGGTCACATCGTAAACGTGTGCGGCAAGGTCGTCGCGCTGGGAATCCTGCGTGATAAAAGTCCTGAGTTTAAGGTCTTTCACTGCAACCTTTTCAGCCCTTGGCTGGAGTTTCAGGATTTCCTCAAGTTTTTCCCGGCTCAGGTTCTTCCCCGCACCAATGATGCGATCGGCTTTTATGCGGTTGCAATACTGCCCCAGCTCCTCTATCAAGCCGTAATAGGCATCAATAGCAGTGTTGGGGATGTATGAAAAGACCGTATTCTCAAGGTCATGATCGATCGCATTAAGGATGCCCGGTGTAAGGAATTTCCCGAGTTTTTTCCTCTCCCGGTAAATATCCTTATCGGTCCCCCGCGAGAAATAAATGCGTTCGAATGAACAGGATCTCTTTTCAAGAGGCTTCGTAAACTCTTTCTCACTGACGCGGCCATCCTTCTTTATAATGAGTGCATTCCCCGGTTTAAGTTCATTCACTGTTTCAATGCTTACATTCAAAACAGTTTGAATAACCGGCCGCTCTGAAGTGACCACTACAATCTCGTCATTACTGTAGTAAAAAGCAGGCCTGATGCCCGAAGGATCGCGCATAACAAATGCGTCGCCATGCCCGAACATCCCGGCAATGACATATCCCCCATCCCAGTATTTAGCTGATTTTCTGAGGATCTTCTGGACGTTCAGCTGCCTGGCAATCTCAAAAGTGATTTCGCGCTTTTCAAAACCCTGCTCCTTGAATTTCTTGTAAAGTTCTTCGTTCTCTTCATCCAGGAAATGACCTATCTTCTCCAGGATAGTAATGGTATCGGATGTTTCAATGGGGTATTGCCCGAGATCGATAAGCTTGTTAAAAAGTTCCTCTACATTGGTGAGGTTAAAGTTTCCGGCTACAACCAGGTTCTTCGTGAGCCAGTTATTTTCCCTCACAAAAGGATGTAAGTTGAGGGTGGAGTTCTTTCCGAATGTGCCGTAGCGAAGATGGCCCAGGTAAAGCTCTCCCATGAAATCTATATTCTGCTTCAGCCACTGGACATCAAGAAGGTTTTGGGGATTTCTTTCTTCAATATCCTTGAGCCTTTTATTGATCTTGCCGAAGATATCCTGTATAGGTGAATCGGCATTGGAGCGAAGGCGGTGAATAAACCGGTTCCCGGGTTCCAGGTCAAATTTTACAGCTGCAACCCCTGCCCCGTCCTGGCCGCGGTTATGCTGTTTCTCCATGAGCAGATGCAGCTTGTTCAAGCCATAGAAAGCGGTACCGTATTTTGCAAGGTAATATTCAAGCGGTTTGAGAAGCCTCACGAGGGCTATCCCGCATTCATGATGAATAAAATCGCTCATACGAGAACAGGATAAATGAAATGCAAAATTACGAAAAAATTCCATGCCCCTGTTGTTTTGAAGGAGCACCCCATCTGAAAACCGGATGCCGAAAAGACAGGACACTTTCAGAAATTAAAGCAGAATCAAGGTTTATCCTGTTTGAAATGGTAGATTTGTACCTCCGAATCCGGCTTCCCTGAAATCATGGTATTAAAAACCGACACAGGCACTTTTCTTGATCTTGAAAAAACTCACAGTTTCGTGGATGTGCGTTCCCCGGGGGAATTTATTTCCGGACATATTCCGGGAGCTGTTAATATCTCTTTGTTTGCGGATGACGAAAGAGCGCTTATCGGGACCCTTTACCATAAGCAAGGCCGTGAACCGGCCTTACTGAAGGGCCTGGATATTGCGCTTCCAAAAGTCTTTCATTACCTGGATGAACTGAAAAAAAAGGCCCGCTCAGACAATGTCGCTATATACTGCTGGAGGGGCGGGATGCGAAGCGAAATGATGTCGGAAGTATTCTCGAGGGCAGGGTACCATGTTACCCTTCTGGAAGGGGGATATAAAGCCTACCGGCATTACATCCGTGAATCCTTTGGCCGCAAGGCGAAAATCGTGGTCCTGGGAGGGTATACCGGCTGCGGGAAGACTGACATCCTTAAAGAACTTTCCATGCTCGGGGAACAGGTAATTGACCTTGAATATCTCGCGTCCCACAAAGGTTCGGTATTCGGCGCACTGGGACAGGGGCCCCAGCCTGGCAACGAACAGTTTGAGAACGAACTGTACAGGATCTGGGCGGGTATGGATTTCAGAAGGCGTATCTGGCTGGAAGATGAAAGCAGGAGCATAGGAAAAGTTGCACTCCCCCCTCCTGTTTATGATCAGATCTCAAATAACCGTTTAATAGAAGTTATTCTGGATAAAAACCAACGGATCAACAGGCTGGTTTCAGAATATGCAGGGTATGACAAAGACCTCCTTGAGGATGCACTTTTCAGGATCAGGGAGGGGCTGGGAGGCGACCGCTACAATTTGGCTATACGGGCTCTCAGTGAAAGTGATTTCAGGATGGTGGCTGGTACTGTACTGGAGTATTATGACAAAGCATACAGGAAAGCAATCGAAAAGAGGCCGAATAAAAATATTATAAGCCTTGAACTCAAGGGGATCTCCCCTGCCACCCATGCAAAGGCAATATTGGCAGTGTTAAAGAAGAGCAAAGATGACGGTTTATCTGGACTATAATGCAACAACCCCCGTTGATCCGAGGGTTGCGGATGCCATGCGCCCCTTCCTCGGCGAAATCTACGGGAACCCGTCAAGCTCCCACGAATTTGGGATCATCGCCAGGCAGGCGGTTGAGAATGCAAGACAGGCCCTTGCCATTATGCTCAACTCTCATGCTGATGAGATCATTTTCACAGGCGGAGGCACTGAAGCAAACAACCTGGCGCTGAAAGGATTTGCCTTTGCCCATGCCGGCAAGGGCCGGCATATCATCACATCGGCAGTGGAACATCCCGCGGTTACCGAGGTATGCAGGTTCCTGGGCACAATGGGATTTGAGATCAGCTTTCTGCCGGTCGACAGCTTTGGGATGGTCGATCCCAATGATTTTAAAAAAGCAATCCGCCCTGCCACCATCCTGGCCAGTATCATGCATGCCAATAACGAGGTGGGAACAATCCAGCCGGTTGAAGAGATCGGCAGGATTTGCAGGGATCACGGCATAGTGTTTCATTGTGATGCAGCCCAATCGGTGGGGAAGATCCCCGTAGACGTGTTGAAGATGCATGTGGACCTGTTATCGGTAGCCGGTCATAAATTTTACGCCCAAAAAGGCGTTGGCGCCCTGTTTTGCAGGAGGGGTATTAACCTCTGGAAAATGATGCACGGGGCCGATCATGAGCAGGGACTCAGGGCCGGCACCGAGAATATCATGGGGATTGCAGGATTGGGAAAAGCAGCAGAACTCGTGAGCGGGGAGCAGGGAGCGGGGAGTGGGGAGCAGGGAGCGGGGAGCGGGGAACAGGAAGCGGGGAACAGGGAACAGGAAGCGGGGAACAGGGAACAGGAAGCGGGGAACAGGGAACAAAATCCTGAATCCCGTATCCCGGATCCCGTTAACCCTCTTCCCGTTCAATTCCTTCGTGACCGTTTGCACCGGGGCATAGCCGAAGCTTTGCCTGGTGTGAGGCTGAACGGCCATCCTGAACGCCGGCTGCCAAACACCCTGAGCCTGGGTTTCAGGGACCGGGACGCTTCGGTCCTCCTGAATGACTGGAAAGGATTGGCGGCTTCTGCCGGCGCAGCCTGCCATGCAGGGCTTGAAACCATTTCGGCCGTGCTGCTGGCCATGAATGTGCCCCGCGAATATGCCCTGGGAACCATCCGGTTTTCTATGGGCAGGATGAGTACTTCAGAAGATATTGACAGGGCGGTGGAGATCATTGCCGGAAGGGGAATCTCAGGTATCACTTTCCAGAACCCTGTGCAAAGGGCTGCAACTGGCCTTTCTTCCGCAAATATACCCTCCGGGGTTTATGAAACCGAAAACTTATCCGCAATAACAAAAGAAACAGGTTTTCCATTCGAGAGCCAACCCTTCAGCGGAGCAGAAACCGGAACATCATCCGCAGACACAACTAAAGAAATACGGCTGACCGAATATACCCATGCCCTGGGATGCGCCTGCAAGATCAAGCCCCAGGCGCTTGAGAAGATCCTGAAAAACATTCCTCCTCCGATGGGGAAAAATGTGCTGGTAGGGACTGAAACTTCTGATGATGCTGCCGTTTTCCTTTTCAGCGAGGAGAAAGCCCTTGTCCAGACTGTGGATTTCATTCCCCCGGTTGTTGACGACCCCTACTTTTATGGGGCAATCGCGGCCGCTAACGCTCTCAGCGACATATGGGCAATGGGAGGCACCCCTCTTTTTGCCCTGAGCATAGTTGCCTTCCCTGAAAAGAAGATCCCGTTTGAAGTGCTTCAGCGCATCATCCTCGGGGCAACCGAAAAAGTAGCTGAAGCGGGGATCTCAATCATCGGTGGGCATAGTATAGAGGATGAAGAACCAAAGTTCGGCCTGGTTGTAAGCGGGGAAGTACATCCAAATAAGATCTGGAAGAATTCAACACCCCGGGCCGGGGATGCACTGATACTGACAAAACCCCTGGGGACAGGGATCATCAGCACAGCGGTAAAACGAGGTTATGCAAGCAGGGAAGCGGCAGAGGAAGCAATTAAGATCATGTGTGCCCTGAATAAAAGACCTGCCGAGATCCTTAAGCAATTCGATGTACACGCCTGCACAGATGTTACCGGGTTCGGTCTTCTAGGGCATCTGAAGGAGATGCTCTCGGCCGGCGGACTGAATGCTGAGATCAGCTGGGAAAAAGTTCCCCTGATTTCTTCTGCATGGGACTATGCCGTAGCCGGGATGATACCCGGCGGCACGAAAAACAACCTGGAATTTGTCAGCGGCATGCTGGATTGCGGGCCTTCGGTCCCCGAAATGGTTAAGCTTCTTCTGGCCGATGCCCAGACCTCGGGAGGCCTGCTTGTTGCCTTACCGCAGGAACAGGCAGTCAGGGCATGTTCGGCTCTCGCTGCCGGGGGGATGGCCTCAGTAATAGGAAGGATCATCCCCGGTGAAAAAAGGATTATGGTTATTTAAACCTACATACCAAGTAACGCATCCAGCAGTTTCCTGTCGCTGATTTTTGCCACAGGGTAGATCCTCTGACGGCTGTCGGCATAGGGTGACTGTTTGTAAAACCAGTTAAGTATTTCCTGGGGCGATTTGGCAAAAGTGGTATCAGAAGCTTTCTTTGTTTCAAACTCCTTGCGGAGTATGGGATTTTCGATCAACATTTTTGATGCCATTTGTTCCAGCACATAATTCTCAGCATATTCTTTCTGCTCGAAAACTGCATCAAAATAACCCCAGTAAAGCATTGAACCATTGCCTTTAGGCTCAAGGAAATGAGGGATGATACGTCCGCACTGCTGGCTCAAAATCACAATGGCCGAGCCTTTGGGGACCAGGCGGAGCTCTGTGATCTCGTCATACTCGATATTGGTCAGGGCATGGTGGCCTTCGTAGGGAGACTGCTGCCATTTCGGGTTCCTGAATTTATAAGCCTGTATGCTGATGACCGTATCCCTGGGGATCCGGTGTATGGCGGCTCCGTGAAGTACCAGCCTGTCAATGACCCCTTCCCATTCAACAGGAATGATATAAGCCAGGGGCAGGTTCACGCTTACAACAGGCCTGGCAGCAGAGAAATAAGGAATTTTAAAGGTGGCCGGGGTATGGCTGTACTGTATCCATTCACCACCGCTGACCTCGCTCTTAACCGCCTTATAATCAAACCCGAGAAAATCCATGATTATGCTGTCGGTCATACTGGTCTCAAACTGGAGAGGAAAGGGCTTTTTCAGGAAATCACCTGATTCGAGGAAACGGTCTGCCTGCTTTTCAAGCATCTGCAAATGCTTCCCTTCTTTTTGCAATATCTCGAGGCAGGTTTTAATGCATTCGTAAGTCCCTTCCACCCGCTTGTCGTATGGTTTCAGCATATGGGTTTCGATGAGAAGGCCGGGCCTGTTTCTCAGGGCCGTATAGCCCTGTGAAAGCATGGGTGGTGCAACACTGCTGATGAGCCCGCTTTTAGGATCATGCCACCTGCGGAAATTTACATACGGAAATGCAGGGAACCCGCTGCTCATAAGATGATCTCTCATTTCAGGGATAAAACGCGTAGCGGCCCATCCTGACAGCCCCTCATCCATATCGCCGAAGACCTCCATAAGATAGGTGATGACGTATTGATAATCAGCCCCGTCGGTAGTATGGCTGTCAATGAATAATTCGGGCATCCAGCGGTTAAAAAGTTTCAGCCAGGCCTGCATCTCGGGAGTTTCTGCTTTAAGATAATCCCTGTTCAGGTTAAGGTTGTTTGCATTCACCCTCCACCCCATCTCTTTGGGCCCGTTCTGGTTGATACGGTTGTATGGGCCAAAGCGTTCATGGCCGTCAACATTGAAAATCGGGATAAAAACAATGGAAACACTATCCAGGAGGTTTTTCAGAACGGCATCGCTGGTTTTATGCTGGTAAACGGCGGTTTTATGAACCGTATTTGTAACATTACCTATAACGATATCCCTGACCAGCATAAGGCCGGCATCCTTTCCTTCGCTCTCGCCGGGATGGATGCAGGCCTGCAGCAACAGGACCACTCTGCCTTTTTCTCTGATTAAAGAGGGGTCGGTCAGGCCGTTTTTATCAATGATAAGCAAGGGTAAATCCCTGCCCTGGGCGCTTTTCCCAAAAACCGAGTAATGAACCATTATTGAGGCCTTAGCAAGTCTTTTGCAAAAATCAATGGTTTGCTCATACCTCGGTGTTTCGGCCCCCCCTGAGCGCTCATACCATGTTTGCCAATCCAGCTGTGTAAAAGCAGGTAAGCCTGCCAGGACCAAAAAAAGGTTTAGTATTATTTGTTTCATTGCCTGAATTTTCTCCTTCAAATGTACTAATTCACGGCGAACCGCCGAAGTTTGTGATAGCTGCTTTGGTTGGAGATGAAGAAACTTTTTGTAAGTGTTTTGTTTCTGAATTCCGGAATTTCCTATCTTTGCAGATTCTAAATAAACTTATAAATAATCAGGTCCTACTGATGGATAACACGCTGAAAGACATACTTGAGAGGGTAAGAGAACTTTTTTACAAATACGGCGTCAGGTCTGTCTCCATAGATGATATTTGCAGGGATCTGGGCTTATCAAAAAAGAAATTATACGAGTATGTTTCGAGCAAGCAGGAACTTGTGGGAAAGCTTCTCGAACTCGAGCGCCGGAATTTTGAGGTTATTTTTGACCAGTATAATTTTGATGGCATTAATGCAATTGACATCCTTCTGACAGTGAGCAAGGAACTCGGTGAACATTTCAGGGATATAAGCCCCTCCATGACATTTGACCTGAAGAAATACTATCCGGAGATCTATCATCAGCATATGGATGAGCGGATAGAGTTCATTTTTCAGAAGATCCAGGTAAACCTCACCAAAGGGATAACCCAGGGCATGTACAGGACCGATCTGAGCGTTGAGCTGGTAGCCCGCTTATATATCAGAAGGCTTATGGATCTTCATAATCCCGAGTTCTTCCCCGCCGAGAAATTTTCATTCAGAACGCTTTTTGATGTAATGATCGATAACTTCATCCGCGGAATAGCTACAGAAGCTGGGCTTGCCTATTACGAAGCTAAAAAAATCAATCTGAACCTATAAAAACTTCAATAAACCATGTGGTCATTTTTCAATAAACTGTTTTGTAGTGTATTGCTGTTACTGACTTTTCAATCTACTTTGCTCACTGCTCAAAACCAGGTTAAACAAACGGTATCCTTTACTCTTCAGCAGGCACAGGATTTTGCTTATGAGAATAATTATGACCTGAAGAATTCTGCAACCGATGTGAAGATTGCAGGTAAGATGGTAAAACAGAATACTGCTATCGGGCTTCCTCAGATCAACGGAACTGCATCGTATATGGATTACCTGAGCGTCCCTACGATGTTGATGCCGAATTTCCTTAAACAGATGGCTCCTGCTGTATTTAAGGATGGTCCTGATTATGTTCCCATGTCATTATATGTGGAGTACAATGTACAGGGGGCTCTTCAGCTGAATCAGCTCCTTTACAGCGGCCAGTACCTGGTTGGATTGCAGACTGCAAAGGCTTATCTGGAAACAGCCAAGCAGAAGAACTTAAAAGACAAGGTCGACGTACGCGACCTGGTTGCTAATGCTTATTACCAGCTCCTGGTCACCGACGAAGCGATCAAGATCCTGGATTCCACCTACGTGGTCGTAAGCAGGCTGGTGGATGAGGCAAGGAAAGCCCAGGCCCAGGGCCTTATTGAAGACATCGATGTGGACCAGGCCGACCTGAACAGGTCGAACCTGGAAGCCCAGCTGACCGATACCAAAAGCGCAAGGAACGTGGCTTATGCCAGTCTTAAATTCGTTATCGGCCTCAAAGACGAGCAGGAACTGGTACTTACCAACAATCTTGATTTCTTCCTTGCCCAGGTCGACAGGGATGCATTGGTAGGCCAGCCTTTCGACTACCAGAGAAACATAGATTATACATTGTTAAAGAAGAGCGATTATCTCACCCTGATGCAGTACAAGCTTTCCAAGACCGCTTACCAGCCTACCCTGGCCGGCTTCCTGGGTATCGCGGCCAGCGCTTCAATGAATTCATGGGCCTTTTTCAGCGATAAGTATCCCTGGTACAGGACCACAAACTGGGGTTTGTCTCTCCAGGTCCCTATCTGGAGCAGTGGAAGCCGTAAATACGCAGTTGACCAGGCCAGGCTTAATGTTGAAAAAACTAAAGTCATCGATGAAAAGATGAGGGTCGGCCTTGAATTGCAGGTTGAAACGGCCAGGAAGGATTTCAGTAACGCCTATGCCATTTATCTCAACCAGAAAAAGGGATTTGATATTGCATTAAAGATCTATACCAAGACCATGACTAAATACAGGCAGGGAATTTCCTCCAGCACCGACCTGAACCAGAGGTATTCCCAGTTCCTGACCGCAAACAATAATTACATGCAGTCAATATTCATGGTCCTCAGCCAGAAAACAAGGCTGTACAAACTGCTGGAGCAATTTTAGATAGTGAATGTCACTTGGGACTGGTGACTAGCGACTGGTGACTGGTTAATAGTGACTATTAACTATTCACTGTTAACTGTTAACGAGTCCCGAGTTTCTTCATCCTTTTCAAATCTTTCTTACGTTTCCACCTGACTGTGGCCTGTGCATCGATCAGCAAAAGGGCCGGTACGAATATCAGGGTAAGGAATGTGGCAAAGCTTAAACCGAAGATGATTGTCCATGAGAGAGGGCCCCAGAAGGTCACATTGTCGCCCCCCACCCAGATATGAGGATTCAGTTCAGAGAACAGGGTAACGAAATTGATGTTGAACCCTACAGCAAGAGGAACCAGCCCAAGCATGGTTGCTGTTGCGGTGAGTATAACGGGTGTTATCCTGGTCTTCCCTGCGCCAACAATAGCTTCACGGTATGAATTCCCCCTTGCCTTTAATACGTCGGCAAATTCCACTATCAGTATCCCGTTCCTTACGACAATGCCTCCCAGTGCGACAATTCCGATACCGGTCATGGTGATGACGAATGGCATATGGAAGACGACCATCCCGATAAATACCCCGATAATACTGAAGATTACTTCGCTCAGAATAATAAGGCTCTTGCTCAGGCTTCCGAACTGGGTAATCAGGATAAAAAAGATCAACCCCAGGGCAATTATCATCGCATTGATAAGGAAGGCCATGGTTTCGGCCTGGTCTTCCCTTTCACCTGTGAAGTTTACTTCCACGCCTTTTGGAAGCTTATAGGTCTTCAAAGCAGCCCCAATAGTGGCTAAGACCTCATTCGCGGTATGACCAGAAGTCACATCCGACGAAAGTGTTATAACCCGTTTGAGGTTTTTACGCTTGATACCGCCGTAAGTGTCCCGGTAATTTACCTGTACAACAGCCGAGATTGGGATCTGCCTTAACTGTCCGGAGGTCATGTCACGATAAGTGATCCGGGCGTTGATAAGATTATTGACATTCTTACGCTGTGTTTCGGAATACCTTACCTGTATGGGATACTCATCTTCGTCTTCCTTATACTTGGATGCCTCGTAACCATAAATGGCAGTCCTGAGTTCCATCCCGATCTGCCCAACGCTGAGCCCTTCACGGTTAGCCCTGATGCGGTCAACATCCATAACGATCTCGGGTTTGCTTTCGTCGAAATCAGACCTCAGCTTATCGATGCCGGGGATCTGTAATGAATCGAGGTAAATAAGGAATTCCTTGGAAGCGGTGATAAGATCTTCTATGTTCTCACTGGTAATTTCGATGTTTATAGGTTTGCCGGTAGGAGGCCCCATTTTATTCTTCTCAACCGAAAGGGTCACTCCGGGGATATTCTGAAGATTGGCCCTGATCTGGTCCATGTAATCAAGGGTCTTTATTCCATGCCTGTCCTTGCTTTCGACGAAATTCACGGTAACCTTGCCCCTCTCAGGAGAGACAGAACGGTCAAAGAAACTTTCACCTGCACCCAGCCCAACGTTGGCAATAATGGATTCCACCACGGGGTTGTCCTTGCCAAGCACCCTGGTGACCCTGCCTTCGACAATCCTGGTCACTGAATCGGTGACTTTCTGGTCGGTCCCAACAGGCATTTTTATGTAAATAAAGATAGTTGCAGGATTGTTGTTCGGGAAGAACAGCACCTGGGGCTTAAACGACCCGAAAAGCATAAGGGTAAAAATAAAGAGCGCGACTACTCCTCCAAAAAGATAGTAAGGATTACGTCCCTTAAGGAAGAATCGCAACTGCTTTTCATAAAAATTAAGGACTGAAGGCCACAACACGCTCTGGAACTTTATGATAGCATTTTTCAGCCATAGCCTGTACACCACGTTCAGGATAAGGGCAAACATCAGCAGATTTCCCATCGTGAACACCCTGGCGATGTAAAACAACACGGCAAAGGATGCAAGAAGCACGGTGCTTACCAGGAAGGGCTTCTTTTTCAGCTTGTATTCCTCCCCGTCATATTCATGCTTCATGAAAGTGACAGCAAATACCGGGTTGATGATGTAGGCCACGAAAAGCGAGGCAAAAAGAGTAAGTATCAGCGTCACAGGGAGGTAGTGCATGAATTTCCCGACAATACCCGGCCAGAAGACCAGGGGGAAAAATGGCGCGAGTGTGGTTAATGTACCTGAAAGTATCGGAAGGAAAACCTCCCCGGCAGCATATTTCGCAGCCGATTTAATATCGGGTATGTGCCGGTGCACACGGTGTGTGTTTTCGATCACAACAATGGCATCATCCACGATAATACCCAGGGCGAAGATGAATCCGAACATCACGATCATGTTCATGGTGAATCCCAGCCCGGGCATTACGAGGTATGCCACGAACATTGAAAGAGGCACCGATAAAGCTACGAAGAAGGCATTGTTCAGGCCCATGAAAAACATCAGCACAACGGTAACCAGCAGAAACCCGATGATGATGGTATTGTTAAGCTCTTCCAGGGTGCTCCTGGTGAATCTCGACTGCTCACCGGTTAACTCAACTTTCAGATCAGGGGGATAAGAAGTTTTCTGCATATCCTTAATAATGCCCTTGATCTCGTCGGAGGCGTTAAGGAGGTTGGCACCGCTCTTTTTAATGACATTAAGGGTGATCACGTTTTTGCCTTCAAAACGGGCAAAACTTTCCTGTTCTTTGTAGGAATCCCTGACTTCTGCAATATCTTTTATATAAACTGTAGCCCCGCTGGATGATTTAAGGATGATTTCATTGATCTCCTCGGGCGACTTGAACTGCCCGGTGACCCTGAGTGTGCGCTTCATGCCGAAATTCGTGATCGTGCCTGCCGAAACAGTTACATTTTCAGCTGCAATTGCATTCTGAATATCCCTGAATGAAACAGATGCAGCCTGCATTTTGTACATATCGACATTTATCTGGATCTCGCGGTCCAGGGCGCCTACAATATCCACACGTGTAATTTCGGGAAGGGTCTCTATTTTATCCTGGGCATCCTTGGCGTATTTTTTCAGCCTCTGCAGATCATAATCCCCCGAAAGGTTGATGTTCATGATCGGGATTTCCGAAATATCTACCTCGGCGATATCAGGATCATTCGGAAGATTGTTCGGGAGTTTCGATTTTGACTTGTCAACCGCATCCCTGACCCTCTGCTTTGCTTCGGAGACCGGGATATTGGTTGTGAATTCCACGACGATCGAAGAGAAGTCCTGGATCGAATTGCTGGTGATCTTTTTTACGTTCTGTATCGATTTGCATTCCTTTTCTATAGGCCTGGTCACCAGGTTTTCCATATCTTCAGGAGAAGTGCCTGGATACACTGTGTTCACGATGATTGTAGGGATCACAATCTCGGGGAACTGCTCCTTTGGGATATTGATATAAGACAGTATCCCCAGCATGGTGATGATAATAGTAAGCACGTAAATGCTTGACTTATTATCGATGGCCCAGCTGGTGGCAAAAAATTCTTTCAGTTTTTCTGGCTTCTTCATAGTAAATCAGGTCTTTAGAAGGAAATCAATTGACCGTCGTAAAGGTCTTTATAGCCGGTGGTGATCACTTTATCCCCTTCCTTAAGGCCATCCAGAACTTCGGTAAGTCCGTTATAGGTGATAAACGGAGTGACGATGCGTTTCCTTGCACAGGTCTTTCCGTCCTTTACTTCAGCAATAAAAACAAAATGCCCTTCATCTTTGGCAGTCTGTATGTAATTCTGGGGGATTGCAAGGCTGTTTTTGTTATCGTAATCCTTGATCCTTACCACAGCGATCATATTTGCCCTGAAAGTCAAACCCGATGCAGGGGGAAGAATTGCCTCGACAGTGAATGTACGGTTGGTGGGATTGATATATTTGCTTGAAAAACTGACAGTGGCATTCAGTTCTGTATTAAGATCCGGCAGGTATACCTTGACGGGGTCACCTGTCTTGATCTTATTGGAATACGCTTCACTTACGTCGGCGACAGCCTTGGCCCTTGAAAAATTAACGATCCTGAAACAGGGCTGGGGTGAGGCAGGAGATGCCATCTGCCCGACTTTAATGGGAATATCCTCAACCGTTCCTTCGATTGGCGAAACGATTCTTGACATATCAAGCTGGTCCTTCAGGGTATTCATCTTCCCTTCAATGGACTCCTTGGTGTTCTTGGCACTGAGATATTGTGCTTCAGAACCTATTTTCTGATCCCAGAGGTTCTTCTGGCGATTGTACATATCAGTAGCATAATCAAGTGAAGTCTGGAGTTCCTTTAAGGTTTGCTTAAGGACTTCATTGTCCATGTCGGCAAGCACCTGGCCGGCGGTCACGTGATCCCCCTGGGTGACATATATCCTGGTTACAACTCCGCCCTGGTTACGGGGGACAACACCAATATTTTCATTCCCGTCTATCCTTCCCTGGACTTCTATGTAATGTTCAAACTGACGTTTCACCACATCCATGGTTTTCACGATTGTTGCAGGCTGGGTTCCCTGTGGGTTGATCTCAATCTCGAGTTTGGTTATCTCGGTGGTAAGTTTGTCTCTCTGCTTTTTCAGGTCATCAAGCCTGGCCTGTTTATTCCCTGGATTGCTTCCACAGGAAACTAAAAATATGATCATGCCGCTGATCAAAAGAATCTTCTTCATCACGTATTGTTTAATCGGTTTTTGCTATAAAAAGTCCGGTTTTACTTCAGACTGCAAAGATATCAAATTTCCCGCAGTTAAAAACTTTCTACAGAGAAATCGTTTCCGCTTTTCCTTGACATATTCAAAAAAGCTGTCGACGGAAAATGGATAATTTGCTACACTTGCGAAATACAGCTTGTAATCTGCTGTTTGTTGATGTACTTTTGAATCTTAATTAGAAATTATGAAACGTTTTCTTTTATTTGGTTTTGCCGCCTTGATTTTGATGTCTTCCTGTCATAAAAAATCTGATGATATCCCCCAGTCAGGTATGAAGACATTGAAAGTAAGCAATACGTTCACCTGGAATACTTCCGACAATATCCAATTCCGCTTGCATAATATCCCTGCCGGTGTCGTCAGGATCTCATCCGGAGATGAAAGTCGGCTTTATATGAAAGCTTTTTTTGCAGTGAATGCTTCTGATTATGATTTCTCCGTGGCTTTGCCGACATTTGAAAATAATGTAATGATCAACTCAATACTTGTGCCTGTAAGCAGGCCCCTGACCGACTTTACCTTCCCGTCAACAAAAAGCCAGTCGGTGAATTATTCCATGAATTTTAACGGGACTACCGACTGGATTTCAATCCCGGGTTCTTCCGGGCTGAACTTCCCCAACAAATGTTCATTCGAAACCTGGGTAAAACCAACGCGTCAGCAGTCGGTCAAGATTTTACAAAAGGGAGACTGGGACGGTTGCGGGCTGGGGCAGGATCTGTATAAAGGATTCCAGGTCAGCATTTACACCGGGAACTTTACATCGACCATGATCAATTGGGGGGCAGGACAGCCCACCTTGAACACATGGTACCACATTGCAGGTGTTTATGATGGCAGCACGCTTTCGCTTTATGTGAACGGCGTTCTTAAAAATTCAGCCTCTGTAAGTTCTGTTCTGGTCAACAACGCCAGGAATATTTCGATTGGATCAGATAACGGCGGGCAGAAGTTTTTCCAGGGCCTGATCGATGAAGTGAGTATCTGGAACATTGCCCTTACTGCCCAGCAGGTCAATACAAGCATGTCAACACCATGGACAGGAAGTGAAACCGGGATCAAAGCCCTTTGGCATTTCAATGAAGGAAGCGGAAGCACGGCAACCGATGCAACTGCCAGCCATTATAACGGAACGATTACAGGAGCATTATACAATACCGATGTAAGTTACGCATTGAGCAGCGACAGTGATGGTGACGGCGTTCCCAACAGTTATGATGATTACCCGAATGACCCTGCAAGAGCATATAACAATCCATTCCCGTCGGGCGGAAGCGGAAGCCTGGCATTTGAAGACCTCTGGCCCAACCAGGGAGATTATGATTTTAACGACCTTGTTGTGAATTACCACTTCAATACTATCACCAATGCTCAAAATAAAATTGTGGAATGCGATGGCACTTTTATACTGAGGGCTGCCGGGGCCTCTTTCCCAAGCGGTTTTGGGTTCCAGCTGGCCAATGGAAATATTCCTTCTTCAGCAATAACAGCTAGCGGGTATTCCATCTTTGACAACTATATAACACTGGCGGCAAACGGACTGGAATCAGGGCAGAATAAACCAACCGTTATTGTTACCGACAATGATTTTAAAGCATTCAACAGTACTGACGGGATGATCAATACTGTTATCGGCCTTCCTTATTTACCCCCCGATACCATCAGGATTACCATGTTGTTCACACAGAATACATATTCCGTTTCCGATCTCGACATCGGCAGCTTCAATCCATTCATTATTCTCAACAGGGACCGCGGCAAGGAAGTTCACCTGCCCGATCGCGCGCCTACTGTCCTTGCAAACGAGGCAATACTGGGGACGGGAGATGATACCAGCATTCCAGGGCAGGGACGATACTATAAAACCGCAAATAACCTCCCATGGGCTATAAGCATCTATGAAAATTTTGATTATGCGAAGGAATCTGCCGACATCCTCCTTACATATCTTCATCTTGGCCAATGGGCAACGAGCAACGGAGTTTCTTATCCCGACTGGTATAAAAACCTTTCCGGTTACAGGAATGCATCAAATATCTACCAGCACTAAGAGTTGAAAAGCAGCCTGAAACTTTTTACCCAAAAAAAGTTTCCCTGATATTATTTTTTATCTTTGTCTTATGAGCGACAAGGTTCAAAGCATATTGGGTCAAGTAAGCAGGCTTTACCACCGCTATGGTATCAAAAGTGTGACAATGGATGATGTCGCACGCCATTTGTGTGTTTCCAAGAAAACTTTATACGAATACTTCGAGGATAAAAAAGACCTTGTGAACCAGGTGCTCCTTACGGAACATTCAGGCAATTCCAAGTTGTTTGATGAGATACTGTACCTCAAATTAAACGCGATTGAAGAATTATTCGAAATATATAAGTCCATCAAGAAAATGATCCAGGATTATAATCCATCCATGGATTATGACATCCGGAAGTATTATCCTGATCTTTTCATGAAAATCAGGGAAGTCAGGCGTAAGACAATGTTCGAGAATACCCTTAAGAATATGATAAAGGGAAAGAAGGAAGGGCTATACAGAAAGGACCTTAATGCGGAAGTTATCGCCAGGCTCCACCTCTTCAGGATAGAGAGTCTTTTTGATAATGATTTGTTTTCGGCCGACGAACTCAATTCTTTTGAAATTTTTCATGAGTTGTTCATTTATCATCTGCATGGAATCATGAGTAATAAAGGCCGGGAGTTTTATTTAAGAAATTTTGAGAAATTCAGGGGAAGCATCGAATAGTAGTGTATCATAATGTCAAATAGATAATTAGAATTACAGGCAACCCTGCGGATTAAGGATTGTCTTAAATCAAGTCCTGTCAATGGTCATCGATGAGAAAATAGTGAAGGACTGTATTGCAGGTAAACGCCAGGCGCAGAAATTGTTATTTGACACATTTGCCCCTTTAATGCTTGGTGTTTGCATTCGCTACTGTCGGGACCGTGATGAAGCTGAAGACATATTGCAGGAGGCTTTTATCAAGGTCTTTCAGAACATTCACTCCTTCCGCGGAGAAGGTTCGCTGGCCGGCTGGATCAAACGGGTTGTGGTCAATCATGCGATCAACTACATTAATAAAAGAAATAAGATCGCACGTCATGAGAAGATTGACGAGATCAGGGAAACAGAGATCATAGACATGAATGAGGTCATCGAATTTCCTGAAGAATATAACCCGGCATTGCTGTTGAAACTGATACAGGAGCTCCCTTCGGGTTACCGTACGGTTTTCAACCTGCATATTTTTGAAGATTACGGTCATAAGGAGATCGCGGAAGCGCTTGGCATATCGGAGAATACTTCAAAAACTCAACTATTCAAGGCCCGAAGGTGGCTGAAGAATAAAATTGAAGAAAACAGACTGAAAAAGAACTTAAAATAAAATGAGTCAACCATCAAATAATTCCGGATCAGGAAAGAATCTTGACGACCTGTTCAGGGAATCCATAGGGAAACAGGAGTTCACCCCTTCTCCCGGAGTTTGGAAAAGCCTGAATTTGAAGTTGCTGATCAGGGAATTGAAACATTTTAATTTTATCAATGTTTCCAAGCTGGCTTTCCTGTCAACAGCGGGAAGCCTTATCGTCGTCGCAACACTCTCATATTGGGCATTTTTCTCCGGTAACACTTCCACTTCGATGGTAAGCCACAGTGTACCTGAAAAAGTAATGGTTCCCCCATCCGCCAAACAAAATATTTCCGAAAAGGTTTTGCCGGAACCTGGTGATGCCTCATCGAAACCCCTGGCCCGTCAGGAAATAAGGGAAGTAAAACCGATTCAAACGGCAATCGCCCCTGCCAGACGAGACCAGGCAGGCGGTACACTGATAGCGTCCAACGCCAGAATTGAAAAAAGTCTTCCTGTTTCAGAACCAGTTTCAAGCCAGCCCTTACAAAATACCGGTGAGACTGAAACCGCAGAGACCAATGCCGATATCAGCTCCCTCGATCCCCTGGTTTTCTCAACTTTTGACATTTCACCCTCATTGGATACTATCAGCTTCATCCGTTCAGGTGAAGTATTTAAATATGTACGCGAAAAAATACCTGTTCCTTCATTCTTCTCGGCCAATATCGGTGTTGCGCCCGAGATGGCATTATACCATTCAAACGGAACCGGCACAACTGAATTCAATTACTGGGCCAATGCCGGGATAGCCTATCATTATTCAAGATTTTCAATACGCACAGGCCTGGGTCTTGGGTACACCTATGATGAAGGAAGTTACAGGATACAATACCGCAGCAACGACAGTGTTAGTTTTTACAAGGAAGTCATTGGGTATTATCCGGATCCTTCCGATCCCTCCAGGATCATTTATGTCACAAGGAATCATGCGATATATGACAGTGTGACCCATATTGCAGATGATCGGACCCGTAACCGTTATACATACCTGCAGATCCCCTTGTTGCTTGGTTATACAGTTTTTGAGACTCCCAGGTTCTGCCTTGGCATCGAAGCCGGCCCTGCAATTTCTTTCCTTATCAATGAAAAGAAAGCCCAGGCTGATATCAACATCCCGAATGGCCGGTTAATAAAACTGGATGATAACTCAGCTTCGAGACTTCCAACCAACTGGCAGTTATGGGTAAGACTTTCAATCGAATACCAGTTTACCAAACACTGGGGACTTTTGATCGATCCTTACTACAAATATTTCCTGACATCCCCGGCACAATCCCCGGAAACAGGGAACCGCACAACCCAGGCTTTTGGCATTGATGTTGGTATTCAGTACCAGTTCGGAAGAAAAAGCATTAAAAAATGAAAGTAAAAAAAGTATACTTTCTCCTGCTCGTCCTGGTATATATTACAGCCGCTATAGATCGGCCGGCGCTGGCAGCGCCAATGTTCAACGGCCAGATCAAGGCAATTAACGTAATCGTCAGCGGACAGATCCTGAATGATTCAACCGGCAATCCTGTTAAGAACCACAGCGTATTCGTGAACGTGCCTTATATAGGATACAATTTAACAGTATATACCGATGACAACGGAAATTATGCCGACACCATTCATGACCTGCCGGGGCTGGGCGATACAGTAGAGGTGAGCACTTACGATTGCCACAATGTCCTTCATATCCAGTCCCAGCCTATTCAGTCTCATAGTATAATTATTAATTTTTTCATCTGTGAATCATTCAATCCCCAGTGCTCGGCTGAATTTGTCGTAAAACTTGATTCTTCATCCGTCACTCCAAACACATTCAGGTTCTTTGACCTGTCGACCGGCAGCCCCGACCACTGGTCCTGGAATTTTGGTGATGGTACCGTATCAACCGAGCGAAACCCTGTTCACGTTTATACAATTTCAGGCCGTTACAAGGCCTGCCTTTCCATTGCCAGGGATAAATTAGACGCTCCCTGTTCTGACTCCTCCTGCATGATGATAGATCCCCCAAAGTATTATAGCATAGGCGGGCATGTTTTTACAGGGGACCATCCGATAAATAACCCTGTAAGCACCGGTGATACCGGGGTTGCCTTCCTGTACAAACTACTGAACAATCATGTCGTGGCATTCGACACTGTAACCTTCACTTACCTGGGGTACTACACCTTTCCTCATTTGCTTGCAGGTGATTATATTATCAAAGTTGCACTGACAAGCGGTTCTTTGAATGCAGCAAAATATGCCCCGGTCTATTATATTAAGCAGGTTTACTGGCAACAATCATTATTAATGGGAATCTCAGATACCAGTATTTTCAACTTTGACATTTATCTTAAAAGGGTTAATGACAGCACTATTGGTAACGGAAGAATTTCAGGGAGAGTGCAACGCCAGGTCCAGACCTCCGGCAGGTTCACCTTATACCGCAGCGAGGTCCTGTTACTGGATTCCCTTAAAAATATCATTAATTATACTCTCAGCGATGCTTCAGGGAATTTCAGTTTCCCTGATATCCCGTATGGGAATTACCTGCTTTTTGTTGAATCTACGGGAAAGTTCTCAAAGTTCAGCCAGGTGAGGATCAGTGAGCAAAACCCTGTTGTTGATACCCTGGTCCTTGGTATTTATGATCATAATATTACAGGTATTACTGAAGTCACAGCATCTGCTTATGTTACAGCCGGAACTCCGTTTCCCAATCCTTCATCAGCCGCAGTATGCACCCCGCTTACCGTAACCAAACCTGTGGACCTGCTTTCCACGGTTTATTCAATCCAATCGGTTCCCCTGCTTCATTCCCGGTCTCATTTCAACCCGGGATCCTTTCATTTTTTCACAGACCTTTCTTCATTATCTCCGGGTATTTACATCCTGGTCATCAGGACTTCTGAAGGCGAAAGGATCTGTAACGAAAAGATTATAAAATATTGAGTTCCTGCCGCCGCTGTTCTGCGGTTGCAAACTATCAAAGCCAGTCAGAAGCTGTTTCCGGGGAACAGCTTCTTTTTTTTTATACAAGCATATTTTTTTTATCTTCGTCTTGCCATTCATTATATTCAACATCCTTTTATGAAGGTTTCGGCCGAGGTATTAGACCAATGTTTACTGAACGATCCACGAGGCCAGGAAGCCCTTTATAAAGCATATGCTTCAATTATGTTTGGTATATGCCTCCGTTATTCACGCAACAGGATGGAGGCAGAGGATATTCTTCAGGAAGGGTTTATTAAAGTATTTAAAAATCTTCCGCAACTTCATTCAAAGGAGTCAATTGACGGGTGGATTCGGAGAATAATGGTCAATACAGCCCTGAATTATTACACAAAACAACTTAAATTCCAGAATGAGGTCAGCCTGAAATATGAAACTTTAGATGCAACTTTTCAGGAAGATGCCTTGTCCAAACTTTCATATAACGAACTGCTGAGGATACTCCAGGGTCTTCCTGCCGGTTACAGAACCGTTTTTAACCTGTTCGTCATTGACGGATATAATCACAAGGAGATCAGCGAAATGCTCGGCATCTCGGAGAACACCTCCAAATCACAACTCTGGAGAGCAAAAGCTTCTTTGAAAAAAATATTAACCAGGATATTGTAAAAGCATGCAGGAAAAGGATACCATAGAAGAATATTACCGGAAAGCGTTTACAGAATTCGAGCCGCCCCCGCCAGAACAGGCCTGGGACAAGATAAAGGCCGGGATACATCCCCTGGAAACGAAGAAAGGAAGCATTGAGGGTTTTAAAAAAGGGTTTGCGGGATTTTACCATTCCCGTAATCTCTATCCTATACTTGCCGCTGCTGCTATGGTATTGCTTCTTATCATGATCTATTTCTCCTATTCCAACAAGCACAGCATACGGGGTCATGCCTACGCCGGTGAAGCCCGCATTTGTATGGGAACTGCATACCTGTTTAAAGTATACGATAAAGCGAAGCCCCTGGATACGGTAAAATTAATCCGGTCTGTATTGGTTGACAATAATGGTTTTTATCAGTTCAGCGGAATAGATAACGGTCATTATCTGATCCGTATCAATCCATTGGCCGGCTCTGAAATTACACGGAATTATATCCCTTCCTATTATAACCAGGATTCAGCTTCCGGAGAAGCCATGGTAATCAGAATTCAAAACGAGGATCCCACTTTTGACATTCACCTGATCCCCAAATAAACCGGGCAAATTTCAACTGCCCTGGTCTGTTGCGTACCATTCTGCATAGGATGAAGAAGTCTCCCTCAATACAAGATGGTGAAGGTTTACCCCTTTGGGGAGGATTTCCTGAAGCCGGCCTGCAATATCCAGAAGGATATTCTCGCTGGTGGGCTGATAACCCACATACACCACATTGGTAAATGGTTCTCCCACGGGTAATGCTTCCTCCTCTTTAAAAAGGGAGTGTAAAATGAGAGCATGGTCAAACACGTCAACGATATTTGATTTGATCATGCATTTCAGGTCACCGAAATCCATGACCATCCCGTACTTTGGGGAGCTTGTATCGCTGATGGGTGATCCTGAGACCGTAACGGCTAACTCATATGAGTGTCCGTGGACATTCCTGCATGGGCCATCATACCCTTTCAGGGCATGTGCGGCCTCAAACCTGAATTCCTTTGTAATCCTGATTGTTGACATGTTCCTATATTTAATTCTAAATCAGATAATTAAAAGATGTTCCAGGACGATCTTCGTGCCTATGGCAATCAGCACAAGCCCCCCTGTGATTTCCGCCCATCTCGGTGAAATATGAATCGACCGCTGACCAACAAACGCACCTGTGAGTGAATTCAGAAAGGTGACAAGCCCGATTGTAAAAACCGCCAGGAACATGTTCACTTTAATGAATCCGAAACTGACGCCGGTAACCAGGGCATCGATACTTGTTGCAAAAGAAAGGGTAACCAGTGTTTTCCATTCACGGATATCGATGGTTCTTTTTTCATCCTCTCCCTTGAATGACTCATAAATCATCCTCAGTCCTATTAATGTGAGCAGTGAGAACGCAATCCAATGGTCAACTTTCGCAAGGAAAACATTCGCTGCTGAACCAATGATCCAGCCTATTAAGGGCATCACGGCCTGAAAAAGGGCGAAGAAAAATGAAAACCGCAGAATATCTTTCTGCTGAAGTTTTTTTTGAGCTCCAAAGCTTAAGGAAACCGCGAAGCAGTCCATTGAAAGTCCGACTGCAATCAGAAAAAGCTCAAGGAAATTCATCAGGCGGGGTTCATTAGGGCAACGATCTTTTCAAGCCATTCCGCGTCGACAGGATCAAAAGAATTCAAGGTCTTGCTGTCAACATCCAGGACCCCGAGGATTTTTCCGTTTTTATTTTTAAGGGGGACCACGATTTCAGATCTTGAAGCAGAGTCACAGGCGATATGGCCCGGGAATTTATCGACATCTGGCACAATCACAGTTTTTTTCCCATCCACCCCTGCCCAGCATACTCCGGTATGTTTCTTCAGGACCTGGCAGGCAAGGGGTCCCTGGTAAGTCCTTACAATCAGGTCGCCTTTGACCAGCATGTAAAACCCTGTCCAGTAAAAATATTCCATTTTATTATGAAGCACGGCGGTAACAGTGGCCATTCTTGCATCCGGATCAGGGGTTTTGGTCAGAAGCTCCTGCAGCTGGGTGAATAGCCTGCCGTACCTTGCGTTCTTGCGGGCTGTTTCCATACCCTCAGATCTTCTCGAGTTCGATGGTGAAGTGCCTCATAATAGGGGCTTCGCGGACAATTTTGAACCCGCTCTTGATGGTATTCCTCCTGTCCCAGATATTTTTCAATCCGGCAGCAACAAGGTCCATATGGTTATTGGTATATACTCTTCGGGGGATTGCGAGCCGCATAAGTTCAAGCTCCGGGTACCTGTTTTCGCGGGTCACCGGGTCACGGTCGGCCAATAATGCACCTATTTCAACCCCCCTTACACCTGCTTCGACAAACAAATGTACTGCAAGCGTTTGGGCAACAAATTCTTCTTTCCTGATATGCGGCAGGAAGCGTTTTGCATCAACGAAAATAGCATGGCCGCCGATTGGTTGCTGAATAGGAATCCCATACCCGAGCAGGATATTTCCCAGATATTCAACCTGGCGGATCCTGGTTTCAAGGTAATCGAAATCGGTGCCTTCATACAAACCCTGTGCAATGGCGTTCAGGTCGCGTCCGGCGAGTCCACCGTATGTAAGGTAACCTTCGTAGACGATCTCGAATACGCTTGAACTCTTATAAAGCTCTTTATCACGCATGGCAATGAACCCCCCGATGTTCACAATGGCATCCTTCTTGGCGCTCATTGTAATGACATCGGCATAGGAAAACATCTCCCTTACGATCTCCCTGATTGTTTTATCGCGATAACCTTCTTCCCTGATCTTGATGAAATAGGCATTTTCGGCAAACCTTGCCGAATCCATAATGACCTTCTTGCCGTATTTATCGGCAATCTGCCTTACAGCTTTCATATTTCCAATCGAAACCGGCTGGCCTCCCGAAGAATTGCAGGTTATGGTGAGGATGATGAATGGAACCTTATCCGCGCTCTCCCTCATAACCTTTTCCAGTTTGTCAAGGTCTATATTCCCTTTGAAGGGATGTATAAGGGTGGTATCAAAAGCCTCATCTATCGTACAATCCACTGCTCTTGCCTTACGGGATTCGATATGGCCCTTGGTGGTATCGAAATGAGAATTCCCGGGTACAATATTTCCTTCTTTCACGAGAACCGAGAATAAAACGTTCTCAGCCGCCCTGCCCTGATGAGTAGGCAAAACATACTCAAGTCCGGTGATTTCAGTAATGGCATTTTTAAACTTGTAAAAGGAAGAAGCTCCTGCATAACTTTCATCACCAAGCATAAGCTCGCTCCACTGCCTGTCGCTCATTGCCCCTGTACCGGAATCGGTAAGCAGGTCCACGAAAACATATTCGCTTTTCAGGTTGAACAGGTTATATTTTGCTTCTTTTATCCATTTTTCGCGTTCCGCCCTGGTTGTCCGGCGGATTGGCTCGACCATTTTAATTCGGTATGATTCTGAGAAGGGAAGTTCCATAAGTGGAATGTTATTTCAGTAAAGCAAAGATATGGATTTTTTTCAAACGATTTTTTTTTGGAAAGTTTGTCCAAATGCCAAAAATGCCGTAGGTTTGCTATGTCAGATAAGCCTGATAAACATACCATAACAAAATAAAATTTTAAGGAGGAAACATTGTATGACTACCCAGACTGAAGCCAAAAAAGGCGTACTCACAAAACTCACCGATCTGCAGGGATTAGCAAAAAACTCAGGAAAGAAACGATTAGCTGTAGCTGTTGCCCATGACGAACACTGCCTTGAAGCTATCTGTGCCGTTGACAAAATGGGCCTCGTTGAGGCTATACTCATCGGTAATGAGAAAAAGATAAAAGACATTGCGGCCAAATTAAACCTCGACGTAAGCAAGATGAAGATCATCAACGAAGAGGCTGAGGCACTTGCTGTAAGAAAAGCCGTTACCATGGTCAGGGAAAAGCAGGCCGACATCCTCATGAAAGGCTTTGTTTCAACCGCGACTTTTCTGAGGGGCGTCCTCGACAAAGAAAATGGTTTACGGAAAGGTGATGTCCTGTCGCATTTTGCCTTGTTTGAAATACCAACATACCACAAACTTCTCGGTCTCAGCGATGCTGCCATGATTCCCGCCCCTGATTTCAAGACCAAGATTGCCATCGTAAACAATGCAGTCGAATTCATGAACAAGCTGGGTTACAATAACCCAAAAGTTGCCATCCTCGCTGCTGTGGAGATGGTGAATGAAGCCATGCAGGCAACAATAGACGCAGCGCTGCTTTCCAAGATGAACCAGCGCGGACAGATCAAAAACTGCATCATTGATGGCCCGCTTGCATACGACAATGCTGTCAGCGCCGCAAGTGCAAAACATAAAGGCATTGTGAGCGATGTGGCCGGGGATGCCGACCTGTTGATCGCACCTGATATCGAAGCAGGCAATATGTTATACAAGTCATGGGGATTCTCAGCCAATGCACAACTTGCCGCCGTTGTACTCGGAGCAGCCGCCCCTATTGTCCTGACATCCCGTTCCGACACTGAAGAATCAAAGCAGGCATCCATCATTATGGCAGCTGCGATATAAGGCTGCCGGTATTTCACGCTTTATCTCAGACCATGCAGATAAAAATCCGTTAATTCTATTCTATGGCCAGTAAGCTGTTTACCATTAAACCTATCCAGGAACTTCTCGACGAAGCGGCCGATAACAAGCAGGGGTTCAAAAAGGCCCTTACTGCCACAAACCTGACAACACTGGGCATTGGCGGCATCATAGGAGCCGGTATTTTTGTACTGACAGGCCAGGCTGCAGCCCAATACGCAGGCCCTGCCATCGTGATCTCCTTTATCATCTCGGGTATAGCCTGTGCCTTTGCCGGGCTGTGTTATGCCGAGTTTGCAAGCATGATCCCTATATCGGGAAGTGCATATACTTATGCCTACACAACCCTGGGAGAATTCCTTGCCTGGATCATTGGCTGGGATCTTATCCTTGAATACCTTTTCGCAGCATCGACAGTTTCTGTTGGATGGTCGGGGTACATGGTAAGCTTCCTCAAGGACCTGGGGGTCAACCTGCCTGTCCAGTTCACTGCAGCTTCAGGGACCACACTCATTGATCCCCCCGGACCAATTAGCTGGGTCCCTAAAACCACTGAGCTGTTAAATCTCCTGACCAAACAGGGAGTCGATGTGGCCTCTCTTCCCACGACTCATGCCATTATGAATATCCCTGCAATGTTTATTATCGGGATCCTGACCCTGCTGCTTATCATTGGTATCAAGGAGTCGGCCAGTTTCAACAACGTCATGGTCATCACCAAAGTCGGGGTGATCATCCTCTTCGTAGTGATCGGTTTTTTCTTCGTGAAAGCTGTCAACTGGAAGCCTTTTATACCACCAAACACAGGTGAATGGGGGCACTTCGGCTGGTCGGGCATATTCCGTGCGGCGGGTGTGATCTTCTTTGCCTATATAGGGTTCGACGCAGTCTCCACTGCCGCCCAGGAAGCGAAAAATCCTCAGAAACACATGCCTATCGGGATCCTTGGATCCCTTGGAATATCTACTATCCTTTATATCCTCGTTGCCATAGTCCTCACAGGGATCATTGCCTATCCCCGGCTCCTGGTTCCTGATCCTGTCGCCGTTGGAGTTGATTCCATGGGAGATAAAATGTTCTGGCTGAGGCCCATCATCAAGATCGCCGCCCTGGCCGGGCTGAGTTCGGTAATCCTCGTGATGCTTCTAGGCCAGCCAAGGATCTTTTATACCATGGCCAAGGACGGGTTGCTTCCCCCTGTTTTTGCCAGGGTGCATAAAAAATTCAAGACCCCTTACATCAGTTCCATGCTTACAGGTTTGGTTGCCATGATCCTGGCAGGAATTCTTCCTATAAGCATACTGGGCGAACTGGTCTCAATCGGAACCCTGCTTGCCTTCACTATTGTTTGTATCAGCATCATTTTCCTCAGAAAAAAACGCCCCGATATCCCAAGGCCCTTCAAAACACCTTTTGTCCCCTGGGTGCCGCTCCTCGGAGCATTGTTCTGTATCGGACAAATGGCATCACTTCCCGTGGATACCTGGCTGCGGCTCCTGATATGGATGTATATCGGCTTCCTGATATATTTCATATACAGCATCCGGAAAAGCGTTATAGGCCTCCGCACGGGAAGGGATATATACAGGACCAGGGAAGGCGCCCTGCTTGGCGGAGTGTATGCCGGGTATGCAAAATTATTTACTGTAAATCCAATGCTGGTCAGGTTTTTCGCCCTGTTGTTCCTGCTGATCTTTCCTTATACATTGCTTTGGATATTATATCCTCATATGATAATTCTAAGGATCTCAGTAGCCGCATCATTAACGGTGATCCCTTATCTTTTAGCTTGGTCGGTTTTTAAAACGAAAAATGCCTGAGCCTGAAAAAAAATAAACAGTATGGAAATGGACAATGTCCGGGTAATTGCTATCAACCCGGGATCAACCTCAACTAAAATCGCGGTTTTCCAGAACGACAAAGCGGTCTTCCTGAAAACCATCAAGCACACATCCGAAGAACTGGCGCCTTTTCTTAAGATCTCCGACCAGTTCCAGTTCCGCAAAAACATCATCCTCCAGCAGATGGCAGATGCCGGCATCAACCTCGAACAGGTAAAGGTTGTGGTTGGACGCGGTGGCGTGCTGAAGCCAATCCCTTCTGGGGTTTATGAGGTCAATGAAACCATGATCCATGACCTCATCCATTCCGAGACAGAGCATGCCAGCAACCTCGGCGGCCTTATTGCCAATGATCTTATTAAAAACATTCCCGGGGCCAAAGCATATATTGCCGACCCTGTAGTTGTTGATGAACTTGAACCTTTGGCCAGGATCGCCGGGCATCCACTTTTTAAAAGGGTTTCCATCTTCCACGCCCTGAACCAGAAAGCAATAGCAAGGGAATATGCCCGTGCCATCCAGAAACGCTACGAGGATGTGAATCTTATTGTAGCCCATCTTGGGGGAGGTGTGACTGTAGGTGCTCATAAGAAAGGGAAAGTCATTGACGTAAACCAGGGTGTTGACGGCGAAGGGCCTTTCAGCCCCGAACGCAGCGGGACCCTTCCTGTTAACCAGCTTATTAAAATGTGTTTCAGCGGGGAATATGATGTAAAACAGATCAAAAAGATGGTAACCGGCGAGGGCGGACTTGTAGCCTACCTGGGGACCAACAATGCAGCCGAAGTCGAACAAAGGGTAAAAGCCGGGGACGAACAGGCTAAGCTGATTTACCAGGCCATGGCCTACCAGATCGCCAAGACCATTGGTGAAATGTACACCGTGCTCAAATGCGAATGCGATGCCATCCTTATCACAGGTGGTGTTGCATACGATAAAATGTTCGTAAGCTGGATACAGGAAAGGGTTTATAAACTTGCGCCGGTCCAGATATACCCCGGCGAAGATGAGATGAGAGCCCTCGCACAAAACGGAATCATGGTCTTAAAAGGCGAAATAACTCCTACAATCTATAACTGATTTAATGGCATGAAACGATTATTCATCATTCTTTCAGGCCTGGTCTTACCGGGCCTTCTTTTTGCACAGACCAAACTTATGAGCATGGAAGAAGCCACTCTCGGCACCGGGCTCACTGCAAAAAACCTCTCCCAGCTTCAATGGAACGGCGATGAAAACAACTGGTTTTTCACAGCGAAAAACTGCCTGGTAAAAGCTTATCCCGATAACACATTAAAAGACACCATCCTCAGGCTTCCGGCCCTGAACAAGGGCTTAAAGGAAGCGAAGGAAGATACACTCTCCCGTTTTCCTTCCATCACGGTATATAAGTCCAATACGTTCAGTTTTATTTCAAAGAACAAATTCTTTAGTTTTAATCTTGCGGATGGCATACTGCAAAAACTCAATTCCTGGCCCGAAAATGCGCAAAATACAGATGTGGCGCCAAAAACTTTCAATACCGCCTACACTGAGAAGAACGATTTGTTTGTCAGCGTCAAAGGCAAGGAATACAAGGTTGAAACCTCCTTGAACCCCGATGTTTCCTATGGATCCAACAGGGTCCACAGGAATGAGTTCGGGATCAGCAAGGGCACTTTCTGGTCACCCGACGGTGATCAGCTTGCTTATTACTACATGAATGAAACCGGTGTAGCCAGCTATCCCACCGTTGATATCACCGACCCAATTGCAGTCCTCGATGGCACAAAATATCCAATGGCAGGCCAGAAAAGCCATAGCGTGAATATTCACATTTATTCACCTGGTGCAAACAAACATATCGAACTTGAAACCGGGGCCGATACTGCAAAATACTTGACGAATGTAACCTGGAGCCCCGATGGTGAAATTATTTATATATCCATCCTGAACCGTGAACAGGACAGCATGTGGATGAAATCATACCAGGCGTCCACCGGAAAATTCCTGCGGACCCTGTTCCTGGAAACCGATGCAAAGTATGTGGAACCCCTCAATGGCCCGGTATTTATAAACAAAGACCCTTCCCGCTTCCTCTGGCTGAGCAGGCGTGACGGCTACAATCATTTTTACCTTTATGAAGCCTCGGGGAAACTCCTCAAACAGCTTACAAAAGGCCCCTGGGAAGTGGGGTCCTTTACAGGTACCGATGCAAAGGGTGAAACGGTATTCTTCATGTGCAATAAGGGTAATCCAATCGGAAGGTCTCTGTGTTCGGTTGACCTTAAATCAGGGACGGTTAAAGGGATAACCTCATCCGCAGGCAGCCATAATATCAAGATGAATACGAGCGGGAATTTTTTCATCGATTCATACTCCAACCCCGGCCTGGCAAGGAAAATTGTGATGCTGGATGCAGAAGGAGCCGTAAAACAGGAACTTCTCAGCGATGTCAATCCCCTTAAGGATTATAAGATCGGGACAACGAGCATCTTTACGGTTAAAAACAAGGAGAACACCGATCTGTATTGCAGGATGATAAAACCTGTGGATTTCGATTCAACAAAACATTATCCGGTGGTTATTTACGTATACGGGGGGCCACATTCCCAAATGGTCACCGACAGCTGGCTGGGCGGGGCTGGGCTGTTCCTGAATTACCTTGCCGAACAGGGTTACGTTGTTTTCACACTCGATAACAGGGGGACGTCCGAACGCGGCAGGGAGTTTGAGCAGGCCGTGTTCCGCCACCTGGGAGATGCAGAAGTGGAGGACCAGATGTGCGGAGTAAAATATCTCAAAACACTGCCCTGGGTCGACAGCACGAGAATAGGCATAAACGGATGGTCATACGGCGGGTTCATGACGATCTCGATGATGGTGAGGAATCCCGGTGTGTTTAAAGTTGCTGTTTGCGGGGGGCCCGTCATTGACTGGAAATATTACGAAGTGATGTATGGTGAGCGATACATGGACACTCCCCAGTCAAATCCCGATGGGTATAAAAACGCTTCCCTGCTGAATTATGTGAAGAAGCTGAACGGCAAGCTGTTGATCATACAGGGATACCAGGATGGCACGGTGGTTCCGCAAAACGGCTTATCCTTCATTAAAAAATGTGTTGATGAAGGGAAACAGGTCGATTATTTTATTTACCCGGGCCATGAGCATAATGTAAGAGGGAAAGACAGGGTCCATCTCAATACGAAGATGTACCAGTATTTTAAAGACTATCTTTAGGCAGTGAACCTCCCGCTTGACAGCATACAACGCCCGACACTGCTGCTGGATGAATCCATTTGCAGGAGCAATATCCATTGGATGGCTGAGAAAGCCAGGAGGCTTGGGGTAAATTTCAGGCCCCATTTTAAAACCCATCAATCAGGACTGGTCGGGGAATGGTTCAGGGAGGAAGGGGTAAGTGCAATAACAGTTGCCAGCGTTTCCATGGCCAGGTACTTTATTGAAAAAGGCTGGGTAGACATCACTGTTGCATTCCCATTGAACATCCGCGAATCAATTGAAATTATTGAACTTTCAGGAAAGGCTGATCTGAATATACTTGTAACGATGGCGGAACCCCTGGAGAGTTTCGGGCAGGTATTGAAAGTGATTCACCGGCCTGTAGGGGTATTTATTAAAATTGATACCGGTTACCACAGGACAGGACTGACTTCAGCCGACAATGAAAAAATAGAAAGTATCATCAATACCTGCCGGAAACATTCGATGCTGACATTCAATGGGTTCCTTACCCATACCGGTCATACTTACAATGCCAGGGGGAGGGAGGAGATCGAAATGATAAGCTGGGAGGCCTTCTACCAGCTTAAATCATTAAAAGACAATTTTGACAGCGGACCGGGCGACCTTATGCTTTCTGTTGGCGATACCCCGGCATGCAGCCTTCTTGAAGATTTCAGCACCATGAACGAGATCCGGCCCGGCAATTTTGTCTTTTATGATGTGATGCAGACTGTGATCGGAAGTTGCGGAACAAACAGGATTGCTGTTTGCCTTGCCTGTCCGGTGGTCTCAAAAGAGCCTTCCAGAAATGAAATTGTTGTATACGGCGGGGCTGTTCATTTATCGAAAGAATCGGTTTTTTACAAGGGAAAAACTATTTTCGGTTTAGTCTGCAGCCTTTCAGCCGGGGGCTGGTCAGAGCCTCTCGATGATTGCTATGTCAGTGCTCTTTCCCAGGAGCACGGAGTTTTAAAAGTGAGCAAAGAGGTGTTCGGTTTGCTGAACCCCGGCGATTTGCTGGGGATACTTCCTGTTCATTCATGCCTTACCGCCCAATGCATGGGTAAGTACCTGATCAACGGAAACATCGCCGAACTACACATGTAATCATCTCATTTTCTGTATCTTAAATTTTCGTCGGTTTTTTTCCCCCATTCGTCGTGATTTAAGGGAATTTCATCGATTTTTTGATTTATCGAGTCTAAATAAAGTTTATATTTGCAGCTTAATTATTTAACTTTCAATGTTTTGTTAAATTTTTGTTAAATGAAACCAGGATGTCATAATGACTGTAACATTACCCTGAGGGGTTCGTCTTATGTTCGAATCAAGTTTAAACGACAAAGAAACAACAGAACCAAAAATCAAAACTAATGAAAACTACATTTTATATAATAGTGACCTTTTTAGGATTACAGTCCAGTCTTCTCTTTGCAAACGGCAGCGCAGCTCAAACGATGAATCCCGGGCTGCTTTCATACCGTTCAATTGAGACTTCAGGTTCAGCAGTTGAAGCTTCGGCTATCAGTTTGTCAGATCTGAAGGGATTAGCGCCTGTATGCCCCGGTGAAGCCGATTTCAGCGACAATGATTTAGTCGTTGTAAATGTTGCAGCACCAGGCACACTTGCACCTGTAACTCCTGCTGAAGCTGACTTTAGCGATTCAGACGTTGATAATCTGAATTTACTGCTTCAGGATCTTGCCCCTTCAACTCCAGGCGAAGCTGATTTCCCCGATATCGATACCAGCAAGTCAGGTGAAAACGGTGTCCTTGCCCCGGTAAATCCAACCGAAGCAACATTCGAGGATCTTCTTTAACTCAACATATCTATCCCCTTGAAATGAAGAAAGGGGCTGTCTCAGGATACAGAGACAGCCCCTTTTGTTTTTCCGAGCCTCTCAGGGGACTTGAACCCCCGACCTGCTAATTACGAATCAGCTGCTCTACCAACTGAGCTAAAGAGGCAATAGGTAAGGGCGATCCAATGAACCGCCCTTTGTTTTGGTCGGGATGAGAAGACTCGAACTTCCGACCCCCACGTCCCGAACGTGGTGCGCTAGCCAACTGCGCTACATCCCGAATAATTTAGGGCTGCAAAGGTAAGAAAAGATTTGCGATTTACGAATTACGATTGACGATTTATCAGGGAGCATGCCGCGGTCAGAGCATATCCATGGCTTCCATCACGACCAGTATGCCCTTTACAATCTGGTGTTTCGACAGGCTTGCACAATTAAACGCCATGTCGAAAATATACGGATCCATCCTTTTCCCAAGGATAAGCTCATACAATGCGCTGCGTTTCTTATCTGTAGTCTCGATCATATGCATGGCTTCTTCGGGACCAACATTCCTCAATTCACATACCGATTTTACCCTCCATTCGACCGGAGCCTGCAACCGTATATGAAGGGAGACAGGCCTTCCCCTGAGTATAGCCGCACTTCCCCTGCCGACCAGTACAACATGTCCTGCCTGGGCAATAGTATTTACAACCTTTACCAGGGTGTGTTTGACCTTTAGATTGCTCACATAACTTGAAGAGAACGAGACCAGGAAATCCTCAAGCAGGCTTTTTTCTCCCACACTGAGAAGGTACTTTACATCTGCAGGATTAAGCTGGAGTTCTTTTGCCGCCGATTCAAGCACCTCCTTATTAATGAATTTCCACTTCTTGTGATCGGGTTCCCTTTCTCTCTTGTTCAGTGCATCGGTGAGCATCTGGGCAATTAGTTTGGAAGGGCAGCCATACTCCCTGCTGATGGTGACTATGGGTTTTTTCGTAACCGGCGCCTTGACCTGATCATTTGAAAGGTGTTCCGCCATATACTTAAGTAGCAGATTTTCCATAAGACCTGGATTTGAAGCCAATATACGAAATTTTCAAATAAAAAGCAAGGAAAACCCCGAAAAATCCATGGGATCACATCATGGGTATGAACCCGAACCAGGAGCCTTTGAACTGTCCCACGGAGCAGGGCATTGATTCAACTCAGATCAGGAAACATCAATGCCATTTAAACAGCTTCAGCCCTGCCGTGAAGAAAGCCACACCAATCACAAGCATGATCAGTGCAGGCAGCATGATTTCACCAAACCCTGCGCCTTCAATGAAAATACTCCGAACTCCGTCGGCCATCATAGTCAATGGAAATTTTTGAATTGCGGGGATACTCCATCCGGGGAAATTATGATATGAGAAGAAGATCCCCGAGAGCACCATCATGGGCATGCTTATCAGGTTGATCAGGCCGTTGCCGATTTCGGTCTTGGCGGTATTGCATGACAGGAACACGGCGATCCCTGCAAAAGCAATATTCCCTGAAAGGAAAAACAGGATCAGGGCGGGCACGCTGCCCTGTATGGTAATATGGAAAACAAGTGATGCAACGAGAAAAAGCAATCCGGATTCAACAAAATTCATTGCAATCCTCACGGTGATCAGGGCCACCAGGAAATTCGAACGTTTCATCGGGGTCGCTATCATCCTGCGGAGAAGCTTTTTGGAACGTTTCTCAATGATATCATAACTCACCCCCCACATGCACGCCATCATAACCCCCATGCAGATCAGCCCGGGCACCAGGAAATCGATATACCGGGTCCCCGTTACATTAAGAGGCCTGATCTCCGTCTCCGATTCCCTGATGATAAGGTCAGGATCCTTCATCAGCTTTGAAAACTTCAGGTAAGTCAGCTGCGCATCAGGATTCATAGGGTCAAAGTGGTATTGAATTTGTGAACCCGACTCATCCATCACCAGGTTAAGGTTCCCCCGTTTCAGCATCACCATGGCCTTTTTCCAGCTCATGTCGCTGAATATATATTTCGTACCTCCAAGCTTTTCGTCAGGAACCGTAAGCTCACGTGAAATGGAGCCGTCTTTCCCCACTTTCAGTATAGCCTTGTTCCTGAGCAGGAAAGTCTGTATCACCGAAACACTGTCGGACGGCGCATGTATAAGGTGATTCCGGCCTATCACGGCGATGGTCACCGTCACATCTTTCTTTTTTGTGAACGCCACGCCCAGGCCGAGCGACATGAGGATGGGGAAGCCGATGCCCCAGAAAAGCACTGCAGGTTCCCTCAGGAGTTCGCGGGCATTCGCAAGTATCAGTTGCCAGAGCTGGCTGTTTCTCAGTTTATTCATTCAGATGTCGTCCTGTCAGTTCTATAAACAATTCATCGAGGTTCCTCGGCGGCCCCTTGTATTCCTGTTTTTCTTCTATGTATGCGGATGACTTCCCCAGCAGGTCATGCAAAGTCCCTTCTTTCAGTATGGTACCGTGGTCCATGATCACGATGTAATCGCACAACTGCTCCGCTTCTTCCATATAATGCGTGGTGAGTATAAGGGAAGTGGCCGAGGCATCTTTCAGCTTCTTAAGTATCATCCATACTTCCCGTCTTGCCTGGGGATCCAGCCCCGTGGTAGGCTCATCCAGCAACAATATTCTCGGTTTGTTCAGCAGGGCCACTCCCAGGGCCAGACGCTGGCGTTGTCCTCCCGAAAGATTGACCACATAAGCCTGCCGCTTTTCTTCCAGCCCGACCAGGTTCATCACCTCTTCGCAACGCTCGGCACCCAAACCGAAAAAACTTGCGAACAGCCTCAGGGTCTCAAACAGCCTGAGCTTGTCGATGAAACGTGTTTCCTGAAGTGAAAGGCCAATGATCCTGCGTAACTCCTTTTCGTTTCCCTTCCAGGGTTTCCCGGTAATCAGGATCTCCCCCTTGTCGGGCTTCTGTATCCCTTCGATCATTTCAACTAAAGTGGTTTTCCCTGCACCGTTCGGGCCAAGCAGGGCAATAAACTGGGAAGGAAGTATCTCCAGGTCTATCCCTCTCACGGCATGCACCGATTTAAAGGATTTATGAACATTCTTAACCTGTATAATCGCTTCCTGTTTCATTTTTTTCCTCTATTCTTTGACGGCGTTTTCACTTCCGGCCTGGCAGGATAAACAGTTTCTTTCGGCAATCCTTCTTTCCACCTGGCCTCCAGTATCCTGTATGGATAGCGCATGATCAGCTGGCGGGAGTTCGGGCAATCGGTGCGGTGAATCTTCACGCCCTGGTAAACGCTGACAAATGCAAAGATCTTATTTCCGGCGACAGGACTGCAGCATTTTGCAAACTGGTAGTGATAGGATTCGTGGCTGTTATCAATGATCAGGAATTCCTTATCTCCTGCCACCACCTTTGACATGGCTTCAGGGAATTGTTCTTCGGTGGTACGCGCAGCAACCGGGGCCGCCGGTTTGTGCTCCATCAGCATTTTCTTGATCTTCAGGGGATCAAGCTTACCTTCCCCGAACCTCTGGTAAAGTTCCAGGTAATTCTCGCATTCAAATGCATCGACAAGCTTCTGGATCACCAGGTCAGAGAACTCCATCTCAAGTTGAAGCACCTTGTTCTTGATGATCTCCTTTCCCAGGTCGGCATCCTTGTACTGCTCCATTTTCAGAGCATGCTTGACCCGGGCTATATTGCGCGGACTGCGGACGAACTCCAGCCAGCCCGAATTCGGTTTCTGGTTTTTGGATGTAAGTATCTTGACCGTATCGCCGTTCCTTAGAGTATGTTTGAGGGGTACAATTTTGCCGTTTACAATGGCCCCTGTGCAGGTATGGCCAATGGTCGTATGGACTTCGAATGCAAAATCGAGCACCGTGTAACCGTTTTTCAGCCTTTTCAGGTCGCCCTTGGGAGTAAAAATGAAGATCTCGTCGGAATACAGGGCCCGCTTTTCTTTGTTTGTTATAACCCCCTGGTTGTTCACAGGTGATTCGAGCATTTCCCTGATAGCCGTGAAAAGGTCGGTTTCCTCCCCCCCCTTTTCCCCTGCCTTGTATTTCCAGTGTGCGGCAACTCCTTTTTCGGCTATCTCGTCCATCTGCCTTGTACGTATCTGCACCTCCACCCAGCGTCCTTCAGGGCCGATAACCGTAGAATGCAGCGATTCGTACCCTGTCGATTTGGGGAAAGATATCCAGTCGCGCAAACGGCGCGGATTCGGGGTATAAATATCAGTGACCAGGGAATATATTTTCCAGCAGTCGGCTTTCTCGCTTTCAACAATCTCGTTCAAAATTATCCTGATTGCGAACAGGTCATACACTTTCTCAAACTCCACTTTCTGGGCCTGCATTTTCCTGTAGATGGAAGGGATCGACTTAGTTCGCCTCCTGATCTCGCAATTGAAGCCATGTTCCGCTAAAGTTTCTTCTATCGGACGGATGAAATCGCGGGTAAACCTGTCGCGGTCGGCATGGGTGTCGGCCAGTTTTTGCTCGATAAAGCTGTATATATCAGGTTTGGCATACCGCATAATGCGCTCCTCGAATTCGGTTTTCAGCCTGTACAGCCCGATGCGGTGGGTGATAGGGAGATACAGCATATTGGCTTCAGTCAGGATATCGGCCTGCTGTATTTCAGGCGCTTCTTCAATATGCCTCAGTGCATACAGTCTCTTGGCAATGCGGATCAGGATAACCCGGATGTCATCGGAGCTGGTAAGCAGCAGCTTGATGAAATTCTCGACGTTCGTATGGGCTTTGCGGGTATCAAAGCGGTCGATTTTCTGCAACCCCATCAATAGTGTGCCGACACCGGGCGAGTACTGGTCAATGACCTGCTGAAGGCTGAGTTTCCCTTTATCGAAGGGATCTTTTAGAATAACGGCAACCATGGTCTCCGCATCCTGGTCCATTTCGCAAAGCAGGATATAAGAGATCTCGCAGGAAGCTGCAATTAGGGAAGGGAATTCAGACCTGACAGCATCAAGGTTAATAAATGAAATAGCTTTTTCAAGAAGGGGTCTCCCTTCCGAAAGCCGGGCATCGGTTACCAGGTTTTGCCAATGCGAACCGTAAACGGTATTTTGATCCAATTCATTCATCCTGTTTGCAAAATTAGATGATTTTGATGCCAGATAATTTCTTTTTATTAAAATTGTTTCTAAATTAGTTGCCGGATAATATAGATTTATGTTTCGTATTGAAAGTAAGATAGATACGTCTTCCCCTGAATTTTTAAAAAATAAGGAAGAATACCTGAAGGTCCTGAACACATACAACCAGACGCTTGAAAAGGTCAGGGAAGGCGGGCCCGAACAGGCAGTCAAACGCCATAAGGAGAGGGGGAAATTGCTGGCCAGGGAAAGGATAGACCTGCTGGTCGACAGGAATACTCCATTCCTTGAATTATCGGCTCTTGCCGCTTTTGAACTTTACAATAATGAATTCCCTTCGGCCGGCATCATCACAGGGATAGGTGTGATCCACGGCAAGGAAACCATGATAGTAGCCAACGATGCTACGGTCAAAGGGGGGACTTACATCAAGGAGAGCATCAAGAAGCATGTGCGTGCCCAGGAGATCGCGATGGAAAACCGCCTTCCCTGTGTATACCTTGTTGATTCGGGAGGTGTTTTCCTGCCCGAGCAGGCCCAGGTGTTTCCCGACAAATACGATTTCGGCCGTTTCTTTTTCAACCAGGCCAGGCTTTCGGCTAAAGGAATTCCGCAGATCGCCGTAGTCATGGGTTCATGTACCGCAGGAGGGGCTTATGTTCCTGCCATGAGCGACGAGACGATCATTGTAAGGAAGCAGGGGACCATTTTTATCGGCGGGCCTCCCCTTGTAAAAGCAGCGACGGGTGAAGAAGTCAGCGCAGAGGAACTTGGAGGCGCCGATGTGCACACAAGCATATCGGGTGTGGCCGACCATATGGCTATGAACGATGTTCATGCCATCCAGATCTGCAGGAATATTTTTGAATCCATCGGCAGGAAGGAGTTCCAGGAACTTCAGATGCAGGAAGTACAGGAACCTTTTTATCCCGCGGATGAGCTTTACGGCATACTCCCTCTCGACCTGAAGAAACCAGTGGATTCCAGGGAGATCATCGCGAGGATCGTCGACGGAAGCCTGTTCCATGAGTTCAAAGCAAGGTATGCCCCCACCCTGGTCACGGGATTTGCCCACATCATGGGGTTTCCCGTTGGCATACTGGCCAATAACGGTGTGCTGTTCGGGGAGACTGCATTAAAAGGGGCCCACTTTGTGGAACTTTGCACTTCGAGGAATATCCCCCTCCTGTTTATGCAGAACATCACCGGCTTCATTGTGGGCAGGCAATATGAGCGCGCAGGCATTGCCCGTGACGGGGCCAAGTTCGTCCATGCGGTTGCCAATGCCAATGTGCCCAAGTTCACGGTGATCTTCGGGGGATCCTTCGGCGCCGGCAATTACGCCATGGCAGGGAGGGCTTATGAACCAAGGTTCCTCTGGATGTACCCCAGTTCGAAGATATCGGTCATGGGGGGAGAACAGGCGGCCAATGTGCTGATCACAGTGAAAGAAGACCAGTTGCGTGCACAGGGGAAAACGCTATCCGCCGACGAAAGACAAAAGATGCTGGATACCATCCTGCAGAAATACGAGCATGAAGGCTCGGCATATTACAGCACAGCCAGGCTTTGGGATGACGGCATCATTGACCCCGCCGACACCCGCAAAGTGCTGGCCATGGCCATTGCCATCTCACAGAATAAAAAATACGACAAGACCGAATACGGGGTGTTCAGGATGTAGGTTGGAGGACTGGATAGCTGGAGGACTGGATAACTGGATGACTGGATGACTGGATAACTGGATGACTGGATGATTGGATCGGAAGACGGATATTGAGGTAAATTGTTCGAAAACATTAAGAGATGAACATATACAAAACGATTGAAACTTTTACTGAGGATGGCGTACTCACCATACGCCTGAACAGGCCCGAAAAACACAATGCCTTCAATGAAACCATGCTTCAGGAACTTACCGATGTGTTTACAGGTATAAAGCATATGGATGATGTGGTCTGCATTATCCTCAGGGGAAACGGAAAAAGTTTCTGTGCAGGCGTTGACCTGAACTGGATGAAAGACGTGGCAGGCAATTCCTTTGAGAAAAACTACCAGGAAAGCCTGTACCTGGCAGAGTGTTTTTATACTATTTACAGCTGCCCTAAACCCACTGTTGCCATCGCGCATGGGTCGGTACTTGGAGGCGCAAACGGCTTGCTCTCGGCCTGCGATATGGCGTATTGCAGCGACGATGCGGTGTTTTCCCTTTCTGAAGTTAAGATCGGCATTGTCCCGGCCTGCATCTCTCCATACGTGATCAAGAGGGTCGGTGAATACGGCTCCAGGGAACTGATGCTGACAGGCCGGAGAATTTCCGGAAAGGAAGCCGAAAAGTATGGTCTGGTAAACCGTTCCCTGCCAGCCTCCGAACTTGATGCATTTGTACAGTCCGTCATTGAACAGCTGAAAAGCAGCGGTCCGGCCGCGATGAGCCATTGCAAAAGGCTTATCGACCAGGTCTCCAACAGCCTGACGTTAAAAGAAGCCATTGACTTTACAGCCCGGATGATCGCCGAGATCAGAGCGTCGGAAGAAGGCCAGGAAGGGATGAATGCATTCCTTGAGAAACGAAAACCGCGATGGGTGAAGAAATGATGTAAGATTAGCGAAGCATTTTGCAAAAGCGGCATCAGGGGAACGTTCGGCGAAGCCGAAATGAGCACGCAACTGAAATAAACAATTAGTGCAAATAACAGAACCGTAGCCGCGTTAAAGATGCGAGCGAATCACGAAAAAGAAACCATGAAACAAATACACAAGATACTGATCGCCAACCGCGGCGAGATCGCCTGCCGCATAATCCGCACGGCGAAACGGATGGGGATACATACGGTTGCGGTTTACTCTGAGATCGATCACGATTCCCTGCATGTGAGCCATGCCGACGAAGCTTACTGCATAGGACATTCGGAGCTCAGTGAAACCTACCTTAATATTTCGAAAATCATTGAGGTTGCATTGAAGGCCGGGGCCGGCGCCATTCATCCCGGCTATGGTTTTCTTGCCGAGAACCCGCTGTTTGTGAAGGCCTGCCATGATGCGGGGATAATTTTCATCGGTCCGGATGCCGGGGCTATGAAGGTCATGGGGAACAAGATAGAGGCCAGGGATTTCGCCAAAAAGATCAATATCCCCATAACGCAGGGTATTACCGGCCCTGCGAAAGAACTCATTGCAAGCGCACCAAAAATCGGGTTCCCCGTTTTACTGAAAGCTGCCGCAGGGGGCGGCGGTAAAGGGATGCGCATTGTACATGAAGCCACGGAACTGGAAGAAGCCATTGAAAGCACTGCAAGGCAGGCCAAAGCCTGGTTCGGGGATGAAACGGTGTACATTGAAAAATACATAGAAGAGCCCCGGCATATTGAAGTGCAGATCCTGGGTGATACGCATGGGAACGTGATCCATCTTTTCGAGAGGGAATGTTCGATACAGAGACGTTACCAGAAAATTATCGAAGAATCGCCCTCCCCCACCCTCAGCCCTGAGGTTCGCAGAAAAATGTGCGAAGCCGCAGTAAGGATAGGAAAAGAAGCGGGCTATACCAGTGCAGGTACTATTGAATTCCTGGTCGACAAGCACCTTGATTTTTATTTCCTCGAGATGAATACCCGCATCCAGGTAGAGCATCCGGTCACCGAGATGGTGACAGGCATCGACATAGTTGAAGAACAAATCCTGATTGCTTCGGGTCATTCAATAAGGATAAAACAGGAAGATGTGAGGCAGAAAGGACATGCCATTGAATGCAGGATCTATGCCGAGGATCCTTCGAACAACTTCCGGCCTTCTCCCGGGAAAATGAGCCTGTACAAAGAACCGGGGATCCCCGGGACCAGGATCGATACAGGGATCATTGCTGGAACGGAGATCAAGAGTTCTTTCGACCCCATGATCTGCAAACTCGTGGTTTGGGGGGAGAACCGGGAAGAAGCTTCAAGGATCATGGTAAGCGCATTGCAGGATTATATTATTCACGGCATAAAGACCAACATTTCCTTCCTGATCACCTTGCTGCAAAGTGAAGCATTTGTTTCCAATGCCATTTCCACCAGGTTCTGCGATGAGCATCTGCAGGGCCTGATAGCAGGGATGGAAGCGGAAAAAGAAAAGTTCCCATTGTATGTCCCCCTTGCCGGTTACCTCATGGCAAGCCTTACCAATTCACTGTCGGCCGGCAGCGGGCATGCGGGAGTGTGGCAGCAGATAGGTTATTGGCGCAACCTGATGAAAATAGTATTGAAATCCGACGACAGGGAAATTGCAGTCAGGATCAGCCGGGAGGGAAAGAACATCTTCATATTTGAAATCCAGGGAGAACCGTTCCATTGCAATATCGACAGCTGGGAAAATAACCGTATGGCCTTTACCATCAACGGGCATGACCATGTAGTATTTGTGTCGGAGGACAAGGGCGACCATGCCTGGGTGAATGCAGGTGGATTCCTGTATTCCATGCACAGGGCCGATCTTCTGACCGAAACTGTTTCTTCTTCATCTTTCGATGCTTTGGGCCTCGAGGGAGGCCATATTACTTCCCCTATGCCAGGCAAAGTAACCAGGATCAATGTAAAGGAAGGTGAAGAAGTGAAGAAAGGCAAAGTAATGCTGATCATTGAAGCCATGAAAATGGAAAACATGATAAGCGCTCCTTCAGACGGCATTGTCAGGAAAGTAAATGTAAAACTGAACCAGATGGTTGAAACCAGCACGGCGCTAGTGGATGTGGAGAAGGATGAGGGATAAGGGATGCGGGATACGGGATTACTGGATTACTGGATTACTGGATTACTGGATTACTGGATTACTGGGTACTGGGTACTGGGTACTGGGTACTGGAACCCAGAACCCGAATTGATAATAACGAAAATTAACATTAAATGACATGAATTATCCGAAAAAGGTAACATTGGGAGATATCACTGTTAGGGACGGGTTTCAGCATGAAGAGACCTTTATCCCTACCGAAGCCAAGTTATGGGTTGCCGAGCAGCTGATACTGGCCGGGTACAAGCATATTGAACTCACCAATCTCGGGAACCCTCAGGGGATGCCTCAATTCAAGGATTCCGATATCCTGCTGAAGGGTATCCGCAGCAGCAAAAAAGTTGCGCATCTTATCGACTCTGTCTCGATCACGGCTATCACCATCCGCGAGAAAGCAATAGAAAGGGCTATACAGGCCAGGAAAGAAGGCTGGGGGCCCAATCGTATATTGCTGATGGTATCTACCAGTGAGTCACATCATAAAAAGAATTCGGGCCTGTCGCTGTCCGAATACTGGGCTATGGCCGAAAAGTGGGTGCCGCTTGCAAGGGAAGCCGGCCTTAAGGTGAACGGCACAGTAAGCACCATCTGGGGTTGCCCAATTGAAGGGCCTACCGAGATGAGCAAGGCCATTGAGTTTGCAAAACGATGGTTTGAGATCGGAGCTAACGACGTTGAACATGCCGATCATGACGGCAGCGCTTCCCCCGACAGGGTTTACAAATATTATTCCATGCTGCTTGATGCCATCCCGAGGCCCGAGAAGCAGATCGTGCATTTCCATACCACCCGCGGCTGGGGCCTGGCTAATGTACTTGCCGCTCTGCAGGCGGGAATGGTCAACTTTGAATCGACCATGGGCGGCATTGGGGGCCAGCCTGCGAATTTCGTAAGCGGGGTCCCCGTGAGCGGCACAGGAAGCTATTATTACAGGGATCCTAATATCACCGGTCTTGTTTCCACCGAGGATATGGTTGTGATGATGGATGAAATGGGCATCGACACCCAGCTCGACGTGGACAAAGTTCTTGAGATAGGAAGCATGGTCGAACGTATCGTGGGACGGCGCCTGCGATCCGAAGCGATTAGGAACGGAAGGATACCGAAGGATATGACAGGGAGAGGATAACAGGATCCGGGATAACGGGATGCGGGATGGCGGGATACAGGGAAGTAAGTAAACAACAATGAAGATTATCGAATCACCGAGGGAAGGCATGCAGGGGCTGGAGCGTTTTATACCCTTTCAGCATAAGGTGGAATATATCAATGCCTTGCTGAAAGTGGGCTTCGACACTGTTGAAGTCGGCAGCAGCGTTTCCCCGAAAGCCGTTCCCCAAATGAGCGACAGCATGGAGGTGCTTGACAGGCTTGACTTTTCGACAAGCAGGTCGAAACTCATGATGCTGGTTGTAAATAAAAAAGGGGCCGACCTTGCGGCCTGCAGGGATGAGATCAGCTGTATCTCCTATCCCTTCTCCTTTTCCCCCGGGTTCCTCAGTCGCAACATGAATACCACTTACGATGGTGCACTGCGGATGACCGATTACCTGCTTCAGCTGTGTTCACAAAAGAACAAGAGCCTTATCCTTTATATTTCCATGGCATTCGGAAATCCTTACGGGGAAGAATGGAACCATGAACAGCTGATCTCTTCCGTGGAGCAGGTGCAGAAAATGGGAGTACGCACCATTCCCCTTTCAAATGTATCCGTCCCTGTATTAAAAGAGACCGTCGGCGAAGTTTTTTCAATGCTCATCCATGATTTCCCCTGCGTGGAATTCGGCCTGCACCTCCATACATCCGGGGAAAGCTGGCATGAAGTCGTGGATGCCGCATACAGCCAAGGGTGCAGGAGGTTCGACAGTGTGATCGGAGGTTTCGGCGGATGCCCCATGGCAGGCAATAAGATGCTGGGCAACCTTAAAACGGATGACCTTGTTGAATTCGCGGCCCAGAACCAGGATTTGAAAGAGATGGACCTTGCTGCCCTGGCATATGCGGGCGGCCTGGCAAAAAAATATTTATTTTAACAGCATAAGTATTAACCACAGATAAAACCATAATTATGTTATTGACTGAAGAACATCACAATATCCGCAAGACAGTGCGGGATTTTGCCGAGAGGGAGGTCAGGCCCCTGGCCCGGGAACTTGATGAGAAAGCCGAATTCTCGATACCACTGACAAAGAAAATGGGGGAACTTGGATTTTTCGGGATACGCACTTCCCACGAATATGGAGGCCTTGACATGGACACCCTTTCATACGTCATCGCCGTTGAGGAACTTGCGAGGGTTGACGCTTCCCAGGCAGCCACCCTGGCCGCGCATATCTCACTCGGAATAGGCCCTATCATGAATTACGGCAACGGGGAGCAGAAGCAGAAGTATTTGCCCATGCTTTCAAGCGGCGAAGGGCTTTGGGCCTTCGGACTTACCGAACCCGATGCAGGCAGCGATTCCCGTGCCACCAAGACAACAGGACGTTTGGAGGGCGGCCATTGGGTCATCAACGGTTCGAAGATCTTTATCACCAACGGGGCATCCGCGATGAACAGGGGGGCGACGGTGCAGGTGGTGAGCGGGGAGCAGAACGGCCAGAAAGAATTCTCAACAATCCTTGTAGATGCCGACACCCCGGGCTTCAGGCGGGTTCCAATGCACGGGAAGATGATGTGGAGAGCATCCGATACAGCCCAGTTGTTTTTCGACGATTGCAGGGTCCCTGCTACCAACCTGCTGGGCAAGCGGGGCGAAGGTTCGAAGATTATGCTGAACACCCTTGACAGCGGCCGGCTTGCCATTGCCGCCATGGGTCTTGGCTGCGCCCAGGGGGCATTCGAAATGGCGCTGAAATATGCCAAAGAACGCAAACAGTTCGGGAAACCTATAGGCCATTTCCAGGTTATTGCATTCAAGCTGGCCGACATGGCCACCAAGATAGAACTGGCACGCAATTTGCTGTACAAAGGGGCCTGGCTGAAGTCAAACAACCAGCCTTTCGCAAAAGAAGCCGCCATGGCAAAACTGTATTGTTCGGAAATAGCAAAGGAAGTAGCCGATGAAGCTGTTCAGATACACGGAGGGTACGGACTGATGAAAGATTACGACGTTGAAAGGTTTTACCGTGACCAGCGGCTTTTACAGATAGGAGAAGGGACATCAGAGATCCAGAGGTTAGTAATATCAAGATATATCGGAGTGTACGATTAAAACACCTAATTATGAAACGTATCAGTATTTTCACCATTGGCTTATGTTTAAGCCTGGTGTCAGTGGCCCAGTCAAAGCAGGCAACTCCTTCCAACTGGCCTAAACAGATCAACACTACTAACGGGAAGATCCTGGTGTACCAGCCCCAGCCCGATTCCATGATCGGGATCAAACTGTATGGACGGGCCGCGGTTTCCTATACTAAAACCGGGGGGCAGCCGACTTTCGGAGCCATCTGGTTTATGACTACCATTGCTGTTGACCGCACAAGCAGGGAAGTGAGCATGAGCGGAGTGAAGATACTGAACGCACGTTTTCCAGACACGGATCAGTCCAACGCCGACAAGATAGAAAAATTCAAAAAAACCCTGGAGACGGAGATCCCGAACTGGAACCTTGATATGACGATCGATGAACTGAATGCCAGTTTGAAAGACGCCAAGGCGCTGTTGAAACAATCGGCAGGCCTGAACAATGACCCTCCTGAAATTATTTTTGTAAAAACCCCTTCGGTCCTGGTGCTTTTTGACGGGGATCCGAAATTCAAACCCGTTCCCGGTTCTAAAATCCTGCAGGCGGTCAACACACCCTATTTCATTGTGCAGGATCCGGGTAATAAGGAGTATTATCTATATGGAAATACATGGTGGTACAAGACAAACGACGTGGTTAAAGGCAAGTGGGCCAATATCAAGGAGCCGCCCGGCGATATAAGGAAACTGCAGGAAAGTCTTGCAGCCAAGGCGAGTGCAAGCCAGGACAACAGCCAGCAGGCCGACAGCAAAGACAACACTGATAAATCAAAGGATAAAACACCGCCTTCTGCACCGCCGCAGATCATTATAAGGACGGCTCCGGCAGAGCTTGTTCAGAGCAGCGGCGAACCGGATTTTGCCCCTATTCAGGGAACACAGTTGTTATACATGACCAACAGCGAGAACAACATTTTCATGTATATCGACAAACAGATGTACTACTTGCTGATCTCGGGCCGCTGGTATACTTCAGCAGCTATGGCCGGGCCGTGGTCTTTCATTGAATCAGACAAACTGCCCGCCGATTTTGCGAAAATCCCGGAAGGCTCCGACAAGGACCAGGTACTTGCTTCGGTAGCAGGGACAGAGGCAGCCCAGGAAGCAGTACTTGATGCCCAGATACCCCAGACTGCTGCGGTTGACCGCAAGACAGCCACCTGCAATGTGGCTTATGACGGCGACCCGAAGTTTGTCCAGATCAAGGGTACGATGTTATACCGTGCAGCCAATACCAGCAGCACGGTGATCATGGCCGACAAGAGTTATTATGTATGCGATAATGCCGTATGGTTTGTTGGCAATTCGCCTGTCGGCCCATGGATGGTCGCCACCGAGATCCCTGCCGATATTCAGAACATCCCTCCTGAAGACCCTGTTTATAATGTGAAGTATGTTTATATTTATGAATCCACCCCGGATGTGGTTTACGTCGGCTACCTGCCGGGCTACACGGGTTGCTATGTCTATGGCCCTACGGTCGTTTACGGCACCGGGTTTTATTATAATCCCTGGTACGGGCCATATTATTACCCGAGGCCGGTTACCTATGGGTTTGCCATGGCTTACAATCCATGGACCGGATGGGGTTTTGGCTGGGGAATGTCAGTGGGATTTATGAGTGTCGGCTTTTACGGCCCGCATATGGGCGGCTGGTGGGGGCCACCCATGTTCCATCCTCCATTCTGCCCTCCTTACAACCATTTTTATGGTCCCCGCCCTCCCGTATACAGAAATACAACTGTGAATGTTCATGTGAACAACAATTATTATAACCGGAACAATGTGTATAATAATCACCAGAACGGTGTAAGGCCGGGTTCCGGAACAAATTCCAGGCCGGGAACAATGCCGGCCGGTCGTGGCAATCCATCGACCCAGCCGGGCTCAAGGCCGGGACAGGGACAGCCTGCCGACAGGGGCAGACCCACAACACAGCCCGGGACCCAGCCCGCAAACCGCGCAGGAACTGCTCCAAATTCAAGGAACAATGTGTATACCGACAAGAATGGCGAAGTATACCGCAAGGACCAGAATAACAACTGGCAAAGGAACGACGGGAAGAACTGGCAGAATGTCGACCAGGGCGGAACCCGCCAGGGGGGCCAGCCTTCAACGCAGCCGGGGAGATCGAACCCGACGGAAAGGCCGGGGGGACAGCCTTCAACCCAGCCGGGAAGGCAGGATCCTACCGCAAGACCGGGCGGACAGCCAAACACTCAGCCATCGGCCAGGCCGGGCGGACAGCCGGTCCAGCAGCCGGGAAACCGTGGCGGCGGCAACTCAGGATTTGACCGTTCATCGATGGACCGCCAGAGCCAGAGCCGTGACCGCGGCCAGCAGATGAACCAGAATGCCGGCAGCTTCCAGCGTAGTTCAGGAGGCGGTGGACATCCTTCAGGCGGGGGTGGCGGATATCATCCCCCATCGGGCGGCGGTGGACGCGGAGGAAGAAGATAACAATCGATAAAATAAAAGAGGCTGTCTCAAAAGTACGAGATGGCCTTTTTTATTTTTACTGGTTCAGCTGGTCCAGAACCGGATGATCAAGGAATTGTATCTCCTCCTGCCCGGTCTTTAACTGTTCAACGATGACGATCTCATTTTCACCTTTCTTCAGCCACTGGGCAGGCACATATAAGGTTTGCTGGGGCCCTATATTCCAGTATTTCCCAATGCTGCGGCCGTTGATCCAGACATGCCCCTTGCCCCAGTTCCTGAGGTCAACATAAGTATCTCCTACATCGTTTACAATAAACATCCCCTTGCGGTAAACAGGACCGTTTGCCGGTTTGCCTGAAGTGAATTTAAGGTTGCGGATATCCTTCATCGGGAAGCCGTACATTTTCCAGAATTTGACATCCTTCCCCATAAATGTCACCTTTTCGGTGATCCCCTGCTTGTTGTCGTTAAGGTAATAGCCGTAGTTTATCCTGCCGTTATTCTCAAGCAATATATCCAGCCTGGCACCTTCTTCAGGAACATCCAGCTCCAGTGAATCCTGCTTCAGGCGGCGGTCCAGGACGGCGATACGCTTTCCATCAAGGTATACCAGGGCGAAGTCGCGCATCTGTGATATTTTAAGAAGCCCCTTTGCAGGGCCCTTTACATTGGTACGGTATAACATATACCCGTAACCCTGCCCGTAATTCTCAAAACTCAGGGGATTGGAAACCGCAACGGGAGCCGGGAGGTTATCAAACAAGGATGAAGACAGGGGAAGGCTGAATGCCTTAATGGCGATGGTTTTTTTCTTTTCAGGGACAGGCGGCAGAACGACTTCCTTCGGCAGGTGTTTCATGATCACTTCCCTCATGGCCATAAATTTCGGGGTGGCATTACCAGCTTCGTCTATTGGAGCATCATAATCATAGCTCGAAGTCTGAGGCATATAGGGTTCCTTCCGGCTCATATTGGCCCCGTTCCAGAACCAGCGGGTGGTGCCCCCGTGGGCCATGTAGATATTGATCGAAAGCCCGGCCGACAGTACCGAATCATATGTATGGATGAAATCCTGGTAAGGCACCACCTGGTGTTTGGAGCCCCAGGAGTCGAACCAGGCGGGGTACCATTCGGCGATGAAATACGGTCCGTGGTTATTATTGTATTTATTAATGAGTTCTTTCACTTCTTTCACATTGTCAAGGCCGTTCACTGCCGGAAGGACACCCGGCAGATAGCCGGCAGGCATCTGGGAGGGCCCGTCACAGGTGTAAAGATCCACATCTATACCCGCCTCCCTGTACATATCGCGGTACTTCCCGAGGTAGACTTTGTCCTTATCGTACGAGCCGTATTCATTCTCGATCTGCAGCATGATCACAGGCCCTCCATGAGTGATCTGCTGAGGTGCGATCTGTTTTGAAAGGGCTGCGAAATATTTTTTGCTCATCTCCATGAACTTCGGATCCTGGCTCCTTACTTTCAGGTCCTTTTCCCTGAGGAGCCACCAGGGGTAGCCTCCGAATTCCCATTCGGCGCAGGCGTACGGACTGGGCCTGATGATTACCCAGAGGCCTTCCTGCTGGGCCAGGCGGCAGAATTCAGCCACATCGGCATTGTCTTTGAAATTGTACTTTCCTTTTTCGGTTTCGTGGTAATTCCAGAACACATAGGTTGCCACGGTATTCAATCCCATGGCTTTGGCCATATGCAGTCGGTCGCGCCAGCATTCACGGGGGATACGGGCAAAGTGCATTTCCCCGCTGATGACCTGGAAAGGTTTGCCGTCGAGCAGGAATTCCCCCTCGCCGATTTTAAATGAATGCGTCTGGGTATAGGCAGGCGTGGCCAGTGTTAACAGAAGCGTTGCCAGGATGATAAGTTTGTGTTTCATAAAATTAATAATGGTGAAATAGCGAAATTAAGAATTTAGGGTGGAATGCCCCAGGGGAAATTCCCCCTGGCCGTATTAAGGAATTCTAAACATCTCGTTATTTCGCCATTTCGATATTTTGATTCAGAAGCACCAGCACCCTCCTCTTCAGGTAATGTTTCAAGGTGAACAGCCTGAAGAGTATAAGTCCGGTGGCGGCGTAGAAAGCACAGGCAAGGAAAGCAAAGGAGATTCCGTATTTCTGGGAGATCACACCTGCTATCATCATCCCAAGTCCCATACCCAGGTCCATTGCGATAAAGATTGTTGAGTTTGCTGCTCCTCGCCGGTTCCCCGGGACAATATTATTGACCATGGCCTGGAAGGTCGGCCATACAACCCCGTTACCCAGTCCGAGGATCACCGCAGCAGAGTAATAACCCCAGGGGTTCCTGACGAGGGCAAGCAAGGGGTACCCTATGATGATCAGGGTTAGGCAGGTGATGATGACCATCCTCGGCCCGTTACGGTCGAGCGCCCTCCCCACCGAGAACCTGGAAGTGATGATACCCAGGGCATATACCAGGAAAAAGCCGGAGGGGTTTGCGATCCCTATTTCTTTTCCATAGAGTGCAATGAAGGAGATGAGTCCCCCGTAGGCCAGTCCAATGATCAGCAGGTTGGCCGACGGGATCACGGTGCTGGCCTCAAACAGGTTTTTCCATTTGAACTGCCGGTTTTCGGGGAGGGGGGTATAAGCCGGGTATCTCATCATTGCTGCCATTATCATGCTGATAATGCTGACGACAGACCCGCTTATGAACATGGTATCATAACCCCAGTGCTGCAGGATGAAGGTGCCCATGGGCGGACCAAGGGCCATTCCCACGGTCGTGGAGACCCCGAATAAGCCAAATCCCTCTCCCCTCTTTTCAGCCGGTATAATGTCGCCCGCAATGGTCGTGTTGGAGGTGGTGGTCAGCCCCCAGGCGATTCCGTGGGCAAAGCGGAGGAAGAGCATGAATGTTATGGATGCAGCAAAAACATAGACGTTGAATATGAGTCCGTACAACAGGAGTGAAGCAATGAAAATTCCCCTGCGGCCAAAGTAATCCAGCCCGAATCCGGTGAAAGGCCTTACGAGGATAGCTGCGATCGCATAGGCCGAAAGCACAAGCCCGACGACGCTGTGAGGAGCATGAAGGTTGTCTGACACATACAAAGGCAGGGTAGAAATGAGTGAGTAATAGGCACAGCACATCAGGAAGTTAGAGAGGGTAAGCAAGGTAAAATTCCTGTTCCAGAGTTTGCTTTTCATTGCAGGGTGTTATACCGGGGATGCAGGCACTGAGCCTGAAACACATCCGCATACAGCAAAAATAGTAAAAGAAAGCAGGATGTACGATGTACAAATTACAGATTTGAAGCCGCCATACGTTGGCAATTTCTTATTTTTGAGAGTTCAAACCATTATTCCTCTGCCATGAAAAAATCCCTGCTTCTGTTCAGCATCCTGCTTTGTCTTGCCTCAGTTTCAGCAACCGCCGGCAACCCCCGCGAAAAACTCCTGATGGACCGGGGGTGGAAGTTTCATTTAGGCAGCGCTTCATCCGCCGAAAAAGATTTCGGATATGGTTCAGAGGCCTTATTTGCAAAAGCCGGGGAAGCCTATGGCCCGGTCGCAGCTGATTTCAAGGATGACGACTGGAGGCTGCTCGATGTTCCGCATGACTGGATGGTGGAGCAGGAGTTCGTAAAAAGCGGCAACCCTAACGTGCTGAGCCATGGTTACAAGCCTGCAGGGCGTATTTATCCTGAGACAACAATCGGATGGTACCGCAAAGCGTTCACCCTTCCCGAAACTGACAAAGGCAAGAGGATCAGGATACGGTTCGACGGCGTTTTCCGCGACTGCAAGGTATGGTTGAACGGGCATTATATGGTGAGCAATATGAGTGGGTATTCAGAATTCGGTTTCGATGTGACCGACTATGTCTTATATGGTAAAAAGAACGTCCTGGTCGTTCGTGCCGATGCAACGCAATACGAAGGCTGGTTCTACGAAGGAGCAGGGATATACAGGCATGTTTGGATGGAGAAGTACGATCCCCTTCATATCACTGAATACGGGGTATTTGTGCATACCGTGGTCAGCAACAATACAGCAGCCATATTCACCGAAACAGAAGTCAGCAACCAGGGTGACCAGAATAAGGTGTTTGAACTGGAGTCCCAGATTTGGAGCCCCGACGGGAAGAAGGTTGATGAAAGCATCAGTAAAGGGCTTGTGGCCAATTCGCTTCAGAATGTAAAGTCGAACCAGGAGATGAAAGTAAAAGACCCCCGGCTCTGGTCCCTGGAAACCCCGGTTTTATATACCCTGGTCTCACTTGTTAAAGTGGACGGGAAAGTGGTTGACAGCCTTTCCACCCAATTCGGCATACGCACCCTTGAATTCGACAAGGACAAAGGCTTTTCCCTGAACGGGAAGAGGGTGGAGATCCAGGGCGTTTGCAACCACCAGGACCATGCAGGGGTAGGTTCTGCTTTGCCCGACCGCCTGCAGTATTACCGCGTAGAAAAACTGAAGGAGATGGGATGCAATGCTTACCGCACAAGCCATAATCCTCCTACCCGTGAACTCCTTGATGCATGCGACAAACTGGGGATGCTGGTATTTGACGAGACACGACTGATGGGCAGTTCCCCCGAATACATGGGGCAGTTTGAAAGGCTGGTGCTGAGGGACCGTAACCACCCCAGCGTGTTCATATGGTCAATCGGTAACGAAGAATGGGTTGTGCAGGGCACCGAAACCGGGCATAATATTGCCGGGTCGCTTATTGCGAGGCTGAAGCAGCTGGATCCCACAAGGCTGTATTCCTATGCAGGTAACAATGGTAATGAATGGAAGGGAGTGAACGAGCTGGTGCCCATCAGGGGATTCAATTATATGAACAACAATGCCGATATCGACAAATACCACAAGGAGCATCCACAGCAGATCCTGATGGGCAGCGAAGAAGCAAGCACGCTTTGCACGCGCGGGATCTATACCAAAGACAGCGTTAGAGGTTATGTTCCCGATTACGATGTTACGCATCCATACTGGGGTGCGCTGGCGGAGACCTGGTGGAAGTACTACTCTGCAAGGCCCTATCTCCTTGGGGCTTTCGTGTGGACCGGGTTTGATTACCGCGGTGAGCCAACGCCTTATGAATGGCCCTGTATCAGTTCCCATTTCGGGATCATGGATGTATGCGGGTTTCCGAAGAACAACTATTATTATTATAAAAGCTGGTGGACTGCCGATGATGTCCTCCATATTTACCCGCACTGGAACTGGAAAGGGCGGGAAGGCGACACCATCAGCGTATGGTGCAACTCGAACTGTGAAAGCGTTGAACTTTTCCTGAACGGGAAGAGCCTGGGCCCGAAGAAAATGCCATTGAACGGGCATCTCGAATGGAAAGTAGCATATCATCCCGGGACCCTGGAAGCGCATGGTATGAGGAGCGTGAGCAAAGACGGGAAGAAAAGCCTGAGGAAGATCGTGACGAAGATAGAAACAACTTCGGCGCCGTTCACTATTGTGATGGCCCCCGACCGCAGCAGCATCAAAGCCGACGGGGAAGACGTGAGCGTGGTCAATGTGAGTGTGCTGGATGAGAAAGGCCGCGAGGTCCCCGATGCAATGAATCTCATTAAATTTGAGTTGAAGGGCGATGGAAAGATCATTGGAGCGGGCAACGGGGATCCCAGTTCGCATGAGGCCGACAAATGCCCCGAAGGGAAATGGCAGAGGAAGCTGTTCAACGGGAAATGCCAGCTGATAGTTCAATCAGGCAGAGCCGCGGGCAGCCTGATCCTCACGGCCACATCGGAAAGCACGAAACCATCGACGACGGTGATAACAGCAACTGAGGCAAAAGTGAGAGAAGGACTTTAGGAACGGGGAACGGGGAGCAGGGAACGGGGAACGGGGAGCAGGGACCGGGGAACGGGGAACGGGGAGCGGGGAGCAGGGAGCGAGATCAAGGTTCACAAATACGGATTATTAAACAACCTAAAAACAGATTCATATGAGCATGCTTAAAGAATTCAAGGATTTTGCCATGAAGGGCAATGTGATTGACCTGGCGGTTGGTATCATCATCGGCGCCGCTTTCGGGAAGATCGTATCATCGGTTGTCAACGACGTCATTATGCCCCCCATAGGCCTGATGGTAGGCGGCATCAACTTCACCGATATCAAGATCATCATGAAAGACGCCATTACCGACCCGGCAACCGGCAAAGTGATCAAGGAGGCAGTCACATTAAAAATCGGGAGTTTTCTGCAGACCCTGGTGGACTTCACCATTGTGGCTTTCTCGGTTTTCCTGATGGTAAAAGGGCTTAACAGCCTGAGCAAAAAGAAAGAAGCCGAAGCTGCTCCCCCTCCGCCTCCTCCAACCGCAACAAAAGACCAGGAACTGCTCACTGAGATCAGGGATTTGCTGAAGAAATAATCCCGGGTTCTGGGTTCTGGGGCCCAGTGCCTAGTGCCCAGAACCGGTTTAGAATTTCCCCAGCCTGAAGCTCAGCTTTGCGTTGAACTGGTTGAGTTCGGTTTTGGATGTACCTGTTAAATCGAAGTTCGGGCTGTAGCGGTAACTAAGCGTTATACCCATCCTCAGCATTTTAACCAGGTTGAATTCGGCCCTCACACCAGGTTCAATGATAAAACAAAAAGTGTCGGAAACTTTATGATTCTGATTGTCGTAATTCCAGTTGTGGTTATTATCATACTTGTAATGGCCCGGGGTCATGAAGCACATATAGCCAATGCCTATCAATAACGGGAAAGACACATGAACAGCCGATTTCGGCAGCAGGGTATATTCCAGCAGCAACCCGCCGTAACCGCCATAAAGGTTTGCAGGTTTTTTCGGCTGGCCAACAGTGTCGGTAAAGATGCTGTCGTATTTCAGTCCGTGGGGATTCCCGAGAAAGCTAGCGCTCAGGCCAAGTGTCCAGTGGTGGTCGAGGATCACTCCTGCACTGAGGCCCGGCAGGAAAACACTGTTTGGCCCAACCATGGTGTAGGCTGCATTTATTTCAAGAAAATAGCCAATAGGGATCTTATGTCCCGGTTTCTGTTTCCCGAAAACGGTTTTGAAATCCGAAGATTCGTTTTTATTCTTTTGCTGTGACAGGTCATCCTGGGCATAAGCAGAGATGAACAGCAGGAGGAGAACGAGGGAACTGATTGTCTTTTTCATCTTGAATGGCTTTTAAGATAAACTCATGAAACCCGGATAAAGTACATTAGGAGCATAAAGATAAGATAAAAAACAAAAAGGCCGTCATCCTGCTACAGTGACAGCCTTTTATTTGTCCGCCTTTTGGGCGGGTCTACGCCTCTTGATCCCCCCGGAGGTTCGTGGGCAATGAAGCCTGCCGGAAGGAACATGAGTGCTTTTATGATGTAATGACAGGCTTGCTTTTCACAGGTTGCCCTATTGCCTGAAAAATATTTTCCGAAGCAACCCCGGGGCAATATTTTGATCTTACTCCAGATAAACATCGATACCATGAAAAAAACCCAACTGTTTTTGTTGATCCTTTTCGCCCTTACTTCCACCCTTTCAGCCCAGCTTCCTGCCGCATGGCACAGCCGGGGCATAGGCGGGGGCGGCGCATTGTTCTCCCCTTCAATCAACCCGGCCAACCACAATGAGATCTATATGAGTTGTGATATGAGCGAGTTGTTTCATTCGACCGATATGGGGTTGAACTGGAACGAAGTGAATTTCCTTCAGGTCCAGGGCGGGCATGATGCCTGTGTGCAGTTCACGATCAATCAGCAAATACGGTATTGCGTTGATTATTCAACCATCGATGGAAACGATTATATCAGGCCCATGAAAAGCACCGATGGAGGAATAAGCTGGAGTGTTCTCAGCGGGAACCCCTATCCCCTTGCGCCCAACGGTAATATATTAAGGTTGATGGCCGATTACAATAATCCCAATCTAGTAATGATAGCCGATTACGGGACTATTTATTTCTCTGCGGATGGGGGAGCCTCGTTCCACCAGGTGCACACCTGCCTCTCCAACGGAGCGGGCAACCATATTGCCGGTATTTTCTTCAACAGCCCGGCAATTTATATAGGTACCAATGACGGCTTGCTGGTTTCAACCAATAACGGACAAAGTTTCACGACCATGCCGGTAACCGGTATTCCTTCCGGAGAATACATGTTGTCGTTTGCGGGCGGAAAACAAGGCGGTTCAACCCGGTTTTTCTGCCTGACTGCGGCCAATGTATGGGCAGGTTACCAGTACGGGAACGATTACTGGGGAGCTATGAAAGGCGTTTACCAGATGGACAATGCCGGCGGAACCTGGGTTTTAAAAACCGGCGGCATCACAGTCGGCAGTGATTTTCCTGTTTTTGTAGGGATGCCGGCAGATGACATTTCGACCGCTTACCTTAGCGGGGGAAGTTCTGCGGGAGCGCCAATCGTGATGAAATCGGTGAACGGCGGCAACTGGAGCCATGTGTTTTTAACAGCTAATAACCAGAATATTTTTACCGGTTGGGCCGGGTACGGAGGCGACCATGGCTGGAGTTTCCCCGAAGCACCCTTTGGTTTTACCGTGGCTTTGAACGATGCAAATACAGTGATGCTTAGCGATTATTCCTGCGCCCATATCACTACCGACGGAGGGGTGACATGGTACCAGCAATACTTAAGTCATGCCGATGAAAATCCCGAGAACTCCCCTACCCCGACCGGTAAAAAGTATCATGGAGTGGGCCTGGAGAATACCTCATGCTGGCAGATCCTCTGGACCGATAGCCAGCATTTGTTCGGAGCGTATTCAGATATCAACGGCATCATGAGCGACGACAGCGGCGACAGCTGGAAGTTTATCCCGAACCTTACCCAGAACACGGTTTACAGGGTAGTAAAAAGTGCTTCCGGAAAGATCTATGCAGCTACATCCAATGTTCACGATATGTTCCAGAGCACACGCATTTATGATGCCCAGATTGACGCAGGCACAGGCAATGTATATGTTTCGTCAGACAACGGGAGCAGTTTTACGGTTCTTCACAGCTTCGGTCATCCTGTGGTATGGATAGCGATTGACCCTTCAAATCCCGAAAAAATGTATGCCAGCGTGCTGCATCACAACAAACAAGCCATTGGCGGGATCTGGGTCACATCCAACCTTAGCGCCGGAGCCGCATCCTCCTGGAGTAAAATGCCTGCACCTCCAAGGAGCAACGGGCACCCCTTCAATATCAATGTTTTGAATAACGGGGACCTCGTTTGCAGTTTCTCTGCCAGGAAACCCACTACAGGCACCTCCTTCACCGACAGCTCTGGGGTGTATTACTACAATGCCGCTGCTTCCACCTGGTACGACCGTTCCGATCCCAATATGAGGTTCTGGACCCAGGATGTGGTGGTCGATCCCAACGATGCCACCCAAAGCACATGGTATGCCTGTGTTTTCCAGGGATGGGCAACATCGGGGATACAAGGGACCGGGGGATTGTTCAGGACTACAAACAAAGGACAGAACTGGACCAGGATACATGATAATTTCAGGGTGAATTCATGCAGTTTGAAACCCGGTGAACCCGACCAGATGTATTTCACAACAGAGACCGACGGTCTGTGGCATTCAGGCAATGCTTCCGCCGGCAGCCCTCAGTTCACCCAGGTCAGTAATTATCCTTTCAGGCATCCTATGAGGGTATTCTTCAACCCTTATGATGTAAGTAAAACCTGGGTTACGTCTTTCGGCAACGGCATCATGCTAGGGGGTGATCCATTTGCAGGCATTGGCAGCATACAGGGGTCCGACCCTGCGTTCAGCCTGTACCCGAATCCCTGCGCCGAATCGGTCAACCTCAGGATCAATGGCAGTCTGTCATCCGCATACACATATAGTATCAGTGATATTATGGGGAGGACGCTGCTAACGGGCAACTGCGGGATTGGTGAAGGAAGCATTATCAACACTTCGGCCCTCGGAAGCGGGATTTACGTTGTAAGGGTTTACGATGGAGGAAGGCCGCTTGGGAGTTCGAAACTAATAAAGTATTAGCCTGAAGCCAGGGCTTCAGGGTGTTTGCATCACACCAGCGGTTCAGCCAACTTATGAGGGCTAATTGCTCCCTGTTTTTCTGTATCTTCGCATCCGCAATAAATATAGTTCCCGGGACGTTTTTATGTTCCACCTGAGGAATTTTCCCGGGCTCAGCCGAAGATGCCGAAACTATACCCTGCTCGTGTAATTTTACTGTTGGCAGCCTTACTATTGTCTGCCATTCCTGCCCGTCCACAGGCAGTCAGCAATTATGTGAGGGATGCCCAAACCAGCATCAGGGCGGGACAGTTCGTTGATGCGCTTAAAACCCTTAACACTGCGATTGAAACCGACGCTACCGTTCCCGAGTTATATTATATGCGGGGGTATGTGAAGTTCAGCCTCGACGATTACATAGGGGCTGAGCAGGACTTCGGCAAATCCATTGCCTTATTTCCATATTTGCCCGATGTGTATGTAAACCGCGCAGAAGTAAGGAGCCAGCAGCAAAATTACAACGGGGCCCTGGAGGATCTGTCTGCTGCTTCGAAACTCGACAGCACCAATGCCCAGATCTTTTTCACCCTGGCCAGGATCAAGTTATACCTGAAAAAATATTATGCCTGCCTGAGCGATTGCAACCATGCCATCAAGCTGAAATATGATAATGAAACCGTATATATCATCAGGGGGGCGGCCGAACTGGGGATTGACCGTTTTGATGCGGCTGCGGCGGATTTTAAGAAGTCCATAGAGATAAATCCGGCCAATATCTATGCATACATACAGCTGGGGACTGCCTGGAGCGAAAAGACAAAATACGATTCGGCCCTGGTTTATTTCGATAAGGCAATAGCCCTCGACAGCAATAATATATTTGCATTATTTGACCGTTCCATCACTCTTATCAAGAAGAAGGATAATAAAGCCGGCCTCACCGATCTCGGGAAGATCATCCGGCTTTCGCCCTACAACTCCTATGCCTATTTCAACAGGGCCATACTGTATAACGATATGGGGAATCGCAAGGCCGCCATCAGCGATTTCGACAAGGTGATCAAGCTCAACCCGAAGAACATCGTAAGTTATTATTACCGCGGCCTGATGAAGATGCAGGAAAACGACCCCAGGGGAGCTCTTGACGATATGGATAAGACTATTGAGTTGCTTCCCGATTATGCCGATGCCTGGTATGCCCGATATGAAATCAAGCTGAAGCTGAAAGACCTCAGCGGGGCCCAGAAGGATTACAAGATGGCAATGGATATGGCCAAGAAAAACAATATGTCGGCCGACAGCCTGACCACCAAAAAGAAAGATTTTTTACAGAGCCTTGTCAAGCTCAGCGGGGATTTCGAAGAGATGAACACAAGCAACAGCAAGTTCCAGAACCAGTCGGTGGAGATCACGCTGATGCCCATGTTCAGGTTATTCCAGGGCAAGGCCGGGTATAACCTGATCGAGCTTTATGACACCTATCATAAGGACCATTATGTGACCGGCATACTTTCGCTCACCGTACATCCCCAGATCATCAGTGATTCACTGTGCAACAAGCAGCTCGAGAACCAGACAAAGAGGATCAGTTCCGGTGCTGAGCTTTCCGATGCTTACCTTCAGAGGGCTGTGGCATACTGCGGCCTGAGGAAATACAACGAAGCTTTCGCCGACCTCGAGATATCCCAGGAGCTCGACAGCAATTACGCCCTGCCTTATTTCACCAGGGCCGTCGCTCGTTATGATTTGATTTTACTCATCAACACCCTGGATAATTACGAGCAGCAGATCACTATCGGAAAATCCAATACAAAGACCAGGGAGCAATACACCACCACAGAGCTTGAGCACACTTACGATGCCGTGGTTTGCGATTTCGAGTCGGCAATCAAAATTGATCCCGGATTTTTCTTCGCCTATTACAACCGCGGCATCGTATACTGCAAGATGGGAAACTATCACCGGGCCCTGGAGGATTTCAGCAAGGCCATTTCCATGCGAAAGAACTTCGCAGAGGCCTTATTCAACCGCGGACTGGTACAGATCATGCTCGGCGACTCCCAGGCCGGCTGCGAGGATCTTAGCCGTGCAGGCGAGCTCGGCATATCCGAAGCTTACAAGATCATGAAGCGGTACTGTTACAAATAGAGACGGGGACTGCAACAACTCTCCACAGCGCTTTATTTTCCTTATAGCCAAGACGTGCTGGGACAAATTAATATTAAGACCTCCCTGGTTTATTCTCATGTGACCCGAAGAGGTTTGGATGGCATTAAAAGTCCGTTTGATTCCTTAAAGATTTAACAAAAGCTGTATACCGATATAGATAGTTTTCCATTATATTTGGTTTTCGAAAGGTCAAAATTACCATTGAACCAATGTATTTACCTATCGTCAACCTGCAATTTTCTTCAATCCCCCTCAAACATAAACGCAATCGCATTACATCCTATAACTATACCTGTAAAAACAATGTTTTAAGCCCCCAAGGGCAGCATATAAATATAATCATTTGCACAAAACGTTAGTGTCAAATTGTTTAAAAGGTTTCTCAAACTGACTACAAAAAATATGCATATGAATATTTTTAAAATAATTGCCCCACTTTTACTCTGTTACATTCTTCCAAATTTTATCTATAGTCAAACAAATGAATTAAAAGCTAGTCCCCTGAAAGGAACATGGATAGAAATGGAGAAAAAAACTGATACAATTGTATTTTCGTCAGAATATGATGGTCAGAATCCAATTTTTAATTTAAAAAGAGGTTTCAGAATTTCAGAAGGTCATAAACTTCCAGATTATTATTCAGGTCCATACAATTTCAGATTAGGACAAAATTGTATTTCAGTATACTGGTTCTTGTCTAGTGGTTCTATTCAAACCTACTATTTTAAATTAATTCCGGGAGAAAATAAGTTTAAAATTGGAAACTTCTTCAAAGATCCTGAAAGAAAAAAAACAGAAAGTGATACTCTAATATTTTTAAGGATAAAATGAGCAATCTGCAACTAACGAGCCTGCAACCGCAACGATGCATACGCATAGTTGCTTTTTATAGGCTCTGCCTTTGTTTCGTTTGCAGGCCGAACGTTAGCGGCAACTTTAAAATTACCAAATATAATTAGAGGACCATAGGGATTTATAAATACTGACAATTTAAATCCTAAACAAAAATATGAAATTCTTGTACCTGAAGAATATGACAATTATAAAAAGAATGCATTTAATTAATGCAATCGCGTTTATAATCATTTTAGGAATAGTTGTAATACTTATTTTCATAAACACTGACAAGAAGGATACAAATCTTAAACCAGTACAATTAACACTTTCTCTTATAAGTGATAATAGTTTTCTTAATTCAATTAAATTAGAACCTCAAAAGGAAAAAGAAATCATTCTTATTGAAGCTTCAAAAATTCTTCGAGATGAAATTCATTCAGTTACGGATAATAAACATAAAGACTTTGTACTTGATGATTTTAAAAATGTATATCCTATTATAGATTTCATATTAGCAATAGATTCTAATAATGGTCATGCAATATATTTTAAGGGCGAGATTTACCGTTTATTGAACGATAATGATCGATTTCTTAAATATTTTCAGTTGTACCTTGACATAGAAGATTCCATTAGATCACGGTTACCAAAGGTAACCAATGCTAGATTATGTTACGAAACTGCACATGGTTATTGTGAAGAACGCACCGCATGGATATCACAACTTTTAGCAAATTACTATTACAAAAAAGGAATCAGCGAATCTGATTTAAGCAAAAAATTAGAGTCTCTTAATATTGCCATGAAACATATTCAAAATGTTAGGATTCATTTTCCAAATGGGTTTAAGTCAAGTTCTGTGACCATGTCAACATTAGAATTAGAAACAAAGCTTAAAGCAGATATTAGTAAATAGGACAACACAAGTAAAAGCAGGATAGATTGGGTAAAAAGAATAAAAAGCAGCCGTTAACAGCGTAGTTATTGTATTTGGGCTAATGACGCATTTTTTAAGTTTAATGCTTGTTGGTAGCTTTACTATCGTGGGATAAGAAAACGTTTCAAACTCCCAAACAAAACAAATACGCAAAACGTTGGCTGCAATTGGAAAAACGGGTGAGGCTATCCTCACTCACAAAAAAAAAAATTATGATTGAAAATAATAAATTCGAAAAATCATTTGGACCCGTTGGAACATCAGCAGGAGTTGTTTTATTTATTGCAGGATTAATTTTGACTTATTTTCATTTTACTGGACTAATTCTAATCTTGATCGGTGCATTTGTAGGATTTTCTTCAACAAGTACGCAAATTGATTTTGAACAGAAACGTGTTAAATTTTCAAATAACTTATTTGGAATTATTAAATTTGGACAATGGCTTAATATTGAACCATCTATGAAAATTGGTATAAAGGAATCAAATTTAACCTGGCGTTCATATAGCCAAGGAAATAGACCTCTTGATATAGAAAGTAATGACTATAGAA
>CAILVF010000003.1 GCA_903837605.1 uncultured Bacteroidales bacterium | reverse complement strand
GTGCTCGTCAGAGATCCCTATCCCCGTGTCCTTCACATAAAACTCAAGATTATTACCCTTAAGTTTGTATCCGAAGTCAACCGAACCTTTCTGAGTAAATTTAATGGCGTTGGTAAGCAGGTTTTCCAATATCTGCCTCAGTTTTGTCTGATCCGCCATTATGTTTCCTACACTATCTGACTCTTTGTGAAGTGTGAGTTTAAGTCCTTTTAAGGAGGCCTTGGGCTGATAATTCCCGGCCAGGGAATCTATGAGTTCATTAAGGCAGAATTCAACATTATCAGGTTCCACAAGGCCTGCTTCAACTTTTGAAATATCAATAATGTCACTGATGATGTGGAGAAGCTGCTGACAGTTATCATTTATTATTGTAATATACCTGTCCCTTTCGGCAAGGCCCAGGTCAGGCTCTTTGAGGAGCTCCGAAAAACCGATAATGCCGTTCATCGGGGTCCTGATCTCATGAGACATATTAGCAAGAAAGGCTGATTTCAAACGGTCACTTTCTTCGGCCTGGTCCTTGGCGATGATAAGTTCAGATTCTGTTTTTTCCCTTGTATTAATTTCTTTTCTCAGGTCTTCAATCAGGGTCAATGTTGCAAGCTGGTTTTGTTTCAGCCTGTCATTGGCTTTCTGCAGTTCATCCTCAGCTTTCCTTCGTTCCTCCAGTTCTTTTTCAATCTCATGGGTTCGTTCTGCGACCAGGGCAGTGAGCTGCGATTTTTCCATCCGTTGAAAGTCGGCCGACTCCTTGATTTTCGCCATGGCCTTCACCTGTGCAATCAATTCAACTTCATCAAGGGGTTTGGCAAGGAATGACTCGGCCCCGGCTTCAAGAGCTTTGATACGGGTTTTACGGTCAGTCTTTAAAGCTGTGAGCATAATGACCGGAATATGGCTGATACGGCTATCCTGTTTTAAGCTCTGGCAAACGGCGAGCCCGTCAATAACAGGCATTACGATATCCAGGAGGATCACATCGGGATTCTCTGAAAGGGCCATACTGATGCCGGAATTGCCCTCAAGAGCAGTAATTACTTTCGTGCCCGGGATGGCATCGGCAATAACCGCTTTCAGGGTGGTAAGGTTATCCTGGTTGTCGTCAATCGCCAGGATTTTCAGTTCTTTGTCTTTCATCGGCAGATTTCTCCATTAATTGTGAATAATGCAGTAAGCCGACGTGAAAATATTCACGCTTCCGAACAAATATACGAAAGTAATTGAGCAAAAGAAACGAAAAATCCTAAAAATAAAGGGAATATGCTTATTTCAGTCCGCGGTTTTCAAGAAGCGGGTTGATGGATGGTTTTTTACCGCGGAAATCCAGATACATCTCCATTGCATCTTTAGAGCCTCCCTTTTCAAGAATGTCGGTTCTGAATTTTTTTGCCGTTGCCTGGTCGAAAATATTCCCTGTCTCTTTGAAAGCCTGGAAAGCATCGGCATCAAGCACTTCTGCCCATATATAACTGTAATATCCCGCTGTATACCCTCCTGTCATCGTATGCTGGAAATAGGTTGATCTGTAACGGGGAGGGATCTGTGTTATAAGCCCGATCTTGTCCATGGAAGCCGTTTCGAATTTAATAACATCCAGGCCCTTTGAAACTTCAGCCGAGGTGTGGTAATCCATGTCAAGGTAGCATGCTGCAAGATATTCGGTAGTTTTAAACCCTTCGCCGTACTTACCGCTTTTAACGATCTTTTCAACCAGGGCCTTCGGGATGATTTCTCCGGTCAGGTAATGTTTGGCATAGACCTTAAGCACTTCAGGCTCAAAAGCCCAATGTTCGTTGATCTGGGAAGGCAGCTCTACGAAATCGCGGGGAACCCCTCCTATGCCCTGGTATTTTACATTTCTGAAAAGACCTGCCAGGTTATGTCCGAATTCGTGGAAGAAAGTTTCAACCTCGTCGGCAGTCAGCAGGGCAGGTTTATCTGCCGCAGGGGCTGAGAAGTTGCAAACTATGGTCATAACGGGAGGAACTCTTTTCCCATCCTCGTATGACTGTGACCGGAAACTGCCGCACCAGGCCCCGCCGCGTTTGCCGGCACGGGGATGGAAATCCATATAAAATACGCCCAGCAGGCTGCCGTCATTATCCTTGCAGGAATAGAGCTTTACACCGGGGTAGTAGGTAGGTGCATCAGGAACCTCTTCGAAAGTGATCCCGTATAGTTTGTTGGCGACATAAAATATACCGTCACGCACATTTTCAAGCTTGAAATAAGGCTTGACAGCTTCCTCGTCCAGGTCAAACCTGGCCTTTCTAACTTTTTCACTGTAATATCTCCAGTCCCAGCCTTCGAGAACAATATTGCCTCCATTGGCGGTGATCATCTGCTGCAGGCTTTCTCTTTCCTTTTTTGCCATTGCAATGGCAGGGGTCCAAACCTGGTTGAGAAGGTCATAAACATTTGCAGGTTTCTTTGCCATCCTGTTCTCGAGGGTAAAAGATGCAAAATTCTCATAGCCCATGAGCCTGGCTTTTTGCTCACGCAACAGAACAAGTTTCTTTATGATCTCCTTATTATCACTGGAGTTGTCATTGTTCCCCCTGTTAATATATGCCGTGAAGATCTTTTCCCTCAGGGAGCGGTTATCGGCGAACTGCAGAAAAGGCATCACACTTGGGTTCTGCAAGGTAAACACCCATTTGCCTTTCGTGGCCGAATCGGCATTGGCTGTTTCCGCAGCAGTTGCTAACAAATCTTTGGGGAGCCCCGCAAGGTCTGCAGGCTTATCGATAACAAGCCTGAAAGAATTATTCTCAGCAAGAAGATTTTGTCCAAAGGTTAACTGTAGCATGCTGATCTCCTTGTTAAGTTCACGCAATTGTGACTTTCCGGCAGAATCCAGCCCTGCCCCACCCCTGATGAAATCCTTATAGGTTTCCTCGATCAGCCGCAGTTGCTGAGGATCATATTTAACGTTTTGGCGGGAACCATATATAGCTTTAATCCTTTCAAAAAGCTTCGGGTTAAGATTGATGTCGTCGTTGTGCTTGCTCAGCATGGGTGAGAGCCTCCTTGCTATATCCTGTAATTCCTTGCTGGTGTTTGCCCCGTTTATTCCAAAAAAAACAGAACTGACTTTTTCAAGAAGTTTCCCGCTGTGGTCAAAGGCAGCCATGGTATTCTCAAAATCGGGGGCCTTTTCACTGTTTGTAATGGCATCGATCTCAAGGTTATGCTGCTGCATTGCCTTTTCAAAAGCAGGAAGATAATGCTCATTCCGGATTTTATCGAAAGGAGGAACCTCAAAAGGAGTTGTCCACTCCTGCAGGAAAGGGTTATCCAACAACTCTTCAACGAAAGCCGCTGCTACAGGGCTGGTGCTGGCGTTTTGAGAATTAGCGTAAGCTGATGTCATACAAAGGATAATTGCAAAAAGAAGATGTTTTTTCATGGCAGTTTATTTTTCAGTGGATCAGGATTTTCTGTAAGGCAAATGTCGAACTTTTTTCCGTCCTCGGCAAGCTCGGTTAAAGGGAAAACTGATTTAGCCTCATCCAGCAAGGGTTGCAGGTCATCATACCTGGCCGAGAAGTGGCCGATAAGCAGCTTTTTCACATTTGCCCTGGCTGCTATTGTCGCCGCTTCAAAGGCCGTACTATGAAATTTTTCGTGGGCCGATTCAGCCATCTCATGCAGGAAGGTGGCTTCATGATAAAGAAGGTCAACTCCCTTAATATAAGGGATAATGTCTTCGGAATATGCGGTATCACTGCAATAGGCATAGGACCTGGCATGGCGGATCCTGACGCTAGAATTATGTTTTTCAACAAAGAGGAAACCGTATGTCGGCACGCTATGCAGCAAAGGAAAAGCAAACACCTGCAATCGCTCAGTTTCTAAAATCAGCTCCTTTTCATTTGATACAAGCGGATGAAATATAAGAGGATAGATGAGGCTTGTTCTTGATGCTGCAAGCTGAATGTCTATGATTTGCCGCAGCCCGGGATTTGCATAGAGATGAAGCTCTTCCTTGCGGCCGAGCAGGTGAAGGCTGGTAAGGAAGCCTATAAGTCCGTAAAAATGATCCCCGTGGAGGTGGCTGATAAGGACATGCTTTATTCTCTGGAAGTGGATTTTGCAGCGCCTGAGCTGGAGCTGGGTCCCTTCGGCGCAGTCTATTAAAAACAAGCGCTCATTTGCATTGAGCAAATGAGCGCTTGGGTTACGTTGCAAAGTCGGGATGGCCGAATTGCTTCCCAGTATGGTCACTGAGAATATCATAAGGCTTATTCTGCCTTAGGTTCTTCGGTTTCTCCTTCTTCTGCTTTAGGTTCATCGAAAGGAAGTTCGGCCTGGGGTTCAGCAGCCTTGGCACCACGCACTTTTTCTTCAGCAGCCATCATGTCTGCTTTAAGATTGGCAAGTGATTCAATATCTCCAAGTGTTGTCTTCTCCAGGTTATCCTTCAGCTTTTTAACAGCTTTCTTGGTATCCTTTTCCTTTTTCTGGCCTGCCTTTGCCTCCTTGTTCTTTTCGGCATAAGCTGCGTCCTGATAGATCTTGGTATGGGAAAGGATGATCTTCTTGTTCTCTTTCGAGAATTCGATCACCTTGAAGTCGAGGATCTCTTCCTCCCTTGCGGAAGTATTGTCTTCTTTATGCAGATGGCGTGTTGGTGCGAAACCTTCAACACCATAAGGCAGGGCAACAATGCCCCCTTTGTCGTTCATGCTGACAATGGTGCCTTTATGAACTGAACCAACGGAGAATACGCTTTCAAACACATCCCAGGGGTTCTCTTCAAGCTGCTTGTGGCCGAGGCTGAGCCTGCGGTTTTCAACATCCACATCCAACACCATCACATCGATCTTTTCTCCGATCTTGGTAAATTCGGCCGGATGCTTGATCTTCTTTGACCAGCTCAGGTCAGAGATATGGATCAGCCCGTCAACGCCTTCTTCCAGTTCAACAAAAATGCCGAAGTTGGTAAAGTTGCGTACGATGGCGGTATGTTTTGATTTAAGAGGATATTTTTCCTTGATGTTATTCCAGGGATCCGGAATGAGTTGCTTGATACCCATCGACATCTTGCGTTCTTCACGGTCGAGTGTAAGGATAACAGCTTCCACTTCCTGTCCGACTTTCAGGAAATCATGTGCAGTGCGGAGATGCTGTGACCATGACATTTCTGAAACATGGATCAGGCTTTCAACGCCGGCTGCGATCTCAACGAATGCGCCGTAATCTGCAATAACCACTACGCGGCCTTTAACCTTGTCGCCAACCTTGAGGTCCTTGTCGAGGGAATCCCAGGGATGAGGAGTGAGCTGTTTGAGGCCAAGCGCGATACGTTTTTTGTTATCATCAAAATCAAGGATAACAACTTTGATTTTCTGGTCGAGCTTAACGATTTCTTCAGGATGGTTGATACGTCCCCAGCTAAGGTCGGTAATATGAATAAGCCCGTCAACACCTCCGAGGTCGATAAACACACCGTATGAAGTGATGTTTTTAACGGTACCTTCAAGGATCTGTCCTTTTTCAAGTTTTTTGATAATCTCTGCCTTCTGGGCTTCGAGTTCGTCTTCAATAAGGGCTTTATGGGAAACTACAACGTTCTTGTATTCATGGTTGATCTTGACCACCTTGAATTCCATAACTTTATCAACGAATACATCGTAATCGCGAATAGGCTTTACATCGATCTGTGAACCGGGAAGGAAAGCTTCAATACCGAATACGTCAACGATAAGTCCGCCCTTGGTGCGGGATTTAACATGGCCTTTTATGATTTCCTGGTTGTCATAGGCTGTATTGATGCGTTCCCATGATTTCAGGATGCGGGCTTTTTTATGCGAAAGAAGAAGCTGTCCGGTAGTGTCTTCCTGGTTCTCAATATAGACTTCCACTTTATCGCCGATTTTCAGATCGGGATTATAACGGAATTCATTGGCCATAAGCACGCCATCCGATTTGAAACCGATATTGACAACGATTTCGCGGTTGGTCATCGTTACCACGGTGCCTTCGATCAGTTCATGGTCCTGGATGGCTTTAAGGGTCTGGTCATAAACATCTTCCAGTCTTTTGCGTTCATCCTGGGAATACAATTCATGTTTCTTTCCGATGGAGTCCCAGTCAAATTCCGCAGAAGGTTCTGCCGGGGCTGATTTCTTTCTGATTTCTTTTTTCTCAGGTACTTCGGCTACAACTTCAGGAGTTATTTCTGCCTGGGGTGCATCAGTTCCTGTAATTTCTGGTTCAACATTAACATTCTGCTCCATGTTGACATTGGTTTCTTCAGGAGTCATGTATTAAATTTGGCTAATTGGAAGCGTATAAGCGCATTCCGGGTTTAACTTTTATTTTCTTTTCCGGGGTTTTAATAAAAGAACATAAGGCCATTCCACCCTGACAAAATGGGGTGCAAAGGTAGGAAGAATCTTTGAAAGCACCAATAATTCATGTACTTTTGCGCAAAATTCAAGCACATGCCTTTAAAATGCGGAATCATCGGCCTGTCCGGCTCCGGGAAGACCAGCCTTTTCAACTGTATCTCTTCGAACCGGGCCGAAACTCACAAAGCAGCTTTTACTGCCACTAAATCGAACCTTGGGACCATGAATGTGCCTGATCCCAGGCTGTTTGAAATTGACAAATTCATTCATGCTGCAAAGATCGTTCCGACTACAATAGAGATGGTCGATATCCCCGGCCTTTCCAAAGGGGGAAACACCGAAGGCAATAAATTTCTTGCCGATATACGTAACGTGGATGCCCTGATCCATGTCATCCGCTGTTTCGACGACCCCAATATGCCGCATATCGAGGGGTCTGTTGATCCGGTCAGGGACAAGGAGATTGTCGACCTGGAACTCCAGATCAGGGATCTTGAACTGGTTGACAGGAAAATACAGAGGTTTGAAAAGATCGCCAAAGGCGGCGATAAGGATGCTAAAAAATGTGTTGAAGTCCTCGAGGTATACAAAAAACATCTGGAATCCTTCCAGAGCGCCCGTACGGCCAACGTTTACGAGGAAGACAAAAAATATATCGCCGATATAGCATTGCTGACTGAGAAACCTGTTTTATATGTATGTAATGTGGATGACGGATCGGCGGTGAACGGGAATGCATACTCGGCAAGGTTTATCCGGAGCGTCGAGGCCGAAAATGCTGAAGTCATTGTTGTTGCAGGCAAACTGGAGTCGGAAATTGCCGAACTGGAGCAGGAAGAAGACCGCCAGGTGTTCCTTGCCGATGCCGGGCTTAACGAACCCGGAGTCAACCGTCTTGTCAGGGCGGCCTTTCACCTTCTCGACCTCCAGAATTTCTTCACAGCCGGGCCGAAGGAAGTAAGGGCATGGACAATCCGCAAAGGAATGACGGCTCCCCAGGCCGCAGGTGTAATCCATAGCGATCTCGAAAGAGGCTTTATACGTGCAGAAGTAATGAAATACAACGACTTTATCGCCCTGGGATCAGAACATGCCTGCCGTGAAAAAGGAAAACTATTTGTTGAAGGAAAAAATTACATCGTCGACGACGGCGATATCCTGCATATCCGCTTCAACGTTTAAACAAAACGTGCAAAGGATTTAAGCTTTTCGAGAAAATCAGCTTTTTTTCTTACCGATACCTCAACCTCGGAATTGTCTTCCATTATCACCGAACCTCCCTTTCCTTTCATATACCGCTTGACATACACCAGGTTGATCAGGTGTTTGCTGTGGATACGGGAGAACGGAAGATCTTCCAGTATTTTTTCGTAATTGTTCATGGATTTCGACGCTACGAACTTCTGGCCGTTTGAAAGATAAAAAGTGGTATACACATCGTCGGCTTCAAGCCGTACGACATCACCTAATTTAACTATGTTCAACCCATCGGAGGACGGGATGATTATTTTCTCCTGCCCGCCTTTCAGGCTTTCCTTCAAAACAGAGAGACGGTCGTCAATATCCTCGTCTTTTTCCCTTGAGTCCCTGTAACGGTCGAAAGCGGTCTTCAGTCCGTCAAAAGTAGCAGGTTTTACGATGTAGTGAAGTGCCGAAAATTCAAATGCGCGAACTGCATATTTGTCAAATGCTGTAACAAAAATGACCTGGAATTTGCGGAATGTAACTCCTTCCATCACATCAAACCCTTCCCCGTCGGGAAGGTTGACATCGAGGAAAACCATTTCAGGTTTGGTCTCATCGATCAGGGCGATGGCATCTTTAACCGTCATTGCGGTTCCGATGATGCTGACCTCGCGAAAATGCTTCTCAAGCAGTGACTGCAGGGTAAGCAAACTGGTTTTGTCATCATCGACTAGGACTGTCCTTATAGCTTCATCCATAGGAGGCGGTTTTTCGGCTGACTAAATTACGAAAGAAAAGGTACCTTTGCATCAGCAAGCTAATATATTAACATTTCCCTCACAATGGTTCGAACTGTTGAAAATATTTTACAAAAAAAATATATCGCAAAAGATGATATAATGATGCTGCTTGCCCTTAAAAAGGCAGGCTCTGAAGAGCTTTTCAAAAGGGCCCACGATCTGAAAACTGCCATGGTGGGAAGGAAAGTTTTTTTCAGGGGGCTGATAGAATATTCCAACATTTGTACCAAAAACTGCTTCTATTGCGGGATCAGGATGGATAACGGCCGTTACCAGAGGTATACCCTGAGCGATGAGGAGGTACTTGAAGCTGCCAGGTATGCATCCGATAACAATTTTGCTTCAATTGTAATACAAAGCGGGGAGCAAAGCAGCAAAGCATTCAGCAATTCCATAGAGAACCTGCTCAGGAAGATACATTCCGCAACAAACAGCTCCCTTCACATCACCTTGTCGCTGGGAGAACAAACAGAAGAAACCTACAAAAGGTGGTATTCGGCCGGGGCTCACCGATACCTCCTGCGTATAGAAGTATCAAACCCTGCCCTGTACGCAAAACTCCATCCCGCCGATCAGCGTCACACCCATCTGGCAAGGTTGGCATCCCTTTCATTACTTAGAAAATCGGGGTTCCAGGTTGGCACCGGGGTCATGATAGGGCTGCCGTTTCAGACAATGGCTGACCTGGCCGACGACCTTTGCTTTTTCAGGGATTTCGATATCGATATGGTTGGAATGGGACCTTATATAGAACATGAAGATACGCCCTTGTGGGAATACCGCAATTTAATTCCTTCGGCAGCAGAACGGGTTCAGCTTTCCATTAAAATGGTTGCGATCCTGAGGATCATCATGCCCGACATTAACATAGCAGCCACAACTGCAATGCAGACTCTTGATCCCAGGGGAAGGGAGCAGGCAATTTATGCCGGGGCCAACGTGATCATGCCAAACCTGACCCCTGTTAAATACAGGGATAATTACCTGCTTTACGAAAACAAACCGAATGTAAAAGATGAGCCGGAAGAGACCAGGATAGCACTCGAAAAACACATACGTGCTGCGGGAGACGAGATCGGGTACGGGGAGTGGGGCGACAGCAGGCATTTTATAAATCGTGAATAAGATCGTGAGGGAAAAGTGAGGAAGAACGAGAAGAAATTAATAGAAAAAATTGAGATCATCGATGCGGGTTCTGAAGGCAATGCGGTGGCCCGGGATGGCGACATGGTTGTTTTTGTGCCTTACGGGGTGCCCGGGGATATTGTCGATATTGAAGTCTTTAAATCAAAACGTTCTTACGCAGAAGGGAGGATAGTGAAATTTCACACTTATTCGCCCGACCGAACGGAAGCGTTCTGCTCTCATTTCGGTGTTTGCGGGGGCTGCAGGTGGCAGCACATGAACTACGGCAGCCAGCTTCATTACAAACACAAGCAGGTTGAAGACAGTTTCAGGCGCATTGCCAAGCTCGAAAATCCCCTGGTGCGTGAGATCATAGGGTCGGAAGCCACAAGGGAATACAGGAACAAACTTGAATTTACATTTTCCTCCCGCAGGTGGTTTACCGGTGTGGCCGACGGGGACGCCTCCCCTGCCCTCGGGTTCCACATACCCAGGCGTTGGGACAAGATCCTTGATATTGACCACTGCTATCTTATGGAGGAACCCGTGAACGCAATCAGGCTTGAAGCCAGGAGATATGCGATCGATAAGGGCCTGAGCTTTTATGATGCCAGGAACAATTCGGGATTTCTGCGTAATATGATACTGAGGACCACAACTTCAGGCGACCTTATGCTGATCATGGTATACGGGACCGATGAACCCGACCGGATTCTTCCTATGCTCTTTCATCTACAGGCTGAGTTCCCGAAAATTACATCCATTTTCTACGTGGTGAACGAAAAGAAGAACGATATCATCAACGACCTGCTGATGAGACATTACTCAGGCACCAGGTTTATCACTGAGGTTATACCTCCGTTCCGCCCGGCCTTCCCTGAATCAAAATTCAGGATAGGGCCTGTCTCTTTCTTCCAGACAAATCCTATCCAGGCGGGAAAGCTCTTCCGGCTTGCTGCCGGCTACCTCGCGCCCGAAGGCCACGAAGTCGTTTACGACCTTTACACAGGCACTGGGACCATAGCCAATTATATCGCTCCTTATATTAAACAGGGGATAGGGATTGAATCCGTTGCTTCGGCTGTAGCTGATGCCGGCGTTAATGCCGAACTTAACGGCAATACCAACCTGCAGTTTTTCACCGCCGAAGCCGAAAAATTGCTTACCCCTGAATTTATCACTGAACATGGCCATCCGCATGCAGTGATCACCGATCCTCCGCGCAACGGCATGCACGAGAAAGTGATTCAAACCCTGCTTTCGGTGCTTCCCGGGAAAATTGTGTATATAAGCTGCAACCCCGCCACCCAGGCCAGGGATATTTATTTGCTCAAGGAAAAGTATATCATGCAGGAATGCCAGCCTGTTGATATGTTCCCGCATACCCAGCATGTTGAAAATGTAGCCCTTCTTACTTTAGCTTAAGTACCAGTTCCCCGATATCCTGGTGAAGAGGGTAAAACACATGGGTTGCCTGATTGTAAAAGACTTCTCTGGCCAGGAGCTGTGATGAAATCCAGGTTTCCAGTCCGTCGGGAGGCAGGTCTTTCAGCAATGGGCGCTTTTTCCTGACATTCTTCAGGCGCATGGCCAGTTCCGAGGATGTCATCCGCAGATATACCGAAACCCCATTCTCCATGATAAATTTCATATTATCATAAAAACAGGCAGTTCCTCCTCCCGTTGAAATCACAATATTTGCAAGTGCGGCCGTCTCGAACAGCAGCTCCTTTTCGATCCTTCTGAACTTATCCTCGTCGTATTTTTCAAAAAAATCGAAAATGCTTATATGGTATCGTTCTTCGAACATCTCATCGAGGTCAAGGAAACCGGTATTCATCAGCCCGGCAAGCTGCCTTCCCAGGGCACTCTTCCCCGATCCCATAAAACCAATCAGATAGGTCTTCAATTTCGTGTTTTTGTTGAGTGTAAAAGTACAAATTCAGTCAAAATAATTACTACCTTTGCAGTCCGCTAATATAAAAGCTTATGAAGTTCAGAGGCTTATCCCTGATATTATTTGTACTGGCTGTCATATTTACCTCTTCCTGCAATTCTTCGGGAAATAAAGAGGAGAAGATATCAACCGACCTGGTGAAAAATCCGAATACCGCCGATGGCCAGAGTAATCCCGGATCTCTGCCTGTATTCAAATTTGAAGAGATCGAGCATGATTTTGGCAAGATCATCCAGGGCGAATCGGTTTCTTATGAATTCCAGTTTACAAATACCGGGAAAACCGATCTTATTATTGTCGACGTTAGCACTTCCTGCGGATGCACAGTACCTTCATATTCCAAAGCCCCTATTCGCCCGGGCGACAAAGGGGTGATCAAAGTCTCATTTAACAGCGCGGGAAAACACGGTTTCCAGTCAAAAAACATACTGGTTGTTGCAAACACCCAGCCTAATACCACGCTTCTCAGGATCAAAGCTGAGATCGCAGGTCCGAATTCAGACAAATAATTAATCTTTTATTTAATAAATTTCCAAGTATGAATATCCTTAACATCCTTTTAATGGCTCCCCAGGCACAGGGCAGCTCACAGAACGGCTGGTATTCCTTTTTACCGCTTCTGCTCATCATCGTAGTGTTTTATTTCTTTTTCATCCGCCCGCAAATGAAGCGAAGCAAAGACCAGAAAAAGTTCAGGGAAACTCTTGACAAGGGGCAAAAAGTAGTCACCATTGGCGGAATTCACGGTAAAATCGTGGAGATCCAGGAAACAACAGTTTCGATAGAAGTTGACAATAATGTTAAGCTTCGGGTAGAGAAATCGGCCATCGCTATTGACACAAGCCAGACAATCGAGAATAAATAACCTTGTTCCTTGAAAAGCGGGTTTATTGATCTGATCGGTAAAGCCAGAAAGAACCGGGGGGAGACATTCAGGCACCAGCTGTACATTTTCGCGGTATGCCTCGTGCTTTCTGTTTTTATCTGGTCACTTGTAAGGCTTTCCCGTGACTATTATTATACTACAAATTTCAGGATCCATTACACGAACCTGCCTGCAAACCTCAGGATGACGGGGTATTCCGACAGCATCCTTACGATCAGCATCAGGATACAGGGCTTTGATTATTTTACCGAGGAATTCATCCAGCCCAGGAACCAAAAATATACGGTAAGCCTGAGGAAGATTAAACTTTACACCGAAGATAACCAGATCAGCGGGTACCTGCCTACAGCGGATCTCGGCCGGGAGGTCAAGGAAAAGATGAATTTTCAGTCGGAAGTGTACATGGTATCTCCCGACACCTTGTTTTTCGACCTTGAAAGACTTGCTCCTAAAAAGATCCAGAAGATTGCTACACGGCCTGCTGCTGTATTGGCGCCCAGGCATGACAGCATCCGGTTTAACAAGGTGAAATAAGGTTTGGAATGCTGAAAGCAGGGCTTACCGGCAATATTGGAAGCGGCAAATCGGCCGTTGCTTCAATCTTTTCCTCTCTTGGCATCCCGGTCTTTCATGCAGACGAGGAGTCAAAAAAGTTCCTCGGCACCCCCGAAGTAATTGATGAAATTGCCAGGTCTTTCGGGAAGGATATCATCGTGAACGGATTGATAGATAAAAGGAAACTGGCATCCCTGGTATTCGGTGACCGGCAGTCATTAAACCATTTGAATGGCATCATGCATCCCCTGGTGCTAAAGGAATTTAACAAATGGATTTCGTCTGAGTCACTGGCTCCTTATGTCATCATGGAAGCGGCTATTCTCTTTGAAAGCGGCTATAACAAAGAGTTCGACAGGATTATCCATGTTTCATGCCCGGAAGAAAGGGCCATTGCAAGGGTTATGGCCCGTGACGGGACCAGCAGGGAACATGTGCTTGCAAGGATGCAATACCAGATAAAAGATGATGACAAAGCCCGGATGTCGGACTTTGTCATCATCAATGACGGCACCCACCTGGTCATTCCGCAGGTGATGGCAATTCATAAGTCGCTTCTAGAAATTGGCGCGTAAGGCTGCGATTATATTCCTTCCCGGGCTGCTTATCCCTGAAGAGAACTTCCTGTAGTTTTCATCCAGAATATTTTCCATTCCCAGTTCCACATTCACATATTTTACGATCTGGTAGCTGAGTTTCAGGTTCAGTGTATACCAGGATGGCATGCCGTAGGCCGTTGCGTATAGTTCGTTATCCTCCCCGCTGTTGCTGTACTGGCTGATGCGTTTCCATCCGTTGTACATTACATAGAAATCACCCTTGAACTTTTTCAGCTCGAGGCGGAATGAAGTCATACCAAAAACAGGGGGAATATGATCCAGCGGAACACTGTTAGTCTCGTCATAACCATAGGTGTATGTAAGATTACTGACAACCGAAAAATTACGGGTCACCTGCGCAAGAATGCTTCCCTGGAATCCGCAAACATAGGCATGGCCCGTATTTGTGAGTCCCAGAGTCTGGTACTTCTGCCCGTCGATCTCAAGTGAATCCTTGCCATTGTACATGATCGGCTTAATAACCTGGGCATTGTTTAGCCAGTTGTAATAAGCCGTTCCCTCAAGATGGATCTTGCCGCCAATGGTCTTTCCGATGGTCAGTTCCATGTTATATGAGTTTTCAGGTTTCAGGTTCGGGTTCGGAACAACAATGGTCCTGCCTGTAACCACATTGAGCTTGGTAAGGTCGTCAATATTCGGAGCCCTGAAACCGGTGGATCCGATAAGCGAGAATTTCCAGTCATGACCCGGTGTGGCAACCAGGCCAAGATACCCGTTCAGAGCTGTATTCTTCTGGCTGATATTCGGATCGAAAGGGATCGGGGTGAGTTTCACCATCGTGTCGGAGTATGCTGCATTAAGGGTTACAAAGTTGAAACGGATCCCCTGGGAAAAGGAGAATGCTTTGCTTATGCTCCAGACATTGGAAAGATAGGCCGACAGGTACATCATGTTGGCTTTCTGGTCGGGGAAACGGGTGGCACGGTCATACGTGATTGAGCCGGTATTTATGTTCTCATTGTAGGCTTTGGAACCGACATTGTTGTAACTCAATTCAACTCCGTAATGAAGGATATCCTTAGTACAAAGCTTCTTGTCGAAATCGGCGTTCACCGAATAAACTGCCACCTTCTCGAGGTTGTACTTTTTCTTCGAACTCCCGAAACTGCGCTGGATGCGGTCTTCATTGACATGCTGATAAGCCAGGATAATCGAAGCGTGATCAAAAATGACGGCGTCAAGATTATACTCTGCCTTGAGCGAACCGAACAGCCTTGTCTGCGGTCCGTAATACCATTCAGAATAGCTCATGGTGCTGTCGTTCTGCATTTCGGTCAGCCGGTCATAACGCGGGATGTTGCTGGAGTTGGAATACTGGAAATTGAGGATATACCTGCTTGACTTACCAGGCTGGAACAGTACTTTCCCAAGGAAATTGTACTGGGAATATGCTGATTGCTTCTGGATCCAGGGTTTGTCGTTGGCAACTGTATAATCCTTTCCGTCGATCCGGTCAGCATAGAAAAGACGCTGGCCGAATGTGCCGTAGGCAGGATTTGAAACCCGTCCTTCACGGAGGTCGCTGAAATCGCTGTATGAAAAGTTCAGCAGGACAGCAAGTTTCTTCCAGCCGAGATTCAGGTTTACACCGCCTGTCTTTTCCAGGTTGGCGGATGAGAAGCGTCCCATTACGCTGCCGTGAACGGCTGTCTTCCCTGTTGCTGAGAGTTCAGGGTCTCTGGTGATAAAATTGATCACACCGCCCAGAGCATCGCTGCCATAGATGGTGGAACCAGGCCCGTAAAGAATTTCTGTCGAGGCCAGGCCGAAAGGATCAACCGTAATGGCATTCTGAAGGTGGCCTGCACGGTAGATCGCATTGTTCATGCGCACGCCATCAACAACCAGCAGCACCTTATTGGCCTCGAAACCACGCAGAACAGGGCTTCCGCCGCCCATCTGGCTTGACTGAACAAAGACCTGCCCGGTCTGCTCAAGCATGATGGCTGAATTCTGCGGGTTCTGGAAAGTGATGTCTTTTGCCTGGATGACCTCGATCTTGTTCGGAATGTCTGAACGTTTTTCGTCGGTCCTGTTGGCTGATACAACAAATTCATCAAGCCTGATAATGTCTTCCAGCATGTAAATTGTATTATTCATCGCCTGGAGATCAGCTTTGGTAAAATGAAGAGGCTGAAAGGCTACGTGATTGAAAAAAAGATTCTCGCCGGCGGTGAAGCCCGAGATATCTGCAGTACCTGTAACAGCAGTCGTAACCAGAAGGGTCCTGGCCTGGTTGGTTATAGTAACTCCTTCTACAGGCTGGAGGTCTGATTTGTCAAGAACTTTGATTGTCTGCCCCTGCACAAAGGATGTGACGAGCAGGAAAATAATAATATAGATATATCGTGTATTCATTACGAAAAATTTAAAATGAAAACTTAATAAAAATAACCGGATGCCCTGATAGGCTGACTGAAAGGATCAGCAGGCTTTGGGAGGAGTTTCGGGTATACTTCTGATTGCGGATTCAGTCTCGCGGTTAACAGTGATGTAACTGACGTCACTTCCGCTTTCTGCAAGCCCGGCATCCTGTTCCTCAAGCACGGCAATAGTGCTGAATATAGGGATCAGAAGGTGTTTCGTCTGATCTTTCATCATCTTTGAGATGCCGTTATTGATGCTATCCTCCCCGGTGTCGTGAATACCAAAGAACACCGTTGTACTTCCTTTTGCTGTCCTGCAGATCACATCGTACATTTCACCCTTGTATTCGATCTCTGTCTGATCGATGATCTTCAGATAAGAACATGGCACGGTAACAACTATTTTCTCAATAGTGATACTTCTGTCGGATGATATCTTTACCGACATCTCACGCTTGACCAGGAAACGGTTTATTTCGAACACAAGGTAAAACCCTGCCGCATGAAAAGTCATTAAGACCAGAAGAAAATATGTGGCAAGTTTCCTTTTCATGTGTATATTCGTTCCGCAAAAATAGAAAAAATTTTACACAGTAACAAAGTTACATATGTTCATTGTGTCTTTATGTCAAACGTCCACTCATGAAAACACTTAACATATCGGCCGTTTCCTACCTGAATACTTATCCATTTGTATATGGTATCCAGCAATCGGGCTACCTTCAGGATTATCACCTCTACCTTGAGGTGCCTTCAATGTGTGCCGAACGGTTGAAATCAGGTGAGGCTGATATTGCCCTTGTGCCTGCCGGCGCATTGCCCGATTTCAGGAATTACCATATTATTTCCAACTATTGCCTTGGAGCCGTAAAAGAGGTAATTACCGTGCTTTTATTATCGAATAAACCGCTTGAGAAGATTAAAAAAATCTATCTGGATTTTGATTCCAGAACTTCCGCAAGGCTGGTGCAGGTTCTTTCCCGCTCATTCTGGAAAACAGACCCGGTTTTTGAAAGACTTCAACCAGGACAGGCTGAAGATCCGAGAATGAAAGAGGCTATAGTTGCGATCGGGGACAAAACATTCGGGATGCGCAACCGGTATGCTTATTCTTATGATCTTGCTGGGGAATGGATAAGGTATACCGGGCTTCCATTTGTGTTTGCGGTCTGGGTGTCGACCAGGCCCCTTCCCGAAACCTTACTGGGTCAATTCAACAAGGCCCTCCATCACGGCGTACAGAATATTGACCAGGTACTTGATTTTTACTCAACAAGATTGCCTAAGAATGCCGATTGCAGGAAGTATCTCACCGAAAACATTTCTTACGGCTTCGACAAGTCAAAGCAGGAAGGTTTGAATTTGTTCCTGTCGTACCTTGGATAGAAGTGACTGGTGACTGGCTATCGTTTCGTAGACACGCCGCGCTGTTTGGCCATATCTTCAAGCCGTTTCTGGAAACCGGATTTCTTTACCGGTTTTTTCTTATTGGCTTCGATCTGGGCATGCAGTTTCTTTTCATCCAGGAATGCACGGATAAGGTAAATCTGGGCAAATGTGAGAAGGTTGGCAAGCAGGTAATAATAGCTCAGGCCTGACGAATAGTCATTAAACCAGAAGAGGAACATCACCGGCATCATATACATCATGGTTTTCATCCCCGGCATCTGCTGCTGGGTACTGCCCATCATCTGGTCGTTGATCCTGGTGTAAATCACACTGGAGATTGTCATCAGCAGGGCAAAAAGACTTACATGGTTACCATACCATGGCAGGTTGAAACCTCCCGGGAAAGTCCATATTGAATCATATGATGAAAGGTCGGTAGCCCAAAGGAACGGCTGTTGCCTCAGTTCTATGGAAGAAGGGAAGAAGCGGAACATGGCGATGAGGATGGGAAACTGGAGTAACATCGGGATGCAGCCTGCCATAGGGTTCACACCGGCTTTTTTATACAGGTCCATGGTCGCCTGCTGTTTTTTCAGCGCATCGTCCTTTTTTGGGAATTTTTTATTCAGCTCGTCAATGTCGGGCTTAAGCACCCTCATTTTGGCCGAGGATTTATAAGTTTTGTATGCGATCGGGAACAGCACTATCTTGAGGAGTATGGTAAGAACCAAGATGATAATGCCATAGTTCCAGCCAAGGTTCCCGAAGAAAGTGAATACCGGGATTACCGCGTAAATATTGATCCAGGCCATCAGGAAAAAACTCCAGCCGAGCGGGATCTGTTTTTCCAGGTCAAGCTTATAGTTTTTTAGCTGATAGAACTTGTTGGGGCCGAAGTAAATCGACATCCCCACCGATTTTGTTTCCTTAACTGAAAACGGTATCCCGGCTTCGGCATACATGTTCTTCAGGTAAAACGAAGGCCCCTGCATACCCTGGGTCCTCAGCCTGGGCTCAGTCAGGTATGTATCGGAAATGAGGACACTTGTGAAAAACTGCTGTTTGAAAGCAAACCATTTGATCTTTTCATTTTTCAGGTAGTGTTCTTCATCCTTGGTCTCAGAAATGTAATCTACCTTATCCTGGTCATATTTGTAATAGAGAGTGGTTGTCATCCTCTCCATCTTCTGGCTTTTCTCTAGATTTTTCAGTTTATCGTTCCAGGTGAGCACGATGAATTTATTCCCGGCATCGATAGCCTGTTCCATTCCAACAAAATTCACCTGGTACCTCAACATATAGTCATTGCCCCTGACGGTATAGAGAAATTCGATGTACTGGTCTTTGTTGAAACCGGTATCAGATGTTGCTACAAACAACCTCATGCCGAATTGCAGGGAATCTTTTCCGCTCACTTTCATGTAAGCTTGTCCTTTATGGGACTGATCAGGCCAGAACGGCTGAAAATAAAGCCGGTTTGTGGTTATGGTGCGGTTATTTGCATAAAACGAAATACCGAAATTCAGTGAGTCGCTGTCCATGAGCACCAGTGGTTTCTTATCCCAGGTAAGGTATTTCTTCAGTTCCACCCTGCCTATTTTTCCGCCCCTGCTTATAAATTTCAACTTAAAAACATCGTTCTCAACCGTGTAGGACGTATCCTTTCCAACGGCAGCATTGGCAAATACCCCCAGTTCGCCCTTCAGGGTCATCCTGGTGAGGGTTGCCGAATCAATATGTTCACCCCTGGCTACAAACTTCTCTTTTTCCCTCGCTACTGAAATTGCTTTTTCCCTGGCGATTGCCGTGATCTGGGCATGCTGTTTCTGAATATTAAGCATGTACATTGAATCGGCCCTGCGCTTTTGCGCAATGAGCTGTTCTTTGGATGGGCTCATCAGGTATGTATACCCGATAAAAATTGCGAAGATGAGGACGAGCCCGATTATCGTGTTCTTGTTATTCATGAAAGATGTTTAATTAATCCCAAATGCAGCATTTGGGGGTGCAAAGGTAAGAAAATGTCTTTATCCCGGGATATATTCCCTGGCAGCTTTTATGAATGCTACGAAAAGGGGATGGGGCGTGGCAACCGTGCTCTTATATTCAGGATGAAACTGCACTCCTATAAACCATGGATGGGTGGTGAGTTCCATGATCTCAACCAGGTCGTCTTTCTCATTTACCCCAACAGGTAAAAAACCGGCTTTAACATATTTGCCCAGGTAAGCATTATTGAATTCGTACCTGTGCCTGTGCCTTTCTGAAATATTTACTTTTTTATAAATCTTGTATACCTTGGATGACTTGCTGATCTTACAAGGGTATGCCCCAAGTCTCATAGTCCCCCCCAGACCCATGATTTTCTTCTGTTCTTCCATCATGTCGATCACGGGATACGGGGTCTTTTTATTGAATTCGGTAGAATGGGCTCCTTTCATCCCCAGCACGTTTCGGGCAAATTCAATCACTGCACACTGCATTCCCAAACAGATTCCGAAGAAAGGAATGTTGTGGGTCCTGGCATAATTTATCGCGGTGATCTTCCCTTCAATACCCCTTTCACCGAAACCCGGGGCAACAAGAATTCCGTTCAGGCCACCCAGTTTCTCAGCTACATTGTTTTCATCAATAAATTCAGAATGCAGGGAGATCACATTAACCTTGCAGCTATTCGCGACACCGGCATGGATGATCGATTCGTTAATGGATTTATAGGCATCCTTTAATTCAACGTATTTCCCAACCAGTCCAATGCTGAAATTGCATGTTGGATTTTTTAAGGTATAGAGGAATTTCTCCCAGTCCCGAAGATCAGGTATCCCTTCGGTGGGCATATCGGTTTTCCTGAGAATCTCGATATCCAGGTTTTCCTGCCTCATCAGCATCGGCACTTCATAGATACTTTCTGCATCTATGCATTCAATCACAGAGGAGGGATTGACATTACAGAAGAGAGCAATTTTATTCCTCAGGCTCTCGGTAAGATGTTTCTCGGTACGGCAAACAATAATGTCAGGTTGAACCCCTTGTTCCAACATAGTCTTCACTGAGTGCTGAGTGGGTTTTGATTTTAATTCCCCCGCTGCAGCCAGGTATGGGACCAGGGTAAGATGAACAACCACGCTGTCTTTGCCAAGTTCCCATCTCAGCTGACGCACCGTTTCAATAAACGGCAGGGATTCAATGTCGCCTACGGTTCCGCCTATCTCGGTAATTACGAAATCATAATGGCGCTTGGTGGCAAGAAGTTTGATCCTTGCTTTGATCTCATCAGTGATATGAGGGATCACCTGGACCGTTTCTCCAAGGAATTCACCTTTTCGTTCCTTGTTAATTACACTCTGGTATACTACGCCGGTTGTAACATTATTTGCCTGGGTGGTTGGCACGTTCGAGAACCTCTCATAATGACCAAGGTCAAGATCCGTCTCGGCTCCGTCTTCTGTTACATAACATTCTCCATGTTCATAAGGGTTCAGGGTTCCCGGGTCAATGTTAATGTACGGATCCAGTTTCTGTATCGTTACCGAAAAACCCCTGGCAACCAATAATTTAGCAATCGATGAGGAGATGATTCCTTTCCCGAGTGATGAAGTTACACCGCCGGTTACAAAAATATATTTAGTAGAAGACATGGCAGAATTAAAATGAAGGTTAACGGTTCACAAAAATAATCGTTTTCGGGAAACAGGAGGAAATTAGTTTTGTGCTCTCCTGTTTTTTTTACGAACATTGTCCTGATTATCTATCCTTCGCTTTATTGCGAGGATCTCGGAAGCGATCTCTTCAATCGGCTTGTTGGTGACATGGATCACAGGCCATTCATATTTACAGAACACACTATTGGAATAATTCAGTTCCTTTTTGACGTTTTGTATAGAAGCATACTCACCGGTTTGCCCCCCCAGGTATTGTTCCCTCACAGTTCGGAGGCTGGAAAGGTCCTGGGGTTCAGTCATCAGTCCGAAAACCCTGCCTTGAGGTAATTTAGTAAGGGACTCTGAAATGTCAGCCCCCAGCACGATTGGAAAATTGGCAACGAACCAGCCTTTAAAAGCAAGGTAGATACTGAGAGGGGTCTTGAAGGTCCTTGAAACACCAACCAGCACGATTTCCGCCTTTTCATAATCGTAATCCCTTTGCCCGTCGTCATGGTTAAAGGCAAACTGCATGGAATCTATCCTCTTGAAATATTCCTTATTAAGGCTGAAGAACAAGCCGGGTTCCCCGGTCGGTGAGTCGGCGAAATGGTGTGACAGCCTCGACAGGAGAGGTCCCATCAGATCGATGGCGTCTATGTTGTGGATCCTGCTCAGCCTGAGGACGACCTCCCTGAGGGATTCTGATACCAGGGTATGCAAAACAAATCCTTTCTCTTCAGCGACCTCTGCAATGATCTCCTCGATAGCCTGTTCCGTCCTTATTTCGGTTTTGAGGATTACCTCTACGCTTGATTGCGGGAACTGGGTCAGTGCAGCCATAAGAATCTGCTCGGCAGTACGCCCGGAACCGTCGCTAACTACATATATTTTATTCACGGCATGAAACTGATTTGGTGTTTAAAGCTACGCTTTTTAAAGCCAAATACAAAATTCGCATTTTTTTCATATTTTAGCTTATCGATTAAATTAAGTACTTTTGAACCCTTAATTCAAACTAAAAATCAAATCAAACTCTACCAATTATGACAACAATTAAAGTCGGTATTAATGGATTTGGCCGGATCGGGCGCTTGACCTTCCGTGCCTTGTTGAAAAAAGAAAATGTTGAAGTTGTAGCCATCAATGATCTTACTGATTCTAAGACTCTTGCACACCTTCTGAAATATGATTCCATTCATGGAAAATTTCCCGGTACTGTTACGGTTGAAGGGGATTACCTGGTAATTAACGGGAAAAAGATTAAAGTACTCGCAGAGAAGGACCCTGCAAACCTGCCCTGGGGATCCCTTGACGTGAGTACAATCCTCGAATGTACAGGAATCTTTCGCAACCGCGAAAAGATGAGTAAACACTTAACAGCCGGCGCTAAGAAAGTATTATTGAGCGTTCCCTCCGACAGCAAGGACGATGTTGATGCTACCATTGTACTGGGTGTAAATGACAGCATGCTGACCCATGACATGAAACTGATCTCCAATGCTTCATGCACAACCAATTGCCTCGCTCCCATCGCAAAGGTTTTGAATGATAATTTCGGTATCGTAAGAGGGCTAATGAACACCATCCACAGTTACACCAACGACCAGATAATACTTGATGCTCCGCATAAGGACCTGCGCCGTGCACGCGCCGCTGCCATGTCGATCATCCCAACCAAAACCGGTGCCGCTAAAGCCATCGGTCTTGTGATCCCGGAACTCGAAGGTAAACTTGACGGTTTTGCCGTAAGGGTACCGACCCCCGATGGTTCACTGGTTGACCTGACCTGCGAACTTGCAAAAAAGACAACCAAGGATGAGATCAATGCAGCAATGAAAGCTGCCGCCGAAGGCCCAATGAAGGGCGTTCTGGAATATAATGTTGATCCTATTGTGAGTGTTGATATCGTTGGGAACACACACTCCTCAATTTTTGATTCCGAACTCACCAAAGTAATGAGCGGGAACTTTGTAAAAGTCATTTCATGGTATGATAATGAGAATGGGTACTCCTGCAGGATGGCCGATCTCGTTGTAAAAATGGGCTGATATGAGTCATCTTTTCGCATCCGGGGAGAGGGAAGGTTATATCATGGTCGTCGAGGACTCGAAGAGCCAGGCGATGATGCTGAAATCCCTTCTGAAAAAACACGACTATAAAGTCAGGGATTTCGAAGACGGGCTCAGCGCGTTTAAAGCTGCCATGGAAGAACCCCCGATTCTGATCGTCAGCGATATTGTGATGCCGGGAATGGACGGTTACGAGTTATGCGAAAAGGTTAAAAGCACGAAGGAGCTTAAAGAGATACCCATAATCCTGCTTACAACACTTCAGGATTCAATGGATATCATCAAAGGCCTGCAGGCGGGATCAGATAATTTCATCACCAAGCCATTTGATGCCAAGTACCTGCTATCACGTATTAATTACCTTCTGGCTAACAGGGAGCTCAGGTACCAGGGAACAAGCGACCTTGTGCTTGAGATCATGTTCAACGGCCAGAAGTATGCTATCAACTCGGAGAGGAAACAGATCCTCGACCTGCTTTTATCGGTGTACGAAAATGCAATCCAGCAAAACCATCAGCTTATAGAGGCTCAGGCTGAGCTGAGGCGCTCCAATGAGCACCTGATCACTATGAACCGTGACCTGGAGGCATTTTCGTACACTATTTCCCATGACCTGAGGACACCTCTCAACCACATCAGCATGAGTGCCCAGCTGCTTCATCAGCATTACCTTGACAAACTGGATGAGGCAGGTGCTTCCTATGTTGAAACCATCCATTCCACTACAAAGTCCATGGCTGAGATGATAAATGACCTGCTGCAGTTTTCGCGCACAGGCACGATCAACATCCACCCCCAGCCTATCGACCTGAGTGAGATGTGCCGAAAGGTCATGCAGTGGATACACCAGGACAATCCTGAGAGGAATATCGATGTGAAGATTGATGATAATTTGCAATTAACCGGGGATCAGAGCCTTTTGATGGTGGTCGTGAAAAACCTCCTTGGAAATTCATGGAAATACACATCGAAAACCGACCATCCTGCCATCCATGTAAGCAGTTTCCAAAAGGATGGCCAGACTGTATTTTCATTTAAGGATAATGGGGCCGGATTTGATCCCATGAGGGCTGCAAACCTTTTTACTCCTTTTGTAAGGCTGCATTCCCAGGAAGATTTCCCTGGTACAGGGGTGGGGCTTGCAACAGCAAAGCGTATTATTGAAAGGCATGGCGGCAGGATATGGGCAGAAGGAGAGATTGGAAAGGGAGCAACTTTTTATTTTTCCCTGGGTCAGCCAAAGTAACCGATGGAATCCATCAAAGAAATTTATAAGATAGGCTGCGGCCCGTCGAGCAGCCATACTATGGGACCTGCAAAAGCAGCCATGCTTTTTGCAAAGCGAAATCCCGGTATCCCTGAAGTCAGGGTTAAACTTTATGGAAGCCTTGCTGCAACCGGCAAAGGCCATATGACCGACAAGGCAATCCTGGAAGCCTTGCATCCCGTTCCTGCCGTAATAGAATGGTATCCTGAAACTTTTCTTCCTGCCCACCCCAACGGGATGACCTTTGAGGCCCTTGACAGGCTGGGGAACATAAGGGATTCCTGGACAACATACAGTATAGGGGGAGGAGATATCAGCGATACGGGAAAACGCGATCCTTCATCATCCATATATGAGTTGTCAAACATGGAAGATATTCTTAAATGGTGCCTTAATAACGGGAGGACCATATGGGAGTATGTTGAAATGCACGAGAATTCCGACATCTGGGATTATATGGCAGAAGTTTGGGAAGTCATGAAAGATGCTGTTGAAAGGGGAATAGAAACCGAGGGGGTTCTGCCTGGCCGGCTAAATCTTCCCAGGAAAGCATCATCATATTATATCAAAGCAAAAAGTTTCAAAGGGACCCTCAGCCGCAGGGCATTTACGTTCGCTTTTGCACTTGCTGTTGCCGAGGAAAATGCCTCAGGCGGTAAGATCGTAACAGCACCAACCTGCGGATCATGCGGTGTGATGCCTTCGGTCCTCTACCTTTTAAAGTCACAATATGATATTCCCGACAAGAAAATTCTGAGGGGACTTGCAACTGCAGGGCTGATAGGAAACCTTATAAAGACAAATGCGTCGATTTCCGGAGCCGAAGTTGGATGCCAGGGAGAAGTAGGAAGTGCCAGTTCAATGGCAGCAGCGGCAGCTGAGCAAATGTTTGGTGGCACTCCCCGCCAGATTGAATATGCCGCCTCCATTGCTATGGAACATTTCCTCGGGCTAACCTGCGACCCTCTTTTCGGCCTGGTACAGATCCCCTGTATTGAAAGAAATGCTTTCGGCGCTGCCAGGGCCTTAGACGCCAACATGTACGCGTTGCTGTCGGACGGCACTCATCTTATAAGCTTTGATAAAGTGTTAGCCGCAATGAAGCAGACAGGCCATGACCTTCCGGCCATCTACAAGGAAACTGCCGAAGGTGGGCTTGCTGTTCTCGGCATCAAGGAGTAACATTTTCCTTTTTTTTACGTAAAACTCTGAATAACGGAAGAATATGCTCTTTCTGCGTATTACGGTTTTATTCTTACTCCTTGCAAAACCGCTTTACTATTCGCCACAACAAACAACAATACTTGATTCCGACGAACTGGTAATGCTGGGTGATAAAAACGGGTTGCAGGCTGTTGAAAAGCTTATCAATCCAATGGCCCTGCTATATCTTGATACGTCTTACGCAAATCATATTGTAGATTGGGAATTCAGGGAGGGGTTTCTAAAAGTTCATCCCGACAGCAGCGGGTGCTATATTTTTGGACTTCCCCATTACACTCTTGATATCGCCTCGAATACCAATAACAGGCATGCGGCTTCATTTCTTTTACGGTATTATTGTTCAATACCCAAACTTGCTAAATCCGATACGATTTTCCCGATATATGACCAGCTTTACAGGTTTCTGCCGGTGTTTGTGTGCCGGAAACCTTATAAAACGGTTCTTGAAAAGAAACTCAAATCAGATTTTGAAGATTGGAGCCATATTGCTGCATCGACGCCTCCCGTGAGATATCCCGATCCATCTGTTGAATATGACCGCTTCCTTAATATGAAACCTCTGTGTAAACGGCCCGATTCAAGATATGTTTCATTGATGATCGGGCTCTCCCTGCAACAGATGAAATCACCGGGCTTTGACGAAAACAGGATTAAAGATCTGAGACGGATGCAAACCTGCCTTAACAACTCAAGGTTTAAACTGCCTGTTCTCACAGGGGAATACCCAATCTATACCGAACCTATCGAGACACAAATAATTCCGGCTGCCTGTGAATACAAGGAAATAAACCAGCTTGTCAGCGATAAGGCTGCAATGGCCCTCATCATCTCTTCATGGCTTACCAGGCATAACTTCAGCCAGCATATGCCTTACAGCCAGAGCAGGGTCCTTGTCAAGCGCCCAAACAAAGCTTATATTGAGATCTATTACGAATTTGGCATGCAGGCGCTGAGGCTTACTTTGCTTGGGAGCAAGAGCATCATGATCGAGAAAACAATTGAGACAATTGATTGACCGGTGATCGGTTTAGTGTTGACGGATACCAATATGATCAGATCTCGATATGTACCCTGAGGCCGAAAGCATTTACCGGTCCCCTTGCCTGGTTATAGGCAGGGTTAACGATCAGCTGGTAATCGGGGCATATCCATAACAGCTTGCGGAAGAACTGGAAAGAATAATAGATTTCACCTATAAACTCGGGAGCATAGCTGAGCTTACCATCCCCAATAATAAAACCCAGCCCTCCTGCATACAGATAGTCGGCATGGGGTGATGAAATCCCATTCATAATAAATGCAACGGACAGGTTATCATCATCGCGTTTCCATAAATTGCCGTCCACATTCAAACCAAGAGTAATCGTGCGGTCGATCTCTGTGAACACCCAGGTCTCGTTCTGACCGTCATTCCAGCCTGCACGCATAAACATCCCGAAATTCCGGTCGATCGATTGTTCAATATTAAGTCCGCAACCGTATTTTGTATGACCCTGGGCCCTGGTAAGCGTAATATCCGGAATAGTGTCAGATTGTTTGCCGAGGGATATCGACTGCTTATAATTACCCATTGGTGCCAGGTTAAAATATGCCATAGCCCTTAAAATTCCAGGTTTCCTGCCGAGCTTATACTTCCTCTCAAATTCGAAAGCCGTACCAAAAGACTTTGTCACATCATACTGCATCTTTTGACCGTTTGCTTCTTCGGGCATGGTAACAAAGGCAGCACGCACGGCCCATTTCGGTTTTACAAATTCCATCGCCAGTCCGTAATCATATCCCCTTACGTTAGCAGGGTAATCCCAGGCCCCGTTACCCATCAGGGCCCAGTTGTAAAACTGGGTCCTCGGGTCGTGGCTGAAAGTATTATTGTCAAAGAAGTCCATGATGCTGAATTTACCCGCAATGAGCGAAAGATAGGTATCGGGCTCACGGCCGGCAAGCTGATTGAATTCATCCGCCACCCTGTGATTTTTCCCTGACAGGGCAAAGATCTGCTTAAGGTATAGCCGCCCTATATAGACATGAATCGAAGGGTCACTGACCCTGTACACTTCGCCATTCGGGAAACCAGCCACTCCCCTCGTCTCAGTAAATCCTTTTCCGCCTGAGACTTCAGGGTTAAAGTATACCTGGGCTCCTTTCCAGAGCCGCATTCCCAGGAAAAGGGTTGCCGACAGGGAAACTGTAGACTCCTCGCATTTCTGAAGGCTGTTTTCACCTGAATATTCAGCCTTAAAAGCAGGATGGTATTGAGGAAGGACGGTCAGCTGGAAATGGTAATTCCAGAACTGGTCTTTCAGGGTATCGGGTTCCGACGCATGCATAATAGGCACCCAGCCGAAAAGCATTAAAAAAGTTACCAGCAGGGTATATCGTTGACATCGTATCATTTGTAATATATTTGGGTCAAAGTCTGTTCTTCAAATTTCGACATTTCAGGGAAAAAAAGTAAGTTTGCGGCCTAAAAAAACGATTTATGCTCAAATACTTTATCGCCCGCCAGATGGTGAAGCGCACAAAAAACAGGCAGTTCCCTGTTGAATTCCTGGAACAGAAACATGTCGACCTGAACCAGCCATACCCTAATGACAGCTCGTATTTCTATGGAGGCGATAAAGCAGGCAATGCGTTTATTGCAAGGATGGCTTTCAGGGGTCCGAAACGCCAGCATGAATGGTGGTTTGATTTTTTCATTAAAGGAAGAGGTTTCTTTGGATTGAAAACCGATCCCGGCCCTGATGGAAAAGGCTTCCAAATGGGCAGTTTAAAATGGGAAAATACCGTTGTCGGGAAAGAATGGAGGATCACCTACGACGGTCCTGTTACCGATGAACAGGGTAAGTCATACAATTGTAAAACCGATCTCCTTTTTATCGGGGAACACGAACCTTACGATTTTGCAAAAAGCTCTGACCAGAGCATGATCGCAAAGGCCATTGCCGGTGAAAAATGGAGCAGGGAATTTTTCTTTAAAATGAAAGATACCCAGCAAACCCATTATGAACAGACCGGGGTCTTCAAAGGGACCATTTCGCTCGACGACAAGGTATACCCTTTTGAGATGAGGGCTTCCCGGGACCATTCATTTGGTTCCAGGACCTGGTTGACCTGGGACAGGCATTACTGGATAACAGGGATATCAGAGGCAGGAATGCATTGGACTGTTACAACAATCAAATGGGATTTCCTCGGCAGGCTTACAGCAGGGTTTATCACCCATCCCGACGGGCATACCGACGCTATTATTGAATGTACTGACCTGGAAACTATATCCCGTGAAAAACTGCTCCCCGATCATGGGTTCATTGACATCCATTGCCGCAGCGGTGCCAGGCACAAAGTGGAATTTTGGAGAAACGGCCATTTCCCTTACCTCATGGATGGGAAATACCAGATGCGTGAAGCTATCGGAACATACAAGTTTGATGGTGTCGACGGATTGGGAATGGTTGAATTCGGGTTCCATAAAGATAAATACAATATAGACTGACACTCAACTCCGCTGCGTGATACTCCGACTGCATGAAATAGATGGCCACCCTGTTGGAGGCAAGGCCAAAGGCCTGAAGATACTGAAAGAGCTTGGTTTTAATGTTCCCGAAGCTGTAGTGCTGCTGCATCCTGATCCTGATGAGTTGCAGGACGCGGTTATAAAGCGTCATTTGATCTCACTCGGTCCGGGACCTAAAGCAATACGCTCATCAGCAGTGAGCGAGGACGGGCATTCAGCTTCCTTTGCAGGACAGTTCGAATCTTACCTGAACCTTCATTCGTTTGAAGAGATAAAATCGGCTATCCTCAAATGCATTGAAGCAGCAGGGGCTGAGCGTGTAAGGTCATATTCGGGCAGCCTCCTGTCTGAAGCCGACCTCAGGATTTCGGTCATAATGCAGAATATGGTTGACGCAAGAGTGGCTGGTGTCGTTTTTTCGATTAACCCCGTCAACAACCGCCGTGACAAAATGCTTGTCAATGCGATTGCCGGGCATGGAGAGGAACTTGTGAGCGGAAAAAAGGATGCATGTCATTATGAATTATTCCGCAGCGGATCAAATATTACGGCAGAAGCTCACAAAAACGGCCATCTTTTAAGTGAATCCCTTCTGAAACAAATTATTGCAGGGGCTAAGAGTGCTGAAAGTTTTTTTGATGCGCCGGTTGACATGGAATGGGCAATCGACCAGTCAGGCGTTTTGAACTGGCTGCAGGTCAGGCCTGTCACCGCCATCAGCGGGGTTCATTTCAATGAACTCGATACTGTTAAAGGAGGCAGCAGCGATATCTGGACACTGGGAAACATAGGTGAAATGATGCCCGGGGTAGCCACCCCCCTGACCTATTCTGTGAGCGCAGAAGCCATCGACTATGGGATGGTGCTGCTTGCAGAGCGCGGCGGAGCATACCGCATGAGCGACAGGAAAGGCCCAAGGTACATCCAGATGTTCTACAACCGCTTGTTCATCAATATGAGCAATATGATGGACTATCCCAAAAGGATATGGTTAAATAAGCCGGAAGACGTGCAATTTGCCCTGAGCGGGAAAGTGTTTGAGGGGCTTACGGCAGTTCCTGACGTTCCATTCCCTGTCAGGTTCCTGAATTTTATCCGGCAAATGTATACCACCTTACGTGCCGGAAGGTACCTGGAACGGCTCAGGAGCCTCGAAGCCGGCTTCCGTATCGACATTTCACTGCCACCTGCTGATCTGCATAAGAAACTTGAAGAAGGCAGGATCCAGCTGGGCATTGGATTCGGTCACCATCTTATGGCATCGGCACAAAGCGGGACCATGTATTCAGCCTTTATGAGGATAATGACAGGGGATAAAAGAAGGCCCGGTGCCTCCGACCACCATATAGCCACGATGCTTCTCCTGGATATTCCTGAGATTGAAAGTGCTGATGCAGTGAAAACACTTGAGCGGTTTGCCAGGACGATCCGTTCCCAAAAAGAATTCGCTGAAAAATTCATCCGGGCCACCTCCTCTGAGGCCCTTGAATTGCTTGAAAAAAATGCGCCCGGGGAAGTCAGGGAACAATTCCGGCTTTTCCTTGAACGCCATGGCCACCGTTGCGTAAGGGAATCCGAGCTGAGGGAGAAAACCTGGGCCGAGAAACCCTCCCGGCTCATACAGATCCTTCAAACCCGGGTAAAAGCAGGCGAAGTCAGGCATGTGTCCCATGATACAAAAAAAGAAATCACTGTTGCTTTGAGTAAACTCAGGCCTGTTACCAGGACCATTCTCAGGTCAATGATCCCTACTGCAAGAAAGGCTGTTGCAAGGCGTGAGATCACAAAAGCGCTTTCCATTAAAATGGTCGATACGATCAGGAAAGGATATCAATCACTGGCTGTTCAGCTGACACAAGCCGGGCTTCTCTCTGATACAGACCAGGTTTATTTCCTTACCCATGATGAATTGGGTAAACTTATTTCCGACCATGACCTCTTATGGAAGGAAAAGGCTGATAAACGGCGTGAACTTATCTCAGCAGCTGATAAGCTTATATTTGAAGAGATCAGTTTCGGGATCCCTGAACCTCTTGAAGCCGAACAGGTGTTTGAGCTCCGGGAAGGCCAGCTGGCAGGAACGCCGGTAAGCAGCGGTATTGTTGAAGCCCCGGTGAGGATCATCCATACACTTGAAGATGCGGAGAACCTGAAAGAAGGCGAAATCATGGTTGCTTCCTTCACCGATATCGGATGGACTCCGTATTTCAGTATTATTTCAGGGCTGATCACCGAGATCGGCAGCCCATTGTCGCACGGGGCCGTTGTAGCCCGGGAGTATGGCATCCCTGCTGTTGTTGCCGCAAAGGGTGCAAAAAAACTGTTTAAAACCGGGGACCGGATAAGGCTTGACGGAGAGAAAGGCTTGATCGAAAAGATCTGAACGAAACCGAAAGGTTATGGCAGCCGTGCCCCAAGGCCATATGACCTGAATTTATTATCCCGGAACTGGAATTCCATAAAAAACGGGCCTGACACGAAGGCATAATAATCAACTGTCTCGCCGCAGAAACTGATGTTTTTAGCGTAAAATACATTTTTAAGGACCGAACCCTGGTTCAGGGCACCGAAAACCCCGGTCCTTACCTTGGCATAAGAATCTGCCCTCCACCATGCAACACTATTAGAGGAATCGATAATTGAGAACTTGCCTCCTCCCGTGCTTGCATCATTCCTTACATCTGAATAACCGTAATTGCCCCTGATCCTGTTCAGTCCGCCATCGAGCAACTTCATACCAACAAGATAACCATGACCAAATCCGAGGTCCATGACAAATACGGCACCGCTGTCGGTGGCACAGGGGAACCCTGTTATTGTATCATTGGAATTAAACTGCTGCATAATCAGCCGATGGTGATTAAAACTGTTTAAAGTCCAGGTTCCCGAATCCGGAGGATTCAGAGGTGGCACAGGACCTGTATATTCGTCGGGCATCAACCTGCTCATTGACCCGGTATCATTACAAAAACCTTGTTTTATCCATGTCCCTCCGGCCTGAATGGTCAGGATGCCCCATTCCCTGTTGAGATTGCTCCCGCTGACCGGTTTGTTGCTTATATGCATGTATATGTAATTCCCTGCTACCAGGGGATTTGATGCATCTGAAAGCTGGGTGACACCGAATGAAAGATTATTGAAAAGCCTTGCTGATGGGAAATTCCCGGTAAACACCTGGCCGGGAATCTCAACGGCATAATAAAACGCCCCGTTGGTATAAACCTTGTAAAGACCGTTTAATTCACCTGAATATACCGTAAAGGACCCGTTGACATACAATTTATTCGACTCGTTGTAAACAGTGTATCCTCCGGCATTCTCGTTGACTGTTAAGTTAAGTATGTCACCAGAGGTACCTGATCCTGAATAAGTGTATGCAACATAGACAGGGTCAGTGTTCTTATTACAGCCGGCGGCTGCCGATAAAACTATAAGAATAAAATACAAATAATGCCTGGGCTTCATATGATTCAGTGCTGTAGATCAAATCCGGAGATAAAGATACAAAGATTTCCTGTGAGAGCTAAAATCAGAAAAACAGAGAATATGCTTTATTAAATCTTTATATTGAATACGAACAAATTTATCAGGACTTTATAAGAAAACATCGTTCTTTGAATGTTCTTACAAACTGGAGATACCAGTCTTATTAAGCCGTTAGTCAAAAATTATTCATAGGTTTGAATGAGAATTAGCCACTTTATGTCCAGGACCAGAATCTGGAAATATTCTTCCCGGTCGGATTTCAGTGAGTATCTCATTGCATTCCTTGCAATAGTACTCACGGCAGGGATATGCTTCCCTCTCAGCCACTTCATTGGCATCTTCAGCGTAGGGCTTATACTTCTGATGGTTGTGGCCGTTCTTGCACTTTTTTTAGGCCGGTGGCCGCTGATGTTCGCAGCTATCCTTAATGTCCTGGTCTGGGATTATTTCTTCCAGAAGCCTCTTTTTTCTATTGGCATCATGCAGATCGAGGACCTTTTTGCCAATATTGCAGATCTCCTGGTTGCCATTGTTTCGGTAATTCTTATCACAAGGATACGTAAAAGCAAGACCATCCTTCAGAACAGCCAGGAAAGGCTGATTATTCTGAACAACTTCCTGGAATCCATGAATAACGCCAAATCGATTGCCGAAGCAGTGCAAATTGCCGGGGAGAACCTCAAAAAATATTTCGGGCAGGAAGCCATAATCTACATTAAAGATAAAAACAGCAACAGCCTTTTTTCAGCCCCCTACGGTAACTCCGACTTTCATAATGCCAACGGGATTGCCATTGCACAAAGCCTTTTTATTAAGTCAAGCACAGGAAGGCCAGGTGATTCAGAGAAAAGCACCGACGGGATTACTTATTTTCCCCTTCTTGATCCGCGCGAAGCAATCGGTGTCATTGGAATTAACCTGGAAACCTATACCCCGCCCGGGGAAGATAAAATTTTACTTTTCAAATCCTTTATAACCATTATCGCCTCCACCCTGGGCAGGGAGATCAGCATTGAGAAGGCAATGGAAAAAGAACTTTTGGACCACTCCGAGAAGCTTTTCCAGGCCGTGCTTAACAGTGTTTCACATGAATTGCGGACACCTATCGCCATCATTTCTGCCGCCGTTGGCAATCTCAATGATGCAAGGACATCCTCTGAACCAGAGAAACGCAGGCAAATCTGCGTTGAACTGGAATCTGCATCAAACAGGCTTAACACCCTGGTTGAGAACATCCTCGACATGTCCAGAATAGAATCGGGGCTTTTAAAGCTTAATCTCCAGTATTGTGATATTGCTGACCTTGTAGGCCTCGTTGTCAAGGACCTGAAAGGGGAGCTTCATGGTAGAAAGCTTAATATCTCCATCGACGAGAACCTTTCCCTGATCAAAGCCGATATCAGCCTGATAAGGCAGGTCCTGGTTAACATCTTAAGGAATGCGATGATGTATACACCCTCAGGAACAGGCATTGAAATCACTGCATCGAACAACCCTGCGGGCATGGTGTCCCTTTCTGTCAGGGATTATGGCCCGGGGGTCCCTGATGAAAACCTGGAACATCTTTTCGAAAAATTCTACAGGGTCCCCGGTTCCAGGAGCGGGGGCACCGGTCTTGGGTTGGCCATAGTAAGGGCTTTTGTTGAGGCTCATAAGGGATTTATCCGGGCATCGAATGAGCCGGACGGCGGTTTGAGAATCACAATGATATTTAAAGCAGAAAAATAAAATGGAAAAAAGTAAAATAAAATATAAAGTCCTTATCATCGACGACGAAGCGCAGATCCGCAGGTTGCTCAGGATGACCCTTGAGAGCAATGAATATAAAGTCTTTGAAGCAGCAACGGCAAAGGAAGGCATGCAGGCCGTTACGATGAATCACCCTGATGTGATCCTGCTCGACCTGGGTCTTCCTGATGAAAGCGGACTAAAACTGATGGGCCGGCTGAGGGAATGGTCAGCCGTGCCTGTAATCGTGCTGACTGTCCAGGATTCGGAATCGGTAATGATCGAAGCTCTTGATTCCGGTGCCGACGATTATGTTACCAAGCCCTTTAACGCCGGCGAGCTGCTTGCCAGGATCAGGGTTGCCATCCGGCATTCGCTTCGGATGGATGAATCGCCCGTGTTCCGTTCCGGCTCGCTTGAGGTGGACATAAACAGCAGGGTTACCCGTCTGAACAAACAGGAGGTGAAGCTTACGGCAACAGAATATTCCCTCTTGCTTATCTTTATAAGAAATGCGGGCAAAGTTCTCACACATTCCTATATCAGCCGGGAGATATGGAGCGCTCCATATGCCGACAACGCGCAAATCCTCAGGGTCCATATTGCCCAGCTTAGAAAAAAGATTGAAAACGACCCCTCGGTTCCCGAACTTCTGATCACCGAGCCCGGCGTAGGTTACAGGATGAAAATACTGCCTCTTCCGGAATAATTGAATTGGAAGGTCTTTTCAACCTGCATCACCGAAGCTGATGTATTCTTTGGCAGTGAAGTTGGACCTCATATTCCAGAAATGAGCTTTCCCTTTTGCAATGCGGAAGATCACGAGCTGGGGGCTGTCGTATTCGAGGCCAAAACTCTTAAGAAAGGGCCTGTCGGTAATGACCTTTTTCTTAAGGTCAGGATCGTCAACGAATTCTGCCTTCCCGCTGATCCGCATGGTCTCGCCAATCATGCCCGAGGCCTTGTAAAAACAAACCTCGATGTTCGGGTTGGTCCTGATCTGTTGAACCATTTGCTTGGAGGCCCCGCTCTGGAAGTAAAAACCTCTGGAGTCGGCAAACCAGAATCCCATACACCTAACCCTGGGGATCCCTTCCTCGCAGGTGGCGAGAAAACAAACCGGATTCCCGTTGGCAAAATTGATACAATCCCCGATATCCATATTATTCAAGGTATTTGGTCTTAAGAAGCTCTGAGTCAACAGCTAATACCTTTGAAAGATAATTATCTATCCCGCCGAAGGAGAGGGCGATCTCATCCAGTGCAGCCTGGAGGTATTCAGGCCTGACTTCCATCATCGGCCTGATGATCTGCCCGTTCTTTCCATCTTCGGTGACTTTTTTGATGAGCCTCTCTACGAAAGCGCTGAGGCGGCTGTTGCTGAGGAAATAATCCTGTTTTACCGTTTCGGGATCAAAGCCGAGAGCGGTAAGGAGCAGAAAGGAAGCAATGCCTGTGCGGTCTTTGCCTGCGGCACAGTGGAATACCAGCGGAAGGCTGTCAGCCTGTTCTAGTATCCTGAAAAATTCAGCAAACTTCGGCGAATCGTTCCGGATCATCCTGCGGTAATCTGAAATCAGCACCTTCTCAAGGCCTTCAGCATTATTCATATCAAGGAATTCCATCGCCCTGTCCCTGGCTTCGTCAGGGATTGCAATCCTGAGAGTTTTCTGCACCGAAGGGATAAAACAGCTTGGATGTGAAGCTACCTCCCGGTCGGAGCGAAAGTCAATCACCATTGCCAGGCCTATATCCCGGAGCCTGATCAGGTCGGCAGGGCTTAACTTATTTAGCCCCCCGCTGCGGTAAAGAATGTTCTTCCTGAACATCCTTCCGTCAGCAGCGCGGATACCATCAAAAGAACGAAAATTAGGCTGGCTCTCAAGAAAAGGAGTGCCGTTGAGTCTTTCAATCATATGAAAATTTCTAACTTTACACTTGTTCTGCAATTTGCAGCCAGCAAAATTATCCTAATTCCTCCATATATGAAATCAATCCTTAATATTCTTTGTACAGGGTGTTTACTGATGGTCCTGGTGAGCGGAAGCCCGCCTGCCCGCATCCGCAAACCGGTTGACCCCGTTGGTTTTGCAACCCGCTCCTGGCAGATGGATTCTGTTATGAAAAGAATAGAACGGCTTCAGGGCATGAAGATGAACGAAGCTCTTGACAATGGCAACATCCAGAAATTCATGTCATGGAAACTGGCTATATCCCCCCATGACGATTATACTTACGTGGGATGGCTCTACCCTGCCGTCCTTCGAAACGTAAAAACACAAGCGGTGATCCTGCTGGGAGTAGCTCATAAGGCAAAGAAATTTAATATTGAAGGCAGGATGGTATTCGACACTTATGACTACTGGCAGGGCCCATACGGGCCTGTAAAAGTTTCTGCTTTGAGGGAAGCCATCATGAACAAACTGCCAAGGTCCTCGTATATAGTAAGTGACAGCCTCCAGGAGGCGGAGCATTCAGTGGAGGCTATTATCCCATTCCTCCAGTATTACAACAAAAAAGTTGAAATTGTCTCCGTCCTGATCCCGGCAATGTCTTTTCCGGCAATGAAAAGCATTTCCTCCAGCCTGGCCGACGCCTTATTTAGCCTGAGCCAGTTCAATGACCGGAACCTCCAGATCGGCAGGGATTATTCCATAGTCGTTTCAAGCGACGCAGTTCACTACGGATGTGAAGACTGGGGAGGAGCAAATTATGCATTCTATGGCTGCGACACGGCCGGTTATTATAAAGCCGTAGATCACGAATTCGAGATCATGAGGAATTGCCTGCTCGGACAGGTCACCGAAAACAAAGCCCTGGCCTTCACTCAATATACAGTGCAGGATACCAATTATCATTCTTACAAATGGACCTGGTGCGGAAGATATTCGGTACCTTTCGGGCTTCTTACACTGGCACAGCTTGAATACTCGCTACGGTCAATGTCATCCTCAGGAACACTTATCGGGTACTCCACCTCCATCAGCCAGAAACCTGTCCCGGTCAGTGATATAAAAATGGGAACAACAGCCAAAGCGACGATCAGTCACTGGGTAGGATACCCGGGTATAGGTTACCGTTAAAAAGTCAAATTAATAAATTAATCTTATTTGTTATGACAACAGTACATGCAACATATCCGGGCGGTCTTCGCACCGAAGCCACCCATCTTCAGTCAGGGACAAAACTTGTGACCGATGCCCCCGTTGACAACCAGGGCAAGGGGGAGTTTTTCTCGCCTACCGACCTGGTGGCAACTGCATTGGGAAGCTGTATGATAACCATTATGGGTATCTCAGCTAATGCACAAGGTTTCAGTATCGACGGAGCCAGCTGGGAGATCACCAAAGTCATGGCCGACAATCCCCGCCGGATAGGCGAAATTATTGTTGAGCTTACATTTCCGCCAAACAGCTATACCGAACAGCAAAAAAGAGTGCTGGAACATATTACAAGGAACTGCCCGGTAGCACTGAGCCTGCACCCCGAAATCAAGCAAACAGTGAAGATCAGTTACAGGTAAACCCTGGTTCAGTTTATCCGAGGTATGATTTCAGCAGCCTGCTTCTTGAAGAATGTTTAAGTCTGCGGATGGCTTTTTCCTTGATCTGACGCACCCGTTCACGGGTGAGGCCGAAAGCGGAGCCTATCTCGTCCAGGGTATAGCTGTGAGGGTAACCCATTCCGTAAAACATATTGAGTATCTCCCTTTCTTTTTCGGTAAGGGTGGCCAGTGAACGCTGTATTTCCTGGGAAAGGCTTTCGCGGATAAGATTTTCATCCGTATCGGGAGTGTCAACAGAAACGAATATATCCAGCAGTTTGGTATCTTCATCCTGATCTATAGGCGCATCCATGGAGACGATCCTGGTCCCCATTTTCATGGTTTCAGCCACTTTTTGTTCAGAGATATCCATTTCCCTTGCCAGTTCCCCCATGGAAGGTGCTCTTTCATAGATCTGCTCAAGCCTGGAGGTCGCCTTACTTATCTTCCCGAGGGAACCAACCTGGTTCAATGGAAGCCTGACTATCCTTGATTGTTCAGCCAGGGCCTGCAGGATCGACTGCCGTATCCACCAAACGGCATAGGAGATAAATTTGAATCCCCTGGTTTCGTCGAACCTCCTTGCCGCTTTGATCAGGCCGACATTCCCTTCATTGATCAGGTCGGGCAGGCTGAGCCCCTGGTTTTGGTATTGTTTTGCAACCGACACAACAAAACGAAGGTTGGCTTTGCAGAGTTTCTCAAGCGCAAGCTGGTCGCCATGTTTAATGCGTTGTGCCAGGTTCACTTCCTCCTCGGCCGTAATAAGTTCCTCCCTGCCTATGTCAGCGAGGTATTTATCTAATGAAGCCGTCTCACGGTTGGTGATCGACTTCGAAATTTTAAGCTGTCTCATTATCCCTTCCTGCTATCAATTCCCCTAATTACTCCCCGCCCGACAGGGGCGGAAACCGGCCCCGGGTAAACACCAGGGCAATCTCTTTATCTAAGACCCGGTAAAGGGCCCCCTGGTTGCTTCTATAAACCAAGGCCGTAATATGCAATCATTCCGTTAGGATACAATCCTTCAATCTGGACCTCCCCTTTCTTCCCCGTCAGAGCTTCTTTAAGATCCTGGGTCGAGCCAACCGGCTGATGGTTAATATTTAGCAGAATAAAACCAGCTTTCACACCGGCCTTGCTGAATTTGCCGGGTTCAATACGGGTTATTTTGAAACCATAGTTTGTTCTGAACCTTGATTTGTCTTTATCATCCAACGGCTCAAATGTCGCACCATAGATCAGCAGCTTGTTATTGCTCATAGCGATCTCTGTCCTGTCGGCTTCACTTATCAGGGTTACAGGCAGGTCAATCTGCTTTCCGTCCCTGATAATTGAAACTGATACAACTTCTCCCGGACTAAGCTGTGATATCGTTTCCATAAGTTCCGATTTCCCGTTCACAGGCTTATTCTGAATGCGGATAAGTATGTCCCCTTTTTTAATACCTGCTTTGTCGGCTGAACTCCCTGAGATAATATCATCAATATAAACCCCGCTGAGGCTGCTCAGCCCCTTATCCCTGGCAAACTGGTCGTCTATTTCCCTGAAATACACACCGAGATATGCCCTCTGGATCTTACCAAATTTTATAAAATCATCAACCACCTTCTTCACAATGTTGACAGGTATTGCGAACGAATACCCGGTATAATAACCCGTTCCAGAAGCAATAGCAGCGTTGATCCCTATAAGTTCACCCCTGGTATTTACAAGCGCGCCTCCGCTGTTGCCAGGATTGATGGCCGCATCGGTTTGTATGAACGATTCAACCGCGCCTTTTGATCCCAGGATATTAATATCGCGCGCTTTGGCGCTTACAATGCCTGCCGTAACCGTAGATGTCAGATTAAAGGGATTACCAACGGCAAGAACCCATTGGCCTATTTTAACATCATCACTGTTGCCATAAGCAAGGAAGGGCAGGTCCTTTTCATCTATCCTGATAACCGCCAGGTCGGTACTGGGATCTGTGCCTACAATCTTTGCCTTGTAAACACGCTTGTCATTCAGGGTCACTGTAACGTTTACAGCATCCTGAACAACATGGTTGTTGGTTACAATATAACCATCGGGAGAGACAATAACTCCGGAACCCATTGCCGAATATGGCGAAATATATTCATGAGGCGTGGGATTCCCAAAATTGAAGAATTGAAACCAGTCATCATACACCAGGCTCTTCTTTTCAAACTCCGATTTGATATGTACTACCGCATGAACGGAAACGGAAGCAGCTGTTTCCAGGTCGGGAAGTGTCCCCTGCTCCCCTGTATACATGGCAACCTGCCTTGCCGGTATGCTTTCGGATTTCGGATAATAAATTGTTTGTTTCTTTTCAAATACTTTGTAGAGTCCGAGGGATACAAACCCTCCCATGACCGCAATCAAAAAAAATCCAAGGTATCTTTTCATATTTCTAAAGCTTATGGTTAAAATGAGTGACTGGTCACTAGTCACTTCCTGAATTCATAAACGCAGGCTCAAAAATCATATTTCAGGCATGTCGTTAAAATCTGTTAATCATTCTGTTAAAATATTGTTAAAGTATTATGAGTCATAAGTATGTCACTTTCTGAACCGAGCCGGATTAAGTATAAAATATATGATTTTTTCTATGAAAAACGGCTCAATAATCAGAATTAGATTCACAACAAAAATCGTGCAAAAATTGATTTTTATTTTGTCAATTTTCATTTTATTAAGTCTAAATAATTCATTTTCTGCATGTAAAAATTTTGTCCCCGGAGATGGCCCCCTGAGCTTCGATACCCTGCTGAAGCAGCACGGATTGTTTTCCGGCCAGACTGTCAGGGTTGTTTTCTGGAATGTGGAAAACCTGTATGATATATATGATGATACCACCAAACTCGATAATGAGTTCACATCCCGGGGCTTAATGCGCTGGAATTATAAGCGGTTTCACATCAAACTAAATCATGTTGCCAAAACCCTTTTGGCCATCGGCAGATGGGAACCGCCCGGCATCATAGGGTTATGCGAAGTTGAAAACAGGTTCGTAATGAATAAACTCATCTACGAGTCGCCGCTTAAGCCCTTCGGCTATAGAATGATCCACCATGAATCTCCGGACCTTAGGGGAATCGATGTTGCCCTGTTGTACCTTCCTTCAAAATTCAGGGTTTTCTACTCAAAACCGTATAAGATCGATTTCCCTTTTGACACAGCTGCCAGGACCAGGGAAATCCTGTTTGTCAAAGGACAGGTTTTCAATAGTGATACTCTTAATATTCTGGTCAATCACTGGCCTTCCAGGAGAGGAGGATATGCCGAATCCCAGCCCAGGAGGGATTATGTGGCCTCTGTCCTTCGCCATTTAATCGATTCCCTTCTATCAGGAGGCCCATGCGCGAATATTCTTGTTATGGGTGATTTCAATGACGAACCGGGATCGTCCAGCATCACTGATATTCTCCATGCCCTTCCGCCCGACTCTCTGAAAAATAAAAGTGACCTGATAAACCTGATGTATCCTTTTTCGGGCCGCCAGGGCTCTCACCGTTACAAAGGGATATGGAGCCTTCTCGACCAGTTCATGGTAAGCGCAAACCTCCTTAAACATGCCGGAGGCTTAAGGCTGGTTCCTGGTTCAGTAGGTATTTTCAGGGGGACGTTCCTGTTGAAAGAAGACCGGAAGTACTTTGGCGACAAGCCCTTCAGAACTTATAACGGCCTGAGGTACGAAGGAGGTTTTTCTGATCACCTTCCTGTATACCTCGACCTGGTTACAGACGGGCACCACAAATGACCTTCCCGTATACCCCGACCTGGTTACAGACGGGCACCACAAATCACCTTCCTGTATACCTCGACCTGGTTACAGACGGGCACCACAGATGACACGGGAACATATTTTCAAGGCTCAGCAGAAACATCCTCAGCCCCATACCGGCTGCATCATGTCCATACACCATTGATCCTGGCACCACAAAATCCGCAGTTACCGTTTTTAATATTGTTTGAAGTCACGGTAAACCCCCTGCGTTCAACAAGCATTTTTTTGCATTTCGGGCAGTATGTGTTCTCGTATTCAGTGCCGGGAACATTTCCGATGTAAACATAATTGATCCCCGCCTTGCGGGCAATATTATAAGCCTGTTCAAGGGTTGACAAGGGGGTGTACGGTATGCTGGCAAGCTTGTAAAGCGGGAAAAACCTGCTGAAATGCAAAGGGTAGTCTGAAAACCCGTTTTCAACCAGCCAATCACACATCTCTTTTACCATGTCCATTTTATCGGTCCAGCCGGGGACAATGAGATTGGTTATCTCAAGCCATACACCTTCCTCTTTAAGTATTTTAAGGGTTCTCAGGATTGGTTCAAGGCTTCCCCCGTTGAGTTTTGCATAAATATCCTCCCTGAACGATTTCAGGTTGATGTTGGCAGCATCAAGGTATTTTGCCAGCTCCCGAATAGGCTTCTCGTTGATATACCCGTTGCTTATGAGAAGGTTTTTGATCCCGCGGGCCCTTGCGAGCCTGGAAGTTTCACAGGTATACTCATAGAAAGAAAGAGGCTCGGAGTATGTATAAGCAATGCTTTTGCATCCTCCGCTTGCGGCTTCCTGTACAACCTGGGCAGGGAACATCTCCACATTTTTAGTGGTTTTAGGGCTTACCTGGGAGATCTCCCAGTTCTGGCAGTTCAGGCAGGCCAGTGTGCAACCCGCGGTTGCTATGGAAAAGCTTTCCGACGAAGGCAGGTAGTGGAACAGGGGCTTCTTCTCTATCGGGTCAATGTGCACGCTGCACGGGTTCCCAAAAGCAATCGAGAATAGCTTTTCGCCATAGGCAACATGGTTACGGCACAGCCCCTCCTGCCCTTCTTTAAGAACACATTGATTAGGGCAAAGCTGGCATTTGACACCCTTGGGTGTAAGCACGTAATACAGCGATTCCCTGCTGTATTTCCCAGGTCCCCCCGCAGGAGGAGGCACAATTGAATTCATATCGGCAAGTTTATTTGCAAAACTGTTGAATGGCCTTATACCGGCTGCTGCAACACCCAGTGAGGCAAGGCTCAGGCGTATGAACTCCCGCTTGCTGATTCGCTTTCCACTCTCGGATTTCACTTTATAAAGATACGAAATTTTTACGCTTTATAAAAAGAATGGCCGCCCCGGCGGTATTAAACAATGCCAGGGCATAACCGGTATTCATAAGGCCAAGCATGGGGAACATGAAAACCGGCACCAGGAAAGCCCCCAGGGAAGAGCCGAACAGATCGGCAGAATAATTTTTAGCAACGGCTATGTCCATTCTGCCGGCCGATAAGCGCATTGCTATAGCGAATTCCATGCCGGTAAGAAAAGACAGAACCAGGGTTATCCCCGAGACCTTAAGCTGTATCATCCATAAGGGGAGCCCCATCCTGCCCAGGAGAATAAGTGCAAAAGGGATGAGTACCGAAAGAGCAGCCAGCATAAGCTGAAGTGACAGGTATATTTTAAACGGCTTACGTTTGAAGAACAGCATGCCGGCCTTACTGCCCAGTGCCAGCCCGAGCATGAAAAGCATGATGATGAAACCTGTAAGCCTGAATACATAACCGCAATAGATCTGTAATGAGAAAATGATGAGGACCTGGAAGGCTGCTGCCGTAAATCCTCCCGTAAACAAGCCTGCATTCAATGGGTTCAGGTTCAATGCCACCAGGGCCACGACCAGCAGGAGTAACAGTACCGAACTGTAGTAATGCCTGTTGAAATAAGTCATCCAGTAATTTAGCTGGGCAAAAAACATGAGAGGCCTGAAATCATAATTTATCCCTGCCGAACCCGAAATATTTGATTGAATGTAGCCAGCCCTTTCTTTCATCTGGTTTGCATCCAGGTAATACTTATTCACATAGGATGTGGTTATCCCTTTGCGATCAATCATCCCGGGAATATCAGGGTTTAAACCTGCATCGGAAGCAATGAAATAGGTTTTTCCCCCGGGAACGATCATAACATTCCTGAAAGATTTCTTAAGGGTCGAGTAGAGCAATGAATTAAGCCCTTCCCCTGCCCTGCTTACATAATCACTGGTAGTGGGAAGCGAATAAGACACTATGCCATCCGGCGAAAGCCGTACTTTCAATTCCGACAGGAATTCAGAGGTATACATCCTGTTGAGCTGAAGACTGGATGGAGGAGGCAGCAAAATTAAAACGACATCATATACTGCGGATGAGTTTTTCAGGAAACTCCTGGCATCGCCAGGATGCAGGGTAACACCTTTCTTTTCAAAATCTCTCAGGGATTGTACATTCAGATTTAGCAGGGCGGGGTTCAACTCTAAATAATCAACCGTGTGCGGATGATATTTCAGGATCTCGTTTAGAGATCCTGACAGTCCGCCTGAAACCAGCAACACTCTTTTTGGCGAGTTATGCTGAACCATTGCATAATGGACGTTTTCCTCATTATTGATCACGTCACCCGAAGAAAACATCAGCAGTCCGTTTTCATAAAAATTAAGCTGGCCTTCATGGGTGGTAACAATAATCTGGCCATATGGAGTTTCTTTTTCTTCAATGATAAATTGCCCGGGATACATTGATTTCATTGAGATCTCCCTGAGATCGGTTTTTGCAAACAGAACAAGGAGAACAACAGAGATAAGGAAAGTAAGCCATGGCGTGATCCTCCTCCTCCCGTGGAAAGAGAACAATACCACGGTAATGAGGTAGAGCCCTGTAAGGAGCAGTATGCTGAGCCAGGATGAGAAAAGCCAGAGAAGTACAAAATTCACCAAAGCACCAGCGGCCAGGCTTCCTGCAGCCTCTATCGAATAGGCGGTTCCTGCCTTGCCAAGCATATTGCTCAAGGCCGAAAAAAGGAAGCCGTTGACAAGGCAAAATGGCAGCTGTACAAGAAATGCGGCATAGACCACTTCGTTGATACCGGCAAGTGCGCCGGTCGGCAGGACCAGGGCGCGGTACAGGTTAAGTTTGACCAGCATCAGGGCCGGCAAAACAGAAAGCAGCAACATTAAAAAAAGGACAAAGCCCGATGGGCCGCTGATCCCTTTGAAAAACCTGCCCAGCCAGGCACCTGCACCTGTAAGCAGCATCCATGCCGAAAGCATGATGCCCAGGATCAGTTCATTCCCGTAAAACACTATATAGCCTTCGCGAAGCATGTAAATCTGGGTGGAAATAGAGATAAAACCCAGCCCGAACAGCCCGGCCCGTATTGCATTTTTACCCATATTTTTGTACCTTTACCTTGATTTTTTCAAAGTTAATAAACAATGGGCAAATTTTTCCGATTTGTATTGATTATGGGACTTTCATTCACATTCAGTAACGGTTGTTCCTCCCAGGAGGGGCCTAAAACCGACCGCAAACCGGCAGCTGCCGGGAAGTTCTATCCCGCAAACCCTGATACCCTGAGAGCCCAGCTCGCAGAATTGTTCCGTTCAGCCAAACCACGCACAGCCCAAAACCTGCAGGCAGTGATCTGTCCTCATGCAGGCTACGTATTCTCCGGGATTGTGGCCGCAAGCGGTATCAACCAGGTGGATCCCGACAAAACCTACGACAACATTTTTATCATCGGGTCCAGCCACCAGGCATCCTACATGGGCGCTTCGATTTATAATATCGGGGACTATGTTACGCCTCTCGGCAAAGTCGCAGTGAACATCCAGCTGGCCAATGAACTCATCAAATCCAACCCCGTGTTCAGCTATGTTTACAATGCCGACCTCAATGAACACAGCCTTGAGGTGCAGGTTCCTTTCCTGCAATACCACATGAAAAAACCTTTTAAGATAGTCCCCATCCTGTTAGGAAGCCAGAGTGAGCAAACCTGCAAGAGGATCGCCCAGGCCCTGAAACCATATTTTAACGGGAACAACCTTTTTATCGTGAGTTCCGATTTCTCTCATTATCCTCCTTATAATGAAGCCAAATCCACTGACAAAGCCACCTGTGATGCCATCCTTACAAACAATCCCGATGCCCTTATGAAGGTCCTTGGGGATTATGAGAAGAAAAACATTCCCAACCTGGCAACCAACCTTTGCGGCTGGACATCGGTACTTACGCTTTTATACATGACAGCCGGGGATGCAGGCATTAAAATTACTCCCGTTCAATACATGAATTCCGGTGATTCAAAGTACGGGGACCACTCTCAATGCGTCGGGTACTGGTCCATCGCTGTGAGCCGGAATACAGCAGCTGCTGCAACACCTTCAACTGAATTCAACTTCACTAAAGAAGAAAAGAAAATACTCCTTGGAATTGCCCGCAGCACTATAGTCAAGTATATAAATGAGCATAAAACGCCCGAAGTGGATGATAAAAACTTCAGCCCCAACCTGAAAATCCATTCCGGCGCTTTTGTCACTCTCAAAGAAAATGGAGAACTGAGAGGATGCATAGGCCGCTTTACAGCCGACGTCCCGCTATGGAAGGTAGTGCAGCAAATGGCTGTCGCATCTTCAACCGAAGACACAAGGTTCCCGCCTGTCACCGCTAAGGAAACAGACAAGCTTGAAATTGAGATCTCGGTACTTTCGCCAATGAAAAAAATATTTTCGGCCGATGAGATTGTACTTGGGAAGCATGGCATTTACATCAAAAAAGGGTATTACTCGGGGACTTTTCTTCCCCAGGTAGCAACGGAGACTGGTTGGAGCAGGGAGGAATTCCTGGGCCACTGCTCACGTGACAAGGCAGGTTTAGGATGGGACGGATGGAAAGACGCCGAGCTCTTTACTTATGAGGCCTGCGTGTTCGGGGAGTAATAAGTGATGATCGTGATGGCGTTGTGAATGAAGTCATGATCGTGATGACGGTCCGGTCGGGAATGGGGTACGATCGTTAAGGACTTAATTTATCTTCCGCAGAGGTTTTTATAACTGCAATATGAGCAGACCTGAAGATCCCTGGTTTGCGTGAAGCCTGTTGCTGTATCAAAAATGGAAAGCAGTACCTGTTTCAGGCTGGTTTCAAATTCGGCCATTTCGGAAGCTGATAATATATCCTGGCCGTCTCCTGACTCTGCAGAGGGCACTGTCACCATGATAAGCCCATCTTTCAGTTTCCTGAGTGAAATTATGCCTGCAGCGACGCCCGCCCCGTTCTTTACCCTTGGCAAGTACATCCAGCAATAAGAAAGCAGCTGGAAAGCATGGTCTTTTGCAGGATCTGTTGCGAACTCTGCCCAGCTGTCAACTTTTGTTCTTTTTTTATCGGTCGAGCCGGTTTTATAATCAATGATCCTGACAGATTTCCGGCTGGCATCTATCCGGTCGGCAAAGCCTTTAATCTTTACGCTTACCTGTTTACCGGCCAAAGGCAGGTCGATACTGCGTTCAAGTCTCTGTTCAAGCCCGATTATGCTTATGTATTCTCCTTCTTCTTTAAAGGATTGAATGGTTTTTATCTCAGAATCCAGGAACCTTTTGAGCATCATCTTGCCAACTCTCACCAGAAGAAGGTTACGGCCGTAGTTTACATCCCTGCCGTTAAATTCCTTCCCGCAGGCTTCATCGATGGCCTTATCGGCCCCAGACTTCATCCGGTTTATTGCAGCCACATCCAGTTCCTGGCCGGCAAACTCTTTATAAAGCCTGTGCAAGGCATTGTGCACGATGTTCCCGAGGATACGGTTATCTATCTCTTCCTCCATTTCGTCGGGTTCCTTCAAACCGGCAATATCACTGAAATAAAATTTCAGCGGGCATGCCCTGAAATTGTTAAGGGCGGTAGGTGAGAATCCCTTTTCAGCCTTTTCCTTCAGCAGCCCCCCTACTGTTTGATCCTTTTCAATGCTGATCTCAGGCGAGAGGTTTGAAGGTTCAGGGCTCATTACCAGGATCTCTTCTTTTATGTCGGCGGATGAGTTAACACCTTTGAGCTCATTAATTACCTGTTGCAGGAAGCGGCTCATTTCACCTCCCCCGAATTCCCCCGGTTCGGAATTATAGAGCAGGTGAATTGTTTTAGCTCTCTGGAGCAGGCGGTAAAAATTATAGGCATAAACGGCATCCTTCTGCCTGTAGGTAGGCAGTTTGAATTCGAGCCTGAGGTCGAGGGGGATGAAGGTATTTCCTGTGCGTCCGCGGGGGAGCAGGGTTTCGTTGCATGAGAGCATGATGATATTATCAAAGTCAAGGACCCTGGTCTCCAGCATCCCCATGATCTGCATACCTTTAAGGGGTTCTCCGTAAAAGGGGAGAGTTACATTTTCTGCTATTTGCTTTAAAAGGCTGTCTAATGTCTGAATAGTTTTAACTGCTTCGGGATAAGCTTTGAAAAGCCCCTCAAGCTGGTGAATGATCTTTGAAAAAGAAAACAAATATTCAAGTTCCAGGGAACCTTCATCTTTTATCAGGTGATCCCTCAGCGATCCTATAATCTCCTTCAGCGCGCAAACAGCTTCCCCGGGGCTATGCCAATCACTCAGGAACGGTTTCAGGAAGGCGGCATTGAATGAGAACAAACCCGTGCCGGGATCCAGGATCTCATCCGAAGAGATAAACACCTTATTACCCTGGCTGACTGATTCAAGGATACTGTCAAAAACAAAATGATTTCCTTCCATAAGCCCTGTTGCCATGCCGGAGACATAAGGATGGCGAAGCAGTGCCAACACATCCCTGAAATAAAATTGCCTTGCTCCCTTCCCCCTGTTCGAAGCGAATTTCTCCCGGTTCAGTTGCATCCTGAAAACGACTGAGATGAGGTCGCTGAGGGGTGTCTGTGTCAACGGAAGTCCCATGGTAATGTTCATCTCCCTTATCTCACCGGGCAGGGAATACAATAGAGGGATCAGGAGTTTTTCATCGTGGAGGACAACGACAGTACGTTCGTCGAATGTATTGACGGTCTTCGCTAATTCGCCTGCCAGTACTGCCTGTGAAGCATTATTAGGCACTCCTGTTATCCTGATGGTTTTGGGGTTTGCGGCAATCCCGGAAGAAACCCAATTGAATTCCATCCCTCCCCATTTCTTACGGTTATGACGAAGAAATTCCCCTGCTTCCTGCCCCTGATCATTCAGGTAATATGTATCGGCATCCCACAGGAACTCAGATTTCCCACGGCGGTTCAATACTTCCATGACTTTCTCCTCAGCGGCTGTCAACGCATTAAACCCGGCAAAAACAACCTTTTCCCAGGGCAGTTTCTCACTGAATTTTTCAATTCCCAGGCTGGCCATCCTGTACATCAGCCCCGGGTAGGCCATCTTATTTTCAAGCAGATCATCCACAATCATGCTGTAATAAGGATACAAGGAATTGTAAAACCTCAGGTATTGTTTTTCGAAATCAGTGAGCGGCCGGTTCCCGGGGTTCCAAACTGAGATGGCACGGGTATCGGTGAGGGCCGAAAACAACTGTCTTGCATCGGCAAGGTATCGGTCGACCTCGTCAAAATCATTGAGCAACTGGGGGGCCCATTGAATGAAATCTTCGAAAGTCTGGGCTTTTTCCTGTTCAATACTGCGATGGATATTATATAATTTAAAAAGAAGCTGAAGCTGCTCAACAGGCCTCAAACCAGCCACTGTGGCAAGGAAATCCTCTGCAGAGCATATATAAGGGGACCAGATTGTCTTATTCAGGCGTGCGGCAAGGAATTTCCTCAGAAACAAACCAGCCCTGAGGTTCGGCAAAACAATACAAAGTTTTGACACCCTATCCCCATAGGCCGATACCAGGTAGTCTGCAGTCTGCTCCAGGAATGCGCTCATTATCAGGCTTCCTCCCTTTTCCCGGCATCGAACCAGAATGAATCGTTATCGGTGAATGCACAGATCCGTTTATCCCTCGAAAGCCTGAGGTACATACTGATGAGTGAAAACCTGTCTTCTTCGTTGATGAGGGGAATAACAGACGGATCGAGGATCTGTATCCCCGAAAAAGCAAGTGGGTGCATATGCTTAAAATCTTTCCTGCTTAATTTTCTTTCGCCGCTGCTCACATTGGTCCACCCGATGAGCTCGAAACGCTCATTGAAAAGCATGTAACGGGAAGTCTCCCGGTTCCTTACAGCCAGGGTAGCTATGGGTTTATGTTTCTGGTGAAACTCAAGCATGACCCCCAGGTCCAGGTTGGAAAGCACATCCACGTTCCTGACAACAAAGGGCCCTCCTCCCTCGAAAAACCAGGAAGCTTTCTTCAATCCGCCCCCGGTATCAAGTAAAGCATCACGTTCGTCGGAAACCTCTATTTTCATGCCGAAGTTCTTCTTCTTTTTCAGAAAGGCGATGATCATGTCGGGGAAATGATGTACGTTGATAATCGCTTCCTTCACACCGAAAAACTGCAGGTGGTCTATGGAATGTTCAAGCAGGGTCTTCCCGTTAATTTCCACCAGGGCTTTGGGGATGGTGTCGGTTATGGGTCTTAGCCGTGTCCCTAGTCCGGCTGCAAGGATCATTGCTTTCATACTTTATCTTAAATGAAGGTTGACCGCGAACCGGTTCACGATTCGCGGATCAGGTTTCACAACGTTAAATTGGTGTGGTTAAGTTCCACTTTCACATTAAATTTCTCAACCAGGTATTTTGACAGTTCCTCTGCTGAATATACTGAGCGGTGCTGTCCGCCTGTACAGCCGAAACTGACCATCAGGCTTTTAAATCCACGGTCTGTATAGTTCCTGACACTTTGGCTTACAAGGCTGAACACATGGTTCAGGAAGGCATCGACTTCAGGTTCTTTTCTCAGAAAGTCCACGACCAGCCTGTCCTTCCCGGTGAGATCAGCAAACTCGGGATATCTTCCGGGATTGGGTAAGGCACGGCAGTCGAATATAAAACCGCCGCCATTGCCGCTTTCATCTGCTGGCAGTTCTTTTTTATAGGAAAAACTGAAGATCTTCACATTAAGGTCCGATGAAGTCGCCCTGATACTGGAAAAACCAGGGTTGCCAATGATCTCGCCCAGGGCTTTCATCAACATTGGCAGCTTAACAGGGATATGGTCCCTGTCAAGCAGTATTTTCAGGTTCTTCACGGCATAAGGTATGCTCTGAAGAAAGAGCGGTTTGTTCTCATAATAACCCCGGAACCCATAAGCTCCCATGGCCTGCAATATCCTGATCAAAACGAATCCGTCAAAATACTTACGAAAGTTCGTTTCCTCCAGGGAGCTGAGTTTCGTTACCGTGTTGATGTAATGATTCACAAGCTGGCCCCTGAAATCCTCGGGAAGATCAGCTTTTGCATCATACAGAAGTGATGCCAGGTCATACTGAAGCGCGCCTTTTCTTCCCCCCTGGTAATCGATAAACCACGGAGTATTGTTATGTATCATGATGTTCCTTGACTGAAAATCACGGTACATGAAATGATCCCCGGGTGCTTCAAGAAGGAAGCCGGTAAAGGCATTGAAATCCTCCTCCAGCAGTTGCTCGTCAAATGAGACCCTCGCCAGTTTCAGGAAATAATACTTGAAATAGTTCAGGTCCCACATCATGCTTTGCCGGTCAAATGCAGGCCTTGGATAGCAATAGCTGAAGGGTATGCTATGCCCGGCTATTATCTGGAACGACGGCAGGAGTTCAATGACCTTGAGATAAATTTTTACGATATCCGGGTGAATATAATTCTCTTTCCTTCGGAGTTTTGTCAGGGCTGAATATAAAGTTGTATCGCCCAGGTCTTCCAGCAGATAAAAAGCTGAATCCGGACTGGAATAAAGCACCAGCGGCACCGGCAGATGCATCGCCCTGAAATGCCTTGTAAATTTCAGAAAGGCAAGATTTTCACGTACGTCCCTGTTATATGCAGCCACTATGCTTCCTGAGGCGCCAATCACCCTGAAATATTGCCGGTATGAACCAGAGGCTGCGATTTTTTCAATTTTCAGGGCATCGCTTCCGCACCAGGAGCGGTAATGTTTTACGATTTCTTCTTCTAAATTCACCATGTTATCCCTTAATCACGATCTTAAATAACTTCCTCAAGCCTTACTTCCGGCTCCAGGTATAACAGATACTTTTTTATATCCTTATATCCCATTGCTTCCAGGTGTTTCGCATAATGCATCAGCTGGGACGCATACTTTTCAAGGGCCCGGCCGGTTTTATAATCCACAACAACCGCCTGGTTTCCCCTGAGGATCACCCGGTCGGGGCGCACTGCATGCCCTCCGGGAGTAAGAATTTCAGACTCAGGATGTACATCCGCCTTCTCGTCAAAAATAAAAGCGAGTGCCGGGTCAGTCAGTATTTTCCTGATCCTGGAGCGCACATCTTCTTCTTTTGCCCTGTCGAGCAATCCGTTTTCCAGCATTCGGCCGATGACATCATCCGCACTGTTTTCAGAATCAATTCCTGCAAGTATCGTATGAAGCACATTGCCGAACCTCCTGTTTTTATCGGGATCGTCAAGATTCCATATCTCTGGGGCACGGGAACGTATCCCTATTCTATCCCTCCAGTCGATAAACGCAACGCCTGGCATTGGCAGTATGTTCATTTCCTCTGCCGGCGGGGGAACCACCGCAGCAGCATGTCCGAATTCATAATCATAACGACCGTCTTCCCATAGCATTTTATTTTGCAGCCAGGCTTTTAATAAAACCGGTACAGAAGCCTGCCCGTCGGGTTTCTTAGCCGGTAAGGGCGGAAGAATGAATAAGCGTTGTTCAGGCCTTGTCATGACCACGTATAGAACATTGAGAAGGTCAAGCATTGATTTTTGCCTTTCCTCTTCGTACTTTCCGGCGAAAACAGTTTCTTCCATATCACGGCCCGAGGCCATCAGAGCGGCAGGCAGTGAGGGAACTTCATCGTGATCCAGGTCTCCCCAGAGATACTTCCTGGTGTTTTTATGCCTTTCACCTGCAAAAGGGTAGATCACAACCGGGAACTGCAGTCCTTTCGCTTTATGAATCGTCATTACTTTGACCGCATCGAAACCCGAGGGCATGATCACTGAAAGTTTCTCATGGTGATCGTCCCACCATTCAAGAAAATCGGTCGCAGATGAGGATTTGTCGGAACTGAATTTCAGCACGGCATTCAGAAAAAACTGAATATACGGGTCACCTGCCTCTTCCGGGCAGAAACTGCTGACCAGCCTGATAAAAAGGTCGTAAACAGGCAAAGTTTTAAGAAAGCCTGCACCGTTCCCGCCTATCCTTTCATCAAGGAAATCATTAAACTCTTTCGTGCGTTTTGCCTGCTCCATCCCAAGCCAGGAGTTGTAAAAAAGCTTCAGGCCCGGATGGAGATCGCTGTAATGCTTGAGGATCTCGGCCTGGATCACAGGATTGACAGGGCCGAAGACGTATCTTACAAGCCCTGTAAGCATCCTCACAAGGGGCGAATAATTAAGAAGCAGCGATTCGCCTGAAACAACGGGGATGCTGTTCCCGATGAGGGTTTGTGCAACCTGAGAAGCCTCGCTGTTGGCACGGCATAATACTGCAATGTCTTTAGGCCTGTAACCATCGTTCCTGCAGTTGCTTATGACCGACAGGATTTTCCTTAGCATCACCTCCCTGGCCGTTTCGCCTTCCTCTTCACTTTTACCTGTAAAGGAAATATTTATATAGCCTCCCTCCTTACTCTCATCAGCAAGTTGTTCAAGGCCTTCATAAACTTTTTTGCGGGGCCCGTCGAGTTGCCCGCTCACAAATCCGAAGAAATCGTTATTGAAATTTACAATCTCCTTCCCCGAGCGGAAATTCCTGTCGAGCAGCTTTTCAGTAAAGTTCCTTACGAGCGCTTCCTGCCTCTCAAGGATTAAAGGGTTTTTATCGCTTCCCTGAAGAGAGGGAAGAGATGTAAACTGTTCGACATCCCCGCTCCGCCACCTGTAAATAGCCTGTTTGCCGTCACCAACCACCAGGTTAAAGAAGCCCGACGCCAGGGAGTTTTCAATCAGGGGTACAAAATTCTGCCACTGAAGGGCGGAGGTATCCTGGAACTCGTCAATAAGAATATGCTGGTATTTCTCACCAATCCTTTCGTAAATGAAAGGAACAGGTTCGCCAAGGACTATCTTCGCAATGCGGCTGTTGAACTCAGAAATATGAATGATGTTGTTCTGTTTCTTGAACTCCTGGAGGATGCGGTCTATGCTGTTGAGCACAGCAAGGGGATAGATCGATTTCATCAGGAGCTTATCGAGCCGGTATGCAGGATAGGATGTTGCTGTCAGTTGCTGCAGCTTCTGAAAACAGGCATAAAGAACAGGTCTGATGCTCTCTATTTTTTCAATTTCGGCGGATGTGGCTTTCCCGCTGGCCCAGCTGTCTTTTTCAACTGCGGCCGACAGCCTGTCGCCAGGGACGACTTTGTCGGTACGGCCCTCAGCGAGTTGTTCAAAATACCATGAGATCCCCGACTTCCCATAGGCGAAGGCCTGGTGTTCAAGGCCCGAGTCGCAAACAGCCATCCAGGCCTTTCCGGCTTCTTCCTGCAGGGTGCGTTCAAATTCCCTTGCCCTCTTCCTTAAAAACCCTGCAATGTTTTTAAAGTCTTCAATACTGAGGGATCTCAACTTAGGAAGCTGCATCTGGCTTTCTTCATCAAACAGCAGCGTGGAGAAGTCCATCAGTGACTTTTCAATTGCCCAGCTTTTATCATCCTCCATGTTGGTTTCGAGGAAATTCACCAGAAGGGAGGTCAGTTGTTCGTCACTACCGGCTTTGTCGAGAAGAAGGTCAACTGCATTTTCTATGAGTTCATCTGCATCGAGCTCCACCTTGAAATTTACCGGCAGCCCGAAGTCATGGGCAAATGCCCGTATGATGCGATGGGAGAAACTGTCGATGGTCCCGATCGAGAAATCCGAATAATGATGGAGTATCTTCTTCAGGGCCTCGCCTGCCTTTATACCGATCTCTTTCTCACTCAGCCCGGTTTCTTCGACCAGTGAAGGGAGCAGGGTTTTTGTGGTTCTGCCTTTACCGGCCAGTTCACCTGAAAGTTCTTCGAGGCATGCAAGCACCCTGTGCTTCATTTCCCCTGCCGCTTTATTGGTGAACGTGACTGCCAGGATATTCCTGAAACTGTCGGTATCCCGGAGGATGATGTTCAGGTATTCCTTTACCAGTGTATAGGTTTTACCTGATCCGGCTGAGCTCTTGTATACGGTAAACGACATTATTGTTTCTTAGCTTGCTTCACTTTCTTTGCATTCCTTACTTCTTCAGCTTTCTTTTCGGCCCACTTCTTTCCATGAAACAGCTCCCCGAAATAATAGAAGTCACGCTGGTATTTTATACCGACACCCTGGGTATAGGGTGAATTATTATTCAGGAGGTTGATCGTGTTTGTGCGGTTAAAGGCATGAAGCCTCCATCTCCTGTTATCGGTAAGGATATATTCTATGTTGATGTCCCCGACAATCTGGTTCGGGTTCTGGGTAGTCGACGATTTATAGGTATTCATCCCGAAGGTACCGTCGATCAGCAACCTGTCGTTCAGCAACTGGGTCGACATGGATACGTCCCACGATTGTGGATCTGTTGAATTGCCGGGGCGGTAATTAACACCGACATTTACATTGCGGGATATCCCCGAAAGCCAGGAATTGATCTGGTTTGTGACCAATGAGACCGATGTGGCTCCAACGTTGATTGAAGATGCAGTAGAAGAGATCACAGGTTTAAAGGCGTTCATCACCAGCATATAGATCATCTGTTCGTTCATTTCCGAGACATTGGTTGTATCTATCTTGCTGTATACCGTAACCTTGATTTCTTCGTCCACATTCGGAAGGTTCATGCTGAATTTAATATCGGGGTTTGCAAGTTTACCCCCAAGATGGAAGATAACTTCTATAGGGAAGCGGAGTTGGGCTTCCTCGGTACTGGAGGTAAGGCCGGCGAGGGTCGTCTTGGTGCGGTATGTGGCACTGACGCTCAGGTTAGCGTCGGCAGGGTCACCCGACCAGGTGATCCTGCTCCCCTCGTTAATGCTCATCGGCAGCCTTAACAGGTTCTTTATCTGGAAAACAAAGGAACCCTTAGTGATAATATAGGTCCCGGTCATGCTGAACGGTGTGGTTGGTGTCATGCCCATTACGATATTGCCATTCCCCTGGGCTTTAAGGTTTCCAAGCTGATCGGGCAGGAATACTTCAATTGTAGCATCAGGATTTGCCTTAAGCGCGATATCAAGATTAATGTTGGACTGATCTTTTTTACGCTCTTCCCGCGATGAAAGAGTGTCTTTCTTATTGACAAACTGGATGAAATCGTTTTGCGCGACACTGGCTGTGAGATTGATAGGGATGGCAACATTAGTGTTCTTGCTCGTTTTAGCCTTCACCGCGATACTGATATTGTCAAGCGGGCCGAATACATGCACCGTTCCTGTGCCGCTGGCCTTACCGTAAAACAATTGGTTTTGTGCATATGAATTGTTGAAGGCCGAAAAATTGTTCAGGTCGATATTAAGATCGAGCCGCATATCCCTGAAATATTCATGGGTGATACGCCCGTTGAGAACCCCCTTGTTCCCGAGAGAATCATAAATTGTGATCTTGTTAAAGATAAAGGCATTAGAATCGATGTGCACGGCATCCGCCAGGGAGTACATCACATTAAGGTAAGAAATCTTGAGTTCGGTGCGGCTTAATGTAAGGTCTCCCAGGAGACGGGGCTTTTCAGGTGTGCCTTTGATGGTTGCATGTCCCGATGCCCAGCCGTTAAGACCCGACATAAAGCTCTTCACAAACGGCTGCAGCATTTTCAGGTTCAGGTTCTTCAGGTCAAGGGTAAAATCAAGGCGGGGTGTTTTCCCGGCATAAAAGCTCCCGCTCAGGTCGAACGGAATGTTTTTCCCGACATTGCCTGTATATTCAATGCGGGACCTTACATCAAACCGGTTGTCGGCTTTAACGTAATTCACATTCAGGATTGCATCGCCTAAAAGCTCCTTGTTGAATTTGAATTTGTCAAGCCTCAGATCTGAGAGCAACCTTATGTCCTTGTATACATTTGTCAGTTTCACTTTCCCGCTGAGCATACCTTCCACATCGATGGCTGTGCTCCCGGTAAGCCTGTCGAGGGGAGAGATGTCTACTTCATTAAAAGCAAGTGAAAGGGTATCCTGGGGTCTCGCTGAGATGATACCGTCGGCCCTCATGAACTGGTCTGCCGTAGTGAAAAACAAACGGTGAATATCGATCAGGTTGGTATCGATGGTTATATAATTCTCCCGGTCAACGGTCCATTCGCGGTTATTTAACAAAACGCCCATATTGGTGATCTTGATCTCAGTCTTCGGATTGTTCAGGAAACTCACGTATCCGTCAAAACCACTCAGGCGCCCCGCCTCGGTCCATGAAAAGGCATACAGTATGGTATCATGATGGATGTGGGACCTGAGATTAAAGGTGTCAAGCTTAACCTCAATACTGTCATTTTTTGAAGCTTTTTTAAAGTAAACGGCATCTGAACCGGTGTTCAGTGTTAACTCCCTGCTGCTGGTCTGGGCATCGACATACCAGTTCGGGATATAAATACCCGACACATCGATGAATGGAGCATTTCCTTTCAGCGATAACAGGCCTTTCAGCTCATCATAGGAACCTTCCAGGGTTGCATTTTCCGAAACTTTCAGAAAGGGGATAAAAATATTGGTAAGCTGTTCGGTATTTTTAAATCTTACATTGCATTTCAATACCTGGCCTGATGTGACCAGGGCCTCATACTTGACCGAGTCTTTAAGGTAAAACGAAGCCAGGTAGTTTTTAATAAAAGTATACAGGGATGGAACAACCTGTTTGAAGCTGAAATTACCGCTCATGTCGGCATCTACGAAATCTGATTTCAAATGATATGATTTATCCCCCTTTTCATTTATGGCATTTGTGAGCATCAGTTTTTTCATATGAATCGACTTGTTGCCTTCCACATAATTGGTATTTTCAAGTCCGATGTACCCGTTAATATTATCAAGCTTGTTACCGGTAAAATTGGCTTTGATCACACTGGCGATGATCTCTGTACTGTCGCGGTGCAGGAATCCAAGGTTGAACAGCTGGGCATGTTTTATTTCAGCGCTAAAATCAAATCCCGGGATGGAATCAGAGAAATTCATCATCCCTACGAAGCTCAATGCGAGGTTGGGGTCGGCAACATCGAGGTAGCCGGTGAATCGTTTATCGAACAGAAGGCCCCTCAGGTCGACTTTATGATAATTGTATCTCAACAGCCTTGTTGAATCAACATGTATGTTCAATTCAACATCTGCATTGGCAGAGCTCAGGCCTTTGCCTTTAATCTCCCCCCTGAAAGTTGTGACTCCGATGGATGCAGTGTCGCCGATGAGTTTACCGATATCAAAACCTGTAACGTCGAGCTGCCCCTGGTAAGAAAGCTTATATTCATCATGGGTGCGGTGCATGATCAGGTCGGTACGCACATTACCCAGGTTGGTCCTGAAAAGCGCATTGGAAACGAAATCGTTGTAATAACCCGTAAAATTCCCGGTAAAACTAAGCACCCCGATATTAGCCAGAATGCCTGGCAATCGGATGCTGTCGTCGGCACTCGGAAGCAGGAACGATTCTATGTCCTGCTTATTGGTGGTCATTGTTTTAACGGCCAGGTCAACGAAGGTCTCTTCCACATTTGGAAGTCCGAACGCCCTGATATTACCCCAGAAATAAGTATTCGTGCCATAGGCGATCCTGAAATCCCTGGCCCTGAAGTTACTGACCGTTCCGTCTATTTTCCCTTCAAACCTGAAGCGGTCTTTCATCCTCCGGATATCCGGGGCAAAAAAACCGATATCCGCGAGGTCGAGATAGGTTGGAGAAATATCTGCCTTTATGGTGATGGCATTCAGGAAATCATTATAGGCGCTCCAGGAGGGATAAAGGAAAGCAAAACTTAGTGAGAGATCAGAATTGTCGGTAAGGACTTTCAGGTGATTGGCTTTAAGAAAACCCGGGCTTACATGGAATTCCCCGCTGAGGTGCTGTACATGAAAACCGCAGCGTTCTTTAGCAGAAAGGTCCTTGATATTGGCACGGATTGTGTCTGCATCAAAGCGCAGGTCGGTAAGGTGAAGATTGATGTCACTCACATCAATATTAGCATAATCCATACCAACTGGAGTCCTCTCGGTGTTCATATTTTCAAGATGAAACCTGGTGGAATTCATAATGACATTGGAAACGGTAAGGTCCCAGGGCCTGCCTTTTACGGTATCGGGTTTACGTGTTGTATCTTTTGTTGCAAAATAATCAATGAATGGCTGGATATTCAGGGAAGTGTCACCTTTGTGCACGAGTAGCTGCACTATGCCATGGTCGATAAATACTTTATCAATATTAATCCTGTGTTTTTTAAACTGTATGAGCCCCGGTCGTACCGAAATTTCTTTCGCATTCAAAGCATATTCGCCCTTACGGTCTTTAATGCTTATATCATTGATAATAAGACCATCCCAGGGATTCAGGTTAAAACTCCTGATCCGCACTTCAGTTTTCCATTCTTTCGATAAATAAGCCGCAGCTATCCTTACCACCAGGGTTTGCACTCCCGGGCTGCGGACCACCGACCATAGCGTGAAAGCGAGTGAAAAAATGATCACGCAGGCATAGACAAATATTTTGATCAGCGTTTTTATGGTACTTTTGCTTTGTTTTTCCAGGATTGCCCCATATCGCTGAGCCGGGGCATCCCCGGAATATTATTTTCAAGATGCCTGTATACATTCTTGGTATTGAATCTTCCTGTGACGACACAGCTGCTGCTTTGATTGCCGATGATGTCATTCTGTCAAACATCACGGCAAACCAGGACATCCATGCCTCTTTCGGTGGCGTGGTTCCCGAGCTTGCATCCCGTGCCCACCAGCAGAATATCATACCGGTGATACATGCCGCACTGCAAAAAGCAAATATAGGTAAAAATCAGCTTTCTGCCGTTGCCTATACCCGGGGGCCCGGATTGCTCGGGTCGCTTCTTGTGGGAGCTTCTTTTTCCAAAGCATTTGCCATGGGGCTTAACATCCCTCTCATTGAGGTAAACCATCTCCAGGCCCACATCCTTGCCCATTTTATCCGCAACACGGCCAGGTCGAATCCTGTTCCTTCCTTCCCTTTTCTATGCCTGACGGTCTCGGGAGGACATACCCAGATAGTTCTAGTGAGGGATCATTTTGATATGCATATTATTGGCCAGACCATCGATGATGCTGCCGGCGAGACTTTTGACAAGGCGGCCAAGATCATGGGACTCCCCTATCCCGGCGGCCCTGTTGTGGACACTCTTGCAAGCAAAGGGGATCCCATGCGTTTCAGCTTTGCGAAACCAAATATTCCCGGCCTTGATTTCAGCTTCAGTGGCTTAAAGACGTCCATATTGTACTTCCTGAGGGATCAGTTGAAACTGGATGAAAACTTCATTGAGAAAAATAAGGCCGACCTCTGCGCTTCCATTCAGAGAACGATTCTTGATATTCTCCTGTTAAGGCTGGAAAAAGCAGCCGGAGAGACCGGTATTCGTGAAATAGCCATTGCAGGTGGCGTTTCGGCAAATTCTGGATTAAGATCAAGGCTGGCCGACCTGAAGCATGAAAAGGGATGGAACGTTTACATACCACCTCTGGCATACACAACCGATAATGCTGCAATGATTGCAGTTACCGGGTATTACAAATATTTGAAAAAGGAATTTTCCAGTCAGTCGGATGCACCTTATGCAAGGAGCAGTTTCTGATCATTTACCTGTCGTTAAGCAGCTGAAACCGGTCATCATCGGTAGCTTCCATCATTTTCCTCTGGCGGTTGTAATGATAGTAGTATGAGCCGTACTGGTTCTGAGGCAGATTGAATGCCACCCACTGGTTCATAAAAAAGTCAAACAGGTATTCCCCGTGCTTCTTTCCCAGATAACTGGCCATTTCGTAAATGTTGTTTAACGACAATGAATCGATATGATATTTATACCTGACCGAGTTTGTCCAGGGATCCACGATGAAATTACCGTCAAAACTGTCATATGCCGACTGGGAATCATATAAAACAGTCTTTTTGGGTTTGGTGGCATTAACTTTACTAAGTTCAAACCAAACGCTGAAATCCATAGCATTCAGATTGAATTTCCTGTAATAAACCGTATCATTTATAGGCTCCTTATCCTCGAGGGGGTAAGTGTACTCATCGAGCTGGATCTGGCTAATGTTCAGCATGTATGCCTGAGCCTGTTCACTTAAAAAGGAATCAGTCTGGTCAGGCAGGAAAACCTCGAAATTAGCTTTTCTTAATGCCGCGATGAACTGGTTCACATAATCTTCAAGCAGGGCAGAATCGCTGATCCTCTGAATAAACAGGCTGCTGTAAAGAAGGGCCGAATCCTGCTGCTTGCCGGTCATTTGATCAAACCCGTCAATGTCTTCCCCCTTATGATTGTATTTATAGATATAGTCAGGAGGCGTTACCATCAGCCTGATCCTCGGGCCGCTTTTTACAAAATCCTGTGCGAGTTTCTGCTCCGGCAAACATGAAGCAAGAAAGAGCAGGCTAAGCCCCAGAATACATGCCAGGCTTTTTATCATAGACATCATAATACAAAACTACTCTTTCTTACAAATATTATGCCGTAAAATTATTATCGAAGATTTTTCTGAAGGAAACTGATCGCATCCTGGTTTTTCAATGAAGCTGCCAGCATTAAATCCTTCAAAGCAGCGTCATTACGCCCTGACATCCAAAAACTTAAAGCCCTTTGAAAATAAGTATCAGACCTGTCTGGTTTTAATGAAATTGCATTTGTAAAGTCACTGACCGAGGCATCAAACTGTTTCAAATTACGAAAAGCAATGCCCCTGTTGATATAAGCATCAGCAAAACCAGGGACCTGGAGCAGAGCAAAATTCAGTTCCTCAACGGCCTTTTCATTATCGCCAAGGTCGATCCTGGCTGCCGCCCTGCTGCTCCATGCCTGCATATATAAAGGAAAAATCACGATCGCCCGGGTAAAATTGCCGATCGCCGCCGTATATTCCCGCCGGCTAAGCTGTTCACCGCCCAGGTTCACCATGGCACGGGCGCTGCCTGGAGCTTTACGCAGGCAATCACTCCACAGGGTGTACTCATCAGTCCATACTTTGTTCCTCTCACGGGTCATCCATCCAAGAACACCGCACTGTAAAAGCAAAAGGAGGCCGGCAAGGCTTAAAACAGCCTGCCTGTGTGCGGAAATGCCGGGCCTCAGAGATTTTCTCACCAGGCTGACCCTTCCGAAAAGGTAATAAAACAGAATGACCCAGACCAGGATAATCCCGGCGGCACTTAAATAAACCCTGTGTTCAAAAATAAAATTAGAGCGGGGCACCAGGCATTGTGGCGCAATTGTGATAAAAAACCAGAGCAATCCGAAAGAAACCATCCTTTCCTTATTGTAAAGCCAGGCTGCTGCCGATATCAGGATGATAAGACCCGCAAGTTTTACCAGTACATGAGGATTGGCCAGGCTGAGCGTTACCGGATAATTATAATCCAGTGTTTGGTTTACAGGCAGGAAAATGAGCCGCAGGTAAGTGAATATCACATTAACCTGGGTGTAATAATAACTGGCAGGGGTTATGAAGTAGGGATGCCCTTCGCGGGGCGGGATCAGGTGAAAATATTTTCCTGATCCTATAGCAGCCCCTGCCACTAGGATCAGAACCGCAAACATTACAATGAGCAGGACCCGGCCGGGGAACCGCTTAGATTCATCCGGCCTGAAAAAAAAGAAAAAGTACAGCATCAGCATCAGCAGGGGCAATGACCAGGCGGTTTCTTTGGTAAAAAAACCAAGTAAGGCCGAAAAGCCCGCGCCAAGAAGGAAACCAATACGCAGGGAGGGCCTGAGGGATAACAGCCCTTTTGTGAACAGCACCAGTGAAAGCAGGCAGAACATCGATGCAAGGCTTACAAGCCTTTGAACAATATAGGTAACCGATTCGGTCATCAGGGGATGCAAGGTAAAAAGCAGGGCCGTATAAAAAGCAATGCTCCCGGCTGAAGCTGCAAGAGGGTGTTTGGCCAGGTATGGTGAACTAAATATCAGCCTGATAAGTTTCCATAACAATAAGGCGTTGAGCAGGTGGATGGTAAGGTTTACCAGATGGTAGCCAAATACGTCAAGCAAACCAAAATGATAATTCAGGGCAAAAGTGAAAAATGCAACCGGCCTGTATGGATTGAAGAACATCCAGGCTTTCCAGTCCGGAAGTTCCCATATAGCAGGATTGCAGACAATATTGGGAAAGTCGTCAAAATGGAAGGAACAGCAAAAGGAATTTGAATAAGCTGCGATGCCGGCTATAATTATCAGGGCAGGATAAACGAAATTTTCCTTTTTCAAGAGGCCGTGTTTAATTTCTACTGTTCCTTACGGATGAATTTTTCCCCGTATTCCTTGCCGTAATCAAAGCATTTCTGCAAGGTTTCAGCGTGGGGAGTGAATTTAATCATCAGCCCCTCATCCATCACATTCAGTTTAAGATTGATAAGGGCGGAGGTCATGATCTTTGCTCCTTCCCCGCTCCATCCGTAAGATCCGAATACCGCAGCGAGTTTCCCCCGGTCCCTGATCGGGTTAATCGCAGCGAAGACCTGGTATACAGGGAGCAAAATATTCTGGCTGAAGGTCGGGCAACCCAGCACGATGCCGGAACTCTGCATCAGTTTCTGCTCGATTGTATGAATTTCCATGTATTCGATATTACAGAGATCAACATCGATATCCCCCACGGAACGAATGCCTTCTGCTATTTTTTCAGCAATCAGCCCTGTATTATGGTAGGCAGAGACATACCCAAGGAAAACCTTATTCCGGTATGGATTCCTGAGATATTCCTCGCAATATTTAACGGTTGCGTCAACCCAGTGCTTCCAGTCCTTTCTGAGGATCATCCCATGGCCGGGTGCGATTATGCTGATGTCAAGAGGCCTCATACGTTCAATGGCCTGAAGCATGAACCGGCTGTATGGTTTCATGATCACGTCGAAATAATACCTGAACGCATCGCTGAAATCGGGCACCTCGTCATCAAACATATTTTCATTGCAGAAATGTTCCCCGAAAATGTCGCACGTAAAAAGAATTTTTTCTTCGACCAGGTATGTCATGATCGAATCGGGCCAGTGCAGGTTTGCAGCCGCAATGAATTTCAGGGTTTTATTGCCAATGTCCAGGGTATGGCCATCTTTCACCGTCAGATGCGGGAATTCAAAACCAAGAAGGTCCTTCAGGTAGCGGATAGCGTTGCCGCTTCCGACGACCTTTGCTTTCGGCGCAATTGCCAGGAGTTTTGCAAGGCATCCCGAATGGTCGGGTTCGGTATGATCCATTACAATATAATCAATCTCAGCAGGGTCAACCAATGAGGTGAGTTTACTGAGATAAACCTCCCAGAAACCTTCCTTGACAGTTTCAATAACAACTTTTTTTCCGGCGTTGATGAAATAGGAATTGTAGGTAGTTCCGTATTTCGTTTCCATGACCACATCGAAAGTCACAATATCACGGTCAAGAACACCTATCCAGGAAACATCGTCGGTAAGAGCAAGTATTTTATTGTCGTTCATAGTAAGATTTTGATTTTGGACCGGTACTGCCTGCAAAATTAAAACAGTTCCATTTGTTCTCCTTCAGGTTCTTCCTTGGATTTCTTCCTGCCTGTCTTTTTCGGGGCTGGCTTTTCTTGTATACCAGAACTGGTTCCCGGTTCAGGTTCAGGTTTGGGTTTTATGCCCGGTTTGGGTCTGGGCCCCGGTTTAAGCCTGGGTTCTGCTTTAGGCCCTTCTCCTGAAACCTCGTCTTGTGAAGGTCTGTCTTCGGGTTTGTTCCCTGGTAAGGATTTCTTTTCGGTTTTTTGTTTTGCGGATGGCTTTTTCACTTTTGAAGGACTTTCACCGGCACTGGCCGTATTCAGGATCTCCTGAGATTCTGCAGTTTCTACGGTTACAGCCAGCGGAAGTTCAATGGCCGGCTCAAGGGCATGTTCATCCTGAGTTCCCTGCCCGTCGGATCCCTCTGCCGGGATCTCAGGCTCAGTAATCTGAAGTGGTTCCAGCCAGTCTATCTTTTTCACAGGATACAAGGTAAGTTTCCTGCCTTTCGCTTTGACTCCCTTTATGCCTATGAATTCATGAACAGAGATAATTTCCGATTCAGTTCCTTTGGTTTTCAGCTTCATATCGAACAGCATCTCCAGCTGGGGATACTTTTCAAACGTGAACAGTACCATTTTGTCTCCTGGCTCAACAAATTCTACTTTTTTCTCGGTAAGTTCAACAGTGAAGCGCTTAATATAATACTGCCTGGTAGCCGTTTCCTGGTAGATTGATGTAAAGACCCTTGACGGGTCATGCTTTTCGATCAGTATCATATCCTCTTCGAAGTGTGCCGACAGGTCGAAGGAAGTCAGTTTGTACGAACCGCTTTGCATCACCGTGAGGATACGGTCGGCACCCTCGAATGCCCCCAGCAGCAGGCCGCGGCCTTCGGTGTTCAGGCGCTGCACTGTATCGTCATACCAGATGTTAAGGGAGCCCAGTGTTGAAACACCTTCCTGCCTGATCTCGATCTTCCGCACTGCGTATTTCGTCAGGGTATTCCCCATGGAATTCCTCCCCTTGATTGAAATGCTGGCAAAATCAAAGTCAAAGGAAGTTTTTTTAAGCCTGGGCTTGGGTTTCAGTTCCACTCGCACCACCTCAGCCTCCCCGTTGGGGTTTGCAGTGAAATAGAGCATCTTTGAGCCGGCCGTGCCTTTCGTGGAAGCATATTCCTTATCGCGGGTAACCCCCAGCACGCTGAACCTTTTTACCATGATCTTCCCGTTCTTGCCGTCGCGGTAGATCACATTGTATACCGTCCGGCTGTCGTTCTTCTGGAAGACATTGATATAGGTAACGTTCTGCCCAACGAAGACCTTTTCGGCCACTTTGGTCACGATGAAAGTACCATCGTCCCTGAACACTATGATATCGTCAATATCGGAGCAATCGCAAACAAATTCATCCTTGCGCAAACCGGTGCCTGCAAATCCTTCTTCACGGTTTACGTAAAGTTTCTCGTTGGCAGCAGCAACCTTGACAGCCTCGATAACCTCGAAATTCCGGATTTCGGTTTTCCGGTCACGGTTCTTACCGTATTTTTTCCGGATCTGCCGGTAGTATTCAATGGCATAATCGATAAGATGGTCGAGATGGTTTTGCACTTCTTCCATATCGAGCCTGATGCCCTTCATCACCTCATCAGCTTTGGCTGAATTGAATTTGGAGATACGTTCGATGGGGATCTTCCTGAGCCGCCTGATATCATCGTCGTTTACAGCCCTGATGATCTGTTTTGCAAATGGTTTCAGCCCTTTTCGGATTGCTGTATCGATTTCCTCATCGGTCCTGCATTTCTTAATCCCTTCATAGACCTCATTTTCAATGAATATCTTCTCAAGGGAGGAATAATGCAGCTGCTCGTTGAGCTCTTCAAGTTTAATGGTCAGTTCAAGTTTCAGGAGATCGACTGTTTGCCGGGTGTTATGCCTGAGTATCTCTGAAACACCGATAAAAACAGGTTTCCCGTTCTGAATAACGCATGAGTTGGGAGAAATTGAAACTTCGCATTCGGTAAATGCATATAAGGCATCCATCGTGGTATCAGGCGACACTCCGGGGGCAAGATGGATTAGCACCTCTACGTTTTCAGCCGTATTGTCATCTATCTTCCGGATCTTGATCTTCCCTTTGTCGTTGGCAGTAAGAATAGAATCAATAATTGAGCCGGTTGTAGTTCCGAAAGGGATCTCTGTTATTTTAAGCGTTTTTTTATCCTCCTGAACTATCCTGGCCCTCACCCTCAGTTTCCCTCCCCGTAATCCGTCGTTATACCTGGAGGCATCGATCATGCCGCCGGTCAGGAAATCAGGGAAAAGTTCAAATTCCTTATCCTGCAGTATTTTAATGGAAGCATCTATGAGTTCATTGAAATTATGCGGAAGGATCTTGGATGCCAGCCCCACGGCGATCCCTTCAACGCCCATCGCAAGCAATAGCGGGAATTTTGAAGGCAGGGCCACCGGCTCTTTATTCCTGCCATCATAAGACGATTTCCAGGTGGTCGTTTTTGGATTAAATAAAACGTCAAGGGCGAATTTTGACAATCTTGCCTCGATATACCTTGATGCTGCTGCGCTGTCGCCGGTAAGTATGTTTCCCCAGTTCCCCTGACAATCTATAAGCAGGTCTTTCTGGCCGAGTTGCACAAGAGCGTCACCGATCGATACATCCCCGTGAGGATGGTATTTCATGGTATGGCCGATGATATTTGCCACTTTGTTATAGCGCCCGTCATCAAGCTCCTTCATGGAATGAAGTATACGCCTCTGGACAGGTTTCAGGCCATCGTTGATTTCCGGCACAGCCCGTTCCAGGATGACATAAGAAGCGTAATCGAGGAACCATCCCTGGTACATATCGTTCAGGTGGATCGTCTTGGAGAGGGAGCCGGATTCCAGTTCGGGAGAATCGCCGTTTGAGATTGTTCCGTTATTTTCCTCGTCGGATTGCATTGCAGGATTTATCTATGTTATTATTCTTTGTTCAGCTTAAATTTCATCACGATCATCACGCCATCACGATTACTTCACCAGTTTCGAGATTGCCTTGAATGTCTCACCCCCGGAGCTCCTGAGCAATTCGAAAAGGATTGATTCATAAGTGGTGATGATCGCGCCTTCTTTCTTCATACGTTCAATTGCCGTGGCTTTATCGTTGGGTTTTCGTGAGGAGATACAATCCTCAACAACCACCGCCTGGTAACCCTGGCGGACCAGGTCAATGACAGTTTGCAGAACACAAACATGGGCTTCTATCCCGGCAATGATCACATTTTCTTTTCCTGAAGTGGCCAGATCCAGGTTAAACCTCGGTTCGTCGCAGCATGAGAAGGTTGATTTTTCAATCCTCGGAATGCCATCCAGCGCCTCAGCAATAGGCTGAACCGTCACTCCGAGTCCTTTGGTATACTGTTCCGTAACAAAAACAGGGAGTTCAAGAATTTTAAGGCCCCGGATCAGGACAGGCACATTTCTTAAAAGTTTTTCATTCTCATGGATGAAAGGGAAGATTCTTTCCTGGAAATCAATGACCAGCAAACAGGAACGGTCTCTGAGGATACGCATAGCCTTGAGATTTTGATTAGCAAATATAGAATTTCGGCGCAAATAGTCGTGCAATTGTTAGTAAATCCTTACCTTTGCACCCTCATCCCGGTCCCGTAGCTCAGCTGGATAGAGCAACAGCCTTCTAAGCTGTGGGTCGCGCGTTCGAATCGCGCCGGGATCACAAAGGACCCATTGAAAACCAGATCAAAAACAAGAAAACCAGCGTCATTGCTGGTTTTTTATTTACACCCGTTTACACCCGCTTACACGATGTTAATAACTTTTTCAGCTCAATTTGCCTAATAACCTGCCTAACGCTATCTTTGTTAGGCAACAATTAAAATGAGTTTTTATGGCATCTGTAAACTTCTATCAGCACAAAGAATCGAATAGTAAAACCTTAATTCTCATCACATTTACATTTAATCACCAAAGGCTGAGACTTTCAACAGGCTTATCGATCCCTGCTAAAGCATGGGATAAAGATGATCAAAAAGCGAAGCCAGTGAAGGAATTTGCCGAAACCAACAAACGTCTGAGGGAAATCACAAATTTCCTACTGGACAAGTATGATGAACTATTGCCCTCAGAATCAATCTTTTCAAAAGATGAAATTAAAAGAAAATCACAAGAATTGAAAGATTCTTACCAAATATTTGCCGGTAGAAAAGAGGAAAAGATAATCATTCAAACCACCTTATTGTCTTTCATCGGGATATTCCAGGAGAGATACAAAAACAGATTCAACCCTACCCATGTTCAACATTACAATGCCCTAAAAACCCACCTTGAATCATTTCAGCAAAAACAGAGATTCAGAGTTGACTTTGATACGATCGGAAAAGACTTTTATTTACAATTCACAAACTACCTAAAGGAAATAGGCCTCAAACCTAATACGGTCGGGTCTCATATTAAACGGATAAAGCGATTAATGAATGAAGCAGTCGAAGATAACCTAACAACCAACCAGGAACATCATAAACGAGATTTTAAAGTAATCAAAGTTGATGTTGACACTGTTTATCTGACAGAGGCTGAAATTCAGGCATTATATGAATTTGAAATAGATATCCCGGAAAAGAGAAGGGTCCGGGATATTTTCGTTTTAAACTGTTTTACAGGGTTACGGCATTCAGACTGGTCAAAAGTATCTTTCGAAAATATCCATAAAGGGAACCTTTATGTACGTACTCAAAAAACGGATGAGCCTGTTATAATTCCGGTAAAACCGATTGTTGTTGAAATATTAACTAAATACGGGAATAAACTGGGTGTTCTATCCCTGCAGAAAACAAATGAGGCAATCCGCTTTATTGGTCAACTTGCCTTTAGTAATAAACTAAGAAGTGATAACATTAATAAATGGATTGAAATAAGAACCCATACAGCTAGAAGATCCTTTGCCACTAATGCCTATTTGGCTGGAATTCCCACTCGGGATATCATGCAAATCACGGGGCACAGGAAAACTGAATCATTTTTCAAATATATCAAGATCACAAAGTTGGAGACTGCAGAAAAATTAAAGGATCACCCCTTCTTTAGTTAGGTAACGGTCGGCCGCTAAACGCAGCAAAGGCAGAGCCTTTGATAGAAACATTGCTTTAGCATTGTTGCGGTTAGCGGCATGTTAGGTGCAGGGTATTATTCTTTAATTAATTTTCTAATTGTGATTGTTTTTTCATTTTGTATTTTGATCAAAAAAATTCCTGAAGGAAGTTGACTCAGATCAAGTTGAATTGGGAGATCTTTGAATTGTCTTTCCGACAGAACTAAGCCCGTAATTGTTATAATTGAAACGCAAGTTCCTCCTTTTGGCAAAGGTCCCTTAAGGTTAATAATAACATTTTCTTTTGCAGGATTAGGATAAATCATTAGGTCTGAAAACTTAAGATAAGAATTATTAATGCCAACTCCTCCGCCGTTAGTAGATTTAAGTATAGATCCATATGAACCGACAGTATAACCATTGTTAATATCAGTAAACCGGATACATTCTAAATCATTTTGTGTACTTGAAATCTGAAGAATCCAGTCGGTTCCTCCGTTTTCGGTACTCAAAATTCTTCCGTGAAGGCCTACAGCAAAACCAACATCCGAGTTATTAAAAAAAACCGACCTTAAATCGGCATACCTTGAGGAATCCTGAGTTATCCAATTATTCCCCCCATCTGATGTTTTTAATATTATCCCATCACCACCTACCACAAACGCCGTAATAGCATCCGGAACAGAAACCGAATACAAATTACGCGTACTACCTGAATGTTTTTGGAACCAATCAGTTCCCGCATTTGTGGTTTTTAATATAGTCCCTCCCTGGCCAACAATATACCCTTGATTTGTATCTAAAAAACAAACTGAATATAAAGAATTATTAACACCAGAATTGTGATAAATCCAAGTTGTCCCGCCGTTATTTGTAATCAAAATTGTGCCCTCATTACCCGCTATATAACCAGTGTTGGGGCTGGTAAAATATATAGAATTTAAGGAAATTGTCGTTCCTGAGGTTTGAGAAACCCAATCTGTACCACCATTCGTAGTTTTAAGAATAGTTCCGGAATAACCTACAATATATCCTGTATTTGAATCAGTGAAAAAAACTGAATGTAATTGCGCAGAAGTTCCTGAATTCTGGGCAACCCAGTTCATACCGCCATCTGTAGATTTAAGTATTGTCCCTAAATCCCCAACTACATATATTAAATTTGAACCCATTGAATAAAAAGAAAGCAGCCTGGTTTGTGTTCCTGACATTTCATTTGTCCAGTCAATCCCTCCATTTGTAGTTTTAATTAACAAACCATTATCACCGCCGATAAATCCTGTACTGTCATTAGTAAAATAAACAGATCGTAACTGATTATAGGTCCATGCCGGTTGAACTGTCTGGATCTGCCATGTTGTCCCTCCATCAGTCGTTTTTAAAAGAGTTGAAGGATATCCGACTGCAAATCCAGTCATAGAGTTTAAAAAAAACAATGATATAAACCCACTAACTTGACCCGATGTCAGCACTGTCCAGTCTGAGCCAGCATTTGTAGTCTTTTTAATTGTACTCCCATGAAAGAGATATCCCGTATCCTGGCTAGTAAACTGTATAAATTCTCCAATTGGATTATTTGATTCAGTCCATGTAGCTCCTCCATCAGCAGTTTTTCCAAATCCCCTGTCAGTTATTACATATCCAGAATTATAGTCTGTGAATGAAACAGAACGAAAAAAGGAATTTGTTCCTATGTAATTAACAAGCCAATCTATGCCTCCATTTATTGTTTTTAAAATAATTCCTGAAGAAAGTGACGCATCTGGACAACCAACAGCATATCCTGTATTTGAATCGTTAAAATAAACAGAAGTTAAAAAGTATGGTGCTGCCTGAGACTGATTTATCCAATCAATTCCACCGTTTATCGTCTTAAGAATGTTCCCCCATATTCCAACGATATAACCAACATTTGCATCAACAAAAAAGATGGACATTAAATCTGCACCAGTCCCTGAATTCTGCATAACCCAATTTGTTCCTCCATCTGTAGTCTTTAATATTATTCCTGAACCCCCGCAAGCATAACCTATATAAGGATCGACAAACTTTATATCCTTGATATTGTTTCCTTGTGGTAATGGATTCTGCCACTTCCAATTTTGCGCATCTGAGAAACCTGCAATAAATATTGCAATTAAAACCGCATAGAAACTTTTCATAGCTTTTATTTTAATTGTATGTTACTAAACCACCTTGCACCTAACGTCCGATCGCTAAACGCAGCAAAGGTGAAACCTTTGTAAAGCAACAATACGTTAGTTTTGTTGCGGTTAGCGATTTGTTGGCGGTAGTAATTTATAATTTATATCCCACTTTTAAATTAATAGTAAATGTTCTATCTAGGATTTTATTTGAAACATTATTATCCGAAGTGTAATCAACTATTTTATTGAAATTGAAATAATAGTTAAAAACAGCTCCAACAAAAAATCTTTTGATTTTAAAATCAAGGCCAATTCCAGTTATAACACCATAAATTAGTTTGTTGAGTTTTCCCCAATCATCAAATTGCTTAATAAAGACGGCACTTTCCTTATATGATATTAGATAGTCAACTCGTGGACCTACAAACAGATATGGAATTACAAAATCTTTTATAGGAAGTTTGAGATTGGCCGTAGTATTTATGGTAAGATAGTTAAGCTTGGTTTGAATCAATTGCTTACCTATAATTTCTCCATTGGGTGTTGCAACTGAAATAGAATCCTTACCCCCTTTCTGGATGAATCCGATATTTGAACTGAGATTGAAATATTTTAAATTTAGATAATCAATTCCAATCAATACATTTAGCCCTGTGACATTTTTGTTATACATTATTTCATTGCTCATCGAATTCTCCCAATTAAGTTTTGAAAAAGAAGGTCCAATTTGGAGATTAAGATTTTGACCGGTCAGAGTTAAGATTTGCAATGAAAAAAATAAAAAAGTGATTTTCCTTTTCATGTTTCAATTATAAATTATTACCGCCAACGTTTAGCCGCTAAAAACAGCAAAGGACGAATCTATGAAAAACATTGATAATGCTGGTTTTGTTGTTTTTTAGCGGCATGTTAGCAACTGTAATTCTTTCATTTCTATTTATTTGGCTTTTTAATCGGAGTAATCTCTTGGATGTCAATTGGTTTAGGTGGTGGTGGTGGTTTCAAATATTTGGTTGTCTGAAAATCAGTACAAGTATCAATTCGGTTATAATCATTTGGATGATCCTTTAATAACAATCTACCAAGACATGATATATTATTGCTGAAAACGTTACTACCAATTACTGTCGTTTCAATTTTTCTATCATGATAGTCAAGCAGAAAGAAAAAAGCACCACAATCTTGACAATGCCCATCATATAAGCTGTCAATTTTTTCGTTTTTCAGTTTTGAAAGGTATGAATTTATACTATCAATTGTTTGATTATTTAAAGTATCTGTATAGCAAGTTTTTGTATTAGTTGCGCCATGTATGTCATAATGAATGTAATGAATGATTCCGTTTTTATCTATTTTCATTGAAACACCACCTGTCCAGCCATTGTAATATGTTAATTCAACTGATTCGGCATTCAAGAGTTTTGGTTCTTCTTTCTTACAAGAGAAGAAGCAAAGAATAATCAAAAGTATGTATAAATATTTCGTCATATTATAGTTGCTAACGCCTTGCAGCTAAATTGAGTGCGGGATTTACTTGGTAATTATTGGATTTTCCAATCATATTTGCAAATACTCACATTTCATAATTTACGGTGCCCACCCGTATTCGATTTAGCTGCCTGTTAGGCAAAGTATGAAATAATTTATCCGAAAATGGCTAACAAATTGTGAATTGAATTCCGTATCAAGAATTCGTACAACTATATTGATTATCAATTAC
>CAILVF010000002.1 GCA_903837605.1 uncultured Bacteroidales bacterium | reverse complement strand
TCACAAAAAGTCTCACATAGTTATCTTTTATCCTGCTGATTCGTGAGGATGTGAGGTTGTTAAAATGGCAATTCATCGGCGGGGCTTTTGAGGTTTTCGGTATTCAACATGGTTTTCTTTATGAGGTATGGCCTGCCTGTTTTGGGAGGATCGTTGACAAATGGATTGAAATAGATGGATTCCGGCATAGGGATGAGGTTAAACTCATTCTTGAGAACGCTCCTGATATAGGGTAAGTCGATCCTGGGATCGTTGGCAAAGAATTTGTTTTTGATGGATTTGACGTCGGCATAGAATTCATCCTGGGCGCGGAGTTCATTCATGAACATGTCCTCAAAAAGCATGACCATGGCTTTATACAGGCTGGATTTTGATTCTTTTTTAACATCGAGCAGGGAAGTGTTTGACAATTCGGCCGGGGTGAATCCGGAACGGTCACGGGAGAAGTCGACCGGTGGCAGGGTGGTCAGATAATGCAGGAATGCCGGGATTTCTTTTACCATGTCGGTCTCAATGTTGTGGTTGGTGATGGATGGGATAGTGACTTTGCGAATGAAAAACCGTATTTCTTCTTCGTCGATACGGGCAAACTTGTCTTCATTATTGGAGGTCAGAATGATCTTGCCAAAGAAGGGCATGCGGTACTGGCTCACGAATTTCTGGTTAACGGAGATAAACTTCTGTGTTGCCATGGATTTGACTTTCTCAACGGTGATGGCTTTTTCAATGAGGGTTTCTTCAACGGCAATGATGTTGCTGCTTGCATAAGTTGAATTGAAACCATTGATCAAATCGTCGGGGGAGATGGTTGCCATGTTATCGCCAAAGATCATGTTAAGCCAATTCACAAAGGTGGTCTTGCCTGTTTGGCGTTCACGGCTGACCATGACCAGGATGGGCATGAGGCGATCGGGATGGAGATACAGGATCTGCAGATACCGGAGTCCGAGTTCATATTGTTCACCGAAAATATGGCGGATCAGGATTTCGGTCCAATCCCAGGATCCGGGCGAAGGTTTATGAGGAAAGGGGCGGTAAAGGTTATAGCAGTTGTTGACGATGGTAGAGAAATTCAGATTATCGGGAAGGATGGTAAAATCGTCGAAGCGGGCTATCCTGTCAAGAATTGCCTTGCCATGATCCAGCTTGATTGCATCAATCTTCCATGGCTTAAGTTCGGTGCGGCTGATCCCAAAGCGGTCGGTCTTCTTGATTTTTTTGAAATAGTCAACCCCGATCCTGATGTATGGTACTTCTTCATCAAAGTACTTTTGCTGGATCCAGGAAATGGCTGAACTATATGAATCGTTAAATCTTAAGCGGACAAGGATTTGAAAAGGTGTATAATAACAATCATTGAGGAAAGGCGCAGCGGATGAGCTGAATACATACAAGGAGTTGTGCTTCTTGCCCCAGGTGGCTGAATGCTCATTGCCCTGCTTCCCCGGGCGTTTCCAAAATTCAATGCCTTCGGTTTCGTCGGTGCGCAGTTTTACCCAGCCTTTGTCCTCCAGGAGTTTTTTTGCATAGGCAGCGCAGTTCCAGTTGAAATAGCTGACGGGGTCGGTGGTGTCGAAGTGTTGGGCGTGAGGAAGTTCGTCAGGAAGGACGTGAAGAAGTTCGTGAGGGAGGGCGTGTGTGAAGGTTTTGGCGAGGGTTATCAGGTAGTTGCGTTCGTCGTGGGTGATTGTTGGGATGGAGATGATTGATCCGCTGATCATGGTGTAGTTTGGTGAGGGATAGACCACGGTATAGCCGCCTTCGCCACGGGTTTCGATCATGGATTCTCCTGATGGCCAGTTGGCCAGTTTTTGGTTTCCTTCAAATGTTTTGGCTTCATAACGATACAGAATATGATAGCCTCCGCGGGGAGATCGTTCGATGGGAGGATTGTACCTGGACAGAATATGCGCAACGCCTTCGTCGGCAATGAACTTATTATAGATTGCCACTATGTCGTTATCATGCGCATCGAAATCAATGACCTCCAGTCCGCCCGAGGCAGCGCCCGAGATCACAGCTAATCCCCAGGCATTTGAAAACAGCTTGTCGCAATCCTCAACATCCAACAGAGCCCTCTGAAACCTTTCCCATTTCAGCGTTGCCCGCTTATCGGCATTCACAGGGATCACTGACAAGCCGGCAAGCAGATAGTCTTCGGCGATATCCCGGAGGATTGGGACTGAAGGTTCACTGGTCATATACAAAGAATTAGAGTACCTGAAGAATCACGGAACATAAACCAGGAATCAGAATGGAAGGTCGTCTTCCGGAGCTTCAAACTGATCCGGACCGGATGGTTGAGGAGCTGCCTGCGCTGCTTTCACAGCGGGAGTCAAAAGGAAATCGTTCAGTTGAGCATCAGTCGGTTTTTCATGATCCTGGACCTGCTTTTCCTCGATGTAGCCAGTGATCCTGATCTTACCGGTATCGGTGAGCCTGGCCCAGGCTGATAAGCGGATATCAACTCCTTTGAACTTCGCTTCGCCGAAGAAATCGGGGGAGGTTTCTTTTTTCTTGTTTTCGGGATACACTTTGATGAGGCTGAAAGTGCCTTCTTTAACTTCGAATTTTTCTGACATTGGTTTAAGTTTTGGTGGTTGATATTAAAATGGATGTTTGGACAAATACACTTCAAGCCCTTTATCTGCGATCCATACAGAGGCATTGGGAGCTTTTACCCTGACTGATTTTGTAAACATTTTTGCATCGGAATTACCACTGCTCAGATGCAGAAGGACGATGTTGCGGACCTGCCTCATATCATTTGCCTGCAGGAATTCCAGGCAGGTAGCCAGGCTCATATGTTTACCCACAGCCCTGTCGCTGGTGAGGATGGCATCCTCATAATTGGCCTCAATGAGAATATGGTTAAGAGTATTGAATTTATTGGGGATGTAAGCTGCGTCGGTAACGAAGAGGATGGTACCGGAAAAGGGATGATCGATAAGAAAGCCGAAAGTAGGAACACCATGAGGGACCGGGAAAGGGATGATTTTAAACTCACCGATCCGGATCATGGTATTAGCCTGGATGGAATGAACCCGGTGGCCTGAAAGACCCGTGGCCTGGATGGTTTCGTTTGAGGTGTAGATGTCGATGCCGGCTTTCATGTAATCAGCGGCATATTTGCAATGATCACCATGGGAATGGGTGATGAAACAGGAGGTAACCTTCCGCAGATCATAATTAAGGGCTTTTTTGACTTCATGGAAGCTGATACCGGCTTCGATGATGATAATCTCGAAAAAGGATTCGAGGAGATAACAGTTGCCTGAGGATTCGCTGCCAAGGACTTTAAGTGTCATCAGAAACCGGGTTCTTTGGGTGATGCTTCTTTTTTCCACTCACGCTTGGATTCAGGTTTGGGTGAAATGGCTGGTGAGGGTGGATCGAGAGGTTCTATGATGGCCACTATATGTTCCTCTTCGGGAATTTCGATGAGTTCACCCTGGTTGGCCCCTGCTTCGATCTCAGCTTTTACCCTGCCGATACGGCCATCTTCGCCCGGTTCCATAAGCACTGAATCATCGCTGGATGCAATCAGCAGTTTGCAGGCCCGATTGATGACCGTCTTTTTTGCCATTTCACCTGGGAAATTCTTATGGGCCGGACTCTGTCCTTTGGTGGGACCTTGTTCCCAGGATTTCTGAATCTGGGCCATGGTCATGATCTCGGTATTTACGGCACCATCCTCAAACGTTACCACGGCATAAGCCCCGATGATCTTTGAATCATCGAGGTTTTCCATACGCTGGGCATGCGAGGTGATCTTTTTCATGCCCGTGGTGGTGTCGATGGCGTATTCAAACACATCACCCTTATAGATCACACCGGCATAAATGTTTTTCATGGAACTGTACCTGCGGGCCAGGGCAATACTTCCGGCATATTCACGCTGCAGAGTCAGTTTGTTGCCGTATACAATGAAGCTGCACTGGCGTTTCGCAGGGTTGAGGCCCTGGACAACCATATTGAACAATGAATTCGCGATGGAATCGGGGGTTGATGACTGAAGGACCGGGAGATTGGCCTTGTCCTTCATGTCCTGAAGAATCAGCCAGGCCGAGCGGAGAGCATTTTCGGCGCTGTAATCGGGGGGAAGGGCGATTCCGCCGATTTCTTTGAGGCTGTTGACCTTGGTGAGAACTTTCTCGACCAGAGGCGGTTCGAATTTTCTGAGAGTTGTTTCGGTTTGCATAGAATTTACGATTTACGAAGTACGAATTACGAATTATAATGTACGATGTACGATTTACGATGTACGATTAATTATTTGATGATTAATGATTTATCCTTACTTACGATTAGGTTTATGAGTTGGGATTGGGTGGGGGGAATATTATTCGTGGATTCGCGGTTGTCGATCCAGATGGGGGCGGTGATGTTGTAGTGTTTGCTCAGGGTATTGATGATGTCGATGCCTGCCTGGATCTTGCCGGCGCTGTTGACGTCGGCATAGGGGACGCCCTGGACCATGCAGTCGCAGGCTTCTTCGATGCCGCCATTGATGAGGGTATTGAACATTCTGAATTTAACCAGGCTGAATTTGCCATTCACCCGGGCTTCAACCATATCCATGCGGGAGCGGGTATAGGTATCCATGGCGAATTCCTGCTTTTCAAGATCGCTAATCTGAGAGGCCAGGGATTTTTCAAGGGTCATAAGTTCATTGATCCTTGTTTTACCCCGTTTTATGACATCCTCGTGGCCCAGGATCACCTGGAGACCATAGATTTCGGACTGCAGATCGGACTTTTGCTGTTTGAGAGATTCAATATCCAGCTTTGGAGATTCGAGGATATGAAGCTCAAGTTTTGAGATCTGCTGACGAATTTCGATGAGCTGAGGGATTGATTCGGGATCAGGATCCAGGGGAGCTGGTAGAATTTCAAGTTGGGAGATCTGTTGGGAAATTGATTCAAGTGATGCGGAAAATTTATGGATTTCGGCTTTGGTAGTTTCGATATCCGCCGTGATTTCGCCCAGTGTTACAGAAAGCCGGCGACCCCTGGATGTGATATCCGCCAGCCGTTTTGAAGTATTTTCAGTGAAGGCCTGAATCATTTGTGCCGACTTCTCGGCAATGCTTTCGGGATTCAGTTCCCGTTTGCAGAGGGGACAAACAAATTCTTCCTCCTTAAAAATCAATTCCGCAGTACTGACCGTGGACCATTCGGCCCTGAGCTCATTGATCTCGGATTCGATGGACGATTCGGATTGAAGCGAAACATCGAGAGCATGCTGCTCATCTTTCAACTGGCGGGACAGAACAGAATGCTTTTGCTTCAGATCGTTGAGCTTCAGCATTTGTTCATTCCGGACTTTCTGCAGCCTGGATTTCTCTTCGAACTGCATTGAATTCATAGTTTCGCGGAGTTTGAACACCTGGTTCTGGATGCACTGGATATCTTCTGCCTGATGCTTGTAAGCCGTGACCTGGTCGGTGATCGTATTCTCTACATCGAGCAAGGCAGCCTGCTTTTGGGAGATATCGGCCCTGACGGCTTCGAAATCGACCGGTTCAGGCAATCCCTTTGTGACTTCATCGATACGGGAAGGAATCGTCTTTAACTCATCGCTGAGCTTTTTTTTGCGAACTGCAATCTCCTTACGGAAATCGGCCAGGCCCTTGCCGGAATTGAGAATAGCGTTGATATCCCTGACCTGGTCCTTTTCCATCATGCCCAGCACTTCCTTATCACTGATCTCACCGGCAATCAGGATCAGCACCTGGCGGCGATCCTGCCACTTCATGGAATTGAAATATAAAGTGGATGTAAGCAGCTTGAATAAACCTTCATTGATGAGGCCATCGATCTTTGTTTTGTATTCTCCTGCCTGAAGCGGAACACCGTTCCAATAAACCAGGGTTTCGTGGCCTGTAAGCTCCGATTGCTCAGCGCCCCGGCGACGGGTCCACTTTTCGCAATACACCCGTTTAAGGGTAATTGAAATGCCATCCGCAGACAATATCCCTTCGACCATATGGTCCAGCATAGGAATTGCTTTGCCGGTTTCATCCAGGGTTTTAATGTTGAATTCCTTTGCATCGTGAGAATCTTTGCCGAACAGCAGCCAGGTAAAGGCATCGAAGACGGTGGATTTGCCGGTACCGTTATCGCCATGGATGTTGGTGACGGCGCCGAATTCAATGGCAAGCTCCCTGATGCCTTTGAAGTTCGTGAGGATTAGTTTATGGAGATGGATGTTCATGGTATTAGGGATTGGGGGTTGGTATTAGGCACTGGGCACTGGGCATTAGTAATTATCGGATGAGGCTGGCGAGGGCGTGGGCTTTGATTTCGTCGGTAGTTGAACGGCGGCCGGAGCGGATCCAGGCGAGGAGTTCGACCTTTGAGAAATACAATCGTCCCCGGCGTTTCATGCAGGGAATGGCCCGCTGATGGACATATCCATATACCGTTGGCACTGTCACGGACAGCAATTCGGCAGCCGATTCGATGGTGAGAAGTTCATCCTTGACCGGATCGCTACTGGTTAGAAGGGATTCTTTTAAGGCTTTACGGACCTGGTTAAGGACCAGGGTTTCGAGCTCGCTGAGGGAAATGGGGGAGAGAATAAAATCTTGCATTGCTGATTTGATTTAAAACCAGCAGCAAATAAAATACAAAAAAAGGCGAATAATCCAAATTGCCGTCGCCAAAATTGCCGAACGGCAATTTAGGCAATTTAGGCAAAATTGGCAACTGATTATACATCAGGTAATTAGGTAAAAGAGACGGGCCAGGGAAGGTATGTAAGGGAATTTAGGAAATCGGCAATTCAGGCAATTTAGGCAAAATTGGCAAAGAGGCTAAATCAGCAAATCAGGTACGAGAGGCAAACGAGGAAAACTATGGAGAAAAGGGAATCGAGGCATTCCAGGCAATCGGCAATCCAGGCAAAATCGCACAAAAAGGCCATTAATAAAAGAAGTGAACCCGAAATGGTATTTTTCAATTCATCGAACAGGTGGGAGAATTCAACAGGAGATGGGTGTACATGAGTAATTGTAGAGAAGCTGATCTTTTCGGTGTTGAATGTGTTTTCACAAATGGCTTGGATTTCGGAAGTCGTGAATTTTGTTTTCCTGCAATAGCCTTGTATGGCCAGCCACTTTATCAAGGCAATAATAATCAGCTTCCATCCTGATTTGTAATCCTGCCAGCTGCCATTGGCTGTGCAATAGTTTTTCTTTTGAAGCTGGCCCATTACCTGCTGATACTCTGAGACGTTATTAAACGCTTCGAGAAGGGTGTTAAAGGCAGGCTTCTTTTTCCTGATCGCATACGAGCTTAAGGATTTGGGATTGATAAAACCAGTGGAAGGAGCCGTAGCAGGGAAAGTCAGATTGTGCATCATTTTCACAAGGTAGCCTTCTAAAATGCGTCGTAATTCGGGGCTGAAATACTGAGGATGTTCATGAAAGCTTTGAAATGTAGCCGAAAGCCAGGTTAAGGAATCACCGCCCCGTTGAATGTATGCATCGAGAAGGTTCTGTAAAATGGCAATAATAATTTCCTCGTTAACAAAGATGTGATTAAGCCCGGTATATAAAGAAGAAAGATCAATGGTGTCAAGCTGTTCAACATGATCGGGTGTCAATTCAAGATCGGGATAGTTTTTCAACAGCTCCTTTACCGGCAGTTTCTTGTCCTGGACCGATATCGTATGATCAAGATTTCTCAGTAACCCATACCTGGGTACATATTCGGCGACCTTCATAACAAGATTGGATTTGTTTATTCCGGCCAAGGTGACCAACCCCATGAAAAGGGGAAACAAACAAAATTATAATGAAAGATCGAGGACTATCTGTTGATAAAAATTATTCTTCTTTATGTTTTCAACAATATAGCACCCTAAAAAATACAGTTTACCGGGCTGGGAATAACCACTTTGGTAGCGTTATTAACATATGAAAGATTGTTAATCGCCGGAAGACAGATGGAAGGTTTTTCCGGGAATTCTTAAACATCAGTTTCGGGCAGTAACATATTGGCCCATTTCTTCTTTTCTTCATCCTCGAAATTGGCGAGATAGTTCTGGGTGGTTTGCTTATTTCGATGGCCCAGGGATTCGCTGATGAACTCGATTGAGGCACCAGACCGCTTTAGAACTGTAGCGAATGAATGGCGGGCCGTGTATGTGGTAGCTCGGGCAATCTTAAGCTCGCTGCAGATATTCGTCATGTTTTTATTGATGGTTTGCACCGCCTGCTGGATGGCCCGGTACTCATCATCAGGCGTCATATCTTTAGTGAGGATAGGAAATATATACTGATCACTGGTACCCGGCTTATTGCCATGCAGATCAATGATGCGGCCGATTTGTTTGGTAATCATGATGTCGATGGTTGTTTCCTCATCGACCGATTCGGCCGTTTTAGCCCTGATTAGGGTGATTTTTTCGCCCTTGATGTTCACATACTTCAAGCGGGCCATGTCTTTTATGTTGATGCCGTTGCATAGATAACTGAACAGCCAGTAATCACGGCTCATTTGCTCAATGGTTCCTTTGGCGGCAGGGTAGGAGGCGATCTTCGCAACATCGGCCTGGGTTAAGGCCTTTTTGGTGTTCTTGCCTTTCGGAATCGAATACAATCCTTGTTTTGACTTTCCAAACGGGTACAGCACACCGACCGGCTTAACCAGGTTAAAGACCGTGCGGACATTCCGCAGATAGATACCAACGGTAGTGCGTCCGTTAACTTTTGTGCGTGATTTGGTCTTGCCTGATTTTGTTTTCCATTCAATTACTTTGGGAGTGAGCATCCAACTTTCATAATCTTTCAGAAACTTTACTGTGACACTCTCGAAAGGGAATTTTTCTTTGGCTGTAAACTCCTTAAGAGACCTCAGAGTGCATTCATAGGCAACAGCCGTACTTATACGTCCTTCCTTCCTGATATTCCCAGCTGCGACCTCCAATGCCGAAAACAGATCGTCTTTATCCTTGGGCTTGGAAAAATATTCAGTTTCAAAACCTTCAAACGTGAAAGGCTTAAGATTTTTAATTACATCATCGCCCTTTGTTTTGAATCCGGAAAAGATTGTGTTAATGATCTTGTTTTTAACGCCATTAGGTTTTATACTCATGGCATTGTCAAAATCTTTCTTTGACAATTGGATTGATTTCCCTGCCAAACCAGCCATTTCAGGTTCATCCCTTTGAGGTGTGAACGGCAAATAACAATGCACGATTTCGGCAATTAAGAATGCACGATTTCGGCAAATAAGAATGTCAGAAATCGGCAAATAAGAATGCAAGGTCCTTCCTTCGTT
>CAILVF010000001.1 GCA_903837605.1 uncultured Bacteroidales bacterium | reverse complement strand
CCTTGAAAATGATCCCGTAATGACTGTGAAACAGATTTATGCTCAGCTGGGGCTGGTGTTTACAGAACGCCAGGAAAAATTGATTAAGGAATTTACTTCCATGAACCGTAATTTCAGGAAAAACATCTTTTCTTTGCCGGAGAACGAGAAAGCAACCATTAAATCAGAATTAAAAGAGTATATGAAGAAACACTCCTATTCCTGATACATTTGTATCTTTGTATTATTGGATCAATTAACCCCTGATAAAGCAGCTATTATGAAAAAATGTTTCCTTTCTTTCCTTTTCCTACTTTTTATAAGTGCATTTGTATTTGCCCAGGATCAGCCTGCCCAGACACAAATGCAGCCCCAGACTACACAGAAAAAAGTTGGTGAGAATCATATTAAAAGTGGTTTTTACCTGAAACTGGGAGGTTCTTTCCCTATGGGTGAATTTGCTAATCCCCATGCGAATTATTACAAATATCAGGGGAGGACCGATACAATAAGGTTCAATAAAGCCAAGGCAGGATTTGTATTCGAATTCGGATTCCTGATTTACATTGGCCCTTCCTTTGCAAATCATCATATCAGGGCCGGTATCGATGCAACTTTCCTCACTGCATCTTTTAACCCTACAGACCAAACGCTGCCTGCCAATTCAAGTTCCTCTAAAAAGCTGGAATACTGGTATTACTTTGGAGGCCAGAAGTTCGGCCCCGTATTGACAATTAATCCCGTTGACTACCTTATGATAGACCTTTCATATAAGCTCAATGCCACGGCTGCCTGGTACAACAGCATGTGGGGCTCAAGCTATACACTCAATGAAGCCAGTTTAGGGCTCAGGTATAAATTTATGCTCTTTGCTTTCCAATATAACTGGGGCAAAGTCAAATTCACGTATAACCAGGATGATAACCCTACTTTTAAAGTTGATAATACAACCTTCAGGGTACTGATCGGGTTTAAATTCTAGGGATCACCCGTAAACTGATGGAAAAATCTTTTTTCCCTGCTATTGAGAGCCAATCCTCCCATGAGATAAAAAAGTTCCAGGAAGGCGCCCTGAGTGAAATGCTGCGCTATGCAGGGGCTAATTCCGCCTTTTATAAAAGACTGTTCAGCAAGCATTCTATCGATCCGGGCAGTATCAGGCACCTGGAAGACCTTTTAAGGATACCGCTTACCGATAAAACCCATCTTCAGCAGTTCAATGAGGAATTCATTTGTGTTCCCAGAAGCAGGATTGTGGATTATATTACAACTTCGGGCACAATGGGAGATCCGGTCACCGTAGCCATGACAGATAGTGACCTTGACCGGCTTGCATACAACGAAGCACTCTCGTTTACCTGCGCCGACGGATCCGTGGATGATACCTACCAGCTTATGACCACCCTGGACCGGCGGTTTATGGCAGGTATGGCATATTTTCTGGGGATCAGGAAACTGGGGGCATCCATCGTAAGGGTTGGCAACGGCATACCGGAACTTCAGTGGGATACCATAAAGCGGATCGGCCCCAACGCGATTATCGTTGTACCCTCCTTTATTCTGAAGATCATAGAGTATGCAGAACAAAACGGGATAGACTACCGTTCATCGAGCATTACGAAAGCAGTATGTATTGGAGAACCTTTGAGAAATCCCGATCTCAGCCTGAATGCGCTCGGAAGGAAAATAATAGAGAAATGGCCTTTGAAGCTATATTCAACCTATGCTTCGACCGAAATGGCTACTACTTTTACCGAGTGCAGTGCAGGGGCAGGAGGCCACCACCATCCCGAACTGATCATTGTTGAATTCCTCGACGACAACGGCAATCCCGTAGAGGAAGATCAGCCGGGTGAAGTTACCGTTACTACCCTGGGAGTTCAGGGGACCCCCCTGCTGAGGTTTAAAACAGGCGATGTATGTTACCATTATACAGAGCCTTGTTCCTGCGGCCGGACTACCATGAGGCTTGGACCGGTTATAGGCCGGAGGAAACAGATGATTAAATTTAAAGGCACTACGCTTTACCCTCCCGCTTTATATGATATCCTCGATAATATCCCGTATATCAGGAATTATTATGTTGAGGTGTACACCAATGACATCGGGACTGATGAAATAATCATAAATGCAGGTACAAACCAGTTCAGTCCTGAGCTGGAAAAGGATATCAAGGATCATTTCAGGGCCAGGCTCAGGGTGGCCCCCCAGGTAAAGTTCCACAAACCTGATGAAATTTTAAAAGTCCAGTTCCCTGAAGGCGGAAGGAAAGCGATGAAATTCATCGATAACAGGAACAAGGCATCACATTCCTGATTCCATAGTGAATTTAAACCGTCTAAATTTGGAAAAAACTTCCTTTTGTTATAGTTTTGCCATGTTAACTTCAAAATTCATAATCTTAAACCTTTTACATATGAAAAAAATTGGCATTCTTTTATTGATGAGTTTCTTTGTTTTTGCCGGGAGCAATGTATTTTCACAGAAACTCAAATCAGGAAATCTTTCAGTGCTGAAGGGTCAGAAAACCATTAATCTTCAGTTTGATTACCAGAACATGAAGGTTGGAAAATTCGACAAGGAAGAAGATTATATAAAGAAAGGGACGGCCGACAGGAATGACAAGAAAGCCGGAACCGGTGATGCATGGGCTGTTAAATGGAAGAGTGATCAAACCGATCGTTTTCCCGGGGCCTTTGCCGAAGCTTTTAATAATAAAGCTGAGGATTGCGGCATTGAATTGAAATCAAATGCAACGGATGCGACATATACAATGGTTGTTCATACCAGGTTTATGGAGCAGGGCGTTGAAGCTTATGTAGGGACTAAGGCATCGGAGGTTGATCTCGTGATCGACATAGTGGAGACGAAAGCTCCCGATAAAGTAATCGCATCTATAGAATCGACCGGAAAAGGCAGCACTTCACGAATGTCAGTAGGCGGTGTACCGGTTAGTAAAGAAACCTATGATACGGGTTTGAGAATATCAGAAGCTTATGAATCGGCAGGAAAGCCCCTTGGAAAGTTTTTCTGCAAGGAACTGAAATAATGGATAGAGACTCTTAATAAAAAAAGGCTGCCGGAACCTCCGGCAGCCTTTTTTTGCTAATACTCATGTTATTTCCGGTTGTAGACCTGAATCCCGGCAAGAAAAGTTGATAAGACATTGGTCTTTGGTATTTCGCTTTCGTCAACCAGCATAATATCCCTGTCAAGGATTACAAAATCGGCATTCTTGCCAGCTTCAATACTCCCTATCTCATGTTCCCAGAAATCAGCCTTTGCGGCCCAGATTGTGACAGATCTAAGCGCTTCTTCCCTGCTTAGTGAATTTTCAGGCTGAAAACCACCGGCAGGATTTCCTTCTATATCCTTGCGGGCAACTGATGCATAAAATGTCAGCAAAGGTGAGATGTTTTCTATAGGGAAGTCAGTTCCATTGGCAAGCCACCCATTTTGTTTAAGAAGGTCCTTATAGGCATAAGCACCTTTAATCCTTTCAATGCCCAGCCTTTCTTTGGCCCAGCCCATGTCGGATGTGGCATGCGTTGCCTGGACCGACGGGATGACTGAATAGTCCCTGAACTTATGCAGATCGGCCGGATCCACAACCTGGCAATGCTCAATCCGCCACCTCAGGTTATTCGTTTTTTTCAGGTATTCGCTGTAAATACTGAGGACCATATTGTTTGCCGAGTCACCAATGGCATGCGTGTTGAGCTGGTAACCGCAGTCAAGGCAGAGTTTACAGACTTTTCTGAGGGAATCGGCCGAAACGACCTGTATCCCATGATTACCGGGCATATCGGAATAGGCTTGCTTAAGGAGTGCCGTCCGGCTGCCGAGGCTGCCATCAGCGTACATTTTAACCGAATTTATCAGAAGGCGGGAATTTTTATACGGCCCTTTCAGGATAAATTGTTTGATATTCTCGCTGCTGGGGTAAAGCATTGCATAAACACGGATCATCCGGGAGGAATCAGGCCCTGAGGATAAGTCACACAGAAGCCCGGCCGTTTCGGCTTCAAGGCCTGCATCGCTGACTGTCGTCAGTCCGGCGGCAAAACAGTTTTCCCTGGCTCTTGCAAGGAGGCTCAGGAGTATGCCGGGCCCTGGCTTTGGGATAGCATTCCGCATTTGATCCGCTGCATTTTCACTGAGGATACCCGTAAGTAATCCGAGACGGGTTTCAACCTCACCGGCTTGAAATGTATTCTTAAGACCTATCCCGGCCTTTTGTAAAGCCAAATTATTGGCCAGCACAACATGGCCGTCGATCCGGGTCAGCACAACAGGGTTCTCAGGATACAGCTCATCCAGTTTCCTGCGTTCAGGGAATTTCTTTTCCTTCCACAGATTATGATCCCATCCTCTTCCAACGATCCATTCACCGGGATTATATTTCCCAGATTGCTGAAGGCGGCCGAGGACCTCGTCAAAGGACATGCAGCCATTTAAGACTATATGCCTGAGATTCAGGGCGTATCCGTAAAAATGGGAATGGGCATCTATAAACCCGGGGTATACCGGGTTTCCCCCTGCATCAAGCTTTTTTACCGAATAGTATTTCTTCAGGATATCCTGTGTCGAGCCCGTGGCAATGATCTTCCCGTTATTTACCGCCATTGCCTCAGCCACAGTAAGAACCGGATCAACGGTGTAGATCTTCGCATGATAAACGATCAAATCTGTCTTGGTTTTCATCAGGTTACAGGAATTAAGCAGAAAAAGCAGGGGTAAACTCAGTGTTAACAACTTTTTATTCATGGGCCAATTAGCTGAATTTGATCAGAGTATTCAAAAATAGGAAACAATTTTCACGAAAACTTGACTTTAATACAAATGATTTTATATTTTTGTAAGATATTAACACGATATATTAATGCTATATAAATCTATTACACCTAGGTTTATTGTTGTTTTTTCAGTAATTCTTACTGCAGCCCTGTTACGGTTGCTCCCGCATTGGCCGAACTTTACGCCGATAGCGGCTATGGCTTTGTTTGCAGGTACCTATTTTGACAGAAAGCAGTTTGCTTTCGCCATTCCGGTCGCCGCGATGTTCATCAGCGACCTCATCATCGGTCTTCACGCAAACATGCCCGCCGTATATCTGAGTTTTGCCATTACGGTTGTTCTGGGTATGGCTATCCGGAAAAAAGTTACGGTTGGATCAATCTTTACAGCTTCAATTGCATCAGCCATAATCTTTTTCCTGATCACCAACTTCTCTTCATGGCTTGCCATGGGGTTGTATCCTAAAAATTTTATGGGCCTGATGGAATGTTATATTGCAGGCCTTGTTTTTTTCAGGGATACGACAAACGGGTTCTCATTCTTTTTGAATGACATCCTGGGGACAACGTTTTTCAGCGCCGTATTTTATGGAGCCTTCTATCTGGTACAGATGAGGTTTCCTGTCTTGGACAGGTCAAGGTTCTAATCAAACATCTGCTCCTCTCTTTCGAGGAGCAGTATGGAATTCTGAGGCACAATAAAGTACTTTTCGTCATTGAAAATTATTTCAATGGCCCCTTTTTGAAGGAATATTGCCAAATCCCCTTCTTTTGCCTGAAGCGGGATGTATTTTATTTTTTCTTCATTCTTTTTCCAGCTTTCGTTGAAATCATCTGATAACAGCGGAATGGGATACCCGGGGCCGATTTTCACGACAAAACCCGTTTGGATTTCTTCTTTCTCCTGGTAGCCCGGCGGAAGAAATAAACCTGCTTTGGTCTTGTTGGATATCTTTTTGGGTTTTATCAAAACCCTGTCCCCTACAACAATGAGATTTTTCAATTTAGCATCACTGTCATTCATATGTTTATAATTATCTATTCCAAAGGTACTCTTTCTCATTGAAATCGGAATTCCGGCTTGGAAAAAATGGTATTTTTGCAAGTGTCCTCCATTACAGGATCTTTACAGAGTTAGCGTATGTCGGATATTATCAGGATGCTTCCCGAATCAGTCGCGAACCAGATAGCCGCTGGTGAGGTCGTGCAGCGACCTGCATCAGCTGTAAAGGAACTGCTTGAGAACACTATTGATGCAGGAGCAACTGAAGTCAAGCTTGTAATAAAGGAAGCCGGCAGGGCACTGATCCAGGTTATTGATAATGGCTGCGGCATGTCGGAAAGAGATGCGAGGATGTGTTTTGAAAGGCATGCGACTTCCAAGATACAGACAGCACAGGACCTCTTTTCAATCCGTACCCTGGGTTTTCGCGGAGAAGCCCTTGCTTCCATCGCTTCAGTTTCCCATGTTGAACTAAGGACAAAAAAAGCCGGAGATGAAATAGGAACCCAGCTTATCATCGAAGGGTCTGAGGTCATGAATCACAGTCCTGTTAATACGCCTGAAGGAACCAGTATCTCGGTTAAAAACCTGTTCTATAATGTACCTGCACGCAGGAACTTCCTGAAATCAAACACATCGGAACTTAAATATATCCTTGACGAGTTTAACCGTGTCGCCCTGGTTCACCCCGATATCGCGTTCAAGATGTACAACCAGGAAAAAGTAATGTTTCAGCTACCTTCTGCCAACCTGAGGCAGCGTATAGTCGCACTCTTTGGCCAGAATTACAATCAAAGGCTTATCCCGGTCGAGCAGTTTACAAATATGGTAAACATCAGCGGTTTTGTGGGCAAGCCTGAATTCGCAAAAAAGACAAGGGGCGAACAGTTTTTTTTTGCTAATGGCAGGTTCATAAAGAACCCGTATCTCCATCATGCTGTTGAAGCGGCATTCAGGGAATTAATACCTAAAGATTCCTTCGCATCCTATTTTCTTTACCTTGAATTGGATCCGGCTAATATTGATGTTAACATTCATCCGACGAAAACGGAGATTAATTTTACCGATAGTAAGAGCATATATGCTATACTGCAGGCCGCGGTAAGGCAAACGCTGGGGAAATACAATCTCACGACAGTCCTGGATTTTGAACAGGAACAAAGCATGGATATCCCTCCCCTGAAGCCCGGCCAGGTGATCCGCCCCCCCCAGATCACTGTTAACCCTGATTATAACCCTTTTGAAAAAAAACAGGAATTTCAACCGAGCCTGTATTTTGAAAATACCGGCAGGCCTTCTTCAGGTAATGCCTGGAGGGATAATTTCCGGGCATCGGTTAATCAGGCTGCATCAATTCCATCAGCTCCTCTGGCTGACCTGTTGGACAAACTTAATGAAGGCAGTGACCTTCGCCTTGACCTTGGGCCTGATGATTCCAACCATCCCCTTTTTCAGATTGCCAATTCATATATTGTGACTGAAACAACCAACGGCCTGCTTTTTATTGACCAGCAGGCTGCACATGAAAGAATTTTATTTGAGGAAATGCTTGAAAAAGGAGAAAGCGGTTCTTCACCAGGGTCAGGGATAATGCCTGAAACCCTCACCTTTTCTCCCGATAATGCACTCTTACTTGCCGGCCTCCTTGAAGATTTCAACACCCTCGGGTTTGAAATATCGGAATTCGGGAATAACGATTTTGTTCTTCATTCTGTTCCCCACGACCTTGGTCATACCGATTTTCACGGGGCCGTTGAACAGGTCCTTGAAGCGATCAAGAACGAGCTGCCGGGCAAAAATGCAGAAAAAAAGCAGATGATAGCCAAAACCATGGCCAGGACTCTTGCGATAAAACGCGGGAAATCACTTAAACAGGAAGAACTTGAATCCATCCGGCAGAAACTGTTTTCATGTAAAATCCCGGATTTATCTCCATACGGAAAGCCTGCTTTTTTCGTTCTTTCATTCGAGGATCTCTCCAAAAAGTTTAAAACTTAACAGCCAGCTATGAGTTACGAGCGATACAGTCTTTCCGGATTCAAACTTCTCCCCACTGTTGTAAAAAATCTGCTGATCATCAATCTTATCTGCTATGTTGCCACCTTGTCGCTTGAAAGCACATTCAGGATCGATCTGACAAATCTTTTCGGGCTTCATTATTTCAAGTCGGACCTCTTCAGAATATACCAGTTTGTTACTTATATGTTTTTTCATGCAACGTTTCAGCATATCCTTTGGAATATGTTTGCCTTGTGGATGTTCGGCTACCTGCTTGAAAACGTATGGGGGCCCAAGCGATTCCTGACATATTACATGGTTACGGGCATAGGGGCCGGAATTATCCAGACAGCTGTCAATTACTGGCATTTTTCAGGTTATGAAGCCGCTGCCCTTGCGTATTCGTCGGCACCCTCCCCTGATGCTTTTGTAGCCTTTGTTAAAACATGCCCGCCCAGGAGCCAGGAAATTCTCGACCAGATGAACGCCCTTCTTGCCCAATGGCAGAATTCGTTGAGCGATGTCCATTACCAGCGACAATCTGTTATTTATATCTATGACCTTATCAAACAGCAAATGGACATCTCGACCATTGGAGCTTCAGGGGCGGTTTTTGGCATCCTGCTCGCATTCGGGATGATGTTCCCGAACATGCTGGTCTTTATTTACTTTTTATTTCCTATAAAGGCAAAATGGCTGGTAATCGCCTATGGGGCCTGGGAAGTTTACCTCGGGATTTCCAATAATCCCTCCGACAATATCGCACATTTTGCACATCTGGGCGGCATGATATTCGGATTTTTCATGATCTTGTACTGGAAACGAAACGCAAAATTTTAATCGATGAATCCTTATTCTGCAGATCCGAATCCAGGTGACAATCTGAAAAGGTTTTTCAGGGAGGGGTCTGTACTGGCCAACCTGATCATCGTCAATGTTGCGGTATGGTTGCTCGTTCAGGTTTTCAGGATTATTTTCTTTTTATATAACCAGCCCGACGCGGCCTTAGCCACAACTTCCATTATCAGGATCTTCGGGGTTCCGGCTTCACTTCCCTTACTGATCAATAAACCCTGGACGATCCTGACCTATATGTTCCTGCATATCGATCTGTCGCATATCCTGTTCAACATGTTGCCGTTCTTTTGGTTCGGAAAGATATTCCAGGAATATCTTGGCAGCAGGAAACTGCTTGTCGTGTATTTCCTGGGAGGCATCTCCGGAGCCCTGGTATATATTCTTGCATTTAACATTTTTCCTGTTTTTGCACCTTCCCTGCCGATCTCTTATGCCCTTGGCGCTTCCGCCTCGGTGATGGCAATTGTCACCGCCATTTCATTCAAGGTGCCAAATTATTCAGTCAACCTTCTGTTCTTTGGAAGGATAAGGATTCTGTACCTTGCAATCGCTTTATTTATATTTGATTTCTTTATGATCCCCGCGGGAAATGCAGGGGGCCATATTGCGCATATCGGAGGCGCCCTCTTTGGTTTTCTTTACATACAATTATCGGGACTCTCCGGCAATCTCATGCCGGGCGGATCAGGGCGATGGAGAGGATTTTTCAGGAAGAAGACAATGAAAGCCAGTGTCAACTATTCAGGAGGCCGTCCGGTAAGCGACGAAGAATACAATCTGCAAAAAGCCGAGAAACAAAAACGCATGGACAACATTCTCGATAAAATATCAAAAGGCGGCTATGACAGCCTGACCCGGGATGAGAAGGATTTTCTGTTCCGGTCGTCGGGAAAACGTTAAACACATGAGGAAAGTAAACAAAACGGGCAAAAAAAGGCAGTGGGCGAAAGCCTTATTCCTGCTGTTAAATTATTTTGCCGCCGCCTCACTTTTATGTTCCTATACAGCGGCATATGTAAGCCCGGTCACGTTCTGGCCCTTTGCTTTCTTCGGCATAGCCTACCCTGTTCTCCTGATCATCAACCTGCTGTTTGTTTTCATCTGGCTTATCCTGTGGAACAGGTTCATTTTTATTTCACTTCTTACAATCATTGTGGGAATTGGCAATTTGAGGACAATCATGCCGTTAAGGTTTGGTTCTCAAAAACCCGCTAATACCGCCGCTTTCAGGGTGGCTACCTATAACGTTCACAGCCTTTATGGTAACCAGGCTGATAATGTCCAGCCTGAAACGAGGAGCCAGGTGACTGATTTTCTTGCAGGAGAGAACCCTGACCTTGTATGTGTGCAGGAGTTTTATGCCATAGGTGAAGAGTACCTGAAAACCCTGCATAAATTCTCCAGGTCCATCCGCCTTGAGTATTTCTTCTTTAAAAACTACAGGGATTTCTGGCAAAAGACGAAAATTAATGCAATAGCCACATTTTCAAGATACCCGATTGTTGACCAGGGATTTTTCAGGCTGCAGGATAAGAGCACTTTCGGGATTTTTACCGATATCGCCATACGTGGCGACACGATCAGGGTTTACAACCTTCATCTTGAATCAATCCGGCTCGGGAATGATGATTACTCCTTTTATTCAAATCTGACAGACCCGGGAGCTGATGAAAAGAATTTCACCAAAGGCTCCAGGAAGATGTTATGGAAACTGAAAAAGGCATTCACCCTGAGGGCTATGCAGGTTGAGATGCTTACTGCTCATATGAAATACAGCCCTTATCCGGTGCTGATCTGCGGAGATTTTAATGATACTCCCTCCTCCTTTGCCTACCACACCTTATCGCGGAACAGGAATGACGCATTTGTCAGATCAGGAAATGAATGGATTGGCAGTACATATGCAGGCGGGCGCTTCCCCGCATTCCGCATCGACTACATGCTGTATGATGATTTTTTTACTGCCACCTCGTATCAGAAGAAGGAAGTCAACATGTCGGACCATTACCCTGTTATTTCAACGTTTACATTTAAACATTGAGTATGGAGTTCCGTTTAACAACCGAATTTGTTCCAACAGGTGACCAGCCTGAAGCAATAAGGGAACTTGTTGAAGGGCTCAAACGGGGTGATGAGGCCCAGGTGCTCGCGGGAGTGACAGGTTCGGGAAAGACCTTCACTATTGCAAACGTTATTGAACGAATTCAGAGACCCACACTTGTGTTAAGCCATAACAAAACTCTTGCTGCCCAGCTTTATGGAGAATTTCGCGAGTTCTTCCCTGAAAATGCAGTCGAGTTTTTTGTTTCCTATTATGATTATTATCAGCCCGAAGCCTATCTGCCCGTTACAAACACTTATATCGAGAAAGACCTTTCTATCAATGAGGAAATTGAAAAGCTGCGCCTGAGCGCATCGTCTGCCCTGCTTTCCGGCAGGCGGGACGTTATCGTTATTTCATCAGTCTCCTGCATATACGGGATCGGAAACCCGGATGATTTTGCAGGGAATATCGTGAAACTCAAATTGGGGGATCTGACCAGCCGGAACACCCTTCTGATGAGCTTTGTAAATAGCCTGTATTCAAGAACTGAAGCTGAATTCACGAGGGGAAAATTCAGGGTGAAGGGTGATGTTGTAGATATTTTTCCGGCATACCTGGATATTGCTTACCGTATCATTTTCTGGGGGGACGAGATTGAGAAACTTGAATCTTTTGACCCGGTTTCGGGGAGAATGATAGAACCTCTGGAATTCATCCAGGTATATCCGGCCAACATCTTTGTCACTTCCCAGGATAAGATGAAAGAAGCCCTGACTGAGATACAGGATGATCTATTCCGTCAGACCGATTATTTCAGGAATGAAGGGAAAGCCCTGGAAGCAAAAAGGCTGGAGGACCGGGTCACCTATGACATCGAAATGATGAGGGAACTTGGCTATTGTTCAGGTATTGAAAATTACTCGAGGTACTTTGACGGCAGGGCTCCGGGCTCGAGGCCTTTCTGCCTCCTCGATTATTTCCCCGATGATTTCCTGATGGTCATTGACGAAAGCCATGTTACGGTACCGCAGATCAGGGCAATGTACGGAGGTGACCGTTCCCGCAAACAAACTCTTGTCGAATATGGTTTCAGGCTGCCTTCGGCAATGGACAACAGGCCGCTGAAGTTTGACGAATTCGAGGCAATTGTGGGCCAGACGGTTTTTGTAAGCGCAACCCCGGCAGATTTCGAACTTCAGAAGTCGGAAGGTGTCGTTGTGGAGCAGCTCATCCGCCCAACAGGGCTTCTTGATCCCCTGGTCGAAGTAAGGCCAAGCCTGAACCAGATCGATGACCTTCTGGATGAGATAAATCAGAGGGTAATTATTAACGAAAGAGTGCTTGTGACAACCCTGACAAAAAGAATGGCCGAGGAGTTAAACAAGTATTTTGTAAAACTTAATATCAAGTCAAGGTATATCCATTCCGACGTGGTCACCATGGACCGTGTGGATATTCTCAATGACCTCAGGACCGGCACAATCGATGTCATTGTCGGAGTAAACCTTCTCAGAGAAGGGCTGGACCTTCCGGAAGTCTCGCTTGTTGCGATCCTGGATGCAGACAAAGAAGGATTTCTCAGGTCGGAACGCAGCCTGACGCAAACAGCCGGGAGAGCTGCAAGGAATGTCAACAGCAGGGTGATCCTTTACGCCGATAAGATCACCGAATCCATGAAAAGAATGATGTCTGAAGCCAACAGGAGAAGGGAAAAACAATCAGCCTACAACGAGAAATACAATATAACTCCCGTGCAGATCACAAAGGACATGAGAAATGTTTTCGATGCCAGGATTACAGATGAAGGAATTTCCGGCAAAGGCCGTCCGTATATTGAGAAAGAACATCTTGACAATGCTGCTGATCCCTTAATTGCCTATCTTCCCAAAGACAAAATTCAAAAATTAATCAGGGAGACGGCTAAGGCAATGGAAGAAGCTGTCAAACAGCTTGATTTCCTTGAAGCTGCAAGATTGCGTGATGAGCTTGTATCTTTAAGAAAGGCACTTCCGGAAGGATGATTCCATTAAACCTCCGCCAGTCCTCTTCTTAATAACTTTCGTTTTATTGTTAATAACCTTTTTGGCAGTTTGGGGTAAATTCGAATATATTTGCTTACCAAAATTGTATCTAAATGAAAAGAAAGATACTCGCTATAGACGATGAAAAGAGTATCCGGTTCATCATAGAAAATACTTTCAACAAGGAGTTTGACGTAACCACGCTCAGCAACGGGATGGATGCATTGTATTACATCCAGTCGGGGAACCTCCCTGATGTAATAATCTGCGACGTGGAAATGCCCGTGATGAATGGATTTGAATTTATCAAGCGCATACGCGAAAGTGGTTTTTTTGATGAGATCCCATTGATCATGTTATCAGGGAAGGAAGAAAGTTCCGATAAAATCAAATGTTTTGAAATGGGGGCCGATGATTATGTTGTGAAACCATTTAATCCCAGGGAGCTGATAGTTAGGATCAAAAGACGTATTGAAACATCTGTAGCCTTTTCGGGTATCAAAAGCAGCCAATAATCCTGATGGAGAAAGAAAACACGACATTAAATATCCTGTACATCGGTAAAGATCAGTCAATGGCTGAGAAGTTCCGTAATTCCAGGTACTTTAATGTTATCGTCATGGGGAATCCCCTTTCTGCAATCTATTGGCTGACCGATAATCAATTTAAAATTTTCGACCTGGACAAGGACACAAGGTTCGATATCAAATACGAGGAGAAACAATCTATTGACGCTATTGTTTGCGAACTGCTCCTTCCCGGGATCAATGCCTTTTCGTTCTTCCGGCGATTAAAACTTAACAAGCTATACCAGAAAACACCATTTATCGTCATCTCTTTTTTCAAAGACTACAGTGCCAAGAAGAATGCCTACCTGCTGGGCATAGATGATTTTTATCATCAGGGTATTGAGCCTGAGAATATATATTCCAGGATCAACCTTCTTAAGAAATTCAAATCAGAATTTGAGAATAAAACCATAGCCGTTGATACGAGCGTCAGCTTTAACGCATACAAAACCCCATTCATAAAACGGACATTAGATCTGCTTGTGGCAGGAACCGCACTTCTTGTCCTTTCGCCCCTGATGATCCTTACCATGATTGCGATAAGGATTGAATCCAGAGGGAAAGTATATTATTTTTCAAAAAGGGTTGGTGCCAATTATAAGATTTTTGATTTTTATAAGTTCCGTTCGATGTATCCTGATGCCGACAAACGCTTAAAGGAAGTTGAGCATCTCAACCAGTATATCAGTGAAACTGTCGAAGTTAAATGTACCGAATGCGACAAATTACCTGAGGGGCAATATTGTTCTCCCCTGGTGTATTATGATGGAGAACAGGTTTGTGAAAGAATAGCAAACAAACGCAGGAGCGCCAGGAAGGCTTTCCTTAAAATTAAGGACGATCCGAGGATTACCAAGGTCGGCAAATTTATCAGGATGACCAGTATCGATGAATTGCCGCAGCTTATCAATGTTCTTAAAGGGGATATGTCGATCGTCGGGAACCGGCCTTTACCTTTAAATGAGGCCGAAGCCCTGACTAAAAAGAAATGGAGCCGCAGGTTCCGGTCAGCCGCTGGTTTGACCGGTCTCTGGCAGGTCGAAAAAAGAGGGAGAACCGGACCAATGTCAGAAGAAGAAAGGTTCGCACTTGACAATTATTATGCCGAGCATAACACATTCTGGAGTGACCTGGTTATAATATTCAGAACGTTTGGCGCTTTATTTCAAAAGGAGAATATGTAGATGGGAATCCTGAATTCTGAAAGACCTGATTTAAAGAAAGTGCTGCAGCACATTTTCCTTATGGCATTATTCCTGATGCCCGCACTGGGCTTTGGCCAGATGAGGGACACAACCTATTTCAACCCTCTCATAGATGATATCACGCAGCGTATTCCGCCGCTTGAAGACCTTATCGACTCTGCCGTTGTGCACAATCCGCAGATCAAATACTATGAAGCAGACATTGACGCATGGCGTTACAGGGTTATATCTGTAGGCCGTGTCTGGATGAGAAATTTTTATCTTGACGGCTATCTCCAGACCGACTGGTGGGATGCTACTTCAAATAATACAAGCAACCTGGGCGATAACAATATTATGTATAATTTCCAGAACAGTTACAGGGGTTTTGGACAGGTAAGCTTCCGCCTGCCTATGCAGGATTTCTGGGACCGTAAGAACCAGATGAAAACAGCAACCAAGGAAATTGAAAAGTCGATGGCAAACAAGGACAATGTAATCCTCGAGTTGCGTCAAAAAATCATAACACAATATAATCAGCTGATCGTCAATCAGAAGATCCTTAAGAATGCAAATGAAAGCGTTATTGCAGGAGCAATGAACAAAGAAATGGGCGATAAAGAGTTTCTTAATGGCCAGTCCACCCTGTATGATCTTGCCTATATCATGGAAATGTACCGTGTAGCTGTTTATAATTATGAGACATCAAGAAATGCCTTCTTCAATTCATACATGATATTGCAGGAACTTTGTGGTTTTAAATTCAACGTTATTAACAAAATAGAATAATGAAAATTATCTACTTTGTCAAGATATTACAACGACATGTATTGCTACTGATACTTGTCCCGCTTCTGATTGCAGCAGTCGTCTTCTTCTTGACACGAAAGGACCAGTGGAGTTACATCTCGGAAACCACTATTTATACCGGCGTAACTTCAGGCTATACAGTGCAGCAGCAAGCCTATACCGACGTGATGGTCAAAAACACCATCTATGACAACCTTATAAACCTTATCCGTTCACGTCAGACTCTGGAAGAAGTCTCCGCCTCCCTCCTGGCCCAGCACCTGCTGTTGGATCATTATGATGAAAGATACATTTCAAAGGAACACTATGACGAACTCATCGCAAAGGTGCCCCCCGATGTTATGGATATCGTAAGAAAAGCAAAACGCTCGAATCCTAAATTTTTCAAAGCCCCTTCAAAAAAGACTTCCCAGGCCGATACCTCCTATTCTTCACCGGAAACTCAGAATAATTCAGAAAAAACAGCATACCAGCCCCCGCAGTCCAGGGAATCGTACCATGTGGTTAAACCGGGGGAAACTATGTTTTCAATCGCCCGCAACTACGGTTTGAGCGTAAGGAAGCTGATGAGTTATAACCGGCTCAGGAACACTGAAATCTCTTCAGGACAGAGACTGAAAGTTGATATTCCGGGACAGATGCCTGAACCTGCTTCATATCCCACTGAAACTGAAAAAATCGAACCTGCACCTGTCAGAACCGGCAGCTCTGAAGGAGTAGTTGATACGACTTCCCTGCCTTCGGACTTTTACTCCCAGTTTGATACTTCCACAGCTATAAGCATTTCGCACCGTAATTTAACAGACACCACCGCGTTCGACAGATTGGTAAGACAGCTGGTCGCCTATGGCCACCAGAATGATTATAATTTCATATATGAACTCTGGAATTCACAAAAAGACCCGTTTTACAGCCTTAGTGCATTATCAACAGTAGAAACAGTCAGGATACAGAGCAGCGACCTCCTGAAACTTACCTACAAATCTACCGATGCCGGTATTGCCCAGCAAACACTCGTATTCCTTACCAAGGGGTTCATCCGCTCATTCAAATTGCTGAAACAGAATCAAACGGATGCGGTAATTGCCTATTTCAGGGGACAACTTGAAGCTGCCATGAGAAAGCTGCAAAGAGCCGAATCTGACCTGCTTATTTTCAATTCCAAAAATAACATCATCAACTTTTACGAGCAGACTAAAGTGATCGCCAGCACGAAAGAAGAACTTGATGTTGATTTCCAGAATAAACAAATCGCCCTTGCTTCCTCCGATGCCGCTATTAAGATCATTGAAAAGAAGCTGGAAAACCATGCTAAACTTTCACTGAACACCAGTGCGATCCTGAGGCTGCGTAATGACCTCACCAATACTACCATGCAAATTGCCAATATTGAGATCGATCTTGGCAATGATTCAGCGACCATCAAACAACTTACAACCCTTAAAAACAAAGTTGAAGCGATCAAACTGGAATTGAAAGACAATATCGACCAGCTTTACCTGGTAACGAACTCGGTTGAAGGCCTGCCTTTGAAAGACCTGCTCAATGCCTGGCTCACCAACGTCGTTAATTACGAAGAAAGCAAAGCGGCACTCAGGGTGCTGACCGAGCGGAAAAGGTATTTCCAGAAAGTCTATGAGGTATTCGCTCCTTTAGGCGCCCAGCAGAAGAGATTTGAAAGGCTTATCGGTGTCACGGAAAGTGAATTTCTTGAACTGCTGCATGACCTTAACCTTGCAAAACTCAGGCAGCAGGATGATGAACTGGCTACAAACCTTAAAGTCGTGGATGCTCCTTATTATCCCCTTCACGCCTTAAGGTCAAAAGCTATGCTGTTGGTTCTTGCATCAGCTTTACTTGGATTGATCTTTGTCATCATTGTTTTACTTGCCCTTGAATTCTTCGACACAACAATTAAAACAGGTGAAAGAGCCGAGAGGCTTATCAAACTCAAACTTGCCGGACTTTATCCGAAAATTGTAAAACAGATTTACAATGTGGATATCGGGTTTATTTTACCCAGGCTGGTTGAAATTATGGCCCAGAATATTAAAATCAGTCTTCATAAATTTTTAAGTAACAGCGAAAAGAAACCAATCATCATTCTTCTATTCAGCACCAGGGATTATGAAGGCAAAACAACCATAGGAAGAGAGCTCAGCAGGAAATTCAAGTCATTTGGAGAAAATGCACTTTTCCTGAATTATATCAAGGAAAATCTCGGGCCGGCAGAAGAATTTGGCAATGGAGAACTGATCCCTCCGGCTGAAGATGAAGTCCAGTATATTATTCAGGATAATTTCTTTGAGACTAAAGACACCATGGAACTCCTGAGAGGTTATGAACATCTCGACCTGGAGTCCTATGATTACATTTTCATTGAATTACCATCCCTTATTAATAATGCCTATCCGATCGATCTGATTTCAAAATTCGACCTTGCCCTCCTCGTCGTAAGGGCGAACCGGTCATGGACCGATGCCGACAAGGCTGCTTTGAATGGATTCCTTTCCGTCACTAAACAACCTACCCAGATCGTCCTTAACGGGGTTGAGCTGATGTTCCTGGATTCGGTTTTCGGAGAAATCCCAAAACCACGATCAAAGTTTCGCAAAACGGTTAAAAGGATTCTGACATTCAGATTTCGTGAAGACAATGTCATTTCCTGATGATGGCCATAATTTGATTCATCATGTGGGCATTCTTAAAACAAACATCGTTTAAGATAGTAAAAGACGCGAATTTCCTTTCATTCGCCGGGAATTTGTCGACCGCCCTGGCCGGCCTGTTTTCCTTTATGATTCTTCTCAGAATGTTATCCATCCATGATTTTGGTATCTGGATTCTGTTTACAACGCCCGCCTCATTGATCGACATGCTAAGGTTCGGAGTAACAAAAGAAGCCCTTGTAAGATACCTTTCAGGAAGCAATACCGAGGAAAGAAAATATTATCTTGGTTCCGCCTGGGTGGTAGGTTTGCTTATTCTTGCCGGAATCACTGTGATTTTATGGACCGTTGCACTGCTAATCCCTCATGCATTGCAGGAAAGCGGCTATTCCCTGTTCTTTACCTGGTATCCCCTGCTCGGGCTTGTCACCCTGCCGTGGAATTATGCCTGGTCAATTTTCCAGGCCGATATTGATTTTGGAAAGATCTTATGGATAAGGTTCTTCAACCTTTGTTCATTTCTGGTGATCATCTTCTTTGCCTACCTTTTTATTAAAATTGATGTAAAAATGGTAGTGCTCATATATATTGCGACCAACCTGGCTACTTCATTGTTTTGTGTCATCCGGAAATGGACGGGCCTTCAGTATATCCGGCATATAAGTAAGGAAAAAGTCGTTGATATCCTGAAATACGGAAGGTATTCCATGGCAACGCGTATCGGAAGCAGCCTTCTCAAAGGTGCCGACAGTTTTATTATATCTTTCAGCGCATTTATGGGCCCTGCCAGTGTGGCAATTTATGCTATCCCGCTGAAATATATTGAGTTCATTGAGATCCCCCTCCTTAGCTTTGCAACAACAGCCTTCCCAAAACTCTCAAAAATGAGCATGGAAAATAATAAGGAAGACTTTAAAAGGATTTATTATGCCTATACCGGCCCAATAGTGTATATTTTTATCCTGATTGCAGCGATCAGCCTTGTTCTTAATAAATATTTCATACTCATTCTCGGAGGAGCAAAGTATCTTACCACTTCTCCGCATATTACTTATGTCCTTATGGTGTTTATTCTCTATGGTATGCTTATGCCCCTCGACCGCTTTACGGGAGTAGCACTGGACAGCCTTAACAGGCCGGATAAGAATTTCCAGAAAGTGGCTGTAATGACCATCGCAAATATACTTGGGGATGTTTTCGCAATTTTCGGATTACATTACCTTTTCCCTTCCATGCCCCCGATAACGATTCTTTTATTCGTAGCCATAGCTTCGATTGTGTTCTCAGTGATCGGGCTGTTCATAGGATATCATTTTTTAAAGAAAGAAATTGACATTTCTTTCACGCTTATTTTTTCTAAAGGTTTCGCTTTTTACAAAGAATTAAACAAGCGCCTTAAAAACAAAGAACCCTTATTTCAATAGTAACAATGAACCTTTTCCAAATACCGACCGGAGCTGAAATACTCAGGAATCCATTTCTGGTTGGGATTATGTTAATTGCCGCTATTGTGTTAGGATATGCAATGGCCCTTGGGGGCATGATGACCGCTGCCATTGTAATTGCTATCCCCGTTCTTTTCTATTCATTCTACCGGCTCATACTAAAGCCGGAAATCGGTATTACGTTCGCTTTTATAATTAATTTCTTTATCATCGGGATTTCCCGATATATCCCTGTTAAATTGGGTTACCTGATGGATATCACGCTGATATCTACCTATATCGCAATGTTCTTTCATTTTTATGACAAGAAGCTTGACCTGAAACCTGTTCAAAATGACCTGACCTACCTTGCTGTGGTATGGTTCGGCTATATTGTACTTGAAATGTTCAACCCTGAGGCAGTGAATAAAACAGCCTGGTTTGCTTCCATGCGTGGTATTGGCTTATACATGTTACTTGTGATTCCTCTTGTTCAACTTCTTTATAACACACCAAAACACCTGGACCGCTTTTTAAAAATATGGGCTATAATATCCATCATCGCATCAGCTAAAGCATGGATACAGCTGAATATTGGCGTTGACCCCTGGGAGCAAAAATGGCTTGATGAAGTTGGTGCAGTGACCCATATACTGTGGGGGAATTTGCGTGCTTTCTCATTTTTCTCTGATGCAGGCCAGTTTGGTGCCGCCCAGGGGCAAATCGGAGTTGTCGCAATGATCATGTTCTTTTATGAAAAACGTTTGAAGAACAGGCTGTTCTGGGCGGTTGTGTTCATTGCCGGGTATTATGGCATGTCCAGCTCCGGAACCAGGGGCGCAATCTTCGTGCCCTTTGCAGGTGGCGCTTTATATATAATTATCAGGAAGAATGTTAAAGTCATCATAATCGGTGCAATCTTTCTCATGTTCATCTATTCCTTTTTCAGGTACACGACAATCGGCGACAGCAGCTACCAGGTATACAGGATGAGATCGGCTTTTACTCCTGATGATGATGCATCATTCCAGGTAAGGCTCAAGAACCAGGCCATTTTTGAAGCTTACCTGAAAACAAGGCCTTTTGGAGGGGGTATCGGTCACGCCGGAAGCCGGGCAATAACATATACAGGAGAAACTTTCCTCTCAAGTGTTGCTACCGACAGCTGGTTTGTTCTTATCTGGGCGGAAGCGGGAATAATCGGCCTTTACCTGCATCTGCTGATCCTGGGCTATTTTACCGGCAAAGGATTATATATAAGCATGTTTCAGATAAAAAATAAAGATCTGGAGGTGAAGATCGCCGCACTTCTGTGCGGTGTTTTCGGCATCCTGGTTGCCAGTTACGGCAATGCTGTTCTTGGCCAGTTCCCAACCGGCCTGGTCGTTTATATCAGCATGGCCTATGTGTTCATGGCTCCTTCTATGGATAAATTGATTCCCGTAAAAACAAATGAAGTAATAACAGAACCCCTTAGTTGAAATTCAGATGACAGGCGTAGTTGTTCATATGATGATAGGTTTCATTCTTTTTACCCCGCTTGGGTTTATTGTAGCAATGTTGCAGCATAGAAGGGAACAGGAGCGTGAGGAAGAAGATAAAAAATCTCTCTACTGAAATCCGGCGGAATAAAAATTTTACCTAACCTTAAAGTCTATGGCAGATAAATTTCCATTGGTTTCAATAATCACGGTAAATTATAACCAGCCAGAAGTTACACTTGCTTTTCTTGACTCCATAAAACAGATTTCTTACCCCTCCTACGAGATCATTGTTGTTGATAATGCATCCCCTACCAAAAAACCTGCAATTCTTAAGGAAAAACATCCCGATATCATTTTAATTGAAAGCAAGGAAAACCTGGGGTTCGCAGGAGGTAATAACCTTGGGATCAGGATAGCTAAGGGGCAATTCCATCTACTGATAAATAACGATACTGAAGTTGACCCGGGATTCATTGAACCCCTCGTTGCCAGGCTTCAGCTCGATCCTTCACTTGGCGTGGTAAGTCCTAAAATCAGGTACTTCTACCATCCTGAATTAATACAATATGCCGGATTTACAGCTATTAACCCGATAACAGTAAGAAACAGGGGGATAGGTTTCCAGGAGACCGATAAAGGACAACATGATCAGGATTCCTATACTGAATACGCTTATGGCGCAGCCATGATGATCCCGCTTGAGGTTATGAAAAAAGTCGGGTTGATGGCTGATATCTTTTTCCTGTATTATGAAGAAATGGATTGGATGCAGAGGATCAAGGATGCCGGTTATAAAATCGGATACGTCCATAATTCATTGATCTTCCATAAAGACTCCATTACGACGGGAGCAATGAGCCCCCTGAAAATTTACTATCTGAACCGAAACCGCCTGCTGTACCTGAGACGCAATGTTCATGGTCCCCTGTTTATTCTGGCACTGATTTACCAGTTCCTTGTAGCCGTTCCGAAGAACATGCTCGTTTTTCTGATGAAAGGTCAATTCAAACTGTTCAAAGCATACAAAAATGCCATCGGATGGCAAATAAGCAATTCCTTCAACCGGGATTTGCATAAAAGCCCAAACCTGGACTGAAATGACTTCACCGCAATTTCCCCTGGTTTCAATCATCACTGTGAATTTCAACGGTTCGGAAGATACCCTTGAAATGATTGAATCTCTTACTAAAATATCATATCCTAATTTTGAGATCATCGTTGTTGACAATCATTCCGAAAATGATACTCCCAGGATAATTAAAGAGAGGTTCCCCTCTGTTACCCTATATGAAAGCAATATCAATATGGGATTCGCGGGAGGCAATAATCTTGGGATTATGAGGGCAAGGGGGGAGTATATTCTGCTGTTGAATAACGATACGATTGTTGACAAGGGTTTTCTCGAACCCCTTGTCAGGAAGATGCAATCAGACCCCAAAATAGGCTGTGTAAGTGCTAAACTCAGGTTTTATTACGACCGCTCAATAATACAGTTTGCAGGCTATACGCCTATAGACCACCGCAGCATGAGGAGTTTTGCCATAGGTTACCGGGAGAAGGATAAAGGCCAGCATGATGTAGACAGGATAACCCCGTATGCCCATGGTGCAGCAATGATGGTTTCAATGAAGGTGATAAAGGAAATCGGAATTATGTCCTATATATTCTTCCTTTATTATGAAGAAGCCGATTGGAGCTACCGCATCAAAAACGCAGGATACACCATCTGGTATGTACACAACTCACTTGTATATCATAAAGAATCTGTATCTGTGGGGAAACTCAGTGCTTCCAAAGTGTATTATCAGAACAGGAACAGGATAGTTTTCATGAGAAGGAACGTCAGCGGAAAAGATTTCCGGCTCGGGATTCTCTATCAGCTTGCAGTCGCAATTCCAAAGAATGCGTTCAAGTACCTTCTCAAAGGAAAGTTGACCTACTTTCATGCCTACCTCCGGGCCATTGGATGGCATCTGAAAAACATTGTCAATCCACACATTCACGACAATCCATATTTATAATAATCTTTTGGATTCGCTTCGTGTTTCAATTATATTTGCATTAGTATTCGGCTAATCATTAAACTTTTAATATGGTACTTGAAATATTAAAGTGGATTTTTATCGGTATACAGGTGGTTCTGTTTACATATCTGTTCCTTACCACTATTTATTTTTTAATCTTCTCTGTGGCAGGTCTTTTTCCTATAAAAGAAGCTTTACCGAAAAACAAAAAGCTCAACCGCTTTGCCGTGCTTATTCCGGGTTATAAAGAAGATTCCGTTATCATTGATGTTGCCCGGCAGGCCCTTGAACAGGATTATCCCAGGGAGCAATACGATATTATAATTATTGCCGACAGCTTCTCTCCCTCGACCCTTGCAGAACTCCGTAAACTTCCGATCCAGGTGATGGAAGTGGTTTTTGAGAACAGTTCCAAGGCAAAAGCGCTTAAAGAAGCCGTAAAACGACTGACTGGGAATTATGATATTGCCTTGATACTGGATGCTGATAATATTATGGAACGGGATTGTCTCGGGAAAATGAACAATGCCATGAACCTTGGGTATAAGGCAATCCAGGTACACAGGACAGCCAAGAATCAGAATACGGCATTTGCTGTGCTGGATACGGTGAGTGAAGAGATCAACAACCAGATATTCAGAAAAGGGCATTGGGTATTAGGTCTTTCTTCTGCCCTGATTGGCTCGGGCATGGCTTTTGACTATGCTTTATTCAAGGATTATATAACAAATATGGATTTCATTCTTGGCGAAGAAAAAGAACTTGAGATGAGAATGATCAAAGATCAGATCAAGATCGCTTATGTAAATGATGCCATTGTTTATGATGAGAAGGTGCAAAAGTCGAATGTATTCATGGTGCAGAGAGCCCGCTGGCTTGCAACCCAGTTTATATTTGCCAGGCTCTATTTCCTGCCGGGGATAAAGGAGCTGTTTACAAAAGGGAATATTGATTTTCTCGATAAGGTTATCCAGCAACTGTTGCCCCCAAGGATATTCCTTCTTGGGTTCCTTATACTGCTCACCGCCTTGTCGTGGCTGCTGAATCCCATTCTGTATACATGGGCCTGGCTGGCTCTTACTATCATATGCATTCTGACCCTGATGTTTTCAACCCCGGGAAGGTTTTACAATTGGACCACCTTTAAAGCCATATTTCTTTTACCAAAGGGATTTTTCATGATGTTACTCTCACTGACGAGGATCTATCAAGCGAAAAAGAAGTGGGACCATACCGTTCATGGCGTGGAGAATTGATCTCAATGTAATTATACAGAAAACAGGGCAATGCAAAGCTATCATACTATTATTAACATTTTCCAGATCATAGTTTTAGCTTATCTCGGAGGTAATGCCTTCTATTTACTGTTCTTTGCCCTTTGCGGTTTTTTCAAGCCCGAAACAAAACAAAATACTTTCAACAGGTTCAGGCGCATTACTATAGTGATTACCGCGTTCAAGGAAGATCTCATCATGGATGCAGTAATCAAATCGGCCTTGCAGCAGGATTATCCCGGTGAAATGGTCGAAATCATCCTAATAGCAGATAATTTTACGGATGAATCCCTTCAACGTCTCAGTCAGTATCCTATTAAACTGGTAAAAGCCCGGTTCGAAGAAAGTACCAAAGTGCAGTCCCTGAAGCTTGCCAATGAGCATTTAATCGACAATACTGAAATTGTTGTGATACTGGATGCAGATAACCTCATGGAGATGAGTTTCCTGAGGAGGCTGAACCTTTCACTTGATTCGGGATACCAGGTCGTACAATGCCATCGTTCAGCTAAAAATACGAATACACCTTTTGCTCTTCTTGATGCGATCAGCGAGGAGGTCAACAACAATATATTCAGGAACGGCCATGTAGCCATCGGACTTTCATCGGCACTGATCGGTTCTGCAATGGCCTTCGATGTTGATATTTATCGTAAATACATTCCCCAGCTCACTGCAGTTGGCGGTTTTGACAAAGAGCTTGAGCTGAAATTACTGAGAGACGGCATTTTTATTGCCTATCTTGAAGATGCATTTGTTATGGATGAGAAAGTCCAGACATCTAAAGTTTTTTACAAACAAAGGAAACGCTGGATGACCTCACAATTTGTTTATTTCGGGAGGGATTTCATTCCAAGTTTATGGTCATTTACCAGGCACGGAAACATCAATTACTTTGACAAAACCTTGCAGTTCTCTTTCCTTCCGAGGGTTTTATTGCTTGGGATACTCGGCATGATCAGCATAGCAAATATCTTTTTTCACAACCCGGTTTTCTGCTGGCTCTGGTTCGGCTCCTTTATGGCCTGTGCATTTTCTATCCTTATATCTACTCCAAATCATTTCTACAGAAAAGAAACCATCTTCGCTTTGCTTTACCTGCCAATGGCGTTTGTATTGATGTTTTCACTGTTGTTTAAAATACATAAAAAAGATAAGCATTTTATCCATACAGAGCACGACATTCAGACCCTTTAGAAACAAAATATCATGCGAATAGGTATAGAAGGACAACGGTTATTCAGAAAAAAGAAACATGGGATGGATATGGTTGCTCTCGAACTTATCAGGAACCTCCAGCTCATTGATACAAAAAACGAATACTTTGTATTTGTCAAACAGGATGAAGATGAATGCCTGCATTCGGGTGGGAACTTCGAAATTATCAAACTCAGGGATGCTCCATACCCGGTTTGGGAACAGTTTGTTCTTCCGTCTGCCGCAAAGAAAGCCAACTGTGACATCCTGCATTGCACCAGCAATACGGCCCCCCTTTCAACTACAATTCCACTTGTAGTCACATTGCATGATATCATTTACATGGAAAAGCTCAGCCTGCTGAGTAAAGGATTTACAAATTATCAGAAATTCGGAAACCTTTACCGCAGGATGGTTGTACCCGGGGTTGTCAGGAAATGTAAGAAGCTGATTACGGTTTCGGAGTTTGAAAAACAGAGGATCGCTGATTTCTTTAAAATCGGGCCTGAAAAAGTACAAGCGATATATAATGGTGTAAGCGAACATTTCAAACCGGTCACAGACCCGGCAAACCTGGATGCAGTAAGGAAAAAGTACAAACTTCCCGACAGGTTTTTCTTTTTCTTCGGGAATACTGATCCGAAGAAGAACACCAGGGGGGTACTGAAAGCATTGTCACTGTTCCTAAAGGAATCTGATGAAAAAATACCACTGGTAATGCTTGATTACGACAGGGACGCATTGGCAAAACTTATAGAGGAAGCAGGCGATCCATCATTACAGGATCATATCATACTTACCGGGTACGTTCCGAATACCGAACTTCCTGGTATTTACAGCCTCAGTACTGTCTTTTTATATCCATCACTAAGGGAAAGCTTTGGGATTCCCATGCTTGAAGCAATGGCATGCGGCACACCCGTAATAACTTCCAATACTTCATCTATGCCGGAAGTGGCTGGAAACGCTGCTTTGTTTATTGACCCGTTTAAACCGGAACAGATTACCGAAAACATGTTCAGGCTGCTGTCTGATCAAGCTTTGCGAACAGGCTTAATCGCTTCAGGCCTGGAACAGGCCAAAAAATTCACCTGGAAAAATATGACTCTTGGTGTAATACAGGTTTACAATGAAATAATTTCAAACAAATAATACTATTTATATGCCAACAGGAAGAGATTATATCGTTCACAGTATTCAGCCATGGGATACTTTCGTAGCCACCGTTCTCAAATATATCACGATGGAACTGTGCAAGACAAACAGGGTTATCTTTCTCGATACACCCCTGCAACGGAGTTTTCAGCTTTTCAGACGAGATGCACCAGAGAGTATAAAATACCGCAAGGTATTCAGCGGGCAGGATGAAGATCTGGTGCAGATCAATGAGAATCTATGGGTGCTTTATCCCAGGACAGTCCTTGAGTCTATTAACTGGATTTCAAATCCCGGACTTTTCGATTCTCTGAATAAAATGAACGATAAACGTTTTGCCCGCCAGGTTAAGACAGCCATCGACAGGTTGCACTTCAAGGATTATATCGTTCTGAATGATACTTCCATGATCAATGGTTTTAACTTCAAGGAACTGCTAAAACCCGCAGTGCAATTATATTTCCTAAGAGATCATGTCACGAAAGTAGCCTATCACGCAAGACATGGTGTGCGGCTGGAACCACTGCTGATTAAAAAATCCGACCTGGTCGTGACGAATTCGCCCTACTTTTCCGACTATGCTGGCAAATTCAATCCTAATTCCCACTTTATCGGCCAGGGCTGTGATATTGATCTTTACCGGGATGATGATGGAACGCTGAAGGTTCCCGATGAACTCAGTAAAATACCTCATCCAAGGATAGGGTATACCGGGAATCTCACAAGTATCAGGCTCGATATTGAGCTCCTTGAGTATGTTGCAGAGCACCGTCCCGACTGGAGCATGGTGCTTGTAGGGCCCGAAGACCAGGCCTTCAGGGACAGCAAACTTCACCAGCTTAAAAATGTTTATTTTCTTGGGGGAAAACCCGGGACGGAATTACCAGGCTATGTGAAGGGATTTGATGTGGCCATCAATCCCCAGATTATAAACGAGATTACCAATATCAATTATCCCCTGAAACTGGATGAATATCTTGCTATGGGAGTACCTGTCGTTGCTACAAAGACATGGTTTATGAACTTCTATTTCTCGAACGATTCATATCTGGCTCCAACCAAGGAAGACTATATTACTGAAATAGGGAAAGCCCTGGCAGAGGACAGCCCTGACAAGAGGAAGGACAGGATCAGGGTTGCCAGGAGCCATTCCTGGGCAAATTTTGTCGATAAGATCTATGAGCAGGTAAAGCTCCTGAAGAAATAAGAACCAACGCCAATGGATGACCATGGAAGAATGGATATCGTAATTACCAGCCTGCAGGGAATCAACTATGCTGCAGGTTCCAATCCTGTGAACCTTGCTTATGAATTTTCAAGGAAGCACAGAGTATTGTATGTGAATTATCCTGCAGACCGTATGTCGGTCATACGCCACCGCAAGGATCCCAATATCGTTAAAAGGCTGGCAGTAATAAAGGGGAAAGAGGAATCATTGGTTAAAATCAAAGACAACTTATGGACCTTATATCCCAGGACTATCCTGGAATCCATCAGCCAGATCGGGAGCAACCTGGTTTTCGATTTTCTGAATAAGATCAACAACAGGAGGTTTGCCAAAGAGATCAGCAAAGCGTTGCATGTTCTCGGGTTCACGAATATTATTATTTTCTGTGACAGTGATATGTACAGGAGTTTTTACCTTAAGGATCTTCTGAAACCTGCTAAATTCATTTACTACTCCAGGGATAATATGATAGCCGTTGACTGGTGGAAGAAGCAGGGAGTGCGGATAGAGGCTGCACTTATTAAAAAAGCAGACCTTGCTGTTACGAATTCGGTATACCTGGCAAACTACTGTCAAAAATTCAATCCAAATTCATTTTATGTCGGCCAGGGCTGTGATGTCAGCGCGTTTGATTCAAACCTGGTCACCGGACCCGTCCCGGCCGAAATCGCTGATATCAGCAGGCCGGTAATAGGTTACATAGGTGTACTTTACAAACTAAGGCTCGACATAGCTATCATTTCCTATATTGCCAGGCAAAGACCAGGGTGGAGTATAGTTTTGATAGGCCCGGAAGATGATGCATTTAAAAATTCCGATCTCCATACACTCCCGAATGTGTACTTCCTTGGGAGCAAACCGCCGGATTCACTCCCCCCCTACCTGAACTGTTTTGATGTTGCGATAAATCCGCAAATACTTAACGAAGTCACTATAGGGAATTATCCGCGAAAGATCGATGAATATCTTGCCATGGGTAAACCCACGGTTGCTACCCAGACTGAGGCGATGAGCGTGTTTAAGGAGCATGTCTACATGGCAAACTCGAAAGAGGATTATGTGCATTTAATCGGGCTGGCATTAGAAGAAAATTCCCGGGAGAAGATCATTGCACGTGAGAAATTTGCCAGAGGCCACACCTGGGAAGCAAATGTCAATGAAATCTATAAAGCAATAGGATAAATGGAAAAGGAAAGCAGCACAGCACCGGGAGCTTCCGCCGGAGGATCCCTGATGAGCAGGATCAAATCCAATCCAAAACTGAAACTTTTCGTTATTAACCTGCTGACGCCAAAGAACCAGGCCAGGCCCAGGTTATGGGTAAAATTATTCCTGAATCCTTTCAAACATAAACGGGGCCGTCATTCGTGTATCCGCAGGAGAACCAGGATTGACGTATTCCCCTGGAATGATTTTGTACTAGGGAAAGACTCCACAATAGAGGATTTTGCGACTGTCAATAACGGCGCAGGCCCGGTTTATATTGGTGAACGATCAAGGATTGGCCTTAGCTGCACTGTAATCGGGCCTGTAACTATAGGTAACGACATCATGCTTGCCCAGAACATTGTTCTTTCGGGGCTTAATCATTCCTACGAGGATCTGACAAAACCAATCAGCCATCAGAAACAGACTACCTCCATGATCAAGGTCGAGGATGAGGTCTGGATCGGAGCAAATGCAGTGATCGTTGCAGGGGTTACTGTCGGGAAACATTCAGTGATAGCCGCTGGCAGCATTGTCACCAAAGATGTTCCACCCTTTTCAATTGTCGCCGGTAATCCTGCAAAGGTGCTGAAAGCATATAACCCTGAAACTAAACAATGGGAACGAAAGATTTAATTAGGACCTAATATCTGTTTTATGCTGGTACTGAAAATTACTGTCTGGGCTTTTCTTTTCATCATATTTTATGCCTATCTGGGATACGGGATCCTGTTGTTTGTACTGATCAGGATAAAGCGGATGGCAGCTAAGAAAATAACTGTTCCGGATGAAATCTATGAGCCGGAAGTAACATTGTTTGTTGCCGCTTATAATGAAAAGGACTTCGTGGATGAAAAGATCAGGAATTCCTTTTCACTCGAATACCCAAGGGAAAAGGTCAGGCATGTATGGATCACCGATGGTTCCGATGACGGTACTCCTGACATACTACGAAAGTATGAGGGTGTCGAGGTTTATCATCAACCACTGAGAGCCGGGAAAATAGCGGCAATGAACCGCGGTATGCAGTTTGTAAAAACACCTATCGTGATCTTTTCCGATGGGAACACCATGCTGGGACGGGAGTCGGTAAGAAGGATAGTCAATTTATTCAAAAGGCCCGGCGTTGGCTGTGTGTCAGGAGAGAAAAGGGTTTTCAACAAAGAATCTGCAGCAGCTACTGAAGGAATCTATTGGAAATATGAGTCCACCCTGAAGAAATGGGATGCCGAACTCTATTCGGTGGTCGGCGCTGCAGGTGAGTTATTCGCTCTCAGAACAGAACTATTCAGACCTGTGGAGCCGGATACATTACTGGATGATTTTATTATTTCACTGCGGATTGCAGAGCAGGGTTACACAATACAGTATGACCCTGAGGCGTACGCTATCGAAAACCCTTCAGCAAGTGTCAGGGAAGAACTAAAACGGAAGATCCGGATATCAGCAGGAGGTATTCAATCGGTGATTCGGTTAAAGGAGCTCCTGAACCCCTTCAGGTTTGGCCTTCTTTCTTTCCAGTATATATCACACCGGGTTCTGCGATGGACCCTTGCACCTCTTGGTCTTCTTATTATGCTCGTATGCTCCGGTATCATCACGTTCACCGAAGGCCTTTTCAATTTCAGCAGCATATATGTCTGGCTTTTCTGGGGCCAGCTCCTGTTCTATTTCACAGCATTGCTTGGATGGTTCCTTGAAGAAAGAAAGATAAAAATCAAACTGTTATATATTCCTTACTATTTTTTTATTATGAATCTTGCCGTGTACCTGGGATTTGCAAGGTATATAAAGAAACAGCAGTCAGTTAATTGGGAAAGGGCCAAGCGCGGCTGAACTTAATTCAATCCTGGTTATGAAACATAAGCAATATATTCTCTTCTTACTTGCCTTACTTCTCACAATTCTTTCTCCTGGCATTGTGCTTGCCACTCAATTCATCTTCGGTCCCGACAAACCGGTAATAGACGGGCGGGGCAATGCATCGGCCGTGAAGCCCGGTGATACGATCTATATTTCGGCATCAACCCGCCAGTATATTTTACTTCGCAGCATTCATGGCACATCCGCCAAACCTATCCTTGTTCAGAATCTGGGAGGGATTGTCATTTTAACAAACTCAAACTACGGGATAAAATTCGATACCTGCTCCTGGATCAGGTGTATTGGTGCAGCTGATCCGGGCTCTTATGGATTTGTAATCAGTATTGTCAATGCAGGAGTTGCTATACAGGGATTGAGCACATGCATAGAGGTTGCAGGAGTTGAAATATCTGCTGCTTCCTGGACCGGAATTGTCGCAAAGACTGATCCCGACTGCAGTTTTAAGTCAACAAGGGGTAATTTTACCATGAGGAACATAAGCATCCATGATAATTATCTTCATGATATTGCGGATGAAGGCATGTACATAGGACATTCCTACTACAGCGGCTATACAATTCATTGCAATGGAAAAGATACTCTGGTATACCCTCACCTCATACGTGGACTGACAATCTACAATAACAGGGTTGAAAATACCGGATGGGACGGCATACAGGTTTCCTGCGCTGATTCGGCCTGCTTTGTAAATAACAACTTTATTCACCTTGACAGCCAGAGCGAAGCAAGCGGGCAAATGAGCGGCTTTTTACTCGGAGGCGGTTCATCATGCAATTGTTTCTCAAATTTTATAAAGGACGGAAAGGGAGATGGCATTGATGAACTGGGACAGGGTGGAAACTATATTTATAATAATCTTATTGTGAATCCCGGCAAGAATTTCAGCGGTTCAGGCCAGAAACACGGCATCTACATCGGAACGCAAACCCCGGCTGCAGGCAGGGGCTATCAGATCGTATTCAATACCATAGTGTCGCCCAGGACAAATGGTATCGATTTCAGGAGTACTTCAGCCGTAAACAGTGTGGCATCGGACAATATTATCGCCAATGTGCCTGGTTCATACATTAAACTTGCTCCGGGGACGACACTTGCCCAACTGGATAATTTGCAGGTTGCCAGCGTTGGCGATGTAAAGTTCATTAACCCGTCCGCTGATAACTATGACCTCCAGCCTTCCTCCCCTGCCGTTAACAAAGGTTCTGCTGTTGCCGGATTGCCATTGAACACAGATATAATCGGCCGGTTCAGGCCATGGCCGTGGAAATATGACATCGGTGCATTTGAATGCCATGATTCATCGCTTCTTTATATAAATGAAAACTCTGTGGCCCCCGGCCTGGAAATCATCCGGTGTTACTTTATTTCAGGGGTGATGAAAATTAGCTTAAAAGTCGAAGAAAGGGAGTCCCTTTCAGCAGATTTATATTCCCTGCAGGGGAAACATATTTCTTCTCTTTTCAATTCAATATACGGCCCGGGCCCTGTCGAAATTGAGAAATTTGTTGGAAGACTTGACGATGCCTGTTATATTTGCATTTTTCGCTTTGGCGGACGATCGGTGAACAGGAAAATCTATGCCGGTACGTTTTAATAATGCATAATAAAACAAGATGAGACCAGCCCTGAAGAAACTAATTCCTTTCTGGCTTGCAAAAAAGCTCAGAGGAGCCTATCAAAAGGCCTCTGCCATTATTTTACGCGGTGATGTATATTACTGCCCCTATTGCGGATATTCTTTTCGAAAATTCCGTCCGGGGGGCATTGACCTGCCGGTAATCTACGAAAAACAGATTATTGGAGCAGGATATCGTCTGAATGACGTCTGCCCTCGTTGCCATTCTCTTGACCGTGACCGCCTTGTATATCTTTTCCTCAGCCAAAAGACAAATATTCTTTCGGCACCTTTAAAGGTTTTCCATGTTGCCCCTGAAGGCTGCATCAGGGCAATGCTTAACCGTTTGCCCAATATTTCATATGAAGCGGGTATGAAATACCATGAAGGTTTTTATTACGAAAGGACAACAAACACCCTGGATATCACCAGTCTTAAATTCGAAGATGAGGTATTCGATATTATTATTTGCAACCATGTTCTCGAGCATATCGAAGATGACATGAAAGCAATAGGCGAACTGCACCGTGTGTTAAAACCCGGAGGCTGGGCAATTTTACAGGTTCCTGTTTCGAAGATTCTGGAGAAAACATTTGAAGATCCATCAGTAAAAACGCCGGAACAAAGGGAGAAGATTTTCGGACAATATGACCATGTCAGGATTTACGGGCAGGATTATCAGAGCAGGCTTGAAAAAGGAGGGTTTGTTGTTAAGCGGCATAACCCATACCGGGATAAGTGGCCAATTGAGCTTGATCAGTATGCTATAAATCCGGAAGAAGATTTATATATTGCTTACAAATAACTAAAAATGAACTCATTAAGTATTTTTCTTATCATTTTATCAGGCTTGCTGATTGTAATTGCAATTTTCCAGAACATCACTGCCAGGAAAAAATCAGCGGATTTTGACAATAAGTTTAAAGTTAGGGATGGAGAACTTCAAGATGCCCTGGCAAAGCTAAGGGAATATGAAGCGGGAATCGACAGCCAGGTTATCGAGAGAACGCTTGTCATTAAAGAAGAATATGACGAGAAAAGGGACAGGGATATGATGTTGAAGAAAGCTTTAAAAAAAGCCGAAGATGCCAATTTCCTCCTCAACTCTTTTCTTTCAAATGTAAGTTCGGAGATCAGGACCCCTCTGAATAACATTATCGGTTTTGCAAGCCTGCTTGAAGCCGAGCTTTCCGTGATCGAGAACAAGGAATTGTTCGATTATGCCCATGCCGTTCTGGAAAGCGGTGACAGGCTGCTCCACTTGTTGAATAATATTATTGATATCAGCAGGGTCGAGTCAAACGATTTTACCCTTAAACCCATCCCCTGCTCAGTAAACGGGATCGTTGCAAACAGTATCCAGGTTCATCTTTTCCAGGCTAACAAGAAGAAGCTTAAGCTGAATTTTAAACCGGGAGATATTCCTGAAGGACTTGCCGACGAAGCAGGACTGTCCAAAGCACTTAGTATCGTACTTGATAACTCCATAAAATTCACTGAACAGGGCTTTATCAATATCTCAACCGATTTTCATAAGGAGAGGGACATGGTTTCCATCCGTATAAAAGATACCGGAACGGGAATCGATCCTGCATTCATACCGGAACTTCTTGCTCCATTTAAAAGCGAGACAACAGGGTTCTCAAAAGAGGGTAAGGGTACAGGCCTTGGGTTGCCCCTTGCTAAAAGTCTTCTCGAGATGATGCAGGGGATATTGGAAATCCAGTCCGAAAAGGGTGTTGGAACCACTGTAACGCTTTTTTTACGAACCCGCGATGCGTATTCCCAGGAATCGGCACCCTCGACCCAGGAACAAAAAAAGAAAGCCAGGGGTCTTCACAACCTTGACATCTTTATTGTTGAAGATGACATGATGAACAAACTGGTGCTGACCGAAATGACAAAGTCGTTGGGCACGGTCATTGCAGCTGTTAATGGAGACGAAACCCTGAAAATAATTAAAGAGAAGGCTGCAGAGAACAAATTCTTCGATGTTATGCTCTTCGATATTAACCTTCCTCCTCCCTGGGATGGCGTAAAACTGATGCATGAGATACGAAAGACCTGGAAGCAATACAATTCCATTCCCTTTATCGCCCAAACCGCATATGCCATGGCGGGTGACCGTGAAAAACTGCTTGAAGCCGGTTTTGACGATTATATCTCTAAACCAATTAACCAGCAGCAGCTGTATTCAATAATGAAGAACCAACTGAATAAGTTTTGATTTTATGGATGAATTAAAAGCGACTGAACTCGAATTACGTTTAAAGGAATTGGAAGTTAATTACAATCAGGCCCTTAAAGACCTTGAGAAGGCAAAGATCAGAGCGTACGATGCTGATCGAACAAAGACCATCTTCCTGGCAAACATGAGCCATGAGATCAGGACACCGATGAACAGCATCATTGGAATTTATAATATACTCGACCAGACAAATCTGAGTCCCGAGCAACGTGAACTTCTTGAGGTCATTAATATCTCAAGTCATAATCTGCTGGCTATAATCAATGATATTCTTGACTTTTCCAAGATAAAAGCAGGGCAGCTTAAACTGGAAAACAAACCGTTCCTGCTGCACGAGGAAATTCATCAGGTAATCAAGATGTTATCTCTCAGGGCGAAGGGCAAGGGGATTGAACTTTCATACAGGATCCAGTCGGCCGTGCCGGAATGCATTATCGGTGATGCCGTGCGTCTGCATCAGATACTGGTCAACCTTACAAATAACGCATTAAAATTTACTCTTGAAGGTTCTGTTGTTGTATCCGTTGAGATTCTTGATGTTAACAGGCTTAGCGATCTGAGACTTACCGAGTATCTTCCAGACGAAGTATACTCCATGAATTCCCTTCCTCCGGGTTTTGTCCTGCTGAAATTTGAAGTAACCGACACCGGGGTTGGGATCCCCGAGGAGGAACAAGCCAATTTGTTCCAGGAATATGCCCAGTTGGACAGCCCATTGATAAAGCAATTTGAAGGTACAGGATTAGGATTATCCATATCAAAGAATCTCATCGATCTGATGAAGGGTAAAATCGGTGTGACCAGTAAAAAGGACATTGGCTCAACATTTTGGTTTACTTTATTATACGAAGCCGGTGACATTGAGGCTTTCAGGAATAACATCAGCCAGAAACAGAATAAAGTAAAGAAAAGCAGGCCATTAATGATTTTGCTGGTTGAGGACAACATTCTCAATCAGAAATTTGCAGCTACAACACTAACCAGGTCGGGGCACCAGGTTGAGATTGCAGAAAACGGCAAAGTCGCCTTTGAGAAATTCCGGGAAAAGCATTATGATCTGATCATCATGGATATTGCCATGCCTATTATGGACGGACTGGAATCTACCCATGTAATCAGGAATTTCGAGAAAGAGCAAAGAGAGAAAGACCCCGCAAACGCCAAGCCTCCAATAAAAATCATAGCGGTCACAGCCCACGTTATTATGACCGACCGGGAGAAATGCATTTCTGCAGGTATGGATGAATACCTTGCAAAGCCTTACAGGCCCAAGGAACTCACTGATGTAATTGATATGCTTGATATCGAATAGGTCAGAATTTCACCACTTTTAAATAATACTGCCTGTTATTATGCTTCACGAGCAAAATGTAAACCCCTGTTTTTATATCAGAAACAGTAAGTGAAGTGGTTTTATCCTTTATAGGGCATGATGCAACCAATTCTCCCCTGAGATCGAGCAAACTGGCATTGTCGCCTGCTCCTGCCTGGTCTTTCATAAGAATGCTGATACTTTCGTTGAAAGGATTCGGATATACCGAAAACTGTTCATCGCCTGACAGATCGTAAACTCCGTCGGGGCATTTAATGAAACTGATCAAAGCCGTATCCTTTGAAACACAACCCGCTTTTGTTGCATAAACCCCAATTATAAACTTCCCCAGGCCATAATCCTTATAGTTTATAACTGTGTATTGGGTCGTATCTCCGTTTGACCATAAATAATTATCAGCTCCGGTCCCACCGTTCAGGTAGATGCTCTTATTCGTGCACAAGGTGGTGTCGCGTAATTTAGGGATAACGGGAAGGGCATTGACGGTTACATACACGGTATCGGCATTGTAACATCCCTGGTGACTTATCTCCTGGTACCATACTGTATCTTTCCCGGCCCTTGCATATTGAGGGCAGAACTGGCTTCCCTTTACGCCTGAACTTCCTCCAAAAATTCCCGGAGGGGCGCCCGGGTCACCTTTCAACAAATAACACGAGGTGTCATTTATACAATATTGCGGAATAAGTCCTGAAAGTTTCACTGCAGGAACCGGCGCAACATGGATCAGGGTTGTATCATCCGCAGAACAGTCCCATTGGGTTGTGACATGGACTGTATACATGGTAAGCGAATCAGGCCTTACTTTTATTGAAGCCGTTGTATCCCCTGTATTCCAAAGGAAACGGGTTCCTTCGAGTGCATGAAGGACAATGGAATCTCCCCTGCAAATTGTTGAGTCTTTAAATAGCCCCGGCACGGGGATTGGATGCCTGATGATGTAAATGCTGTCACGTACAATGTTCCCAAGGATGTTATACACTTTAACCCGGTATAAAGTCGATTTAACAGGAGAAACAGTAGGGTTGTAGATTGTGGTGTCGGTCATAGTCGAATCATACGGACTGGAAGTCCAAACAATATAATCAGAGCCTGTAATGGTATCGAGTATTGCGATGTTAATGCTTCCGCCTGCACAGGCAGTTGGTATGCTATCAGACCTGAACCTGAAAAAGCAGCTGTCGACAGCTCCATCCTGGCTATGGGCTATTGCGAACACGCTGTCTTTTCCTATCCAGAATGAAGATGGTTTGAGGCTTTTCATTAATCCTGCCGTATCAACTGAAAACCGCATGGAATGATTTCCCCTGAATGTCCATGAAATAGTTAAGGGGTCATAAACTGACGCAATAACGATGTCGTTCATATTGATGAGAGGGAATTGTGCGTTGGCGGTCACCTCCTGCAGAGGATATCTGGATTTGTTTAAAAAACCCGAAGAGCGGAAGTCAAAACCGCTGATCTTTACCGTGTCGTGATAAACCGTGTCATGGGTGAGGGTGAAATTTGCAGTATTGGCCGAATCCGGGACATCAACAGTTTTTGTATAGGGCATCCATGCTGTGGAGTCGGATTTTATTTCAAACGTTTGTGTTTGACTGAACCCCGGGAAGCTTACTTCAACCTGTATATTGCTCTGGTGGTTCCTCAGGCATCTTGTATAAACAGTTAACTTATTCGATCTTTTTTCAAGCCCTGCAAGGCCTGTGACCTTGCAAATCGTCCCCCCTCCTTCTATTTTAAAGCTTTTGCCGCCACCTGACGGTGGTCCATCCGATGCGTCAAATCTTCCCTGTATATTCAGGGTGTCAAAATCAAATCCATCGGGCCATCCATTGTGATCAATATCAACGTCAAGTTTTGGAAAGATATTTACTACCTTTTGGGCAATACTGTCGTAAAGCAGGACTTTCCACTGGGAGTATGTCCTGATCGGGATGTTGTTTGAGGAACACCAGACCAGCAGGCTGTCCATTCGGTGAAGATAAGCGTTCCAGCCCCCGTATGAATTGGTCAGCCTTGCGAAATCAAAAAGGACATAATGTTTTGCAATAGCTTCCGCGATTATATGAGAGTTGGATTTGAAGCTTGAACTTTCCATTGACAAGGCTTCGCTGTTTATTGCAAACTGTTTGTTTTTACCAGGGTCGAATTCGTTATAACAAAACAAGGAAGGATTAATAAAGGAGGTGGACTGCTGAAACCCGAGTTTAACTCCAAGGCTTGCCTGTAATTTCAATGGGTTGATCCAGGGATAAGGCCCGTCGGGATGAATCCAGGTGTATGGTCGGGGAAGATGCAGGGAATCAAATATGTCAAGGGATCTTTTACCCAGGATCTTTACAGCCGAATCATGCATTACAACATTATTATTCTGGATCTTGTGGTAAAGGAAATGCCAACGATCTGAAAAATTTTTAGTTTCATCCCAGATTGTCCTGAGATAAAGCGTATCGGGATCAGAGGTATTGACTGATTGAACATTATAAAACAAACATAAACTGTCGACAGGATGACCAAGATAAATCGCGAAATAGGCTGAAGGTGATAGCAGGTCGTGAAATTCACCTGGTTCGTAGCTAATCACTTTGTTTCCGAAAATATTAATATAGCCTTCTCCATGTGGATGTGTTGTATCGCAGGCTGAATATTTAAGACAGACCTTCTGGCCATTTATATGATCAACACCTGGTTTATTGCTATAGAGATTTGCGTCCTGGTAATTTAAAACATTAAAAAACTGGGTGGCATGGGTTGGAGTATTATCCATCAGTTCGATGCCGCGCAGCGATAATGCTTTTAATGTATCAACATATTGGGGAACCAGCGGAAGTATATATGAAGTGACGGCGAAGGAATACTTCTGCCCGTATTTCGAGAAAAGGGAATCGTAGGAATGGACTTTGCTGATAGGCGGATTTTCGTCTATTCTGAAGCCAATACCTCCCCTCTTTGTTGCATTCTGGCTTATTCCCGCTGAAGGCAGAAGCATCGCAAGTGCAACAATTAACAGAAGGATGTACTGTATTCCTTTTTTTATCATTTTCAATAGTCTTTAAGCTTTAAAGGATTAGCTTTTTTCTGCTTTTTCCCCTGCAGTGTATAGCCCAGTGTAATTTCGTGGGTGCCGCCGCTTTTTCCCATCATTGCACTGCCCGAGAATTCATAGTTATACCCTAAAATGAATGAATTGGCAATACTGAAACCAGCGTTTGCCACTATAGTATTACCTCTGCGGTAAAGGAGTCCCAACCAGAAACTTTCCCTGTATTTAATCATCAAGCCTGCATCGATAAGCCAGGGAGCGCCCTGCATATTGCGATACAGCACATCAAACTGCATTCCCCAATCCTTGCCAAACATAAGAAGGTAATTCACATATGCCTGGAAGTTTGTCCCCATCGTCAGGTAATTTGAATACTGGGTTTCCTGATAAAGAGATTTGTTATTAAAAAGGTAGGGAAATCCAACGCAGATGTTGAGGGTTTTGAATGAATACATCAGGCTTGCGCCGCAATTAACATAGGTTTCCGTAGCTTTCCCGGAAGCATTGACCATGGGATCATTTGCATCGACAGTTATAAGATTTGAAAGGTCAATTGAATTTTGGTACAAACCGGGGCTGATGCCGAAATGAAGATAATGGTCGGCAGCTAACTGGAGATGATATGCATAATTTAAATTTATTGAGAAATATCTGACTATACCTGCCTTGTTAAGCATGATGTTTGTCCCGACCCCCATGTTCTTGTATGGTGTCCCTTCTATATTGACGGCTCCGGTTACAGGGGCTCCCGGGATACCCGTCCATTCATTTCTCTGGGTCAGGTAAACCTGGAATAATGAAGAAATACCGGTGAATGAAGGAGCCAGAATGCCCGGATTAATGCGATACTCATCCAAAACCGGGTATTGCTGGGCGTTGGCAATCCGCAAAGCAAACAGTGAGATAAGAAACAGCAATAACCGGTATCTGTGCATAGTTCAGGACTTCATCTGTTCATTTTAATATGTTCAGGCTGCCTTTATAAAGAATCTGATTATAACAGCGGACGAAATAATAGTAAGTGTCATTTTCCAGCTTTTTCCCGTTAAATGTTCCATCCCAGTCATTATTGTAATTACTGCTTGAGAATACTTTAATTCCATAGCGGTTAAACACATTAACCTCGCAGGGTTTAAAGTCACTAAGGTTCAGGATTTCCCATTTGTCATTAAGGCCATCGCCGTTTGGTGTAAACAGGTTGGCGATCACAGGTTCGGGACCCGGTTCTGTAACCGTAACATTAAATCCTGCCTGGCCGGAACATGATTTGTCGAATACTTCAACTGAGTAATAACCGGCTTTTGTAATCAGTATCGTATATGTTTTTGCTTTCGTGGACCACTTTACGCTGTCGTATGTGCCGTTAACACTTGCAATCAGTGTGTCGCCCTGATGCATTACGGTATCCCTCGAGAATTCAATAGTAACTACAGGATTGCCTGTAACCTTTAAAGAAAATGGCACTGCTGAATCCTGGCATGAATCATTGAAACTTGCCGTCATGGTTACCTGGTAGGTACCTGCTTGGGAATAGAAATGCGTAGGGTTTTTGGCGGTTGAGATCATACTCCCGTCCCCGAAACTCCATAAATAATGAACGGCTGTACTATCTCCGGAGATGAGGGTTTGGTTGGTAAACCTGGCCGGTTCCTTGATACAACCTGAAGTGGCAGAGAACAAAGCGGTGAGGAAGTTAACCGGAACAAGTTTATAGACTGCTTTTACAATACCATTTTTCGTGATGGCTTTCAAGCCTACGTTATGATTACCCGGTGAAAGAAAATGGGTTGAATTTACCGTATCGTGGCCGTTATCGAAATTTCCGTCGCCGTCGAGATCCCAGGCAATTGAGGTAATAGTGTCTCTTGGTTGTGTGATGGTATCAACGGAACAACTGCTTTTGAAGTGGGTCGTTCCTCCCAGGCAAACAGTGGTAAAAGTGAAATTGACCACAAGTTCCTGCCCTTGTGAGGGCAGGAACCAGGTCAATATTATAATGGCAAGCAGAATCTTCCTCATTGCCGGAGTTTACTTCTTTGGAGTTGCAGGTGCCGGATTTTTCACATCGAGAAGTTCGACATCAAAAACCAGTGTGGAATAAGGAGGAATGGTTCCCATATCACGGTCACCGTATCCCATACTTGAAGGAATGATCAGGATTGCTTTTCCGCCGACATTCATCATGGCGATCCCTTCGTCCCATCCTTTAATGACCTGGCCCTGGCCCAGGGTGAAGTCGAAGGGTTTGTTCCTGTCGCGGCTTGAGTCAAATTTGGTTCCGTTCAAAAGAGTTCCCGTATAATGCACCTGAACAGTCTTACCTGCTACAGCCTTTGCACCGGTTCCTTTAACTTTCTCAATGTAATAAATACCGCTTGCTGTAGGTTTGGCTGTAATATTTTTCTCTTTCAGGTATTTGTTGAGATTAGCAGTTTCATCAGTCTTGCTTTTCTTCAGTTTTTCGTCTGCTTTCTTCTTATCTGCTGCAAGGGTCTTTTCGTGATCTGCCTTGGTTTGAACATTGACAATCTCGAGGTCATAAATCATGGTCGAGAATGGAGGTACCACGGCACCTCTTCCGGCTTCGCCAAAAGCAAGTTTTGAAGGAACTACAACTGTTGCTTTCCCGCCTTTCTTCATCATACCGATGGCTTCCTCTACACCTGGTGTGTCAAATCTCTTGCCATACTCGAAAGTAATAGGCTCACCCTTGTCATAGGAAGAGAAAAGCTGTTTGCCGTCGATCAGTGCAACTTTAAAATGAACGCTCACCCATGTACCGGTATCAATTTTAATTCCATTTCCTGCAACAGATTCCAGGAAAAAGATACCCGAGGTTGTGGGTTGTGTTGTTATGTTCTTGTCCTTTATGTATTTTGCAAGGTCGGCCTGCTCTTTTTTAATAAGGGTTTGAGGATTGTCGACCGTGAGAAGCTTAAGGTAGAAGGTAATTACGGAATTCGTATCAATAAATTTCGGACGGGAAGGCTGACGGAAGGTTTTTTTAAACAAAGAGTCGGCATTGATCAGAAGCACGGCGCTGTCGCCGGCCGATAAAAGCTTTAAACCTTCGTATATATCCCCTTTAAAATCAGAAGCGGGCAACTGAAACCTGATCGGCGTACCGCCCTGGTTCTTGCGGCTGTCAAACATGACAGAGTCTTTGTACTGCCACTTCATCTGCAACGACACCCAGTCACCCATCCTGGGCTTTACAGTGTCTTTTGAACCTTTAATAATTTTATAATACAAGCCATTGGCAGTTTTATCATATCCGGCATATTTGGATGAACAAGCGAAAGTCGTCAATGCCAGCAGTGATAGAAATCCCAACGATTTAATGAAATTGTTTTTCATGTTTTTGATTTTAATTGTTTTTAATTGGTATTCTGAATTGAATGGTGTATAAATCGCTAATATGTAATGATTTTATTATCAATATTTTAATTGAAATAAATTATTCTTTTTCCACATGTTAAATACTTGAACAAGATAGTAAAGTCCGTTACAGCCGGATATATAAAATCAGGCTTACTTATTAACACTTTGTCAAAGGTTATTAACGGATTCCCCCGTCCTTATCAAGGATCTGAATATCGTAAACAAGGCTTGCGCCGGCAGGGATTTTTTTCAGATCTCCTATCAAACCATATCCAAGATGAGACGGGATGACAAGCCTGGCGTAATCGCCCATATTAAGAAGCATCAGGGCTTCCTGTAAACCGGTTTCTCCTTCGGAAGTCCCGGGATAAATAATCTTTATACCGGTTGAATCAGAATCATACACTTCATTGCCATTAAGAAGCGTAAGTTTGTATTTAAGATGCACTTCCGCGCCCTTGTTGATTTTCGCCCCTTTTCCTTTAAGATAGACCATGTACCTGAGCCCTGTCGAAGTTTTAACCATCTTCCACTGATGCCTTGAAATGTAATCCTCAATTTCATCATTTTCAGTCCTGACAACCTGCTGGTTATAGTTAAGCAGTTTCTCATCCATCATCCTGATGTGATCTGTTGCCCTGGCCCTCCTTGTTTCAGGCTCACAGGAAGTAAGAAGGAATATAAGGCCTGATGCAGTAATGATTGCAAATAACAGCTTGCAGGTCCCTGAAACAGGAGAATGGGAATTGGCGAACATCCTCAGTCTTTATAAACATGTGTCAGCTGTTCCCTGAATTCAGGAAGCAGGGCAAGGAAACTATCAACAGTATCTTTGACAGACATCGAGCAGTTAGCTCCTGAGGCATTACTGTGCCCTCCCCCACCGAAATGCTCACGCGCCAGGCGATCAACAGAAAAGTTTCCTTTGGAACGGAAAGAAACCTTGACTTCATCATCCCTTTCCATAAAGAGTGCTGCAAGGTTAATATCCTTGATTGAAAGCGCATAATTGACTACCCCTTCAGTATCGCCCACCTTGTAATTAAACCGCTTGAGATCTTCTTTTGTGAGGATTATGTATGCAGTATGAAACTCATGAAGTACAGTAAGCCCGCCACTGACTGCATAGCCAAGAAGCCTTAAGCGGCTTTCGGAGTATGTGTCATAAATAAGCCTGTGAATATGCTCTCCGTCAATCCCGAGTTTAAAAAGTTCAGCAGTGATAAGATACGTTTTCACGTAATTGCAGGCATAACTAAAAGAGCCAGTGTCTGTTGCTATTCCTGTATAAAGACATTCGGCAATTTCTTTGTCTAAAAAATGCTTATACCCTGATTCACTGATAAAATCATATATCAGCTCGGATGTGGAAGATATCCTGCTGAAAGAAATTTTCAAGCTGAAATCATCTGACGGGTATAAATGATGATCGATGAGAATTTTAGCCGTACCGGAACTCCTGATATACCTTCCAAGTTCGTTAAGCCTGTTTAAATTATTGAAATCAACGCAAATAATAAGGTCAGATTCCCCTATAAATGCTTTGCAGTTAACAGGATCCTCTTCAAAAATCAGAATCTCCTGTGAGCCGGGAAGCCATGCAAGAAATTCAGGATACTGGTCCGGAATAATAACCCTGGCCTCGAAATCCCTCTTTTTCAGGTAACGATACATTGCCAGGCTTGCCCCTATAGCATCTCCGTCGGGATTTGTATGTGTGGTTATAATGATTTTGCCGGATCGGGCCAGGACCTCCTGGATCTTATGAAAATCCGTATTCTCTAAATAGTTTTCCATCAATGAGGGAACAAAAGTACATAATTTTAAAAATAGTCTTACTTTTGCCGCCGTCTTAATCAATATTCAGGAAAATGACAGGAAACCGCACATTCACCATGATCAAACCTTCTGCTATATCGGCAGGACATGCAGGAAATATCCTTGCCATGATAGAAAAAGCCGGATTCAGGCTGCTTGCCTTGAAACTTATCCATTTAACCAGGCAGCAGGCCGGACAGTTTTATGCCGAACACAGCGCCAAAGGCTTTTATGAAGATTTGACCCGCTTTATGTCTTCCGGGCCTATTATCGCAGCAATCCTGGAGAAGGAGAACGCAGTGGCCGAATTCCGCAAACTTATTGGTGCAACGGATCCATCCAAGGCTGAGCCCGGAACCGTAAGAAACCTGTACGGTATTAGCATCACTGAGAATGCCGTTCATGGTTCCGATGCCGATCTGACCGCCGAAAGGGAAGGCAGTTTCTTCTTTTCACAGCTTGAAAGAGTTTGATTCTCAGAAGGCAAGCTGATTATTCAGGAAAATACTCCCTGAACGACCTGTTTTTATAAAAGATCACAATCCTTTCAGCAGATCCATCTTTAGCTTCATCGCCGGATAATTGGACTTCTCCTCCTGGGTCTTTTTTAGGGATCCTTATTTCCTTCTTGCGCGATTTTTCTTGCTTAATCGCCTGATCTTCTGACAATTCATTAATATCTGCTTTAGGTGGCAGATCCAGACTGTCCTGCCCGGGGAATAATCCTTCCAAAAAAGATGATTGCTGACCTCCTGTGCTCTCATACATGAGACCTGGCTCATTTTCATTCCTGTTTTCCTGAACAGAAACTTCCTTTGAGAATTGAACGGGTTTCCTGAACATTGGGTCCTTGCCGAAAAGAAGCCAGTCGGGATTTACGTCAGGAAAGTAAGAAAGAATCTTTAAGATGAATTCCATACTGGGTTTATTTCTTCCTGAAACGAAATGTGAAATACCCGATCGCTGTACTTTAATTGCATCAGCCAACTGCGAACTTGTCAGGTCCTTTATCCGCATAAGTTCAAGAAGCCTCTGAATCATATTGTCTTAAATTAGAAGTTTATCTAAATATATTTAATTGATTGATTTATTGATAAATGATTATTAATAAAGTTATAAATAATGATTGATTTACATTTGTAAATTTTGGATTCTTGCCGTGTTTACAATTGTACATTTATCAAATTATGAGTGTAAATGTACGATAATTACATTTGTAACTATATTAATATTTCAATTGCTTGTCCGGGAGAGGCCGGATGGCAGGTATCATAATAAAGGAAACTAATTTACCGGGTTATTTGGCGGACGAATAGTAGCTTGTTTACAATTGTAATTACATTTGTAAACTATCGGAGAATAAAAAACCCGGCTGAGAATTAACTGAACCGGGCCATATAATAATTTCGGAAGGGTTTAATCGGGCTGCTTGATCATTTTAGTTCTTGCATGGTAAAAGTCAGACTCGATCAATACAACGTACACCCCAGGAGTTAGCCCCGACAAGTCGTTAATATTAAGCTTGTTCTCCCCTGCTGCAATGTTAACTTCCCTCTCCCATGCATCCTGGCCAAGCGAATTAATAAGTTTAACTGATGCCTTCCCTCCTGTTCCGGAAGTAAAACTAAGGGTGGCCCTGCTAAATACAGGATTTGGATAAATACCTAAACTATAACTTTCAGTAAAACTATTTATTGACATTATATTCATCGCTTTAACAAAATCAGGAATACCAAATCCTGTAAGGCTGTCAGAAGTGGAAGCGTGACTACCTGCACGTTCGATTGCCTTCTTTATAAAGGTATTGGCAAAAGCCGGTTCAGCCTGCATCAGACAAGCTGTCATGCCTGCGATGATAGGTGCAGAGAACGAAGTGCCGCTTCCCCTGCTGATTCCCCCGCCTGCATCCTGTATCACAGTGAGAACTCCCATTGCTGCCACGTTAGGCTTTACCCTACCGGCAGTATCCACTCCTAATGAACTGAAGCCTGCCCTGACCCCGTTTGTGTCAACTGCTGCACAGGCGATGGCAAAATCGGCATCGGCTGGCGCACTAATACATCGCCAGTTAGGGTCACCTCCTGAGTTTCCGGCACTTACGATTACTACGATTCCTTTGCTGAAAGCGGTATTTGCCCCCCTGGTACAAACCGTAGTATGCCCGTTCATGTCGGCGCAGGAATGATTCCTGAAAGACGAATCAAAAACACTATAACCCAATGAGGAAGTAATTATATCAGCCCCTACACTATCTGCAAATTCCGCACCAGACACCCAGTTATACTCCTCAGTTTCATACTCATATGCTTTTTCCTCGGTTTTCAGAAGCCAAAAACCTGCCCTTGGAGCAGCGCCTATGAGGTAACCTGGCATAATCCCTCCCATGATCGACAGAACCCACATCCCGTGCTGATCAGAAGGATCATCAAAAATAGGGAGCCCGTCCTTGACAAAGTCCTTATATCCAAGTATCTGATTGTTAGCCCTCAAACTATCAAATGCAGGTAAAACAGGCACATGATAAAAACCTGCGTCAAGCTGGGCAATCACTTTACCCTGGCCGCGAAAACCATTTTGATGCATAAGGTCGCCGTTTACGAGATGAATCTGATCAAAGGATATACCATAATCATAAGCTGAAGCATTTTTAACTGACGGCAGTGGCGTTGGAATCGGAATTATTTGATTTTCAATATCAAATTTATCCGGGAATACTGATTTGCCGGTTTTACCATTGGCGGCTTTAGTTACTGACTTCACAAAGGGCAAGGCTTTTATTGTATTGATCAGGTTTGTATCAGCCAGGTATATCGTGGTTCCATTGAGCCATTTAGTTGGATTAAGTATTTGAGCACCTGCGTTTTGTATTGCCAGGATGTAGGCTGGAGTAACCGGAATGTCATTGAACTCATACCCTATCCCCATTGAGAGCCGTCGCTGTATAGCCCTCTGGGTTAAAAATTGTTCAGGGTGATCAAGTGAATACGGGTTCTGATTCTTGTCGGTGAACTCTATAAAATACTTATGCGGGGCAACCTGTGCGGATATTGTGTATCCATAGAATAGCATGATTAAAGTAAGCAGTTTTTTCATCGGTTTAATTATTTCAATGAAGATTTGATTCTTGAGGGTTTAGTTTGACAACACATAAAATTCAGCAATAGTATACAAATGTGATAAAAAATCCATTAAAGGAGAAAGATTAACAAGGGATTAAACAAGATTTAGCAAGATTAAAGCTGTTTTGTATCTTCGTGAAAAAATTTCCAATGTTTTCAGAAAGTGATCTAATACAAATAAATGACAGGGGAATGAGTGTTGAAACTCTTGAACGCCAAATCAATCATTTCATCCATGGGTTCCCGTTCATAAATCTTGAAAAGCCTGCAACTTCAGGCGATGGAATTGTTTGTCCAGGCACTGCAGAAAGAGAAAAATACGTACGATTCTACGAGCAAGGTATTGAAGATCTTGAAGTTGTAAAATTTGTTCCTGCATCCGGTGCCGCAAGCAGGATGTTCAAGCATTTATTTGAATTCAGGGAGAGATATCAACCCGGACCATCTGGCGAGGTCCTGTTTAACAAGGACAAAGGATTTAATTCAGTATGGTATTTTATCACCCACCTCCAGGATATAGCGTTTTATTCTGAATTATCGTTAAGGCTCGATCGAAATGGCCTCAATCTCCAGGACCTGATTAAAAACCAGGAATACAATACTATTATAGACTATATCCTTGCCGGGCAAGGCCTTGATTATTCCAATCTGCCGAAAGGCCTGATAAAGTTTCACGATTATCCTTACGGGGCAAGGACTTCTGCAGAAGAACATATGGTGGAAGCTGCTTTATATGCTAGCAATAGCAGCCATAAAGCCAGTCTGCACTTTACAATTTCTCCTGAGCACAGGTCAAGATTTGAAAGCCTTGTCGATAATGTAAGAACTTATTATGAATCCTTACTAAAGGTTCGCTTTGATATCAGTTATTCAGTTCAGAAGCCTTCTACTGATACCATTGCTGTTGATGAGGGGAACAAGCCATTCAGAAATGCCGGCGGCAGCCTTCTTTTCAGGCCCGGCGGGCATGGTTCATTACTCCGGAACCTCAGCGATATAGATGCGGATATTGTTTTTGTGAAAAATATTGACAACATCGTTCCCGACCGATTAAAAGAGCCTACCGTGCTTAATAAGAAACTGATTGGCGGTTACCTGTTGTGGATGAGAAAGCACATCTTTGAATTTCTCGATAAAGTTCATAAGGGAAACTGCAAGGCGGAAGACATATCAGAAATTACAGAATTTGGATTGAAGTACCTGTCACTGGATTTGCCGCAAACTTTCTCCGGTTTGGCAAAGGAAGCAAAGGTCAAATGGCTGTATGAAAGACTAAACAGGCCGATGAGGGTTTGCGGGATGGTGAAGAATGAAGGCGAACCCGGAGGTGGTCCGTACTGGGTTAAGAACACTAATGGCGGGCTGTCACTGCAAATCGTCGAATCTTCCCAGGTAAATTTAAAAGATCCCGAACAGCTTTCGGTCTTTCGTTCTGCAACCCATTTCAATCCCGTAGACCTCGTATGTTCGTTTCGCGATTACGCTGGCAATAAATTCGACCTTTCAAGGTATGTGGATGAAGAAACAGGTTTTATTTCTTTAAAATCAAGCGGGGGAAAAAATCTCAAGGCGTTAGAGAGACCGGGATTGTGGAACGGGGCCATGGCCGACTGGATGACGGTTTTCATGGAGGTTCCTGTCATCACGTTTAACCCGGTCAAGACAGTTAATGACCTCCTCAGGAAGGAACATCTCAGGGCATGATGGAAATGGACGAAAATCGCAGGGGCTATTTTTTGATAAACCGGAAAGTCAGGTGGGGATTGACGGCCTGGGGCTGGATCCTGATCATCCTGATGCTGACAATTCCTTCTTTTCTCTTTTTCAGGAACCTGTATTCCATACTATCCCCGGTACAGCGTGAAAAAACAACGGTGTTGGCCCTTGAAGGGTTCATCAGTGATTATGTGTTGGCCGATGCCATCAGGGAATTCAAGCAAGGCCATTATTCACTTCTGGTGACGACGGGGACCCCGATTGAATCAGGGGGATTGTTGTCGGAATTTAAAAACACTGCGAGGGTTGCTGCGGAATCATTGAAGAAACTGGGGTTTGACTCCACCAAACTGGTGGTTGTTGAAACTGATGAGATCATGAATGACAGAACGTATAATTCAGGACTTGCTTTTAAATATTGGCTTCATGCCCACCGGCCGGATATTAAAGCGGTTAACCTGATGACAATGAGCGTTCACGGAGCCCGTTCACGTATCCTGTTCCAGGCGGCAATGGGTGACTCGCTCAGGGTCGGGATAATTTCGCTGCCGAATATCTTCTACGACGCAAACAACTGGTGGCACTCCAGCAAAGGGTTTCGTGAGGTAATGAATGAAGCAATAGGCTTATATTACGTTAAAATGTTCTTCCGCCCATATGAAAAAGAACTCAAGAAGAAATGAACTAATTGAAGAAACCAGATGAAAATCTTTAAAAGACTGTTATTACTTGCTCTTTTGTGCGGATGCATTATCTCATCATCAGCACAAAAGGGATATAAACTGCAATTCCACATTAAAGGGCTGAGAGATACTGCATGTCTCATTGCAAACTATTACGGCAACGGGACATACATTAAAGACACATTGAAGCTTGACAAATCGGGGAAATGCACATATTCTGCGGCTGCTGACCTGCCTAAGGGCATTTATATTTTTATTATTTCCGAAAAGAATTACTTTGATTTCATTATCGACAAGGATAAGGAGTTCAGCATTGAGACTGACAAAGCCAACACTCTGAAAACAATGAGTATCAAAGGTTCGCCTGATAATATATTATTCTACGATTACCTTAAATTTAACAAACAGGAGTACAACAAGGTACAGGCTTTCCAAAAAGAGCTGGACAAACATTCAAAGAATGCCGACTCGGTAAAATTTCTTTCCGACAGCATTGGTAAACTCAACAAGGTCATTATCCAGTACAAGCTGAATATTGTAAAGGAGCACCCTGAATCATTTGTTGCTTTCATGATAAATATAATGAAAGAACCTGAAATACCCCAGGTCCCTACCCTTCCGAACGGCCGTAAGGACTCAACTTTTGCATACAGGTATTACAGGAATCATTTCTGGGACGATGTAAGTTTTACCGATGACAGGGCTTTACGCACACCGGTGTTTCACTCTAAACTTGTGAAATATTTCGATAAAGTTCTTCCCCAACTGCCTGATACTATAATTAGTGAAGCTGATTTCCTTATCGAAAAATCGAGGATCAACCCTGAAATGTTTAAATACATGGTGTGGTTTATCACCAGGCAATACGAAAATTCAGACATCATGGGGTTTGACAAGATTTTCGTCCATGTAGTAAACAAATATTACGTAACGAATCAAACCCCATGGGTGGATGAGACTGTGAAAAAGGAGATCATTAAAAAAGCTGCCAAGATGGAGTCGCTTTTAATCGGGAAACGCCCTCCCAACATGATCATGCAGGACACCAGCCTTCAGCTTGTCTCAATGTATAATGTAAATGCAAAGACCCTGCTCATACTTTTCTGGGATCCGGAGTGCGGAAATTGTGCCCAGGAGATACCCAAACTGAAGGACTTTTATGATAAGAACCAGTTAAAATTCGGCCTGGAGATTTACGCGGTTTGTACCGATTCTTCCATGGTCAAAATGAAAAACTTCATTAAAAAGAAGAAGATGAACTGGATCAATGTTAATGGTCCGCGCACCCTGACCGGGGAACTTCACGGGCAGTACGACATTATTTCCACACCGGTTATCTATATACTCAACGAGCAGAAGGAGATCATCGCCAAAAGGCTCGCCGTTGAACAGATCGAGAAATTTCTGGAGAATTATTACCGGAAAAAGGACAGGTAAAAAAAAAGGCGCCTTGTTCGGGCGCCCTTTTTCGTTAGTTATATTCCTATTTGTTGACTTCTTCAACAACAGCTTTAAAAGCTTCAGGATGGTTCATGGCGAGGTCGGCAAGGGTTTTACGGTTCAGTGCGATATTGTTTTCAGCAAGTTTGCCCATAAAAACCGAATATGATAACCCGTACTGGCGAACACCTGCATTAATACGAGTGATCCACAGACCGCGAAAGTTCCTTTTCTTGGTACGGCGGTCGCGATAAGCATAGCCCAGCCCTTTCTCAACCGAGTTTTTAGCTACGGTCAGAACATTTTTTCTTCTTCCAAATTGCCCCTTTGCTTGTTTGAGGACCTTTTTCCTTCTGGCCCTGGAGGCAACTGCATTTACTGATCTTGGCATTTTTTTACTTTTTTTTGCATCAGCGCCCCTATTCTACAGGGATCTTAAAGCTGGTTGCAAGTTCGACATAAATTAATTTTGAAGCATTTCCTTTACATTAGCGGCATCGGCCTTATCAACGAGTGTTGAATACGTAAGATTACGTTTTCGTTTCGTTGACTTTTTGGTCAGGATGTGGCTTTTGAAAGCATGCTTTCTCTTGATTTTTCCGGTACCGGTCAATGTGAACCGTTTTTTTGCGCCGGATTTCGACTTCATTTTTGGCATGATTCTGTTTGTTATTATTTGAGGTTATTAAAAGTTCTTTTTAATTGCATTTACGATATTCTGTTTCAACAAGTTCACTTTTCACTCATGGCTCATGGCTCATAGCTAATCATTTCTTCGGCGCTATGATCATAATCATTCTTTTTCCTTCAAGCCTGGGCATTTGCTCAATCTTTCCATAATCAACGACCGACTGCGCAAATTTCAGGAGGATGAGTTCGCCTTGTTCCTTATATATGATGGAACGGCCTTTGAAGAAAACGTCAACTTTGACCTTTGCCCCTTCTTTCAGGAATTTGATTGCATGGTTCAGTTTGAAATTGAAATCATGGTCATCGGTATTCGGCCCAAGACGAATTTCCTTAATAACAATCTTAGCCGTTTTGGCTTTCATTTCCTTTTGTTTCTTCTTCAGCTCATAAAGGAATTTCTTATAGTCCACAACCTTGCAAACGGGCGGATTTGCAGTCGGGGATATTTCAACCAGGTCAAGGCCGATATTTTCCGCAATATTCTGAGCCTCCCTGAGGTTATAGATACCCGGCGTTATGTTCTCGCCAACCACACGCACAACCGGTGACTTGATATTCTGGTTGATGTTGTGGAGATCCTCCTTTTTTTGCGGCCTTGTGAACCTTCTCGGATGTTGATAAGGTGTTGCTATATTTCCTCCTTTTTTAAAAAGTGACTGGTGACTGGTGAACAGTGACTGGTTACTCTATTGTAAATCGCCTAATTCTTTATTTACTTCTTCTTTTATATAACGAATAAATTCTTCAACTTTCTGCGGACCAAGGTCTCCCTGTGTATGTTTGCGCACTGAAACGCTGCCTTCAGATTCTTCCCTCTCACCTACTACCAGCATAAACGGCACCTTGGAGAGTTCAGCATCACGTATCTTCTTGCCGGCCTTTTCGTTACGGTCATCTATCCGTGCACGAATTTCGGAATTATCCAGCAAATTCAAAACTTTTTTTGCATAATCAGTATATTTCTCACTGATTGGCAGTATGATAGCCTGATCCGGGGTAAGCCACAAGGGGAAATTCCCTGCTGTATGTTCAAGAAGCACGGCAACAAAGCGTTCCATTGACCCAAAGGGGGCACGATGTATCATCACAGGGCGATGTTTCTGGTTATCGGCCCCGATATATTCCAGTTCAAACCGTTCAGGAAGGTTGTAGTCGACCTGGATAGTACCAAGCTGCCATTTCCTTCCGAGGGCGTCCTTGACCATAAAATCCATCTTCGGGCCATAGAATGCTGCTTCCCCGGGAACTATTACGGTATTCAGATTACGTTCAGCTGCGACCTCGAGGATTGCCGACTCGGCTTTCTCCCAATTTTCGTCTGACCCGATATATTTTTCCTTATTCCTGGTGTCACGAAGTGAAATCTGTACAATGAAATCCTTAAAGTCGAGAGCTTTAAAGATCAGCATAACGATGTCCATCACCCCCTTGAACTCATCCTTTACCTGTTCGGGTGTACAGAAAATATGTGCATCGTCCTGGGTAAATCCGCGTACACGAGTAAGCCCGTGAAGTTCCCCGCTTTGTTCATAGCGGTATACGGTGCCGAATTCGGCAAGCCTTACAGGCAGGTCGCGGTAGGAACGCGGCTTATGTTTATAGATCTCGCAATGGTGAGGACAGTTCATTGGTTTAAGAAAGAACTCTTCGCCGGGAACCGGGGTCGTTATCGGTCTGAATGAGCTTTCACCATATTTCTGAAAATGGCCTGATGTCTTATATAGCTCGACATTACCGATATGAGGGCATATCACAGGTTCATATCCGGCTTTCTTCTGAACCTTTTTCAGGAACATCTCAAGGCGCTCACGAAGCTGGGCGCCTCGCGGCAGCCATAGCGGGAGACCAAGCCCGACCTTCTGTGAGAATGTGAACAACTCCAGTTCTTTCCCCAGTTTGCGGTGGTCGCGTTTTTTGGCTTCCTCGAGCAATACCATGTATTCTTCGAGTTCCTTTTGCTTAGGGAAAGTTATACCATAAATACGGGTAAGCTGCTTGCGTGTTTCATCTCCCCGCCAGTATGCACCGGCAATATTCAGAAGTTTTACAGCCTTGATGAAACTGGTATCGGGTATATGCGGGCCCCTGCAGAGATCAGTAAAACGCCCGGATTCATAAAAAGTGATTTCCCCGTCGGCCAGGTCGGTTAACAGCTCAATCTTGTACTCGTCGCCTTTTGTGGTAAAATAATCAATGGCTGACGATTTAGCAACCTCTTTCCTTAAAAATACCTGCTTTTCCTTTGCAAATTCAAGGATCTTTGCCTCTATTTTTGGAAAATCTTCGGATGAGATCGTTTGGTCGCCGAAGTCAATATCGTAGTAAAAGCCGTTCTCAATGTCGGGACCAATCCCGAATTTGGCGCCCGGATAAAGGAATTCAATAGCTTCAGCCATCAAATGGGCTGATGAATGCCACATCGCAGACTTTCCTTCAGTATCGTTCCAGGTAAGAAGTTTCAGGGTGGAATCGGAGGTGATAGGCCGTGTTGCATCCCACACCTCGTTATTAACTTTTGCAGCCAGCACATTGCGTGCCAGTCCTTCGCTTATACTTTTCGCAACTTCCAGCCCGGTGACACCGCTAGGGTATTCTCTTATGGAACCGTCTGGCAAAGTAATCTTGATCATTACTATACCTCTGTCAAATTAGGGGTGCAAAATTACATATAATTAAGGAAACCGCCAAGTATCGATGCAACTTATCTTAATATCCTTCTGAAATGCAGTATTTTTACACGAAAATGAGAAGGGATCTTGACTGAAAAAAATTACGACCTGGTTATCCTGGGCGGGGGGCCGGCAGGAACCGCCTGTGCCCTTTCCCTTTTGGGTTCAGGACTGCGGATAGCATTAATCGAAAAGCAGAAATTCCCGAAAGACAAGGTTTGCGGAGATGCAATACCCGGGGAAGCCATTAAAATCCTGAAGCAAATCGTCCCCGGTTTCGACCGGGAATTCCTGAAAGTAACACAAAAACTCCGGACCAGCGGATCGGTCTTTCATTACAACAACAGGTTTTTTCACAAGCATTGGGAGAACGAGGCCTACACATGCAGGAGGCTGTATTTTGACAACTTTTTACTTGAACTTGCCTCAGGTTTGCCGATGACAACCATATACCAGGAATCAGATGTTGCAGAAATAAAGAGGACGGCTGAAAGTTTTACTTTAATTACGAAAAGCGGAAGCCTGGAAATTAGTTGTAAAATGATCGTGGGAGCCGATGGCGTCAACGGATTATCCACGAGCTTGCTGGGAGGCAATAAAATCAGCAGGAAACACCATGTTTCGGCGGTAAGGGCTTACTTTAAAGGGGTTTCAGGTGTTCGTGAAGACCTTACTGAGTTCTATGCCGGAAGGCATTACGGCTCAGGGTATTTCTGGATCTTTCCCATTTACGGCGGACTTGTGAATGCCGGTTACGGTTTGTTATCCGATGAAATATCATCCGCAGACATCAATCTTAAGCAGGTTTTCACACGAATAATGCAGGAAAACGGACCCTTGCATGAAAAATTCAGGCATGCCGGGCAATACGGCCCGCTTGAAAGCCGGGGGATTCCCCTGGGCTCGTGTAAACCAGTAATCTCCGGCGAACGGTTTGTGCTGGCAGGTGATGCGGCATCCCTGGCCGACCCTCTTAGCGGGGCCGGCATCGGAAATGCTGTTGTTAGCGGGAATTCAGCAGCAATGCAGGTTTTAAGATGTTTCAGATCAGGGGATTTCAGCGAACAGGCCATGAAAGCGTATGAAGCTGATATAAAGAAAAGGCTTGGAAAGGAACTAAGGAGGAATGCAGTGATCAGGAAAACCATAAACAGCTTCCCTTTAATTCCAAATCTTGCTTTTTTATTCGGGAAGAAGTTCAGCGATAAGATCTGAAGGCGGGGATTATTTCCCGGTGACCCTGAACTCGGTGCGCCTGTTGTTGGCCCTGCCCTGCCCGGTATCGTTCGAATCAACCGGACGTGTTTGTCCGTACCCTTTGAAACTCAGTCGGGAAGCTGTTATTCCATTTGCAAGCAGGTATTCATAGACTGCTTTTGCCCTGTTTTCAGAGAGTTCAAGGTTATGCGCCGGTGTCCCCATGATGTCGGTATGGCCGCTGAGTTCAAGCTTTATCGAGGGGTTTGCCTTCAGCAGGTCAAGCAGTTTGTTAAGTTCGGCAACAGATTCAGGTTTAAGTGAGAATTTATCCGTATCAAAGAAAATATTCCTGAGAATTACAGTTTCACCCACTTTGACAAGTTTAAGGCCGATGTTCCTGATGAAGGGCTTGTCAATACCATGCTGTCCTTTCAGGGAGAAATTATCGGAATAAAAAAGGTAACCGTCCTTAGAAACGTTGAGGGCATAATCTTTATCGGAAGGCAGGACAAGCATGAATTCACCGTTTACGGGATCCGAGAATGAACTGCCAACGATCTTCCCGTCTTCCAGGTTGGTAAGTTCAAATCTTGCCTGGAGCCTGTTTTTTGTCTCGCTGTCGAATACAATCCCTTTAAAATAGGTTGAGGGCATGGGGCGTGCTTCTGCATACAAAGGGAACTCGTAAATATCCTGCCGGCCTCTTCCTCCGAATTTGTCTGATGATATATACGCTTTATCCCCTCTTGAATTTACTACGATTACCATTTCATCTGAAAAAGTGTTGATCGGGAAACCCAGGTTGACAGCTTTGCTCCATGTATTATCGGGCTTCCTGCGGGAATAGAACAGGTCAAATCCGCCCATACCGGGATGGCCTTTGGATGAAAAGTACAGGGTTTGCCCGTCGCCATGGATAAACGGCGCCATCTCCTCAAAAGCTGTATTAACAGAATCGCCCAGGTTGACAGGCTCGGTCCAGCTTCCATCGGCATTCAGCTCTGTTTTCCAGATATCCGAACTGCCCTTCCCTCCGGCGCGTTTACTGGCGAAATACAGGGTTTTGCCATCCGAAGCAAAACAGGGTTGTGAATCCCATGAAGTGGAATTCACAACGGGACCAAGGTTTTCAGGCTCGGTCCACGTGCCTCCGGTCCTTTTCGCCCAGTAAAGGTCGCAACTCCCCAGGCCGTCGGGACGGTCACATCCTGCAAAGAAGAGATATTGCAAGTCGGGTGAGATGTTCAACGCACCTTCGTTACCCGAAGTATTAATCGGGCGCCCAAGGCTGATCGCATTCCTCCAATGGGCCGAATCGGCTTTGAGGGATGAATAAAAGTCCTCTTCATATCCCCTGAGATCAGGACTTTTTTCACTCCTGGGGATCTTCCTGGTGAAATACAATTTTTCCCCGTCGGTAGTGATAACATTAATATATTCATCGTACCGGGTATTGATGCTGTCGCCAAGGTTTACCGGCTCAAAGGGAACTGCATGGAGGCTTGCTTCAAGCCCGAATCTTGCATTTGCAAGCTGGGAAACGGCTTTTTTCCGCTTGATTTCGGGTACATTCTTTCCTTCGAGATAAGTGGAAAAATCCAGTTCAGCATCACCATATCTTCCTATAAGAAGTTCCAGTGAGCCGATAATAAAATAGAGGTTGTTCGAGAAAAGGGGATTTATCCTGAGAACTTTCTTATACTCAGTAATTGCTTCAGCAGGCTTTTTCAGGTCCGAAAAAAGGTCTCCCTTAAGGACCAGGGCTTCACAGAAATTTGAATCTGCCCTGAGCGCCTGGGTAACTTCAATAATGGCCTGGTTGTAATCACGCGACTGGTATGCCTGCAACGCGGCATCAAATGCCTTTTCGGCCTTTTTATTGCTTGTGGATAACTGATTGCCCGCTTGCTGGGCCTGGGCACCGAAGGCAAGCAGCATGATGAAAAGGATGCAGGATGCAGTATACAGGATTTTCACGGTATTCTCATGTATTTATGGCTCTGCAATGAGACCCTCCATTGAGGGTGTTCCATGATATAACTGATGATGCGGGGCAATATTGTATTCCTCCGGCTCCATTCGGGCTGAAGATATAACAGGCAACCAGGCGTAACTCTTTCCTTGTTTTCCTCAGCCCAGCCAAGATCTGATTCATCCTGGATAATCACCTTTAGCTCATCTGCTTTAATGCAGATCTCGTCCAGGGGAGGGCTGCTTTTTTTTGGTGAAAGGCATATCCAGTCAGGATCTCCGCTTAAAGGCCGGGAGCCTGAAGTCTCTATATAAATTTTAACATGATGCTGCCGCAGCCCCTGTGAAAGATAATTCAGATTGTAATTAAGGGGTTCACCTCCCGTGATGACTACGGCCTTTCCGGGGAATTCAATCGCTCTCGCAATGACCCCATTCGTATCAACAGGCGGATAAAGCCGGGCATCCCAGCTTTCTTTGATGTCGCACCAGCTGCAACCTACGTCACAGCCGCCGATGCGGATAAAGTAAGCCGCCTGCCCGGTATTGTAACCCTCGCCCTGGAGAGTATAAAATTCTTCCATAACGGGAAGCAGTTTCCCTTCGTCCAATAAAATATCTGCAGTCTTATCCAAAGAGACTTATTTGATTTCTTTCTTTGCGGCCTTCAGGGTATTAAGAAGAAGGGAAACTATTGTCATAAGCCCCACTCCTCCCGGGACCGGGGTTATTGCAGAGCATTTCTTTGAGACCTCGTCGAAACGCACATCTCCCTTTAGCCTGAAGCCCGATTTTGTATCAGCGGCGGGTACACGGTGCATCCCCACATCAATCACCACAGCGCCCTGTTTAACCATGTCGGCAGTGACAAATCCCAATTTGCCCATGGCAACTATCAGGATGTCGGCATCAAGGCTGAATTTTTTAATGTCAGGGGTGTAACTGTGGCAGAGAGTAACCGTTGCATTCGCATTTTTTGCTTTCCTCGAAAGCATGAGGCTTATTGGCGTACCTACGATATTACTCCGTCCAAGGACTACAACATGCTTCCCCTCGGTTTCAATATGATAACGCTCAAGCATTGTCATGATACCATAAGGGGTTGCAGGAAGAAATGAAGGAAGGTTCAGCATCATACGCCCGACATTTGCCGGATGGAAACCGTCGACATCTTTAAATGGGCTGATCCTTTCAATCACTTTGTGTTCATTGATATGTTTCGGGAGAGGAAGCTGGACGATAAAACCGTCAACATCCCCGTCATTATTAAGAAAATCTACAACTTCAAGCAGGTTTTTTTCAGTAAAATTCCCGGGATATTTATAAACGGATGAAGTAAACCCGACTTCTTTGCAGGATTTCTCCTTATTCGTCACATAAGTCTGGCTTGCAGGATCTTCGCCTACAAGCACCGCTGCCAGGTGAGGCGCAGGTTTACCCTTGTCGATAAACTCAAGCTTAACCTCCTTTGCAATCTCCGATTTGATGTTTTCCGATATTGTTTTGCCGTCGAGAAGAATCATATAATAGAATTAGTTCTGGCGCATATTCCGCATGATATTGCCCATGTTGCGGCCTTTGTTGGCCGTAACCATTTTCATCATTTTACGGGTATCGTCAAATTGCTTGATAAGTTTATTTACATCCTGTATGGTAGTCCCGGAGCCTTCGGCAATACGTTTACGCCTGCTGCCATTGAGAATGGCAGGATCACTCCGTTCTGCAGCCGTCATGGAGCAGATTATCGCTTCTATCCCCTTGAAAGCATTGTCATCAATGTCGACATCCCTCAATGCTTTGCCCATACCAGGTAGCATGCCCAGAAGGTCCTTCACGTTTCCCATTTTCTTGATCTGCTTGATCTGGGCAAGGAAATCGTCAAAATTGAACTGGTTCTTGGCAATCTTTTTCTGAAGCTTCTTGGCTTCCTCCTCGTCGAATTGTTCCTGGGCTTTTTCTACAAGCGAAACAATGTCGCCCATGCCGAGGATCCGGTCGGCCATTCGTTCCGGGTAAAAAACATCCAGGGCATCCATCTTTTCGCCGAGACCGACAAATTTGATGGGTTTGTTAACCACCGACTTGATACTGAGGGCAGCACCCCCGCGGGTGTCACCGTCAAGCTTTGTAAGCACGACTCCGTCAAAATCGAGTCTCTCATTAAAGGCTTTGGCCGTATTAACGGCATCCTGCCCTGTCATCGAGTCAACCACAAACAGGATTTCATGAGGATTGACCGCCTGTTTAATATTATAGATTTCATCCATCATCTGCTCATCGACAGCCAGGCGGCCTGCCGTATCGATGATGACTACGTTATGCCCGTAATCCTTCGCATGTGAAATGCCGTGTTTTACAATTTTAACAGGATCAGTGCTGCCGTCCTCAGTAAAGACTTTAACGTCGATCTGTTCACCAAGGACTTTTAACTGGTCGATAGCGGCGGGACGGTAAACGTCGCCGGCTATAAGCATGGGGTTCCTGCCCCTCTTAGTTTTAAGATAATGCGCCAGTTTGGCCGAAAAAGTTGTCTTCCCCGATCCCTGTAAGCCTGCTATCAGGAATATTGCCGGGTCGGCTTTCAGGTTGATCTCGGTTTTTTGTCCACCCATCAGTTCAACCAGCTCGTCGTGCACGATCTTAACCATCAGCTGGCCCGGCGAAACTGAGGTAAGGACATTTTCGCCCATGGCTTTGTCCTTGACCTGATCAGTAAACTGCTTGGCTATTTTAAAACTGACATCGGCGTCGAGAAGGGCTTTACGCACATCCTTGAGCGTCTCAGCCACATTTATTTCCGTGATATGCCCATGGCCCTTAAGAACTTTAAAAGCCCTGTCGAGTTTATCACTTAATCCTTCAAACATCGCTTATTTTTTTGGGCTGCAAAGGTAAGGATTCTTTTTTGTATCCTGCCTACATCCTTTCAGGGCTGTCGATCCCCAGCAATTTCAAGGACTTGCCAATCACTGAAGCAGTGAAGACAGAAAGCATAAGCCTTAGCTGCCGCAAATCTGCATTTTCCTCTTTTAGAACAGGGATCTCCTGGTAAAAATGGTTATAAGATTTAGCCAGGTCATATACATAGTTGGCGACAACCGCAGGATTCAGCTCATCGGCAGCCTGCTTTGTTATTTGGGGATAAGCCATCAGTAATTTGATAATCTCTTTTTCCTGAAGCATGAGCCTGCTTCCGGCAGGCAAAACATCCTGATGGGGCATTAATTGCTGTGCAATGGCTTTTGAAACCAATGAGTTTATGCGGGCATAGGTGTATTGTATAAAAGGCCCGGTATTCCCGTTAAAATCAATAGATTCTTTAGGATCGAAAAGCATGTTTTTTTTCGGATCCACTTTAAGTATGAAATATTTCAAAGCCCCCAGGCCGATGGTTTCAAATAACTTCCGGGCTTCCTTACCGGGAAATTCACTGACTTTACCAAGCTCCATGGTCATTTCCCCGGCTGTTGAAAACATTTCTTCCATCAGGTCATCTGCGTCAACAACTTTTCCCTCCCTCGATTTCATTTTACCCTCGGGAAGTTCAACCATACCGTAGGATAAATGGAATATCCGCGGGGCATAAGGCTTGCCAAGTTTAAGCAAAACCCTTTTCAGAACATCGAAATGATAATTTTGTTCATTGCCTACAACATAGATCATCTGGGAGGGATGATAATCGTCATACCTGAGCTGGGCGGTCCCGAGATCCTGGGTCATATATACCGATGTACCGTCGGAGCGCTGCAGGAGCTTTTCATCAAGGCCCTCTGCACTAAGGTCTATCCATACACTTCCATCCTCCCTACTGTTCAAAACTCCTTTTTCAAGTCCTTCCAGTACAAGTTCCTTCCCCAGGAGGTATGTTTCACTTTCATAGTAAATCCTGTCGAAATCAACTCCAAGGGTTTTATACGTCTCATTAAAGCCCTGGTAAGCCCATCCGTTCATCTGTTTCCAAAGATAAATGGTCTCATGGTCATGGGCCTCCCACTTCCTCAGGATCTCCCTGGCCTCCATGATAAGCGGAGCCTGCTGCCCGGCTTCATCTTCAGTGAGACCTTTATCCATCAGATCCCTGATCTCGTTTTTATAATGTGTTTCGAAAAGCACGTAGTATTTACCGATCAGCTTATCACCTTTAAGACCCGAAGATTTCGGAGTTTCATCACCACCCCATTTCATGTAGGCAAGCATGGATTTGCAGATGTGTATTCCGCGGTCATTAACAAGGTTCACCTTAACTACCGGATAACCGTTTGCCGAAAGTATGTTGGCAAGGGAATACCCTAAAAGGTTATTCCTGATATGACCAAGGTGGAGTGGTTTGTTCGTGTTGGGAGAGCTGTATTCAAGAACAACTTTCTCCTCCCTCATGACCTGGCTTATGCCATATTCCTGGCGTTGGTAATTACCGGCAAGGAACGACAGCCAGTATTCATCGGAAAGGATGAGGTTGAGAAAGCCTTTAATAACGTTGAAGCCGCAAAGCACAGGCAGCTCTTTCAGAAGTACCTCGCCAAGCTCCTTTGCCGTTTGTTCAGGGCTTTTTCGCGAAATTTTTAATAATGGGAAGATCACAATGGTATAATCACCTTCTATTTCTTTTTTGGTTCGTTCAATAGTGAGTTTAGACAAATCAAAATCCTGTGAATACAATTCACGTATGGCTTTTTGTGCTGCTTCAAGAAGGCGTTTTTCAAACATCTGTTTCAATATATTTTGCAAAAGTAGCTGTTTTTTGGTTTTGTTTAATTCCCCAATTATCAGTACTTTTGCAAAAATTCGGGACAACATTATAACACACACTATATGAAGAAAAATGTAATTATTATCGGCGCGGCCGGAAGAGATTTTCACAATTTCAACACTTATTACCGCGATAACGCGGATTTCAATGTAGTTGCCTTTACTGCAGCACAGATACCCGATATTGCAGGAAGGAAATATCCTGCTGCATTAGCCGGGAAACTCTATCCTAAAGGGATCCCAATCTTTGTTGAAGCCGAATTACCCGAACTTATCAAGAAATTCAAGGTCGACATCTGTAATTTTGCATACAGCGACGTACCTTACGCAAGGGTTATGAACATGAGTGCACTGGTGAATGCATCAGGAGCGAACTTCCTGCTTCTCGGCCCCAGGGACACCATGGTCAAAAGCACCAAGCCTGTGATCGCAGTGTGTGCAACACGCACAGGTTGCGGAAAGAGCCAGACTTCGCGCAGGGTCATCGAAATCCTCATGGAAAAAGGGCTTAAGGTAGTCGCAGTGCGCCATCCCATGCCTTACGGGGACCTGGTTGCACAGAAGGTTCAGCGTTTTGCAACTGTTAAGGATCTTGCAAAGCATAAATGCACCATCGAAGAGATGGAAGAATACGAACCTCACGTTGTGCGCGGGAATGTAATTTATGCAGGAGTGGATTATGAAGCCATCCTCCGCGCCGCTGAAAAAGACCCCAAGGGTTGTGATGTGATCCTGTGGGACGGCGGAAATAACGACTTCCCCTTTTACAAACCCGACCTGATGATCACTGTTGCCGATCCTCACCGCCCGGGTGCAGAAGTTGGTTATTATCCCGGTGAAGTGAATGTAAGGATTTCCGATGTAGTTGTAATCAATAAGATCGATTCGGCTTATCCCGAGAATATCACAACGGTACGCAACAACATCCAGAAGCTGAATCCCAAGGCTATCGTAGTTGACGGAGCTTCACCTATCCGCGTTGACAATCCCGAGATCATCCGAGGGAAGAAGGTCCTGGTGATCGAAGACGGCCCCACATTGACCCACGGTGAGATGAAACTTGGAGCAGGCATTGTTGCCGCACAGAAGTACGGAGCTGCCGAACTTGTTGACCCACGGCCATATGTAGTAGGTAAACTGGCTGAGACATTCCGTCTCTATCCTAATATAGGAACACTGTTACCTGCAATGGGTTACGGTGACCAGCAGGTAAAAGACCTTGAAGCTACCGTTAATAAGGTAAAGTGCGATTCGGTCATCATTGCGACCCCAATCGACCTGAACCGTATCATCAAGATCAAAAAGCCCAACACCCGGGTCTATTATGATCTGCAGGAGATCGGCCAGCCCGACCTGACAGGGATCCTCAATGATTTCCTGAAGAAAAATAAAATCAAATAATTATTAAAATCCCGGTTTAGCCGGGATTTTTTTTTGCGATATTTGTTATGCATAAATTTTACTGTCATGAAGAATAAAAGTTTGGTCTCCATCAATGATTTCTCCAGGGAGGATCACATCCATATACTTGACCTGGCCGGGGCTTTTGAAAGACGTCCCAAGCAGCGCATTCTTGAAGATTACGTTGTTGCAACCTTGTTTTTTGAACCTTCGACCAGGACGCGGCTTAGTTTTGAAAGCGCAGCGACAAGGCTTGGGGCAAGGGTAATCGGTTTCTCGGAACCCGGAAGTTCCAGCGTTCAGAAAGGTGAATCCCTTAGGGACACCATAAGAACAGTCAGTAATTATGCTGATATCATTGTAATGCGGCATCCAAGAGAAGGCAGCGCAAGGTTTGCCAGTGAAGTAAGCCGGGTTCCGGTGATCAATGCCGGGGACGGTGCAAACCAGCATCCCACCCAAACACTTCTTGATCTTTATTCGATCAGGAAAACCCAGGGAACCCTCGACAACCTCAATGTAGCATTTGTGGGAGATCTCAAGTACGGTCGTACAGTTCATTCCCTGACGATGGCCCTGTGCAATTATAACACCACATTTCACCTTGTTTCACCGGCAGAACTGAAATTACCTAGTTCAGTAAAAATGCATATCAAAGAGAAACAGCTGGCATACCACCAGTACACCGATATACACGATATCATTCCCAAAGTCGATATACTGTATATGACCCGTATCCAGAAGGAAAGGTTCCAGGACCCTATGGAATACGAAAAAGTGAAGAATTCATACATCCTCAGGAACAACATGCTTGACGATGCCAAATCGAACCTTAAGATCCTTCACCCGCTGCCAAGGGTCAATGAGATCACTTACGACGTTGACGACAACCCGAAAGCATATTATTTCACCCAGGCCCTGAACGGGGTTTTTGTACGCCAGGCATTGCTTGCAGCTATACTTGGAGTTGTTGAATAAAAAAAATCAGGAATCATGGAAAAAACAGATCAAAGGAAAGAATTAAAAGTATCGGCTATTGAAAACGGTACGGTAATCGATCATATCCCCTCTCACAGCGTTTACCAGGTTCTGAGGATACTCAACCTGATGGAATATAACGACCAGTTGCTTATCGGAACGAACCTTGAAAGCCAGAAAATGGGCAAAAAAGGGATCATCAAGGTCAGCAATAAATTTTTCAAAAGTGATGAGATCAACAAGATCGCTCTCGTAGCTCCTTCGGCAACCCTTATCCTGATCAAGAACTTCAGCGTAAGCGAGAAAAAGAATGTTGAAATCCCTTCCAAGGTTGAAAAGATCGTCAAGTGCTTCAATCCCAACTGCATCACGAACGTCGAAGACGTTGTAACAAGGTTTGATGTGGTCAATAAGGAAGATCTGAAGCTGCGCTGTCATTATTGCGAGAAAATTACGGCAAAGGACACTATGACATTTAAATAAGCGTTTGGCTTTAATGAAGCGAATCCTTGTTTTGTTGTTTCTAATAACCCTTCTTGCAGATTGCGAAGCCCAGGTAACTTCCAATCCCATGCCACCTGCCGCTGTATCAAAGGATACAATAAGCAAAAAGGGATCAAAGTCTCTTTCGGGATATCCGCTGAAAAAACCCGTTTTTCATGTGACCGCAGGAATGGAGTTTTCCACATCCTCAGGTTACGGTTCAGGATTTACCGAGTATGTAATACCCACGGTCAGTTATCCTGTCGGGAAGAAATTTTTGATCAGCGGTGGACTTGCCATTGCAAACACCAATTACTTCAATGCCCGCCCGCTTTTTTCAGGCGATCTTTTTCAGCCATATAGTGGAAATTATACCAGCCTTACGGTTTTTGCCAGCGGAACATACTTTGTAAATGACCGGCTCACTATCAGCGGTGCATTTTATAAAGAAATCCCTGTTTCAGGAAAATCTCTCAGCTATTCTCCCTATTCTCCCATCTCCCGGCAGGGTTCCCAGGGATTTAATGTGAATGTGCAGTATAAACTTGGAGAACATTTCTTTATACAGGCAGGCTTTCAGATGAACCAAAACAGGAACCCGTATGACGTTAATCCTTATGCACCATACCATGCTCACGGACTTGGGGATCTGAATTTCCAGGGTGTTCCCCAGAGTTTGTTCAATATCTTCAGCGGACAATAAAATCAGTTCAGTTCTTTGTGCCCTGGAAATGGTCGGAAATGTATTTCAGGGCTTCGCTTACAGCCAGTGCAATGGTACCTGGCCCTACCCTGATGTAAAATTCTTCCTCAAACCCCGGCTGCCTCAGGAACACAGGTCTTCCCGAACGGTTGCACTTCACTGAACAAACCGTTTTACCTTCAACCGCCTCAAGTGTTGCCTGTATATTGGGGCTGACATCCGTCCCAAACGAAGTCCTTATCAAAGTCCAGAGGTGAAGCAGGAATTTATCGGTATTGGTGAAACGGTCACTTTCTATGCCTTCCAAACTTCCGTCATCCCTGACACCAATCAGAAGAATACCTCCGTTTGAGTTCAGAAAAGCTGAAATAGTCTTCAGACATGCTCTTTCGACCTGGTTGTTTGTTTTGCCGGCCCTGAGGTCCCACCTCAGGGTGGACTTGAATTCAATGTCATGCCCCTCTCCCATGCTGATAATCCCGGCAAGACCTTTTATCTGTGATGATTTGCAGGCAATAAGAAATTCAATCGCATGGCGTACATCTTCAAGAATTGAGGGGACATCATCAAGAAACCCCGAAGCTTGTTTTTGGATACAGGGTACTGCAAATGGAGAACCTGCTCCGGATTCCGTTGAACGCAGGTAGATTGCAGAAAGCCCGTTAACATATTCCATTCCGTTAATATATCCGCAGGCAAGCAGCATCGGCAGCACAACTCCCGAATTATGTGCATATGAAAGCATATTTATTATGGCTTTCTGATGATTTTGAAGTTCTGAATAAACAGTTTTCAGAAAATCATTCCAATCGGTGATCTTTTTCCCTGAAAGGATTTTTTCCCTGTAATCAAGGCTGAAAAGCGAAAACCCTTCCAGGGCCCCGCTAATGCCCCAAAATACCATATTGAAAAGGATGGGTTCTTTTTCGGGAAGGGACTGTAAACTGCTTCCTTTGCTCATCTCACCAGTTGTAATGCTGCCTTTTCGGAGCTGGATGAAAGGATCAGCTGCGGAAAGTTCGTCAAACTGCTCCATGAACGGATCCCGCCCGGGAATAAGGAAATCTGCAATAACCGACTGTAGCGAGAACAAGCACACTTTCTCATCGGTAATGATGTTCATAAGGCAGGATTCCAGGATGAGTTGTTTGAGAATCCTCTGGTTACTGCTCCTGATCTCATTTCCTGCCGGCGACAGCAGGGGCTTATTACAGTAATAAACCATGTATTCGTTATCCTGTAAAACGAGGTCGATCAATTGAGCATTAACAGGAAATATTCTCATCTCCTAGTTTAATTTTTCAAGAATCATTTCAACCGATATTTCAACAGACTTGGAAATATTGTTGGTGACAGCGCCGGGGATTTTAATATTGTAATCGGAAAGTAATATGCTGAACTTTGCCTTCCCGTTGATTTTTCCATCCTTTACCTCAAAACTGCCTTTTTCTTTAACTTGCTGGCTGATGCCGTGAATTGTAAGTTTGCCTTCCACCGAAGCCTCGTAAGCTCCGTCTTTGGACGTATTCACATCCTTAATATTTATTACTTTTCCTGTAAAGGTTGCATTTGGGAACTTGTCTGATTCAACGTAATTCTCATTGAAATGTTCCTGCATGAGCGCCTTGGCAAATTCAAACGATTTCATTAAAACAATAAACTGAAAATCTCCGGTTGTGGCGTCCAGCCCAGCTTTTACCTGACGGTTGTGGGCTTCAATCTTCTCCAGGGGGCTATCTGAATAGAATTTAATGTGAGCTGTTTTGGTAATGAATTTCTGGTTATAACCGGCAAATGAGAGAAGAAGCAGACCCAGGAGGGTCAGGACAAGTTTTTTCATACAACTTTTGGATTATTATTTAACAATGGAACATTTATCAAGGATCACATCGGTATCGCTAAACCCTGTACAGTACCCTTTTAGTTTGACTTCTGCATCCGGAAGGAGTTTTTTTACCTTCCCGGCATAAGACGGCAGCATGGTGCAGCGCAGGCCTTCATCCCCGAACATTCCCTTATTGAATGAAAACACACAGATCGTAAGTGAATCGGAAACTTCTACTTTTGAGAGCCTGCCAGCCACTTCTACAACCTTTCCGTTGTATTTATTTCCGGCTATTGTTTTATCGGCAGTGTATTCCTTGTACAGATCGGAAGCCGCAAGGGAATAAGCAGCTTCAATATTTTCGTAATCCGGATGCGGTTTGTTATAGAGGAAATAAAACGCAAGGAATGCAGCAATAACACCTATTAAAACCAGCACTGAAACTACTTTAAGCCAGGTTTTCATACAGATCTGATTTAAGTTCGATTTGAATAACACTAAGTTTCAACGGAAAATGGAGTTGTGAAATTATCCTGTTACCTGAATTGTTTTGGTTTGACAACCGTGAATATCCTGGAAATATTGAACCCAAGGAAAATATCCCCGTTCTGCCATTTACCTGTTGTCTGGGTAACTATGCTTTCCATGTTTTCGCCATTTGCGTTGGTGAGGAATATCTGAAAAACATGCCCCCCGGTTTCTATGTCAACTCCGACCGATAGTGCGCTGGTAGCGGGAGTCGATTTGATTTGCCCGGGGAAGAGGTAATAATATTCGGCATTAATAGCAACACGCTGGCTGATCTTGAAGCGGGCTCCTGCTCCGAGCGAAAAAACATTGTTGTGATCGTCGGGTGTAGGCACAAGATTTACATGTACATATGTAGGTGCAATCTGCAAAGAAAACCGCTGTCCGAATTTTCTCGCGAGGATGACCTGAGAAGCATATGATATCCTGGATGAGAAATAGTTCTTCCGGTTCGGATCTGTCCATTTCGTAGTATATATTGACGTGCTCCCGAAAATTGTCAGTGTAAAAGGCATCACCCTGCCTCCTTTACTTTGCCTGAGGACTTTGAATTTCAGGAAACCGTCCCAGGTATTCTGCAGGGTGTTCAGTCCAACCCCGAAACCGAACCAGTCGAGTGCACCATATTCCAGGCCTAACCTGACCTGGGCCTGTTTCAGACCGTAGAGGTTTTCATATCCCGTATTAAGCGCACCGAAATGGTGAGAAAACATGAAGATGAGGTTTCCGGTTGGAGGATTCTCACATGACTGGCCCACGATTACCCTGGTAGCTTTAAAAGTCGCAGAGGTATAGTCGATCACCGGTTTCGAGTCCTTATTCAGAAGGGCGGTCATATCGTCCTGGGCGTTTGCAGTATATGCAAGAAGTGCCAGGAAAAGTGAAAAGAAAGAATAAAAAATATTTTTCATGGCTGCAGGTTTAATTGTTTGGGGCTCCCTGGTTTATCCAGTTTTTAATTTTACCAAGGTCACAGGCTGATAACTTAGACCCCAGATTAGGCATGGTTACAAAACCGGGTTCCCAGTTAACACCACCCCATAGTTTACCATTGTTTGCGACAAGGCTCAACCCTGACCATGTTTCGGTGATCACATTGCCCGAAGGACTTGAAGTTGAGTGGCAGATATTGCAATTCGCCACCATGATGGGGACAATGGTCTTTGAATATGACACATTGGTACTGTCGCATTGTGCAGCCGAAAAGGGGTACAGGTCATATTCATTGTCATTATAGCAAGAGCTTAATAACAAAAGGAAGGCTGACAATATGAATATGCCATTAATTATTTTTTTCATTTTACGATGGTTATGTTTGATTATGGTTTACCAATATTGATCCATTTCTGAAACAAATTAATTTCACAGGGAGACAGCATTTCCCCTCCTTTCGGCATTGGGTAAAACCCCGCATCATGACGCAGGGCGCCCATCAGCCTGTCGCTGTTGGCACAGGCCACAACCTCGTCATACGTTTCAAGTGAAAGACTGTTTGCCGGTTTGGAACCTCCGTGGCAACCAACGCACCAGGCCTGGGTGATAGGATATATCGATGAAGTATACGTTACATTCGTAGAATCACAGCCTGCCGAATCGCATTTATTATTATAAGCGCCCTGTGCTATCCACCAGTATATAATACTCTTCTGGTCCATTACGAAAGGAGTACCCGGAGGCATCCTTTTCTGAGAGTTGCTGAACAGAACCGTATAAAGTTTACTGCTCTGGGGATCAAAAGGTGTAACCAGCGACATGATCCCGGCGTAATTGTCAAGGATATGATCGGCCTTATGTGATGATTCATCATGGCAGCCAGTTTTGGCACAACCTGAGATGATGACCGGCAGCACCGAATTCCGGAAATAAATTGTGTCATGTGAACATTTAAACTCCGGTCCGGGAGCGGGAGGCCTCGGGGGTGCAATGGAAAGGTCAGCATTATGATGGCAGGAACTTATTGATATTACCAAAAATGCAAGTAATACCTTAGGCAATAAAAATTTCATTTTGAGGTGGATTAGGAACTTGGATATTAACGCAGATGGTTCAGGATATGGTATTGATACCCTGAAAAACGGGCAAAGTTAAGGAAAATCTTTATAACCTCTATATAAAGGTTGACCTGCAATGCTTCCTCATTTGATTTCAGGTTCGGGGCAAAGCAGCCAATACCTTTATCTTACACCTTTAACCATGAATTGATATACCTCTTGATGTCAAATTTCCTTCGGCAACCCTGGAAATTCATATACCTTATCATTCCAAAGACCTTACGCTCCCCCCAGGGACGGTCATGAACCCCGCCGATGGACCATGCAATTCCGGCATAGCCATTCGGATCCCGGCCATCAAGCTCATATTTATCATTCAGGTAAACAGCTACAGTCATGGCTTCTTCTGGCGAACCGGTCCACTCAAGTATTTTTTTCGCCCAGTACATCCTCATAAACCCATGCATTTTCCCTGTAATAAGCATTTCTTTCTGGGCAGCATTCCATAATGGGTCATGGGTTTCAGCCAACTCGAAGGCAGGCAGATCATATAGAAATTCCCTGGTGTCTCCCCTGTGCTTGTTCAGGGTGGCTTTTGCCCAGGAATGGAATCCTTCAAATGAATCATACCAGGGATTGTAAAGGCAAAAATTATCGGCCAGTTCCCTTCTTACAATAAGTTCTTCGAGAAAGGCTTTTTTAGATCCTGCCGCAGCATTTGATTTTTTTGCCTCAAGAGCAATGCGCTCGGCAGAAAGCTGCCCGAAATGGAGATATGGCGACAGTCCCGATTGACCTGTTTCATTCGGGTCATTCCTGAGAATGCCGTAGCTATCAAGTCTACAGGAAATGAATTGTTCCATCGCTTCAAATGCCGCTTCCTCACCGGGTTTAACCCAGCTGATATCCTGTGCAAACTGTGGAACAGGACAATCGCTTTCAGGCTTGAATATTAAAGCATGAAATGCATCATTATTGAGCCATGCCTCTGGCTGTGTATAAGGATGAACTATAAGTTGAGGGATCTCTTCCTGAAGAAAAGAGCCAAGGGTTTTTTCAATTTTACGCCTTAGTGTATATGCACTGAATTCAACCTTTTGTGAGATGAACCTCGCGGGGATGATATTGTGTGCATCCACTTCATGAAAGGCAGTGCCAACCTGTTTCACTATGGTCATTTTCCAGTCCTGAACAATCCGTAAGGGATTGAAATCGCTCACAAGCAATCCGGCATCCAGTCTGCTGACCAGTTCAGGAATGATTTGGCCGGGCTCGCCTTTAAGTATCAGCATGCTGATATTCTTTTTCCCCAGGCTGGCGGAAACTTCATTCAAGCCTTTAAGCATGAATTGAAATTGCAGGCCGGTTGAACCGAGGAAGTCCGGAAGGAGGCAAAAGGCAACAAGGAGTGGCTGACGGATCTCAATGGCTTTTTCCTGTGCATAAACGAGAGCCCGGTTGTCCTTAACTCTCTGGTCCCTTTGCATCCAGAAGATTACAGGCCCCGGGCCTGTCGGGATAGCATTATAGCGGTGAATCCTTTCCTGCACTGTCATATACTAAAAATAATAAGCCGCAATCAAGCGGCTTATATGAATGTTGCGGAGAGACAGGGATTCGAACCCTGGGACCCCCTTACGAGGGTCAACGGTTTTCGAGACCGCCCCATTCGACCGCTCTGGCATCTCTCCGGTAAAATGAGGCTGCAAAAATAGGAAAAAATTCGGGTTATTTCAGCTTGCGTCTCAGTCTTCCTGCTTAAACAGGGCTTCGATGACACTCACGACATCCTTTCGCTCAAAGGGTTTGGCAATGAATTCGTCAAATCCGGCTTCCAGAAATTTCTCCCTGTCCTCCCTTGCTGCGAATCCTGTAACTGCTATTACAGGAAGGTTTTCATTTCCTGCCTGCTTCCTTATCTCAAGCATGGCCTGGGTTCCGTCCATTCCCTTGCCGAGATTTATATCCATGAATATCGCATCCAGCTTCTCCCTTTTTGCGACCTCTACAGCAGCTGTTCCCGTTTGCGAAAAGAACAGGTGGCAGTATTTTTTGATATATTGCTGAAGGAGGTTGCTGTTAACCATATTATCTTCAACTATCAAAACGTTTGGAAGTTTTTTACCTGCGGATTTGGCTTTTTGCTTTTCCGGGATATGGGCAGGTACAATTCTTTTCTCAACAGGTATTTCCGGGCGGGATGATTTTGAGAGATCTTCTCCCGAAGACGATTTAAAGCAATATATATTGCCTTTATTGAGCAGCTGCATCAGCTTCTCAGCCGAAACCCTGATCTGTTCAGCCTTCCATTTAAGGTCAGGGTCGGTAATCTCATCAAGAAGTATTTCGGTAAACCCAAGTATGCCGTTCATAGGCGACCTGAGGTCATGATCAAGCCTTGACCAGGGCAGGGTGATTGCTTCCGCCGTATTGTCATCCGCCTTCATCAATTCATCAATCATCCCCCTTATCAGTTCCGAATTTGCTATAACATCCTTTTTGCCGTTAACTGCTTCAAGAAAACTGAAAACAGCCTGAATTACTTTTTCGTTGGTATTTGTACCCATAGTTGATCTGCAAGATTGATGTATCCTTAAACGTAAAAAACGGGAACTTGTTACCTGATTCGGGATTAGTTTGCCTTATATGTCTTGTAATGAATAAAGAAGTACATCGTAATGACGCCACAGACGCCGAAGATCATTCCTGCTGATAAAATTGCAGCTTTAAGGCTGTAATGGTCGGTAACCCATCCAAAAAACGGTCCGGTAAGCACAAAGATCAGCCTGATAATGAAATTCCTGACCGATAACACGGTTGCCCTTATATCGGAAGTTGTAATAACATTGATGTAATTCCTGAGCGTGACGGTGGCCAGCCCCCGGGCAAGATAAAAAACCAGCAGGAAGATCATGCCTGCGTAGGAATTCGTTAAAGCAAGGCCTGTATACGAGAGGAAGAGCAGGGCTGTAAACAGTATAACCGTTCGGGGAGGACCAAGACCGGCTTCAATCTTCCAGGCAAAGATTGCAGTAATTCCGACACTGAGGTTAAGGATGGCCCAGGCGATCCCGAATGAGGAAACCGGAAGGCCTACCTTGCTGAAATACGGCTGTGCAAACCATGCCATAGTAAGGGTTGAAGCCCCTGTCACCGCCGAGAAAAGCGTATTCCAGGTCAGTCTTTTATCCCCGTGCAGAACCTTGACCACTATTTTATACACATCCCTGAAGCCAGGTTTGCGGATATGTCCGTGAACGGGTGGTTCCCTTAAGAACAATGCCGCAGGGATTGCTATGAAAGCTACTGCTGCCTGAAAATAATATGGTGTGCGGAGGGAGGAAACAGCCAGGAGCCCCCCTATTATCCCGGCTGCAGCTTCGGCAAAATTCCCTATTGAACTGATCCTCCCTTCATACCGGGTATATTTATCTGTTTTTTTCGCACTCATCAGGGAGTCATATAACATAGCCGAATCGGCTCCTGAAACGAGGCTCATACCGACCCCCAGTATGGTCTCTGCAATTACAAACTCCCAAAACCCTGATGAAACGCTGTAAATCAGATACCCCCCGAAACCAAAGACAGAACCTGCAAGGATACTGGTGCGGCGGCCGGCAAGATCGGCAAAATACCCGGTAGGTATTTCGAGCATCATCAGGGTAAAGGAATATACAGCCTGCAGTGTGAAGATATCCTGCATGCTCATCCCATTCGACTTGTAAAAGAGGACGATGATAGGCATGACAAGGTTCATCCATTTTGCGACCTTGACAAGATAGAGGCAGCTTAGATTTCGTGACAGGGAGAATCGTTCCGGCATAGTTTGAAGGCTTGATCGCTCATCTGGTTTTTCAGTATAGGCTGGGGCTTTTCATATTATGAGAAGCCGGCTCATCTGCGAGTGTAAAATTAAACTTTATACCTGATTCATTCCCCGGCATTTTGAGGGAGACCCGAAGATGGCAGCGATAATATTTTGGAATGCAGCGTTTATGTGTAAAATAATGACGATAATTTTTTAAAAGGCAGCGTTTACGTAAAAATAGCTGCGGTTAATAATTCAGTTTTGTACTTTGAAAATTTTGTTATATTTTTAACAGGTAATTAGTATGGTATTATCAATCAGATCATTCAGTATATTTTTTCAATCCCAGGTGTTATGAGAAAACTTTTACTTGTTTTGCTTTTTATCTTTGGCCTGTTGTCCTTACAGGGACAGAATTCATCTGAATTTAAGAAATACATTACAGGACGGTACACCGATCCTTCAGGAAGGCTGTTGGTGAACATTATAGTTCCAGGGAAACCTCCCGACAATTTCAGAATGCCGGTTGCCAACACAAGCAGGGGATCGGTTATACTTTCTGATGTTCCGGGTTATGACTGGTCGTTTGGTTGCTCTCCGACTTCTGCTTCGATGATGGCTGGTTACTATGACCGTACAGGACGTCCTAATATTTATACCGGCCCTACCAATGGAGGGGTTGCCCCAATGGATAACAGTTCCTGGGGATCGGTAGTCATTAACGGGGAAACCCGGAAACAATGCCCGATAAGCGCCACAAGAAACGGCGTGGACGGAAGAAGCACACGGGGGCATGTCGATGATTATTGGGTTAAATATAATAGCATGGACCCCGATCCTTATATTACCAATGGGTGGACGCAGCATACCTGGGATGATTGCACTGCTGATTATATGTACTCAAATCAGTATTCGTATCAACGTACCGACGGAGGTACCGGTTTCATGATTGATACTACAGGAACTCCGGTTAAGGTGTTGGCCAACTGGAATTATCCTGATGGATTATACGGCCTTTCGCAATTCTATTTATCAAGAGGATATTCCGTTGCAGATTATTATACTCAATTTGTATATCCTTATGGAAGTAATACCAAGGGGTTCAGCTTTACCCAGTTTAAACAGGAAATTAATGCCGGCCGTCCTGTGCTGATCCAGTTATGGGGACATACCATGCTGGGATATGGGTATGATGATGCGAGCAATACTGTTTACTTACATGATACCTGGGATTATGCGATGCATAGTATGACCTGGGGCGGATCATACGGCGGAATGCAGCAATGGGGAGTATGTATGTTACAACTCAGCGGTGCAGTTAACATACCCCCTACCGTTACAACTACGGCAGTTACCTGTATTGGAACAACCACGGCAACAGCAGGTGGAATCGCCTGTGACGGAGGCGACACAATCACAGCCCGAGGGGTGTGCTGGAGTACATCCCAGCTGCCAACAATTGCCGATAGTAAATCCGTTAACGGCGGAGGTGAAGGCTCATTCAGCAGTACACTCACAGGATTGACTGCAAATACTACCTATTACTTCCGGGCATATGCCACAAACACTCTTGGAACAGAATACGGGCTTCAGTTTACCCTCCCCACCCTTGCTGCTCCTGTTTTGCCGAATGTTATCACAACTGCAATTTCAGGTATAAATGAAACTTCTGCGACAGGCGGAGGTACTGTCAGCTGCGACGGAGGTTCAACGGTTAGCCCGAAGGGAGTATGCTGGAGCTTAGCGCATAACCCAACCATCGCCGATGCAAAAACAACAGATGGCAGCGGTATGGGAATATTCACAAGTAACATCTCAGGATTAACAGCAAGTACCACTTATTATGTACGGGCATATGCAACGAACTCTGTAGGAACAGTATATGGAAGTGAAGTGAGTTTTACCACACTTGCTTTAAATGCATGCAACTCGTTCACTGTTAATCACATAACTGGCAGTGTTGCGCCGGTCAATAAAACCGTGACTTATGGAACCGTAACAGGTATCCCCGGAGAAACAACAAAATGCTGGATAAGCAGTAACCTTGGCGCCGACCATCAGGCAACTGCTGTTAACGACGCGACTGAGGCTTCGGCAGGCTGGTACTGGCAATTTAATCGCAAACAGGGATACAAGAATGACGGGACTACCAGAACACCCAATACTGCCTGGATATATTCTATCAGTGAAAACCTTGACTGGGAAGCTGCCAACGACCCCTGTGCACTTGAGCTTGGATGCGGATGGCGCATTCCAACCAATACTGAATTAACCAATATTGATGCAAGCGGTAACTGGTCCGATTGGAACGGGCCTTGGAACTCCCCATTAAAGTTCCATGCCGCAGGGGATCTTAACATGAACAATGGAACTCTCTTCGACCGTGGTGTCAAGGGGATGTACTGGAGCAGCATCCAGACTACCGCTGGTAATGCAGGCAATCTGTTGTATTTTACATCTACGGCCAGTTATATGACCAATTACCCTAAATCGGGTGGGTTCCCCTTGCGCTGCATTAAAAGCACCAATGGAGGGACGACAGCCCCAACAGTTACGACATCCGCCGCGTCAAACATCGCATCAACCCTGGCAACATCAGGGGGAAATGTAACTTCCGACGGGGGGTGCAATGTGTTAATCCGCGGCGTTTGCTGGGGCACAAGCCCTGGTCCGTCAATAAGCGGCAATCATACCGTCAATGGTAATGGAACAGGAGTATTTATAAGTAATCTGACCGGTCTTTCATCGAATACTTTGTATTATTTGAAGGCCTATTCAGGGAATTCAAACGGAATTTCATACGGCAATGAACTATCTTTTGTAACCACTCCTTCTTTGACAACCGCAACAATTAGCAGTATAACTACAACTGCATCAACTTGTGGTGGGACCATCGCCATTGGAGGCGGCTCAATGGTAACATCAAGAGGAGTTTGCTGGAGTACAGCATCCAGCCCGACAATTGCAGACAGCCATACTACAGATGGTGGCGGAACAGGAGCATTTGTCAGCAATCTGACCGGGTTATCGGGGAGTACTTTGTATTATGTCAGAGCATATGCAATCAATACCGGTGGGACTTCATACGGAGACCAGCAAAGTTTTACTACAGCAAACCCCATCCAGATGATCTCACCTAACGGAGGCGAGATATGGCTTAGCGGCACAGTTCATCCGATAACCTGGAATGCCGGCACTGTAAGCAACGTGAAAATTGAATACTCTATTGATAATGGGACAAACTGGACTTCGGTTGTCGCCAGCACCCCTGCCACTCCCGGCTCTTATTCCTGGACTGTTCCGAACCCTGCTCCTACTGCGCTTTCGACACCCTGCAAGGTGAAAGTGACGAGTACAATAAATGCAAATGCCTTCGATGTGAGCGATGCTGCTTTTACAATTCTGAATGCATTAAAACACGCCCCCTTTACATATACCGACACAATCAACATCAACGATTATACAACAGTATTTGTCCCGGTCAAAGCTGATAGATTCAGGAAAATCAGAGGTCTTTCGCTGCGCCTTGATTATAATCCTGTTGCACTGACTTATACAGGACCGGCCAATATTAACACGGCATTGGCAGGGTTGGTTGTCACAAACACATCCGTTTCACCAACATTGAGCAAGGTAATGATCAACTGGTCTGATCCGACACCTGTTACACTTGCCTATGGAAGCAAAGTGCTGGATATCCAGTTTACTCATAACACCGGAGAAACTAACCTGATATGGAATAACACCGACAACTCCGGCCAGGATTGTGCCTATGCTGATTCTGTAGGAAACCCGTTGACTGATATTCCGACTGCATTTTTTTACCGTAATGGTTTGGTATATTACGCTCCGGGCTGGCAAATGAGCGGAACATTCACCTATAATAACACTGCGGCCACGCCTCTTGATTCATTATGGGTGGTAATTAAACAAAATAGTATCCGGATCGACTCCACCCGGACGGCCCTTTCAGGCGCTTACTCTTTTGCCTGCAAACCAAATGGCATATATACGGTTTCTGCCAGGACGAGCAAACCCTGGTCAAGTGTGAATGCCACGGATGCCATCAAGGTACAGAGGCATTTTGCAGGCCTGGAAGTCCTGACTGAACCGGTGAGACTTCTCGCAGCTGATGTTAACCTCAGCAACTCCATCAATGCCACGGATGCAATCAAGATAAAACGCAGGTTTTCGGGACTCGATAATTCGTTCGACCGCGGTAACTGGACGTTTGCAAAACCAGGCGGAGGAGACACCATCATTGTAAACGGGGCCGCTGTAACCCAGAATTTTTATGGGTTATGTGTCGGGGATGTAAACGGCTCAAACATTCCTTCAACCGGCAAATGGATTTCCCGGAATGTTGAAATCACAAATGCCGGTGTTATCAAAGTGAAACCCGGCCAGGTATTTGAACTCCCGGTAAAAGCAGGGAGCGACATGACAGTCAGCGCCATTTCCCTGGTAATCCCTTATCCTCAGGATTTAATCGAGGTGCTGGATGTCCGGATCAGCCAGGGCGAACCGGTGTATAACATTCTTCCGGGACAGGTCCGCATAGCCTGGTCGGAGATCAATGGTTTGAGACTTAATGAAGGTGAAACCCTGCTGACACTGAAGCTCAGGGCAAAAGAAGCTTTCAGAGACTGTCAATCCATAGATTTATCTCCTGATTTCGAATCAGAACTGGCGGATGACCTGGGCGAAGTAATCCAGCTTGCTGAGCTTACAAGCCTTACCATCAAACCAAATAGTATCACTGATGCTGACCTGGTAAGCTCCTGTAAAGTCTACCCTAACCCTGCACGGGATTTTGTCACATTAGAACTTCAGCTGAATTCAGCAGCAGACTGCCGAATAAAACTGCTGGACGTGATGGGCAGGGAAGTAACAGTGATCCCTGAGCAACACGTTGAGAAAGGGAATGCAAGAGTCACCCTGCAGATCAAAGACCTGCCGGAAGGCCTTTATAATCTGAAAATAGCCATAACTGCAGGAGGCATCCAGCAGGATTATCTTCAGAAAATAATTATCACAAGGTAGGACTGGCAGGAGCCCATAAAAAAACCGCCTGAATCAAATAATTCAGGCGGTTTTTTTCAAGACTGGCGGAGAGAGAGGGTCTCAATTTTCAAATCCGTCAAGGGTTACAAGCTTTCACCGTCTTTCATTTACCAGGATTGACGGGGGGTTTAGGACACTGCCACTTGTTAACAACCTTCATCATTTTTCACTTGTTTTTGCCTATAAATGTGTGTAGCTTTGTGCGATATTTTAAACTTGAAATATGGTAGCACTCTTTAAGAACCAACGTAAGGCCGTCCGCACACCCCGGGTAAAGTTCTATCTTGAGCGACGTAAAGGCAAGGACGGCGAAGTAATTACAGTGGACGTACCTATAATCTTTTCCGTTTCATATGGGGGCCGCTACAAGTCATTTACAGGTATTAGGATAGATGCCGACCTTTGGAACCAGCAGGGGCAAAGGATAGTAGCTAGTCACACCCACGCCACGAGGCTAAACAAGGCCCTGAGTAAGCTCAAGTCAGAGCTTGAGGGAGTTTGCTACGATGCCTGGGATAAAGGCGAGCGGTTAAGCCCAGCCTATATTTCGGGCCGCTTGAAAAAGAACCAGCAGTCAGCCGGGAACTTTTTTCAGTATTTTGACGAGTATATTAAGGAGGGAGGCACAAAATGGGCCAAGGGAACAACAACAAAGTTTACTACCCTTAAATCTCACCTAATGGAGTTTGGAAGGAAATGTCATACCGGCATTGCCTTTGACCTAATGGACGAGGTTTTCTTTAAGAAATTGGCCGACTTCTATTTTGATGCCAAAAAGACCACACCTGAAGGTGAGGTCGCAAAATTTTACAACCCATACATAAAGAAGAATTTTAGCTTTATTAAATCATTCCTTATTTGGGCAGAGGAAAAGGGGTACAACAAGAACCCTGATTTTAGGAAGTACTGCAAACTTGAAACCGGCAAGAAGAAACAACAGGCGGACATAAACATCATTGCACTAACCATAAGGGAGTTTTTGCTCATGTATAACTATTCACCGGTCTCTGAATCGCACAAAAGGGCAAAGGACTATCTAATCCTTGCCTGTGCAACGGGCTTAAGGTTCTCTGACATTGCAAACTTGAAAAAGGGAGATGTTGATTACCACCAGGGGGTAATTAAGTGTGTCACGCTGAAAACTGGAGATACTGCAATTATCCCGTTTAATGAGTTTAGCCGCATGATCCTGGAGAAGTATAAGAATACCCCAAATTACAATTCCAAGAAGCAGGAAATGGCCTTTCCCTGCATTTCAAACCAGAAAATGAATGAAGCGGTTAAGGCGTTTGCTAAAGATGCAGGGGTTACAGACATGGTGAGTAAGGTGCAATTTTATAAGAATGAAAGAAAAGAAACGGTCACCCCTAAATATAAGCTCATTTCGACCCACACAGGGAGAAAGACTTTTATAAGCTTGAATGTTTGGCTGGGAGTGAAGTCTGAAATAACAATGGGAATGACCACACATAGCGACCATTCCATGATGGAGCAGTATTACCAGGTAAACCTTGAAATGAAGAAAGACGCCATGAAGCTTTTCAGCATAAAAAACCTCAAACAACATGCAAAAAACTGAACCTGCCTCCGGATCAATTTACTAATTCTTAGACTAAATTTAAATAACAATAACCTGTTCTATGTTTTACCCATGTTAAAACCCTTAAAATGAAGGCTATTTCCCGACACAGGTTGATTCGCTGTTTTGAGCGGTACCCCTCTGCGTTTGCAGTAAATGCCATAATATCACAAGTGGGACCGAAACGAAAAACGGAAACTGCGAACCACCCCCCGGTATGACGAAAAAAAATGTTGCCCGAAAATCGTTTGCTATTGTCTCTCTCCTTTCCTCTATTATAAGGACATGGCAATCCCGGGTCCAATTGTTCTTAAGGTGACCATTAACACTAAAAACTTGAAATATGTCTAAAGAAAGAGAAACCCCCGACACGAAATTTAACACCTGGTCTCGCCAAGACCTACATGAGTATATCCATGAACTGGAGGCCGCCAGGGTGACAAACGAACATGAAATTAAGCGATTGCAAACCCATGTCGTCCTTTCATGTCAAGTAATTAGGCAAATGGATGAACTAGCGGGGTATAGAAATGAAGTCAAGAACCTCCAAAACACAATGCTTGTAAAGTATGCGGCGGCTGACGCCCTGGACAGAGCTTGTAAAAACTAACCCGGAACCTATCGGGCGCTAATGGGCTGGGTACATTTAAGAAAAGGTGTAACTTAGAGGAGTGTAATCCCTTTGTTCTAAAGGTAAAGTTATGGTTATGAGTAAGTTTGTGATAATTTGTGTTCTTGTTGGGTTTGCTTTTATAGGACGCTCCCAGGATTTAATTTATACAACAGATCGAAACGTTTATCGGGGTAAGGTAATTGAAGTAACCCTGGATAAGGTTAGATATAAAAAAGCTGAAATACCCCATGGTCCCGCTTATGAAATAAGTAAAGCGGATATCGTTAAAATCCAATATTCTAACGGCTTTGTTGACGTGCTTCAAAAGGATAAAGAAAAAGAAATGGCAAAAAGCATGGATTCAATAGCCAGGGTAGGGCCGCCCAGGTCCCGGGATAGCTCTGATTTCGCCCTGATTTACGTTGTATATAATTACGGCATGGATGAAAACCAGCCGTTCCCTATATACTTTAACGGAAATTTGGTTGCTACCATGAGAAACCACATGAGAATGACTTATAAAATATATTCTCAAGGGGTGTTAACAATTGAACGCCGGGGGCTGTCCGTTGACCCGTCCCGGCATGGCAACATTACAGGCCCCCGGGTTGAGCTACCAATTAAAAACGGGGTTTCATACGGTGTCAGGATCGAAGTACCAAACCCCCAGGCAATGGACCCTAATAAGAGATTCTCATTAAAATCCTTTAACGACGACCAGCAGTTTAAGGATTTCCTTGAGAACGATTTTTATTCATTTGAGCCTTTTAAGGGTGCCGTCCTGAATATCGCTGAGGACAAACAGGTCCCGGTAATAAAACAATAGCCTGCCTGGTATGGGAGGGCCTCAAAGGGGGCGGCAAAACCCAAAAAGTGGAACGATTTTGGAACGATTTCTATTTACGATAAGGTTACAAAACAACGAGTTACGCAAAAATAGACCCCAAAAAGTGGAACGATTTTGGAACGATTTCCATTTTACATACAGTGTAAAAAAAGGCTATACATTAACACGCTCCCCGCACAAGGTACCAGAATGATCCAGGCCCCTCTAATTTTAAATATTCCCCACTCCTCAACTAACGTCCCTTCCAGGGAGGGATACCTTGCCAGCGATACCAGGTTAGAGAATGAATTATTACTGCTTACAGACTGGTATACGGATGAACTGTTCCAGGGGGGTACTAACATTAGCGTCAGGGCTGCTTTTTCCAGGGTTTTCTGCGACGTAGAGAGGTTTGCTAGTGACGAGATGGAGGACATGTCTAAGAAGGGTATGGGCGTTCTTTACACGCACTGTGACGACGGCTCGCCGCTGCGGTCTGTCTCGCCTGTATTACGTTCAGGGATAATAGAATCTTACTATACCCCCCACCATAAGAGGTTAACCCAGGCCATTGCCGACCAGCTTAGGGACCAGGGGAGGGCTTTTATTATTGACTGTCATTCATTCCCTGATACCCCACTGATACGTGACCTTGACCAAAACCCAGGTAGACCGGATATCAACATAGGAACTGATATATTTCACACCCCGGCTGTCCTGGTTGAAATATCCCAGCGGTTTTGCAACAAGTACGGGCTTTCATTAGGTATTGATACCCCTTACTCGGGTACTATTGTCCCGCTAGAGTTCTATCACAAAGACCCAGCAGTTATGTCAATGATGATTGAGGTTAATCGCAAATTATACCTGGAAGAGGGGACAAACATTAAGAGCCTGAGATATTTAAGTGTAAAGCAAATCCTTACCGACCTCCTTTTTGAATTACGGTGTGTTATCATTTAAACTAGTGGCCTATGGAAGATATCAAAAAACTCAGGCTGTCTTTGACTAATGCCGAAATGTGCACATTAGCCTTTGTGCTTTCAAGGCACTGCTCTGAATTGCAGTTGAAATATGAGAAAACACCCGATATTAACCTTGAAAAAGAAATTCAGGTACTTAAGAAGGCGGCATACGCTGCATCTAAAGCAGCAACTTTTTTCTTTTATGAGTAACAGGGTGTGTTTAGTCTTTACTGAGATGAGGTACGGATGAGGCAAGGCCTCCCGTACTAGCCCTGATCCATTGTAGAAAAAGGGCTAATAAGTCCTGACGAGACCGCTATAACGGTGTGTATTTGCGTGTTATTCAATTGTTTGCGGCTTTTCATTGCTCGAAGTGTAGCCGGAATTGTAGCACCAAGGCACCGAAAAAGGGGGTTACTATCATTTTTACTATCATTATGCTATCATTACTATCATTACTATCATTACTATCAACTATCATTCCCGTATATATAGATACGGGATGATAGTGATAGTATATTGTGATAGTATAAAATTAAAAAAGCTACTCATTTTCCTGGGGTGTGTTTAATTTATACTCCTTATTTGAGCAAGTAATTATCCCGGCTTTCATTGCTTGCTTAATATGCCGGTTTGCTGTTGCCAGGGATACCCCTGCTTTCTCCTTATACGCTTGCCCCAATTCTCTATACCCCAGGCTCTTCGTTCCAGGGAGAGCCTTTGTCATGCCTTCATGGATCGCATCTTTAACCGTGTGCGTTTCAAGTATATGGGTATAGGGTAATCCGTCGGGGGCCATAGTAAAGGCAAACGGCTCAAAATCCAAATCCCGGGTGTATACCGGTGTTACTATCGAAACGGCTTTGTTCTTAAGGTCTTTAGCTACACTTAAAACCGTTTCAGCCTTATTCACTAGCTCGGTGCCTATGTGCCCCCTGGCATTATCGTCCCCCTTGTTTTGATGTAGGACCATACAGATATGAATCTCCTTGTCATAACTCCATTTGAGTACTTTTGAACATAGGGCGGTCGCTCCGGCTTCATCATTTATCCCAATTGTCAATAAGTCCCGTACACCGTCTATGATAACCAGCCCCAGGTTATCCATTTTCATAATCTTGTGTTCAATTACTGCAAACCGTTGGGCCGGTGTAAACCTCCGTAATCCGTAAGCCTCAAAGTTTGCCGGATTGTCCTTTTCGATTAATCGACAAATACGCTTAATTGTCCTAGCTGCGTGAAATTGTGATTGTTCAGTGTCTATATATAGAACGTCCCGCCCGCCCAGGCTCCCCGTAAGCTTGTCTAATGGAGAATGATCACATACAGCAGCAACCAGGGCAGTTAAAAACGTTGTTTTTCTGCCCTTAGGCTTTCCTGTGACAAGGCTGAAATTTCCCAGGGTTGCAAACGGTACACTATCATACCGTAAAATAACGGGCGGCTGTGAAATGTCAGCTAATGGATCAATTTTAGCAGAGGATAATAATTCGTCTAGATCATCAAACGCAGAGGGTTCATTACCCTTATATGCTGAATTAATAGCCCGCTGGATTTCCGCCCTATCAAAACCTGGCTGTTCGAATGATCCCAAAAAAATCAGGGCTTCTTCTTTTGTAATCCCGGCCCCCCGCAACTGAGAGGCTTTCCGAAAAACATGATTATTCCTATTCCCGGGCTCAAACTTCGAGCCCGCCCCTTTTGTTTTTATTATATCATTCCTAATAATAGGGTATTCCCTCAAGAAAGCTTCTCCCAGGATCGGTGCATCAGGGTCAAAATGTGCCTCTTCGTCATGACACAAGAGGCTGGCCCAGGCAACACTCTTGCAAGCAGCGTCAATCGGTATCCCTAATTTATTATCAAAGTAGGTTTGTAAGGTTTTAAACCAGGTGCCATGATCAGCCTTAAGTGTGTCAATACGGTAAATAACTTTCAATCCGTGCCCCTTAGGTGTAACATACATTAAAGCGGGTGAGGAGGTCATTAATATTTTTTGTTTTGCGCTTTCGGTGTCTGGTAGCTTGTCTATGTCCAACATAAACAACCCCGACCTGGTTTGTAATGATTCTGCATTCCTGTATGTAAAGACCCCGGCAAAGCAAACAGACGGGCAGCGTTCTAGTTTAAACTTATTTTGCTCCTCCTCTGTGGGGAGCCCCCGTAACTCTTTAGTTATTTCCTTTAGCTCGTTTCCGGTAATTATATCGAAAACAGCGCTCAGGGTAAGGGGGCCGGGGGTAGGGATTGTGTTCGTTATTGGGGGGTTAAAATAGGAAAATTTACCGTCACCTTCCCTCGAAAGGGCTTGGTTTACTGGCTCTAATGTTGTATCTTTGCCTTGTTCTTGCATCATTTGAATTTTTTGGCAACCCTGACCCGGTTGCCATTATTTTTTATCAGAAACTCTTCATTTAACGGGTGTAAAACTGGTTAAGGTCGGTCATGATATACCAGCCCCCTTCTACTCACACCTGCCCGTGACACTCCTTGCGGTCTCACCTTGTTTACTTGTCCTAATCTCACCTCGAATTTTATTAACCCTCCCTCAATGACCGTGCTTATGTTTGCCCGCCGCCCCGTCCGATGAAAAAAACGGATTATATATTTAGTAAGGGTGTTTGTGTCCTTGTCTGTAAGCCCGGGGGTGCCGGGATTAGGCATTTCGGAATAACGCTCAACGGGGGGTGCCCCCTTTCTGTGACTTTTTGTGCTTTTAACCATGATTAAAAAGTATTAGTGTACCAATTGTGAAACTCCTCCCAGCCAGTGACTATCGTATATATACCCCCGGCATTTTCAACTTTCTGTTGGTAGTCTTTCTGGGACGGTCCCTGATTATAATCGCCCTTAACATGAATTTTTACTGACTTACCCCCAATGGTAGCCGCTATGTTGGCAACGCCGTCGGGGTAATTCCACACCCGGGGGGCCACATCCCGGTAAGGGAGTTCAACCTGGTGTCCCTCCGATTCTAAAAAGCGGATAATACGCTGTTGGAGTGTATATGCCTCTCCTGTCATTGTCGGGCAATCTTATTAAGCCGCCTTCAGCGGGACCTTTAAGGCTTCTAACACCTCTGATACCTTATATAGTTTTCGCCTCCCTGCCTGATATGAGGGGAGCACACCAGCCCTTTCAAGCCTCCAGATAGTAGTGTCAGATTTAATATGCAAAATCTGCTTAATCTCAGCCTTAGTCTTCAACTCTTCCATTTTGATAATTTTAGTTAAACAATACATTTAAAATTTATTGAGCAACAAAAGTACGTTTAGAGTCCAGGGAATGTCAAGGGTATTGCTGTTTCTGAAAAAAAAGTATTTTATTTCCACCTCAAGCCATTTCGGTTGCAATAATATAACAAAAATTCGTTCACTCTAAAACTTGTTATAGACAATTCTATCGTTAATAATAATTTATCAAAATTTAATAAAATTAGGGGGTGCTGGATGAAGTACCACGGAAAGGGCTGTTAAATCTCACCTTTGGGAGGTTTGCCGTAAAAAATGGGACCCTTAATCAGGCACCTACCAAATTAACGCCTGAATGAAAGTGTGTGCAAATATGGAATAGGGAGGAATGAAAAATCCGTAAACGCTTGACAATATTGCATTTACGGATATTAAGTGCGGAGAGAGAGGGATTCGAACCCCCGGAGGCTTGCACCTCAACGGTTTTCAAGACCGCCGCAATCGACCACTCTGCCATCTCTCCGGGGGCAAAATTACAACAATTTTCCAAACCGGCAAGAATGCCTTCTTACATTCTTGATCAGGTGCTTTACCCGACAGATTACCCTCTTGACAGAATTTTCTTGCCAAATCAGCGTATTTTCAATATATTTGTATATTGATTTTATCCTCAACAGGAAACATTATTATATTATAAAAACATAAATCTTGGTGTTATGAAAAAGAGCATACTTCTGATGTTCCTTGCCTGTTTCATTTTAGGAGGGCCATCTGCTTCGGCAAGAAATCTATGGGCATATCTTACCTACGCGACTTTCAATTCCCCCGAAGGTCCATATGTGGAAACATATCTGAGTATTGCCGGAAACAGCGTGAAATGGGTTAAACAGGAGAATGGCAAATATAAAGCCACCGTGAATGTACTCATGACATTCAAGGATAATAATAACATCAAAGCTTATAAAAAATACGAACTGAACAGCAAGGATGTTGCTGATACTGCTCACATGAACTTCCAGTTTTTAGACCTTCAGAGATTTCAGTTGGCCAACGGGACGTATAATTTCGAAATCCAGCTTTCAGATAAAAATAAAACGGCCCAGGCCATGCCTTATATGCAGAAAATTACTGTGGATTTTCCTGCTGACAAACCTTCCATGTCGAGCGTTGAATTGATTAAAAGTTACACCAGGACCGATAAATCGACGGTTCTCTCCAAGAGTGGCTATGACCTTGTTCCCGGCATTTACAATTTTTATAACGAAGAAGACGCCAAACTGGGTTTCTATACTGAACTGTACGGCCTTGATAAAGCTTTGCCCGAAGGACAGATGTTCCTTCTCTCCTATTATATCGAATGTTTTGAAAACAACCTTAAGCTGAACGAATTTGCCAAGGCAAAAAAAGAAAGTCCCAAAGCTGTCAATGTACTGCTTGCCGAAGTCAATATCAAGGATCTTGCCACCGGAAATTACAATCTTGTTATAGAAGCAAGGAATGCCGGCAATGAAGTGCTGCTTTCAAAGCGGGTATTTTTCCAGAGGACAAACCCGAGAGCTACTTACTCAATCACACAGATTGCATCCACCGATATCCAGGGAACTTTTGCCGAGAAGATCACTAATGCCGACTCCCTCAGGGAGTTTATCAGTTGTGCTTACCCGGTTTCAACCGGATACGAAAAGGATTTCATTCAATACCAGCTGAAAAAATCAGATCTCCCTACCCTGCAAAAATATTTTTTCAGCTTCTGGCAGCAAAGAAATGCAACTGAACCCGAAAAAGCATGGCTGGGATACAAAAACCAGGTGAACACCGCCCAGGCCAATTTCGCTACAAAAATAAAGAAAGGCTACCAGACCGACCGCGGCCGTGTATTCCTTCAATATGGTCCGCCAAATGCGAGGGAAGGCCATTACGCAGAACCGAATACTTATCCATATGAAATATGGCAATATTATACCCTGAACAACAGCCAGAGAAATAAAAGGTTTGTTTTTTATTCCCCTGATATGGTGACTGCCGATTTCATCCTGCTGCATTCCGACGCCATCGGTGAGCAGTATGATCCGAAATGGAAAGTTGATTTAAGAAATAAAATGAACTCCCCTGTCGACATCGGTGAATCGCAGGTAGTAAGCGTTTGGGGTGACTACTCCGAAGATGCCTGGGATCTGCCCACCACCAATGTTGGTAAGTAATTGCCAAAGCAGGTCATTTCTTTCTTCCGCTCAGGATTAATTCTTATTTTTGGGCCTTAATTGGAACACTATTTTTCATTATCAGAGTGCGAGTCGCGGTAGTAATACTTAACTGGAACGGGAAAAAATTTCTGGAGAAATTCCTTCCGGCTTTGATGCAGCATATTGAACCGGATACCGGGGTCATTGTTGCAGACAATGCTTCAACCGACGACTCACTCAGCTTCCTGGAAAACAACTTCCCGCAGATCAGAATTATAAGCAATCCCGAAAACGGCGGTTTTGCCCGTGGTTACAATCTTGCATTGAACCAGGTTGATGCGGAATACTATATCCTTCTGAATTCAGATATTGAAGTCACCGAAAATTGGATAAAACCGGTTATAGAGATTATGGACCAGGATGAAATGATAGGGGCATGCCAGCCCAAGATCAGGTCCTATCTTGAGCCAAAGAAATTTGAATATGCCGGTGCAGCCGGTGGGTTCATCGACAAATACGGGTATCCCTTCTGCCGCGGCAGGATGTTTCTTCAGATCGAGGAAGATCACGGCCAATACGACGATGTTCACGAGATTTTCTGGGCCTCCGGAGCCTGCTTATTCGTGAGATCAAAGCTTTACCATGAACTGGGCGGATTTGATGAGGATTTTTTTGCCCATATGGAAGAAATTGATTTTTGCTGGAGGATGAACAACGCCGGATACAAAATAATGTATTGTCCCGACTCCACTGTTTTCCACATAGGTGGTGGAACATTGCCGAAAATCTCATGGAGAAAGACTTATCTCAATTTCAGGAATAACTTCATACTGCTTTACAAGAACCTGCCGGAATCCTGGCTTATCAGGGTTTTTATGGTACGGCTCCTGCTTGACGGCGTTGCCGCCATGAAATTTCTTGTCCAGGCAGGTTTCAAAGATTTCTGGGCTGTAGCCAGGGCCCATTTCAGTTTTTACCGCTCACTTTCAAAAACCAGGCAAAAACGAAAATCAATAAAACAGGGATCGGTCAGAAATATCTACAAGGGAAGCCTTGTATTTGATTATTTCATCCTGAGAAAAAAGAAATTCTCCCAGCTAAAACCTTCCAGGTTTAAAAATTAAGCGTAAAGCAGGCTTTCCATTGCCAGCCTGTATGAATCCAGCCCAAAACCGCTGATCACTCCTTTTGCTGCAGCTGCAATGCAGGAAACATGCCTGAATGGTTCCCTTGCATACACGTTTGAAATATGTACCTCGATAACAGGAACAGAGATCGCCTTTACTGCGTCCCCGATGGCCACCGATGTATGGGTATACCCCCCGGCGTTCAGGATAACACCCGCATATTTCCCGTCGGCCTTTTGCAGGGCATCGATAATTTCACCTTCAATATTGCTCTGGAAATAAGAAATAGCCGCATCGGGGAATACCGGTTTAAGTGTTTTAAGGTAATCTTCAAATTTCTTATTACCGTAAACTGAAGTTTCACGTTTACCAAGCAGGTTCAGGTTGGGCCCGTTGATGATCAGGATCTTTTTCATGTTAGCAAATATACGAATAGGTGAGTTGCAAAGCAACTCACCTATTCGTATATTTGCATCGACTTTCCAATAGGGGTGCCTTAAGACACGGGCTGAGATCATACCCTCTGAACCTGATCCGGATAATGCCGGCGTAGGAACAAGAGTATCCATTGAAACATGCCTCTATTGTAAGTTATCGGTTTAACATCTGAACATATAACTTATGATGGCGCAACGGAAAAACAGAAAAAAAACAACCAGGTTTCTTTTAACCTTCCTCCCGGCAATCCTGTTTGCCCTGACATCTTATGCCCAGGTCAGGCTGGGCGGGACTATCTGCGATAAAACGGATGGGAAATTCCTCCCGGGAGCCAACCTTGTACTTGAAAAAAGCGGTCAAAATGCAGTCACTGATGAAAACGGGTATTTTTCATTTCCAAAGATCAGGCAGGGGACTTATATACTGAGGGTCTCCTATATCGGGTATTCGAAGATGAGGCTCGATATCAGGCTGCAATCCGATACCACAGTCAGTATTGCGATGGAACCCTCGGTAATACTGGCCGAAGAAGTGAATGTCACAGCTACGCGGGCCCACGACAAATACCCTGTGGCCTATACCGACATTGCAGCAAAGCAGATCCAGCCGGTTAACATGGGTAAAGACCTCCCCTACCTTATCCAGAATTCACCGTCCACGGTCGTCACTTCGGATGCAGGGACCGGCATCGGTTATACAGGGATTAATATACGCGGTACAGATCTTACGCGCATCAATGTGACATTAAACGGCATTCCCCAGAATGATCCGGAATCGCAGGGGGTATGGTTCGTCGATCTTCCCGACATAGCCTCGTCATCAGACAATATCCAGATACAGAGGGGCGTGGGGACATCAACCAACGGGGCAGGCGCGTTCGGAGCTTCCATAAACATTCAGACAACCAGGCTAAACCCCGACCCATACGCTGAACTGGATTGTTCGGCGGGGTCATATAAAACATTCAAATCGACCCTGAGATTTGGCAGCGGACTTCTTGCAAACCACCTCAGCTTCGACGGGCGGTTCTCGTATATTCATTCCGACGGTTATATCGACAGGGCATTTTCCGACCTTCGTTCATGGTATCTCTCCGGCGGATACTATGGTTCCAAAACGACTGTCAGGCTTATCCTTTTCTCAGGCACCGAAAAAACATACCAGGCCTGGGGAGGCGTTCCAAAGGATTCCCTGGAAACAAACCGCAGGTTTAACCCGATGGGGCTTTATTATGACCAGTCAGGGCAGATACAATACTATGAGAACGAAACGGATAATTATGTTCAGACCCATTTCCAGGGGATCTTTTCCCGGCAACTCATGAAAGGCTGGGACCTGAACTTTGCCGTTCACTATACAAAAGGGAAAGGCTATTATGAAAGCTTCGAACAGAATGCATTTTTTTCAAGCTACGGCCTTCCCGACGTAATCATAGGAGGAATAAAGATAGATTCAACCAACCTGGTCAACCGGAAAATGCTTGATAATGATTACTGCGGATTTACATTCTCCAGTAATTACAAGCCAAATGAAAAGCTTAATGTGATCGTCGGCGGAGCCTGGAGCCGTTATTCTGGCGATTCATTCGGGAAAATCACATGGGCTCAGTATGCGTCAACCAGCAATAACGAGTGGAACTGGTATGATGGCAGAGGCATCAAAAAGGATTTCAACATCTTTGGAAAAGTGAATTATACTTTCTGGCAAAAGCTCTCACTTTTCGCTGACCTTCAGTACCGTTACGTCAATTATAAGCTAAACGGAACCATTGAGAACCTGAGGACCCTCAACCAGGCCCATGTATTTAACTTCTTCAATCCAAAACTAGGGCTTTTCTATGCTTTCAGCAAGCACCACCAGGCCTATTTCTCATTTGCCGTCGGGAACAGGGAACCAAGCCGGGATAATTACAAGGATGCCGATACCAACCGCATGCCCGTAGCCGAAAGGCTTTATGACTATGAACTTGGATACACTGCCAAATACAAATGGTTCACCGCTAACGCAAACCTGTTTTACATGGATTACAGCAACCAGCTTGTCCTTACAGGTGAGATCAATTCGGTGGGTGAAGCAATCATGGTCAACGTCCCCCACAGCTATCGTCTCGGGATAGAAATATCGGCAGGTATTGACATTATAAAGCAACTTCATTTTGACCTGGCCGCGACCTTCAGCAGGAACAGGATAAAAGATTTCACTCAATACACCGATGTATACGATTCGGCCTGGAATTTCACAGGGCAGCAGTCGGCCTATCTCGGGAACACCGACCTTTCATTCTCCCCCAACATTCTATTAACCGGAATACTGATCTATAAGCCCCTGAAGAACCTTTCAGTCTCCTGGAATTCACGGTTTATAGGTAAGCAGTATATCGACAACACCTCAAACAGCGCACGCTCACTTCACGATTACTTTATCAACGGGATGGGCGTTTCATATGCAATTCATCCTCCCTGGATGAAAGAAATTGGTTTTTCAGTGACTGTCAGCAATATTTTCAGCGCCAGGTACGAATCCAACGCCTGGGTTTATCCGTACTTCCGCTCCGGAACCTATTTTGAATCCAACGGATATTTCCCCCAGGCACCGGCGAACTTCCTGATTGGGATATCTCTTAAGATTTGATAGCTGGATAACTGGGTAGCTGGAAAACTGGATAACTGGATAACTGGATAGCTGGATAGCTGGATAGCTGGATAACTGGATAGCTGGAAAACTGGATAACTGGATAGCTGGATGACTGGATAGCTGGATATCGTATTATCCAGATATCGGCGCGAAGCGCCTGATCCAGTTATCAGCGCCAAGCGCAATGATCCAGCTATCGGCGCGAAGCGCCTTGATCCGGCCATCTGTCATCCTTTTTTGCTACCTTTGCCGCGGTATTATGGAGAAAACGATCAGCATAAAAAACAGGAGGGCCTCTTTTGAATATTTCCTTCTCCAGGAATTCACTGCGGGGATAATGCTCACAGGTACTGAGATCAAATCGGTGCGCGAAGGTAAAGCTTCCATTGCCGATGCCTTTTGCAGTTTCAAAGGCAGCGAGCTCTTCGTAATGAACATGCATATTGCTGAATACAGCCTTGGCACAATTTACAACCACGAACCAAAACGGGCACGCAAACTTTTACTTACGAAAAGGGAACTTCACAAACTTCTTGTGAAAGTAAAAGAAAGAGGGCTTACCATTATACCGACCTTGTTTTATATAAATGAAAACGGACTGGCAAAACTCAACATTGCCCTGGCCAAAGGAAAACATTCCTATGACAAGCGTGATTCCCTTAAGCAGAAGGATATAAAAAGGGAAATGGACCGGTCGGGGGATTAAATCTTACATTATGAAAAACACCTTAAAGCATCTGATACTGTTACTGTCGCTGATTTCCCTGCCGGGTTTGATGTTATCACAGGAGAAAGCGGGGAATAAGGGAATTATTCAATGGTACAGTTTTGCCGATGCCTATAAGCTGAATAAAAAGAAACCTAAAAAATTGTTTGTTGATGTGTATACCGATTGGTGCGGCTGGTGCAAGAAGATGGATAAGGAAACCTTCCAGGACCCTGAGACTGCAAAATATATGCAGAAACACTTTTACTGTGTGAAGCTGGATGCCGAGACCAAAGATACCATTGTGATTGATACGGTGAAGTTTGTAAACAGGAATCCAAAAGGCAGGGGAGGCAATAATCAGCTGGCAGTTGAGCTTCTCAGGGGGAAGATGTCATATCCTTCCTGTGTTTTTATCAATGAGCAGAACCAGGAACTTAACGTGGTTCCCGGCTATATGAGCGCCGTTGAATTTGCCCCTGTTTTACATTATTTCGGGGAAAATGCCTACAAAGATGTTAAATGGGAGGACTATATCGGGTCCTATAACAAGAATGAAAAGAAAAAATGAGCCTGAATGCCTGGTTTATAAAGAAAAAGCCGCCCGAAAAAGCGGCTTTTTTTTTATAGGGTGGAAGATGGGTTTCGAACCCACGACCTTCAGAGCCACATTCTGACGCTCTAACCAGCTGAGCTACGACCACCATTTTGTGCTGCAAAAGTACAAAAAAATTATACATTTGCAAAAAGCCAAATCAGTTTGAGCCTGTTCAGAAAATCTCCACAGTTCATTTCAGTCTCTCTCTCACGACTTGCATGGGTAAGATTCCTGCACGAACCTCTTGGTATCGGTTCGTTGATTTTCATCGGGATGATATGTGTTACAGCCATACTCGGATATCTTATCACTCCCGATAAAACTCCGTTTGCGAACCAGCAATTTCTTGAACTGGGATTGAAAAAACCCGGATTTAAAGTTGACATCCTGTATATCCCGGGAACTGACCCTCCGCAGCATACGGGATGGCTTCACAGGATGTTGATGGGTGAAAAAAATTCAGCCACCCCTGTTCCTGTAGGCAGTTACCGGGTTTACAGGGATACTTTGTATTACAGGATTTATTCGGAACCGGGTAGCGTTTTACCCGCTGAAAGCAGGATCGCTGCCAAAGGCCTGATATTGCCACGCACAAAGACATTCTGGCTGGGAACCGACCGTTTCGGAAGGGACTACCTGAGCCAGTTGATCATTGGAGCAAGGATAAGCCTTTCGGTGGGTTTTATTTCTGTATTTATTTCACTCCTGATAGGTATTTCCCTTGGCGCCATCGCCGGGTATTTCAGAGGCCTGGCCGACAACCTGATAATGTGGTTCATCAATGTTGTCTGGTCAATTCCAACGCTTCTGCTCGTAATCGCGATCACATTCGCCCTGGGAAAGGGGTTTTGGCAGGTTTTTGTTGCTGTTGGCCTCACGATGTGGGTGGATGTTGCCAGGATGGTGAGGGGGCAGGTCATGGGCCTGAGGGAAAAGGAATTTGTTGAAGCCGGACATGCACTGGGATTTTCCGACTCAAGGATCATCATCAGGCATATTCTTCCTAATGTAATGGCTGCCGTGATCGTAATATCCGCAGCGAATTTCGCTTCAGCCATCCTTCTTGAAGCCGGTCTCAGTTTCCTTGGTCTCGGGGTTCAGCCGCCGGTCCCTTCCTGGGGATCGATGATCAAGGAGAACTATGGTTACATTATCCTCGATTACGCTTACCTCGCCATACTTCCCGGTATTGCAATCATGCTTCTCGTCCTGGCCTTTATGCTGATGGGGAATTCCCTGAGGGATGCACTGGATGTTAAAACCCGGGAATGATCAACCCGGGCTGAATTCGAGGTTTCCGCAATGCGCCTTGTTCTTCTCACGGCAGGAGCCTTTATCGAGAAAGTATTTTATCGAAAAATACACATCTATACCGGTAAAGTCATTGAAGTTGAAGAAGCCCCCTAACTTATCACAACCGATTGTAAAACCGTAAGCCCTGAGTGCAATACCAACCCTTGGGAGGTACCAGTCGTACAATGAAACCGGCAGGCTTACTTCCAGCCAGCGAGCTTCATACCTTGGAGTGATGGTAAGTTCGGCAGGCCGGTAGATCGTGGTTTTTGCGAAGGCAACAGGGTAAATCAGGCTTGCATTGATATAAGCAAATTTTGAAAGATGGTAATCAAACTGAACGCTGAGTGCCGATGGAAGCCAGATTGTGAATTTATTTGCAGCAAATGCAGAGGTGTTATCGCCGTAAAATTTATAACTCAGGGTGTCAAGCACCTGCTGAATATTCCTGAACTTGATCCTGGTTATCTGGTCCCAGTATGAGGCGCGGTTGTCAAAGACCAGTTTCTGTGCATTGGTCTTGAACTGTATGCCTCCGACGTCAATAAGTGCCACTCCAACGCGGTACAGGTAATCTTCATACCTCTGGGCACAAAGCCGGTTGAAATACTGCTCCTGGTGAGGCTTTACAAGCCTGGTATAAGTTACGCCCAGATCAAAGCCAAAACCACCTCCCCTGAAAGCGGTGCTGCCTGCAAGCTCATTGGTCTGGTAATCAACAGGCATTGACAATCCCATCTCGCCCTTAAGATTTTTAATATCTACGGTCGAATCGTCAATAACCGTATAATTCATGTTTTCAACATTTGAGTATGCTCCCGCATAGCCAAAAAGCTTTTTCACCGACAAGCCTGCATTGATCCTGTTAAACCCCCGGCCGTAAACCTCATACGAATAGGTTAGCCCTATTTCGGCCCATGCCATCTGGGCACCGCCAAAGGGCCGGGTATCATTGTAGTTAATCTTTTGCTGTGGCCTGTAATTCAAGCCGAGATAGGTAAAATTTGCCAGTTCGTAAGGCATATTGTGAACTGAAACCACATTCCTGATGGCCGTGGTAAGGGCAAATGCATGCTTCCCCCAGATGAGCATTGCACCCGGGCCGTCAACTCTTAAATTTACAAAAGCACTTTTAGGCCTGTGATTATCGTAACTGTAGAATATCCTGACCTCTGTTCCATAACCTTCTGAATGTGTCGGCCATTCATAACTGCTCTGAAAGAAATGAGAAAACTTATAGTCGTTTCTTTTCTGATACAGCAAGTTGTTCTGAACAAAGGCTCCTGCACCTATGAACTGGATATCCAGCCAGGTCTTTGAATTCTGCAGTGCACTGGGGTTAACCTGGATGCTGTTCGTGCCTGCATAGTTTCCCAGGACAGTGCCGTACATCGACTGTGCCTCCCCCGGGCCGTTAACCGAGAAACAGAGAAGAGCTGGCAATATATATCTGAGTAACCTCATACAGGCAATGGCTACAATGCAATTTAAACAAAAAAAGCCGAGTAAACTTTTATCCCCTGAACGGAATTTTAATCACTTTCGGGCAGAACTCCTGCCCTTGTGATGTTTAGATTGATGACCTGAACCTTATGGCTGGGGTTGCCCGGAATGGCAAACAAAACCTTCGGAACAGCTTCTGTACTTATATATAACGGCGAAAAGTAAAAATTTAGTACCTTTGCAGGCCAAATTTCAATCCAAACGCGGATGTGGCGTAATTGGTAGCCGCGCAAGACTTAGGATCTTGTGCCTCAGGGCGTGGGGGTTCGAGTCCCTTCATCCGCACAAAATCAAACTAAAAACCTGGAAAATAAACTTCCCGGCAGAATTAACAGCTTACTAATCATAACAGGCATTCATGAATTTATCCAGAGAGAACACAGGTGAACTCACCGCAACAATACGGTTGGAAATCACACCCGAAGATTACACAGAACAGGTAAACAAAGTGATCAGGGATTACCAGAAAAAAGCTAACATCCCGGGATTCCGCCCGGGACATATTCCCTCAGGGCTCATCCGTAAAATGTATGGAAAAGCAGTGCTGGCAGAGGAAGTCAACAAACTCATATCCGATTCACTTACGAATTACATCAAGGAACAGAAACTTGACCTGCTCGGAAACCCTATTCCAAACCAGGATAAGAATTCAGCTGTTAATTTTGAGTCCCAGACCAGTTTTGAATTCTTCTTTGACATAGGCTTTGCGCCTGAGTTCAATATAACGTTCGGACCTGAAACGGAAGTCGAAGATCTTGAAATTATTGTCGATGACAGCATGATTGACAAATACGTGGATGAAACGCGGAAACGTTTCGGGACACCGGTCAAGGCTGAAGAAGACGGGAAAACCGGCGAATCCGTTACTGCTGAATTACCTGCGGGGGATGAAGCAAATAAAGCCGGAACTACCCCCCCCGAAGTTATCCCTGCCGAAATGACACCTGAACTTTTTGAGAAAGTCTATCCCGGCGACAAACTTGAAACAGAAGAGCAGTTCAGGGAAAGGATAAGGAAAGACGCATCTGCAAGTTTTGCCCAGGAAACAGACAGGATATTTTTTAATAAGGCAACTGACATTCTTGTAAAGAGCACCAATTTTGATCTTCCGGATGAATTCCTGAAACGCTGGCTGCTTGAATACAATGAAGGTAAATTTACCGCGGAACAGATCGAGAAGGATTACACTTCATTCAGGGAATCAATGAAATGGCAGCTTATCGAGAACAGGATAATCCGCGACAACAACATTAAAGTCAGCGACGAAGATATTCGGAATTATATCCGAACTGTCATGCTGCAAAGAGTCGGCACGGAATTTGTCGACCCTGAAATGGAAAAGAAATATGAATCAATCGTAGATGCTTTCATGCAGAATAAGGAGCAGGTTCAAAGGATCAACGACCAGCTTTATAATGCACGGATGATGGGACTTTTCAAAACAACACTGAACATTGTAAAGAAAGAGGTCTCCTATGATGAATTCATTAAAATAGCATCAGAAATGCATGAACATGACCACACCCATCATGACCATGAACATGATCACGAACATGAACATGAACATGATCATGATCACGAATGACAAAGCCGCGAGCCATGAGCCACGAGCCATGAGCCATGAGGCATGAGTTATAAGACATTTAATAAAACAGTCAACAAACAATAGTATGGACGAATTTTCAAAATACGCGATACGGCACAGGGGCATCAGCGGACTGAGCCTTGAAAAATACAAAAGTATTTCAGCCAACTACATCTCCCCTACCATCATAGAAGAAAGGCAGCTCAATATTGCAACCATGGATGTTTTCAGCCGCCTGATGATGGACAGGATTATTTTCCTCGGGGTTCCCATCGATGACTATGTTGCCAACATCATCCAGGCACAGTTGTTGTTCCTTGAGTCGGTTGACTCCCATAAAGATATCCAGATATATCTTAACACTCCCGGAGGGTCTGTTTATGCAGGCCTGGGTATTTATGACACAATGCAATATATTAATCCCCACGTTGCCACAATCTGTACCGGGATGGCGGCATCGATGGGGGCTATCTTGCTTTGCGCAGGGGAAAAAGGCAAACGCACCGCCCTGAGGCATTCGAGGATATTGATCCATCAGCCTATGGGGAGTGCCGAAGGACAGGCTTCCGACATTGAGATCACAACCCGTGAAATCCAGAAGCTGAAAAAAGAACTTTATGAAATAATTTCCATGCATTCAGGTCAGCCTTACAAGAGAATATTAAAGGATGCCGACAGGGATTACTGGATGACAGCTGAAGAAGCCAGGGAATACGGAATGATTGACGAAGTTCTCCTGAAGTCTAAAAAAGAGACGCAATAATGGCAAAAACTGAAGAACGCTGTTCTTTCTGCGGCAGGGAAAAACGTGAAGCCAGGGTGCTGATTGCAGGCCTGAACGGTCACATCTGCGACAACTGTGTTCAGCAGGCCCAGACAATCCTGGAAGAAGAGCTTGCCTCGAAAAAACCTAAAAGTTTCCAGGAGCCGGCCCTGCTGAAGCCTCATGAGATCAAGAAATACCTGGACCAGTATGTGATCGGTCAGGAAGAAGCCAAACGTGTTATTTCCGTAGCCGTTTATAATCACTATAAGCGCATCCGGCATGCAAAAGAAGCCAGGGAGGATGATATTGAGCTTGAAAAATCTAATATTATCATTGTTGGTGAAACAGGCACAGGCAAGACACTGCTTGCAAGAAGCATTGCAAAAATGCTGAATGTGCCTTTCTGTATTGCAGATGCCACTGCACTCACCGAAGCAGGATATGTAGGGGAAGATGTTGAAAGCATTTTAGCCAGGTTGCTTCAGGTTGCCGACTATAACCTCGAAGCTGCTGAAAGAGGGATTGTGTTTATTGATGAGATAGATAAAATCGCAAGGAAAAGCGATAACCCTTCAATCACAAGGGATGTTTCAGGCGAAGGAGTCCAGCAGGCCCTTTTGAAAATGCTGGAAGGAGCTATTGTGAATGTGCCTCCCCAGGGCGGGAGGAAACACCCTGAACAGAGAATGATCCAGATCAATACCCAGAATATACTTTTCATTACCGGAGGTGCCTTTGACGGTATAGATAAAAAAATTGCCAGCCGCCTGCAAACAAACCGCATAGGGTATAAAGTCGACAGGAAAAGGGAGGAAGTAGACAAAGACAATATCCTGCAATATATTTCGCCGGTCGACCTCAAGGCATACGGACTTATTCCTGAACTTGTAGGCCGGATGCCGATAGTAACTTTTATGCATGCGCTGGACCGGGCAACCTTGAAGCGTATATTGCTGGAGCCGAAAAATTCACTGGTAAAACAGTATACCAAACTTTTCGAGATCGATAATATCAAACTGAGTTTTGATGATGACGCCCTGGATTTCATTGTTGAGAAATCGGTCGAATTCAAGCTTGGGGCCAGGGGGCTCAGGGCTATTCTTGAAGGTATCATGAATGATGCCATGTTTGAACTTCCTTCAAAATCCAACATAAAAAGTTTAAAGGTTAACATTGCCTTTGTTGAAGAAAAATTCAATAAGACCAGTTTATCCAGGCTTAGAGTTGCCTGATACTAAACTCCACCCCTCATCGTTTATTTTAGAGCGCAGGCACAGTTAATTCCGATGAGAATACCACTACTTTATATCACACTTTTATGTATTTTCCACCTGCCTCTTTTTTCGCAGGATACGACGAAGATTACACTCCCTGTGAAAATCGTCAGGGGGGATACCCTGCCATCGGTCGATCTGAACGGGGTTACCATATTTCCCCCGGGCAAGTTTGAAAATAAAAGGGAGGCCGTCAGGTATGACCGTCTGGTTTACAATATCAAAATTGTATATCCTTATGCAAAACTTGCCGGGTATAAATTAAAGCAGATAAAGGCAGTTCTCGATACTATAAAAAATGACAAGCAGAGAAAGGCATTCCTCCGGAAGTCAGAAAAGGAACTTAATGACCAGTTTGGAGACCAGGTGCGCGACATGACTTACTCCCAGGGAAAGATACTTATCAAGCTGATATACAGGGAGACTGGTTCCTCAACTTTTGCCATAGTGAAAGAACTCAAGGGGGGATTTAATGCCTTCGTTTGGCAAACCCTGGCCCGGATCTTTGGTTATGACCTGAAATCGTTATACAACCCTAAAGAAGAAGATGAGCCGATTGAAAGGGTGGTACAGATGATAGATGCAGGAGCTATCTGAATAAGCATTAAATTTACAGGCTTGTTGCACACATGAAATTATCCATTATCATCGTCAATTACAATGTAAGGTACTTCCTCGAGCAATGCCTTCATTCTGTGCAGAATGCCTGTAAAAGCCTGGATGCAGAGGTATTTGTCGTGGACAACAGCTCCGTTGACGGTTCGGTAAAAATGGTCAGGGAAAAATTCCCGGAAGTCATCCTCATCGAAAACAAGGATAACCTGGGTTTTTCAAGTGCAAACAACCAGGCCATGAGAATTGCAAACGGGGAATACATCCTGCTGCTGAACCCCGACACGCTCGTAGAAGACGATACGCTAAGGAAAGTCGTGACATTTATGGATGAACACCCTGATGCAGGCGGCCTGGGGGTAAAAATGATTGATGGCAAAGGGAAATTCCTGCCCGAATCGAAACGGGCCCTGCCTACTCCTGTCGTATCATTCTATAAAATCTTCGGTCTCTCTTCGCTTTTTCCCAGGTCAAGGATTTTCAGCCAGTATCATCTCGGCTACCTTGACAAAGATAAAGTTCACGAGATCGATGTGCTTGCAGGCGCATTCATGCTCCTCAGGAAACGTGTCCTTGATGAAATAGGCCTTCTCGACGAGTCATTTTTCATGTATGGCGAAGATATTGACCTGAGCTACAGGATAACCCAGGCCGGCTATAAGAATTATTATTATCCCGGAACGAGGATCATCCATTATAAAGGGGAAAGCACGAAAAAAAGCAGCATAAACTATGTGTTTATGTTTTATAATGCCATGATCATCTTCGCCAGGAAACATTTCTCAAAAGAAAATGCAAGGTCCTTCTCGATAATGATCCATTCGGCAATTTACCTGCGTGCCTTTTTTTCTGTCCTTACCAGGTTTGCTGTCCGCATATTTCTTCCGCTTCTTGACGGGCTGATGATATATGCCGGTATGATTTTTATGACATTTTACTGGGAAAAGAATTTTATTTTTCCTTACGGCGGACATTATCCTCCTGAATTCATGCTGGTTGCCGTTCCCATTTACATCCTCATATGGCTGATCAGCGTGTATATCAGCGGAGGCTATGACCGGCCGATCATGTTAAGAAAAGTCTTCCAGGGAATGCTTGCCGGCACCCTGCTGATCCTGCTGCTATACAGCCTGCTGAGCGAGAATTATCGCTTTTCCAGGGCATTGATCCTGTTCGGGGCCAGCTGGGGCCTTTTGATTATGCTGGCCATCAGGGCACTTCTGCATTTTTCAAAAATTTCCGGATTTCAGCTGAATACCATAAAGAATAAAAAATTCGTCATCATCGGAGAAAAGGAGGAATCGGAACGTGTTGCCGACCTTCTGCAGAAAACCGGGATGAACCCGGCATTTGTCGGCCTTGTTAGTTTTCGTCCGAATAAAGGCAACCTGAACGGCTTTATCGGAGATCTTGAACAGATCAAGGATATAATCATCATTCACAAGATCGATGAAGTGATCTTCTGCGCCAAGGATATCCCGGCCCAGGTCATCATCGACAAAATGTCGGAATTAAAGGACGCCCAGGTTGATTATAAAATCGCTCCGCCTGAGAGTCTCTCCATCATTGGCAGTAACTCAATCAATACCTCCGGCGACCTTTATGTGGTTGACATCAATGCAATCACTAAGAAATCAAACCTCAGGAGCAAAAGGGTATTTGACCTAACTGCCGGGATTATTATACTGACAATGTACCCTTTGTTTATTTTCCTGGTCAGGAATCCTATCGGCCTTGCGAGGAATCTTGTCCTGGTGCTTTTTGCAAGGAAGTCATGGGTGGGTTATACCCCTGTAAGCGGCAGTAATGTTCAGCATGTTCCGATGATCAAAAAAGGAGTGCTGAATCCTATGGACGCCCTGAAATCAAAAGAGATCAGTGAAGAAGATAAAAACAGGCTTAATATCCTCTATGCCCGGGACTACCATCTTACCAACGACATCAATATTCTGTTCAAAGGGTTCAGAAACCTGGGAAGAACATGATTCTATTATTTTGAATGATTTTAAATAAGAGAAATTCGTATCTTTGCACCATAATATTTTATTAACATGGCGTCATTAGAGATTGTTATCCCGAGACTAGGGGAAAGCGTTATTGAAGTCACTATCACAAAATGGCTTAAGAACGAAGGCGAAAAGGTTGAAGCCGAAGAGGCTCTTGTTGAAATTGCTACCGATAAAGTTGATTCCGAGATCGTATCGACGGCAAGCGGAACATTATCGAAGAAATTATTTCAGCCGGGAGATATCGTTGCCGTTGGCAAGGCATTTGCAATCATTGATGCAGCCGGCGGCGCCATAGATGAACATCCTGTCAAAGCCGTTCCTGAACCCATCGCTGCTGCAGGAAAAACGGAATCCAAAGCTAAGCCCGGGAACGTCGTAATTGATGAAGGGGAAGCAGTCAGGGCAGCTGCAGATGAAGGCAGCTCAGGGTCAAGATATTACAGCCCGCTGGTAAGAAGCATCGCACAGCAGGAAGGCCTGACTTTTAAAGAGCTTGACAATATCCCGGGAACCGGGAAAGAAGACCGGCTTACAAAGCAGGATATTCTCGAATACCTTTCAAAAAGAGGAAGTGGTGTTGTACCTGCCGAAAAAGCCATGCCTGGCCCGGCAAAACTTCAGCCGGCTGCCCCTGTTTTTACTAAAGGTGAAGACCGCATAGTTGAAATGGACAGGGTAAGGCAGCTGATTGCAAACCATATGGTTAAATCGGTTCAGACTTCACCCCATGTCACTTCCTTTATCGAAGTCGACATGCAAAACATTGTTGGCTGGAGAGAAAAAAACAAAGACGGGTTCCAGAAGAAATACGGGGAAAAACTGACATTCACACCGATTTTTGTTGAAGCAATAGCAAAAGCCGTTAGGGATTTCCCCATGGTCAATGTTTCAGTTGACGGAACCAAAATTATTGTACATTCAAAGGTTAATGTCGGGGTTGCCGTTGCCCTTCCAAGCAACAACCTTATTGTTCCGGTTGTGAGGGATGCAGGCAGTATGAACCTCCTGGGCATTACCAGAGCCGTTAACGACCTTGCAAACCGGGCCAGGAGCAATAAACTTGTGCCCGACGAGATTTCGGGCGGAACGGTTTCCCTGACTAACCTGGGTTCCTTCGGTACCATAATGGGAACTCCAATCATTAACCAGCCCCAATCGGCTATCGTTGCAGTCGGGGCTATAAAGAAACGCCCGGTCGTACTGGAGACGGAGCAGGGAGACGTGATCGCCATCAGGCCGGTCATGATCTGTTCCATCACCTTTGACCACAGGGTTATTGATGGCGCCCTCGGGGGCCAGTTTCTCAACAGGCTTTCACAGTATCTTGAACAATTTGATAACACCCAGACCATCTGATTATGGAACTCAACCTGAACCGCCCTCTTGTATTTATGGACCTGGAAACCACCGGAATTAAAGTGGCCACCGACCGTATTGTTGAATTATGCCTGCTCAGGATCAACCCCGATGGATCCAGGAAAATCAAAACGCTCAGGATCAACCCGGGGATTCCCATTCCTCCGGAGACTACGGCAATCCACGGGATACGGGATGAAGACGTTAAAGATTGCCCGGGGTTTGCCCAGGTTGCCCCGGAACTGGCGGCATTCATTGAAGGTTGCGACATTGCAGGCTACAACTCGAATCACTTTGATATCCCCCTGATCGTGGAGGAATTCCTCAGGGCAGGTATAGACCTGGAACTGAAAGGACGCAGGTTTGTCGACATACAGAACATTTTTCATAAGATGGAACCCAGGAACCTTTCAGCTGCATATAAATTTTATTGCAGCAAGGAACTGGAGAACGCTCATTCTGCAGAGGCCGACACCATTGCCACTTTTGAGATTCTTAAGGCACAGCTCGACCGGTACAGCGACACGGAATTCAAGGATAAAAAAGGCAATATACTTAAACCTGTGATCAATGATATTAAGGCCTTAAGCGATTTCAGCTTCAGTAACCGTTCGGCCGACCTGATCGGCCATGTGATCTATAATGAAAAGGATGTTGAAGTTTTCAATTTCGGAAAACACAAAGGCAAGGCCGTCAGCGATGTGTTCAGAACCGAACCCTCCTATTACGACTGGATCATGAAAAGCGAATTCCCCTTGTCAACAAAAAAGGTTGTAACGGCTATAAAACTTCGGGGCTTTAATAAAGAATCGGTGAAAACGGAATTATTCTGAAGAATATATGAAGATCATTTGCATTGGACGCAATTACGTTGACCATATAAAGGAACTCAACAACGCCATCCCGGGCGAACCTGTGTTTTTCCTGAAGCCCGATACGGCCATGCTTATAAGGAACCGCCCATTCTACTACCCTGCATTTTCTGACGATATTCACTATGAACTCGAACTTGTTCTTAAAATCAATAAAGTCGGACGGCATATCGGGAAAGAATTTGCTTTATCATATTTCGACGAGATAGGACTTGGCCTGGATATGACAGCAAGGGACCTCCAGGAAAATGCGAAAAAAAAGTCTTTGCCCTGGGCCGTTGCCAAGGGCTTTGACCAATCGGCCCCGATCAGCAGGTTCATACCGGCAAACCACTTCAGTGATTTCAGAAATATCAGTTTTCACCTTGACCTCAACGGCCAAACTGTTCAAAAGGGGAATTCAGGGCTTATGATTTATTCTTTTGAAGATATCATCTCCCATATCTCCAGGTATATGACACTCAGGACAGGAGACCTTATTTTTACAGGCACACCGGCCGGCGTTGGCCCCGTGAAAATCGGAGATACCCTTGAAGGGTGGATTGAAGGTGAAAAAATTCTGAAGTGCGAAATTAAGTAAGCCCGTCTTCCTTACCTGAATACAATATCCCTTACCAGCTCACTGTCGGCAGCTTTGTTCAGTTTGGATATAAGGGTTTCTTTCATATACATGAGTTCCTGGCGGAGAGCTGCCGAATCGACGGTCACGAATAATGTTTTATCCCTGACCTTCACACTTGTATGTGATGCTATCATTGGACCACAGATCCCGGGCCAGTGATCAACAAGCCTCGTCTCTTCGAGGTGATCCTCTAGCCTGTATTTTTTCAGGAACTCCTGCACTACATCCCTGAGCGGGCGGTCGTTTGATTTCATATGTCAATCCTGTATGGGAAGGCTGAAAAACTTATGATCAATTTCCATGCTGTCGAATATCTTTCGTATGCGGTCTCCGCTGGTATCAGTAATGAAAACCTGCCCGAAATTATTCTTGCTTACCAGGCTGATGAGCTGTTGTACACGCATATCATCCAGCTTGTCGAACACATCATCAAGCAGTAATATGGGTTTGTAGCCTTTGATATTCCTTGTATAATCGAACTGGGCAAGTTTGATCGCGACCACAAAGGATTTCTGCTGTCCCTGGGATCCGAATTTCTTAACCTGGAAACCATCCAGTTTGAACTCAAGGTCATCCTTATGTATCCCCACAGTGGAGAACTGGGCTGACCGATCACGGGAAAGGCTGTCCCTGAAAAGGGTTTCCATCGGTGCATTGCAGAGCTGGGAATCGTATTTCACATCCACCTTCTCAATTCCCCCGCTGATATAGGTATAGTAATGCTGAAAAATAGGTATGAATGCTTCCAGGAAACTGCTTCGCTTTTCATACAGGAGTATGCCAAGCCTGATCAGCTGCCCGTCCCAGATCTCAAGCTGGGAAGAATCAAAGAAATTTTTCTCCGCGAATGATTTCAGTAAAGCATTTCGATGGATCAGTACCTTGTTGTACTGGATCAGGTCGTCGAGATAGAACTTATCGAACTGGGAAATCACACTGTCAATATACCTCCGCCTCACTTCCGACCCCTCGTTGATAAGATCCCTGTCGTAAGGAGAAATCATGACCAGGGGGAAATGCCCAATATGATCGGCCAGGCGATCGTATTCCTTTTTATTCAGCAGGAAACGTTTCCGCTGATTTTTCTTTTGAATGCACTGGACCAGGTCGGGGCTGTCGCTATTCCGCTGGAAACTGCCATTGATAACGAAATATTCCTGTCCGTGACGGATATTCTGGGAATCTGAAGGATTAAAATAGCTTTTGCAAAATGAAAGGTAATGGATGGCATCAAGGAGGTTGGTCTTTCCCACCCCGTTATTACCTGCAAAACAATTAATCTTGTCGGAAAAGACAAGGTCGCATTGTTCGTAATTTTTAAAATTTGAAAGTAAAAGCTTATGAAGAAACATTCCCCGAAAATAAGAACCGCAAATATACGAAGTCCTTATTTCTTCTTTGTGAATTCCGAAAGATTAACAGCAACGGTGAAATAGTTGGGATTATGTCCGCCGGCCTGCATACTTGCCCTTGTGTAACTGATATTGAACATTTTTATCCGCAGCCCGAATCCAAGGGAAAAACCTGCAAGCCCGGCTTTGCTGTAAAGTTTCATCTCCTGCCTGTCGCGGTAGTTGTAACCGAGGCGAATGGCAAACACTTTAGCAATGGTAATTTCACCACCAAGGACTATATGCCGCATAAGGTTGTCGGCAAACTTGCTGATCCCCGATTTTGACTGGGTCTGACCAGTAATGGGGTCGGCCTGGTTAGAGGGGTTGTTCGGGTCGGTATACGAAAGATCCCATTTCTGCAAGTCTGAGAATATCTGATAAAAACGAAGCGGGATATGTTTTAACTTCTCGCTGAGGCCTATTTGGATCTGAAACGGCAAGGGCTCATGGTTCCCTGCGGTATAAGGAACGATCTGGTAACCGATATTCCTGAAAATAAGCGAAGCATTAAATACATCATCTGTTGCCGTGTAGGTTCCTGCAACATCCACTGCAATTCCAAACGAGCGGTAAGTTTCAAGAGCGGAATATATAAGCTTGGCATTTGCTCCAATGTTGAAGTGAGGGCTCAGGGGCCTGCCCCATCCGATATTCAGGGCATATTCTGAAGCCGAAAACGTTCCGGTTATTGTTCCGGATGCATCGGCCTGGGTAAAGCTGCCGTAGGATATAAACTGTAATGCGCCGGCAAAATTTCCGGCTTTACTAAAAGAATGCGCGAACATGACATAGCCGTAGTTTGCTGCCATAAAATTCACAAAACTGAACGCCAGGCTGTTGTTCATATCGGCAGTTATAACCGACGGGTTGGCAAGGGCTACAGTGACATCATTATCCCTTACGGGTAAGAAATTCCCTCCAACGGATGCAACCCTTGCCGAGTTGGTGAGGTTGAGGAATTCGTATGTCCCCGAGCTGCCGCTTTGAGCATTAAGCAGATTTGAATTGAGCGCCAGTATAAGAGTGGAAATAAAAAAGAAGCGTATAAGTCGGTACACGTTTATTAATTAATTTAAATAATTAACGAAACCCCGGGTAAATTATTTCATCCTGTATAAGAAACTATTGAATAAGGCCCCTGCCCGATTTTTTAATCCGGTCCTGCTCAGTAAGATCCGCCACAAGCTTATCCAATATGCCGTTGATAAACTGCTTGGATTTCTGGGTGCTGAAATGCTTTGAAATTTCAATGTACTCATTCAATGATACTTTGACCGGGATTACCGGGAAGTAAAGCACTTCGGCCAGAGCCATTTTCAGGATGATGATATCGGTAAGGGCAATCCGTTCAAGTTCCCAGTTCTTGGACCTGGAACTGATCAGTTTCTCAAATTCTTCGCTGTGAATAATGGTCAGGCTGAAAAGCTTTCTGATAAATTCGTTGCTTTCAGCTGCTTCATCTTCATTATCTTTCGTAAAAAGAGAAACAATATCCTCCTTGTCTTTAAAATTCCCGGGCATGATCATCATTGCCTTAATGGCAAAACCTGATGCAACGTCAAAATCATCATGCCAGTGAATACTCCTCTCTTCGCAGAATGATCTCAGATCGGCATTGTTTGCAACATTTTTCCTGAATAGTTTGATCAGAAAACTGCGGTCTTCTTCAAACGTGTTCTCCCCTGAATTAAGATAAGACTGAAGATCTTTAGAAGCCTTGAGTTTCATATAGGTTTTTCGCACCAGGTCCTGTTCCTCGGTCCATGAAATGGAGTATCCTTCAATCTGTTTCCTCAGGGGATCATTCCCTTTAAGCATTTTCAAAACCCTGTTCTGCACGAGTTTCATGCTTGGATTAAGCTCATCTGCAGTAGGATAGAATTTATTTTTGGATTCCTCCATCCTGTATTCATAGAAATGAACAAGCTCGAACAGGAAAGAAAACTGCAGGCTGAACAGCTGGTAAACCATTTCAATACTTTTTATAAGGTTTTTTTCAGCAACCTCAATGCGAGATTCCCCTCCCTGGAAATATGCATATAAAGCCTGAAGTACTTTAACCCTGTAATGACGACGTCCCAGCATTAGGTGAGTTTATTATCAGTTGACGAATCGGTTGCAAAGCTAAAGAAAGAAGGCCAGAGTTTTCAAATATTATTTTTAATTTTGCGTTTACTCAATAACGAAGAAAACTAAAACTAAATGCCATTTTATAATGGAAGGTACTGAAAATAAAGGGAAAGAAAGAGATGAAATCTTCTCACGGGCCATACGGGCAGGAAAGCGTACTTACTTTTTTGATGTCAAGACAACGGTTGAGGAAGAAGCTTATCTGACCATTACCGAGAGCAAACGCCGGTTTAATGATCAGGGGAAGTTTTTTTACGAAAAGCATAAACTCTTTCTCTATAAGGAAGATTTTGAGAAATTTTTAAACGGGCTTAACGACTCCCTTGAATTCATAAGGACCGGCAAAGCACCGGATCGCCCTGTTCCGGAAAATTCATTTAATCCTTCAGATGAAGCGGAAGGCAAAGACTTAAGGATGGATCGCCACTCTATTGAGTTTGAGGATCTGTCTTCTGAGCCTGAGCAGACCGTCTGATTTTGCAATTCAAAAACTGTTTTCTGCCCGCAAGGCAGCTATTCCGCCATACGACAAAACTTATTAACATCGCCCCGGTTAAAGGCATTAAACTCTAACTTTGTTCACTGATTAAAATACACCATGGGTAAAGTAATCGCAATTGCCAATCAGAAGGGGGGCGTGGGGAAAACCACTACGGCTATCAACCTCGCCGCCGGGCTGGCTGTGCTTGAACACAAAACGCTTCTTATTGATGCGGATCCTCAGTCAAATGCCACATCGGGAGTAGGTTTTGATCCCCGCAACATTGAAAACAGCATTTACGAATGCATCATCGATAATGTTGATCCGTTATCAATAATAGTCAACACCTCCACTCCTTTCCTTGATCTCCTCCCATCACATATCGACCTTGTTGGAGCCGAGATTGAGATGATCCAGATGCCCAACCGCGAGAAGGTCATGAAGAACGCCATCGAAAAAGTGAAATCCAATTATGATTATATCATCATCGATTGTTCCCCTTCACTTGGACTTATCACGGTTAATGCACTTACAGCTGCCGATTCGGTCATCATCCCGGTACAGTGCGAGTATTTTGCACTTGAAGGTTTGGGGAAACTCCTTAATACCATCAAGATAGTCCAGGCGCGTCTCAATCCTGCCCTTGATATTGAGGGCATATTGCTTACGATGTACGACAATCGTCTGAACCTTTCAAAACAGGTTGTGGAAGAGGTTAAAACGCATTTCCAGCAAATGGTTTTTCACACTATCATCAACCGGAACACCAAATTGGGCGAGGCTCCCAGTTTTGGCCAGACAATTATGGTTCATGACATTAACAGTACAGGCGCAATCAACTACCTTAACCTGGCCCGTGAAATATTACAAAACAATGAAGTGCCCGTTCAGAGCGTTGCCGGGCAGGAAATAAGCCAGTAGTATGCAAGGAAAGAAGAAGGCATTAGGAAGAGGGCTTAGCGCATTGCTGGAGGGCGGCGCTTCGGAACTCGCCGGTGAAGAATTGCTTGCCATTCCGGCAGGTCATGCAGTAGCAGCTATCCCCCTGGACCAGCTTGAGACAAACCCTTTTCAGCCCAGGTCACAGTTTGAAGAGAAAGAGCTTGCCGAACTTGCAGTTTCCATTCAGGAACAAGGTATTATACAGCCTGTCACCGCCAGGAAGATCGGACCCGACAGGTACCAGCTGATTACGGGTGAGAGAAGGTGCAGGGCGGCTAAAATGGCAGGGCTGAGAGAAATCCCGGCCTTCATCAGGCTGGCTAATGACGAGCAGATGCTTGAAATGGCCCTCGTTGAAAACATCCAGAGGATGGACCTCAACCCTCTTGAGGTAGCCCTGAGTTTCCAGCGCCTCATTGAAGAATGCCGCATACGGCAGGAAGACCTTGGCCAGAAAGTCGGCAAGGACCGGTCTACGGTTTCAAACTACATCCGGCTCCTGAGACTTCCCGTCGAGATCCAGGTGGCCGTAAGGGATGGTATCATCAGCATGGGGCATGCCAGGGCACTTATAACCATAGAAGATGAGCAGCAGCAATTGCTTCTGCTTCAAAAAATACTGGAGAGAAAACTTTCGGTACGGCAGGTTGAAGACATGGTAAGGGACCTTCTGAAACCTTCAAAACCTTCTTTGCCATCAGGCCCGAAACTTCTTCCTTCGCATTACCAGTATGCCCGTGAAGAGATCAGCCGGAAACTGAGGCAGGAAGTGGAAATCAAGCTGCAGAGAAAAGGGAAAGGGAGCATCCTGATCCATTTCAATTCAGAAGAAGAATTTGATAAATTGTTTTCAAAAATGAATTTTGAATGAGAATATTGCTGCTGGCGGTTGTTTTATTCTCGCTTGCCGTTTTACCTTCTAAAACAGCTAAAGCCCAAACCGACAGTATCCCTAAAGTAACTCCTGACTCCATCCTAGAGAAACAGCATTCGGCCACCAAGGCATCGATCATGTCGGCCTGCCTTCCGGGGCTCGGGCAGATCTACAACCACAAAATCTGGAAAGTGCCTATAATTTATGCAGGCTTCGGCGTAATGGTCTATCTGATCGTTTTCAATACTAATTATTACCTTGACTACAAATGCGCCTATATTGAGAACGTTAATGGGGACAAAAACGGGAACTACGCATACCTTGCCAACCGTTACAGTCCTTCCGAGCTTGCCTCGGCCAGGGAATATTACAGGAGGAACCTCGAAATGACATGCCTGGTAACTGCGCTTTGGTATGTGCTGAATATCCTTGATGCTACTGTCGACGCCCACCTGTATACGTTCAATATCAACAAATCGCTCAGCATGAAAATCGAACCATCTGTTATCATGCCTCCTGTTGCTTCAAAACAAATGGGCGGAGGAGTTAAATTATCATTGCACTTTTAACAACGACATATGAAGATTGCTTTACTGGGATACGGAAGAATGGGACAGGAGATCCACAAACTGGCCGAAAAAAGGGGCCATGAAATCGTCCTGATCATTGATAATGATGAGGAATGGCAGGAGAAAGCCCCATCCTTAAAGGAAGCCGACGTTGCCATTGAATTCACCACTCCCGAATCGGCTGTTGACAACATCTTGCATTGTTTCGAAGCCGATATCCCTGTTGTAGTAGGCACTACAGGATGGATTGAAGATATCGAAAGCATCCGCAAGACCTCGATTGAACAAAATAAAGGCCTTTTCTTTTCCCCTAATTTCAGCATCGGCGTCAATCTTTTTTTCGATCTTAACAAGTACCTTGCCTCGCTTATGTCTAAGTGGGAAAATTATGAGATTTCCATCGAAGAAACCCACCATATCCATAAGCTTGATGCGCCAAGCGGGACAGCCATAGTACTCGCTAACGATATCATCCGCTATAATGAAAGAAAGGAAAAATGGGTTAAGGAACTCCAGGAAAATCCTGATGAAGTAGGAATTAAGTCATACAGATCTGAAGACGTACCCGGCACACATATCATACGCTACGAATCGGAAATGGATGCCATCGTCATTACCCATACAGCTAAAAACCGAAAAGGATTTGCCCTGGGGGCTCTGCTTGCGGCAGAATGGATAAAAGGCAAACGCGGATTCTTTGAAATGAGAGATCTGCTGAATTCACAAAAAAGTACGCCATGACCGCAAGAATTCAATGAAAACCTCGTTATTATTATATAAATACCTGAAATGAACCTCTATATTATTTTATTAGTCCTTTTTAGCGCAGCCACTGTTGCCGGCCTTTGGGGGATCTTTGTCAAAGCCGGGGAAGCAGGCTGGAAAGTCCTCGTTCCGTTTTATAATATGTACATCTGGCTTCAGATTATCAGGAAACCCTTGTGGTGGTATATATTCCTGCTAATCCCGTTCATCAATGTTTTTGTCATCCTGCTGATGATAGTCGAGATATTGAAGTGCTTCAAGAAATACGGCCTCCTGGAACAGGCTGCGGGGGTGATCTTCCCTTTTGTATATCTCCCCTACCTCGCTTTCACAGCAACCCAGAAATATCATGATCCTGACACCCTCGCCCCGGTGAAAAAAACCGTGGTAAGAGAATGGGTGGATGCCATTATATTCGCTGTTATCGCAGCAAGCATAATCCGCATCTTCTTTTTTGAAGCCTATACCATTCCAACATCGTCCATGGAGAAAACCCTCCTCGTCGGAGATTACCTTTTTGTAAGCAAGGTCAGTTACGGCCCTAAAGTTCCAAACACTCCCCTCTCATTCCCCTTTGTTCACCATACACTTCCCCTCACCGAATCAACCAAATCCTACCTCGAATGGATCAGCCTTCCATATTACAGGTTTCCCGGGTTCTCTTCCATTAAAAACATGGATGTTGTTGTTTTCAATTATCCCGACGGGGATACTCTTTCCACGAAACTGCAAAGCACTATGAGCTATTACCAGCTGGTTAGGCAATACGGCAGGGATGCAGTCTGGAACAACAAGGAATCTATCGGAGAAATAATCGCCAGGCCGGTCGATAAGCGCGAAAATTTTATAAAGCGATGCATCGGTATTCCGGGCGACACAATACGGATAATCGACAGTAAAGTGTTCATCAACGGAAAACCGGAACAAAATCCAGGGAAAAGGCAGTTCAAATATATTGTCCATACCGACGGGAACCCTATAAATACAAGAAACCTCGAGAAACTGAACATCACCGAATCTCCTCAGATATTTAACAACGGCGATTACGAACTGACCCTTTCAGATGAATCGCTTGAAGGCATCAGGCAGTTCAGCAATGTGAAATCCATTGAACTTGAGATAAACCAGAAAGGCCTGTGGGATCCCAATATCTTCCCGTTTGATTCGACATACCGATGGAATCTTGATAATTTCGGGCCGCTTTGGGTCCCGAAAGCAGGTGCAACAATTAAAATAAACGGGTCCAACATCATGCTCTATAAAAGGATCATCGGCGTTTTTGAAGGAAATGACCTGAAAATCCGTGACGGGAAGATCTTCATTAACGGAAAAGAGACCGGCTCATATACATTCCGCATGAATTATTACTGGATGATGGGCGACAATCGTCATAATTCCATGGATTCCCGCTACTGGGGTTTTGTTCCTGAAGACCATGTTGTTGGTAAAGCATCATTCGTCTGGCTTTCAATGGATCCGAATAAATCACTCTTTGACGGGAAAATACGCTGGAGCAAACTCCTCCACTTCGTTAAATAAACCCTTTGAACACACCGGCAGGCTTATGAACAACTCCCGAATCCGTCTTCTTTTCATTATGATCCCTGCCTTGCTGCTTGCAGGGGGAAGCCTTTTTGCAGTTCAGCCGTTTGAAGGGGTTATTACCTTTAAAATCACCTACCCGGGAAATAAATTGACCGAAAGCCAGCTTGCGCTATTCCCAAAAGCCCTTTCAGTCATGATAAAAGGGGGAAGGTCCCGCACCGATATCTTAACCGGGGGAGGCAGCAGGGTGGAAATAACCGATCACCAGGAAAAAACAAAGATCAAGCTGCTTAATATGATGGGACAGAAGTATGCCATTAAATATACAGCAGATGATATTGCCAAAGAAACAGCCAAAGAGCCGGCTGTAAAAGTTGAGCTGACCCCTGCAACAAAAAACATTGCGGGTTATCTTTGCAAAAACGCGGTTATCACAGTCAATGATAAAAACGGGAAATACAATATTGACGTATATTACACTCCGGAACTCGGTGGGAAACAGGCAAATTTCGACAAAGGCATTTACAAGGATATTGATGGTGTTCTGATGGAATTTTCAATGAAAACTCCTGAAATGACCATGCGGTTCACTGCCAGTTCGGTTGAAAAAAAAGTGGTATCCCTCAAAGAATTTGAAATTCCTCCTGATTATTCTATACTTTCAAAGGATGAATTAAAAAATAAAATCGGGGGAAAGGAATAAAACTACATGGCAAAGCAATACAATTCTTTTAAATCCAATACATTCAGGGAAGAACTTGATTCTGTCCAGGAAATTTCCCAACCCGGGCAGGCAGAAAAACCCGGGTCAAAAAGAATAAAAAAAGAAAAACCTAAAAAAGAGAAGCCTCCGCAAAAGGAGAAACCAATAAAAAAGAAGAAAGAACTCACCAAGGAACAAATCGAAAGGAAGGAAAGGCGCCTGAGGGTATGGGGCCTGGCTTTCGTCCTGGTGGGAATTTACCTGCTTCTCTCATTTACTTCCTATCTGCAGACCTGGAAAACCGATTACAGTTATACCGATACTGTTTTTAAACATTTTTCCATTGATGCTTTTCGTGCCGGAGACCTTAAATGTGAAAACTGGATGGGAAAAACAGGTGCACTGGTTTCCTACCTCTTTATTTCAAACTGGTTTGGCATCGCCTCTTTCCTATTCGCTTTCGTATTTCTGATCTGGGGAATAAAATGGCTGGTCAGGCTCACTGTCTTAAAGCCATGGAAAGCAATGGAATATTGTTTCTTCGGAATTATTTGGCTCCCTGTGTTCCTCGGACTTGTTCTGCCGCCTGACCGGATCACTACCGGTGTACTCTTTACCGGGGTTTATGGTTTCCAGATGAACCTGTGGCTGCTTGATTTCCTTGGAACTTCCGGCCTGGGAATTGTACTGGCATTTACCCTGCTGAGTTTCATGATCCTGACGTTTAACATTCCCTTCCGTTGGATGAAATCAGGGAAACATGAAGATGATGTCAATGAAGAACTGACTGCGGATGTGGTGGCCGCTGAACCCGGGCTCACACCCGCCGAACCAGCCGATGTCCCATATGCCAACCAGTTCAGGGACGAACCTGCGGAAGAAATACAGCAGATCGACCTGGGCGGCCCTGCCGACAACATTGCAGAGGCACCGGTTTCCGCAGGAATTGAACTTCAGATCGAACGAATCGAGGATGATAAACAGGCAGAAAGTAAAGGCCCAATCCCCCGCCAGGGCCTTGATACCCAGTACGACCCAACACTTGACCTGCCCAGTTATAAATTCCCCACCCTTGACCTCCTCAGCGATTATGGCGGGGAATCCATTGCTGTGAGGAAAGAAGAGCTTGAAGCCAACAAGGACAAAATCGTAACTACCCTTTCACATTACGATATTAAAATTGCAAAGATCAAAGCAACTATCGGGCCGGCTGTTACATTATATGAAATCGTGCCGGAAGCAGGGGTCAGGATCTCCAGGATCAAAAACCTTGAGGATGACATAGCACTGAGCCTGTCGGCCCTGGGGATACGTATTATTGCTCCTATTCCAGGCAAGGGGACTATAGGAATCGAAGTTCCCAACCAGAACCCTGAAATCGTTTCGATCAAATCCCTGCTTGGTTCCGAAAAGTTCAAGAATTCTTCATTTGAACTGCCTTTCGTTCTGGGTAAAACAGTGTCAAACGAAACATTTATTGCCGATCTGGCCAAAATGCCGCATTTACTGATGGCCGGGGCAACCGGACAGGGTAAATCGGTAGGGTTGAACACCATCATCACCTCGCTTCTTTACAAGAAGCACCCTTCTCAGATCAAGTTCGTGATGATAGACCCGAAGAAAGTCGAATTAACCCTGTTTTCAAGGATCGAGAGGCATTTCCTCGCAAAGCTCCCCGACAGTGAAGAAGCTATAATTACCGATACCAAAAAAGTCATCCGCACCCTGAATTCATTGAATATAGAAATGGATACAAGGTATGACCTGCTGCGCGATGCCCAGGTAAGGAATATCAAAGAATACAACGAGAAGTTCTTTAACCGTAAACTCAACCCCAACGAGGGTCATAAGTTCCTTCCATACATCGTACTCGTGATCGATGAATTTGCCGACCTTATCATGACTGCAGGCCGTGAAATAGAAACACCCCTTACGCGCCTTGCACAGCTGGCACGTGCAACGGGTATTCACCTGATCATTGCCACCCAGAGGCCTTCGGTTAATATCATTACCGGAACAATTAAGGCAAATTTCCCTGCCCGTATTGCCTTCAGGGTAATTTCGAAAATAGATTCACGCACAATTCTTGACTCTTCCGGAGCCGACCAGCTTATCGGGCGGGGCGATATGCTACTTTCTACCGGCAGTGACCTCATCAGGCTTCAGTGCGCATTTGTGGACACTCCTGAGATCGAGAAACTGACCGATTTTATAGGATCCCAGAGAGGCTATCCTGAAGCATTTTCCTTACCTGAATACTACGATGAAGAAAACGCATCAGGTAAAGACTTCGACCCCAACGAAAGGGATGAGTTTTTTACCGAAGCCGCCAGGCTGGTCGTTCAGCACCAGCATGGGTCCACTTCCCTATTGCAGCGAAAACTGAAGCTGGGATATAACAGGGCCGGGCGGATCATCGACCAGCTTGAAGCCGCAGGAATAGTGGGCCCTTTTGAAGGCAGTAAAGCCAGGGAAGTAAGGTTCAAGGATTCCACGGCCCTCGAAACCTATCTCCAGGGTATGGGGAACCAATAGTTCAAAAAAAATAACGATAAGAAACATATGAAGAAGCTCATCATTTTATTTCTCTGCCTGGCTTTTATGAATGCATACAGCCAGAAAGACCAGAAAGCAACAGAACTGCTTGACCAGGTAAGTGCCAGGACAAAAGCGTACAAATCCATCAAAGCCGATTTTTCGTATAAGATGGAAAACACCAAAGCTAAGATCAACGAGGAAAAGCAGGGCAGCCTGCTGTTGAGCGGTGACAAATATAAGATGCAGGCCAGCGGGCAAACCGTGATCTGTGACGGGAAAACAATATGGACCTATATGCCCGAATCAAACGAGGTTCAGATCAATTCACTCGACAACAAAGACGAAGCCCTCACCCCTTCCAAACTCTTGTCGAACTATAATACCAATTTCAAATCAAAGATACTCTCCGATAAGAACAACGATCCCAACACTGTTAAAGTCGAACTGGTTCCTAATACCGTAAAGAATTACAACCGGGCTATACTTTCTCTTGACAAAGCGAAGCTCCAGGTTAAATCCTTTGTTATCTATGATAAAAACGGGAATATCTTCACATATACCATCAGCCGTTTCCAGACCGATTTACCCGTGAATGCCGCTGACTTCACTTTCGATGCCAAGAAATTTCCGGGGGTTGAGGTCATAGACATGAGGTAATATGGTTTTACCTCTGACTAACGGAGTTTCCGCCCTGGGCGAACTGGCAAAAGCAATCCGGCAGTCAGTAGTCAGAAGTCTTGCCCGGGCCGGTTCCGGCCACCTGGGTGGTTCCATGAGTTCCGCCGACATCCTCACCACTTTGTATTTCTCGGTAATGAGGCATGATCCTGCCAATCCTTCCTGGACCGGGCGTGACAGGTTTATCCTATCAATCGGGCATATTGCACCGGTATTGTATGCTACGCTGGCCGAAGCAGGGTATTTCCCGAAAGATGAACTTTTAAGCCTTCGTAAAATGGGCAGCAGGCTGCAGGGTCACCCCGGCAGGGACCACGGCCTTCCGGGGCTGGAGCTTTCAGCCGGCTCGCTTGGGCAGGGGCTTTCTGTGGCAACCGGTATGGCCATTGCAGCCAAAATGGACAGGCTTGACAGCCGCATTTATTGCCTTTGCGGAGACGGTGAATTACAGGAAGGTTCGGTATGGGAAGCTGCCATGGCGGCTGCTCACCACCAACTCAATAATCTTGTGGCTGTCATCGACAGGAACGGGGTCCAGATCGACGGCAGCACTGAAACGGTGATGGGCCTTGAACCTTTGAAAAAGAAATGGGAGGCATTCGGTTGGGACACCCTTGAATGTGACGGCCATGATTTCAGGTCGCTGATGAGCTCATTCCAGAAAACCAATGTTGAACAAACCCGGCCTTCGGTCATTATTGCTAAAACCAAAATGGGCAAAGGGATAAAAAGCATAGAAGGCGATTACCGCTGGCACGGAAAGGCACCTTCTATGGAACAGGCGGAAGCGTTTATATTGGAAATAGCGAGATAACGAGATAACGAGATGGATTATTCTCAATTTTCTAACAGGGGGAATAAGGCTACCAAGACAGGTTTCGGCGAGGGTTTGCTGGAAGCAGGCAAGAAATACCCCGAAGTCGTTGCCATCGGAGCTGATATTACGGCTTCGGTAGGCGTTGACCTGTTTGCATCGGCGTTTCCCGGCCGCTTCATCTCACTGGGTATTGCCGAACAAAACTGCATGGGAGTGTCGGCAGGACTGGCATTGATGGGGAAGATCCCTGTATTTGCGACGTACGGAGTATTCTCGGCTCTCAGGACAACCGACCAGGTCAGGATCTCACTCTGTTACAACAACCTTCACGTGATTATTGGCGGAGCCCATTCCGGGGTTTCGGTGGGCCCCGACGGAGCAACCCACCAGGCTCTTGAAGATATTGCAGTGATGCGTGTAATGCCGAATATGACCGTTCTTTCACCCTGCGATGCCACACAGGCCAGGCTGGCTGTAATCGCTGCAATCGAACAATGCAAAGGCCCGGTCTATGTCAGGTATGGCAGGGAAGCCATGCCCGATTTCACATCGCCCGAAATGGGGTTTGAAGCAGGGAAAGCCCAGATCTTCCGCGAAGGAAGCGATGCAGCGATCATCGCCACAGGTCATATGACCTGGGAAGCATTGCAGGCCGCCATAGAGCTTGAGAAAGAAGGAATCCATGCCAGGGTGCTGAACATCCATACCATCAAACCCCTTGATGAACCTGCTGTTATCAACGCAGCCAGGGAATGCGGGGCCATTGTTACTGCCGAGGAGCACCAGGTTGCAGGCGGACTGGGATCGGCAATATCAGAAGTGATCTCAAAAAATTATCCGGTTCCGATTGAGTTCGTTGGCATGCACGACAGTTTTGGCGAATCAGGCCCTCCCCTTGAACTGATGAAAAAGTTCGGACTGAATGCAGAAGCCATAGTGCAAAAAACGAGAAAAGTATTTCTTCGAAAGCCCGGGTAAGCAAACGTTGCTTATGCCAAGGCTGATAAATCAATGAACCTGATTGTATCCTGAAAGTGTTCACATGGTTGCCGCCCGGACTACCGGTCACCGGTAATGTCATCAGGATATACCACCCGCTCCAGGAACAACCCGCCTGCGGGCACTGAATCCCCGGCATCGGAACGGTTTTTTGCTTCTATCACAAGTTTCAGGTCCCTCAATGACATCTTTCCCGTTCCCAGGTCAAGAAGGGTTCCTACAATGGCCCTTACCATGTTCCTTAGAAACCGGTCGGCAGCAATGGTGAATACAAGCAGGCTATCGCTCCTCTCCCAACGGGCATAGCTTATTTTGCAGATTTTGGTTTTTGTATCGGAATCAACTTTAGAAAAAGAAGTGAAATCAGAATGTTTCATGATGAGTTCAGCCCCCCGGTTCATCATATCGACATCAATGGGGCCGTAATGATAATAGGATTTATTTACAAGAAAGGGATCCTTTTCCAGGGTAATATAATATTTATATGTGCGGAGGCTCGCACTGAAACGGGCATGAGCATCATTTCTTACATGAAAAATCCTCCGTACCGCTATGTCTTTCCCCAGGTAGGAATTCAGCTTAAAGACAAGTTTATTGAGCTGGCTAAGGCTTAAGTCTCTTTCGAGATCCAGGTGTGCAAAATATTCCCGCGCATGCACGCCCGCATCGGTCCTGCCGCAGCCTGTGAGGCTGATACTCTCTTTCAGCATCATGCATAAAGCATCAGAAAGTACTGTTTGTATGCTGATGGCATTTTTCTGCGCCTGCCAGCCGTGGTAGTTGGTTCCGTCGTAACCCAGGCTGATAAAGTATCTCATAGTCCCCGGACTTGTTTGTTAACCTGCCTTTTGAATTTCAAAGATAAGGACTTAATCAGATTTTAATACCTGGCATGCCAGGGAATTGTAATCAAACCGCGGGGGATTGATGCTTTTGAAAAAAAAATATTCAATTGTTATTTTTTTAACAAAAGAAAGGTGTAATTTTGTTGACGAAAATCTGCTAGAGGTATATTTTTTACGCAACCTATTAAAAATCAACATACAATGGCTACAAACAAAAACAGTTACATCACTGAATTAGTCGAACATTACGGCCGAAGCCGTACAAGCCTTATGCCTATTCTGCAGGGAGTGATCGAGAAAAACAATTTCATTTCTGATCATGACATGACAGATATCGCAAGGGAACTTGATCTTTCTGCAGCCCAGGTTTACGGAACAGCTACTTTTTATTCTTTTCTGGATACTGAGCCCAGGGGTGAATATATTATAAGGGTTTGCAAAACCATCACATGCGACATGCATGGCAAAAGGCAGATCATTCAGACCATCGAAGACATGCTGAAGATAAAAGCAGGTGAAACTACTCCGAACAAGAAGTTCACTTTACTTGAAACCAACTGCCTTGGGTGGTGCCATGAGGGGCCGGCCATGCTGATCAACGAGAAGCCTTTTTCAGGGCTTACCCCCGAGAAAGTTCATGATATTTTAAGTGAGTACATGCATAAATAATTAAATATAAGGAGATTGACGATGTCAGAAACCAAATTGAAACGAGTTGACCTTATTTTTGGTGAATATTCCAATGTTAAATATAAGGTACTGACCGATACCATAAAGCGCTCCAATGACGAGATCCTTGACGATCTTCTGGAATCAGGCCTTCGCGGCCGCGGTGGTGCAGGGTTCCCAACAGCCATGAAATGGAGGCTAACCTCCCAGTCACCAAGCGCTGAAAAATATGTAATTTGTAATGCCGATGAAGGAGAACCCGGGACGTTTAAAGACAGGGAGATCCTTACCCGTGTTCCCAGGAAAGTATTATCAGGAATGGCTATTTGCGGCAAAGTCATTGGTGCACAAAGAGGTTATATTTACCTCAGGGGAGAATATAAATTTCTCCTTCCCGACCTGATGAAAGAGATCGAAACATACAACGAACATGCAAAAAGCATTGGTCTTGATTTTCCAATTGAGGTAAGGCTTGGAAGCGGTGCATACATCTGCGGAGAAGAAAGCGCATTGTTCGAATCCATGGAAGGCAACCGTGGTGAACCAAGGAACAAGCCCCCCTATCCGACAACTTCCGGTTATATGGGCAAACCGACGGTAATCAACAATGTTGAAACCTTCGTTAACGTAATGATGATCATGCGTCTCGGGCCTGTCCAGTTCAAGCTTTTAGGAACAACCGATTCACGCGGTTCTAAGGTATTCTCGGTTTCAGGCGACACTCCTATTCCCGGCATTTACGAACTCGAACTGGGTATGCCCCTCGACCGTTTTGTAGATGAATTCGGGGATGGTGACACCAAGGCTGTACAGGTCGGAGGTGCTTCCGGGTTTTGCGTTCCACGTAAAAAATTCAAGGATACTGTGATTGGTTTCGAAGGGGTTCCCACGGGAGGTTCCATGATGCTCTTTAACAGTTCCAGGTCCATGTATAACGTTCTCCATAATTATCTTGAATTCTTTGAAGAAGAATCATGCGGTCAGTGCACACCTTGCCGTGTAGGCTGTCAGCAACTGCGCAAAGGCATTGAAGCTGTGAAAAAGGGTGATAAAAAATCCCTCTATCTTGACCAGCTGCTGAAACTTTCGGAAAGCATGAAATTAACGGCTAAATGCGGCCTTGGCCAGTCGGTAGCCAACTCGTTCTCATCTATAGTCTATAACTTCAAAGAAGAAATGATTTACTAAAGGAGGCTCAATTATGAAAAACACTAATAAAGATATGAAAAAGCAGATCAACCTCACCATCGACGGGATAGAGGTGGGTGTTGACGAGGGGACAACCATCCTCGAAGCTGCACGCAAACTTAATATCCACATCCCTACGCTCTGTTATCATGAAGACCTTTGCGTTGCCGGGAACTGCCGTGTTTGTGTTGTTGAACAGGAAAAAGTCAAATCGCTGCCGGCTGCATGCGCAATGCCGGTATCGGAAGGCATGGTGATCCATACCAACAGCATGAAAGTAAGGCTTGCCCGCAAACATATTGTTGAGCTCCTTTTATCAGAGCATCATGCCGACTGCACAAAATGCTACAAGAACGGGATATGCGAATTGCAGGGCCTGGCATCACAGATGCTGACCGGCGACCATCTTTTCCTGGACCTTGTTCCTGATCATAAATACACGATCGATATGTTCAATACGGCTATCATCAAGGACGACAGCCGTTGTATCCGTTGCCAGCGCTGCGTAAGGACCTGCGAGGAACTGCAGGCTGTAAGTGCTCTTGGTGTTGCATACCGGGGCAACCACATGAAGATCTCGACATTCTTTGAACATCCGCTCTTTGAGGTTGTTTGTACCAATTGCGGGCAGTGTGTGAACCGTTGCCCGACCGGCGCCCTGATCGAAAGAAATTACATTGACCAGGTGTGGGATGCCATTTATGATACCAACAAACACGTTGTTGTTCAGACTGCCCCGGCTGTTCGCATTGCACTTGGAGAAGCATTGGGAATGCCCCCCGGGAAAATTGTCACAGGAAGAATGGTAGCAGCCTTAAAACGGCTCGGCTTCGATTCTGTTCTTGATACGGACTTTACTGCTGACCTTACCATTATTGAAGAAGGAAATGAATTGCTTTCGAGGCTTAAAAAAGCACTGCTTGACAAAGACCCGAAGGTCTCCCTTCCGATGGCAACTTCATGTTCCCCGGGCTGGATCAAATTCATAGAGCATACTTTCCCTGAATTTTTAGGCAACCTTTCAACCTGCAAATCTCCCCAGCAGATGTTTGGTGCGCTGGTTAAGACTTATTATTGCCAGAAACGCAAGCTGGATGCCAAAAATGTTGTTTCAGTATCAATCATGCCCTGTACAGCTAAAAAATTCGAGGCAAACCGTCCCGAGATGCGCTCCAGCGGGTATAAAGATGTTGACTATGTGTTAACAACCCGGGAACTTGGCATCATGATCAAACAGGCTGGTCTTGATTTCGAATCATTGCCGGAGGAGCATTTCGACAGCATAATGGGTGCATCAACCGGTGCTGCAGTGATCTTTGGAACGACAGGCGGTGTAATGGAAGCTGCCATCCGTACTGTATACGAAGTTGTGACCGGGCGTGAGATCCCGTTCGAGGGTCTCAACATTACACCGGTTCGTGGTACCGAAGGCGAGGTTCGCGAAGCATCCCTTAAACTTGAGAAAGTCAAGCCCGAGTGGAGTTTCCTTGAGGGTGTTGAACTGAAATGCGTTGTTGCCAACGGTCTTGCCCATGCCAAAAAGGTTATGCAGGATGTTAAAGACGGCAAAGCCAATTATCATTTTATTGAGATCATGGCTTGCCCCGGGGGATGCCTTGGAGGAGGAGGACAACCGATTCCCACGAATAAAGACATCCGCACAAAGAGGAAACAGGCTATTTATGAAGAAGATATGGGAATGTCGATCCGTAAATCTCATGAGAACCCCGAAGTACAACTTATCTACAAGGAATTCCTCGGACAACCGCTCGGCCATAAATCCCATGAACTGTTACATACCCACTACACTCCCAGAAAGAGGTACTAGTTAATCCACAAAAAAAAGAGGGCGCCCGAAAAAGCGCCCTCTTTTTATATAAAGCTGCCAAATCCCATAAGGCAGCTTTTAACACATCACTAACGGTATGTAAAGAACGGATTGGAATTAGATTTTTGGTGAATCTGATTGTGTTTTCTTAGGTTCTGCAGGAGGAGCAGGATTTTCGGTTTGCACACCATTACCTTTGTCATCATCAGTTTTAATAATGACTTTCATATTTTTCTGTTGTTTCATTCCTCCATGCGGTCGTCCGGAACGCCCGGTTCCGTTGATATAAATCACGTTGGACCCGCTCTCAAAGAAAGGACCATCTTCCAGGTCGATAATGATGCGCTTCCCGCCTTTCTTGTCAATTACTTTATAGGATTTTACCCTGCTCATAGGAATATCGCCCAGAACATCTGACAATGATTCCCCTCGTTTCGGCATTGAAAACACCTGGGGACCGGGACCCTGCTGGTTGAAGAAACCGTGCTCAAACCCCTCGGGACATTCGGAAAGTTCAGGCATATCAGGCATCTCGAAATTATAATTAAAATCCCTGGGGAAGTCCTTCATGCAGATTGTGGGGCATCCGTTTTTGCCACGGAATTTGAACATGTATTTATGATGCCCGCTGGAATCGGTCATTACAGAATCATCCTCCGAACCAATAGTTAATTCAAGTTCTTTCATTTGTTCTTCCGCATCCTTCATGTTGGATTTTACGTCCCCGATCAGAGCTTCAATTTCCCTGCTATCCATTGCTCCTGGCGATGAGATAACTGTATCGATCTCTGTCTTCTTCCCGTTTTCTTCCCTGATAATATGAACACGGACCTTTCCGTCCTTGTCCTTGGAATCGGATTTTGCTATCACTGTTACTTTCTGCTCCTTTTTATCTTTTGAGGGAGTTGCCGTAACAATGGTGGTCGTTTTCTGCTGCTTTTTATCCTGTGCCCTGGCAGGAGAAGCAATAAAGCAGGTTATCATTAATGCTGAAACTCCAAAAAGGATAGCAGCAGGACGGTGGTAATTGTTCATTTTCTTAAGTTTTGGTTTGACCTTACAAAAGTACTCCCGCAAAATGGCTTGAAATGTTAATGAAGAGTTAAACTTGGTTAACGAAACGTTAATCTGAAGACATGCCATGACTTCTTTATATATTTTTGTACCATGAATAAGCGGATGCTATATACACTGATCGTCCTGATCTGTCTTTCACTCCTTGGGATCATTATTGTTCAGCTCTTCTGGATCAGCAATGCAATCCAGGTAAAGGAAGCACAGTTCAACCGCAGCGTAAACGATGCCATGGGTGTGGTTGTGAGCAAACTTGAGACTAAAGAGAGCGTTCACCTGCTTGTCAGGACAAGTATAAACGACAGTATCAATGCGATTTTGAAGGAATACCCTGAGGAAAAGATAGCCGAATCCCGTCCTCCCAGGAAACCAGGCATGCAAAAAAAGGTGTTTACCAGGAATGTTAAAAAAGAGAAGAAAGTCATCGACAGCATTATGAAACAGTTCCAGCAGGTAACTGTGAATGTAAACCCGCTTTTCACCGAAATGAAGTTTGAGTGGAATGACAAGGAACTGAGGGAGATTGATTCCGTCATGCAATTGCAGGCAGGGGACATCCAGGAACCTCAGATCGAATACAGGATAGAAGAGGAGTTGAATTCGGTGCCAGATATGAGTTACAATGCACCCGGTACGCCTCAGACCATACATTTTTACAATCACGGTTACGGGCATTCAAATATCAGCGGTTACGTAATGCGGGAGTTCCCTCCTCCCCCACCTGGTTCTGCCTATCCTGAGGTTATGGACCGGGTTAACAGGCTTACTGAGAAAACAAGAAAATTAAAAGACATACTCCAGAAGCTGACCGTTGAATCTGCCACTAAACCCAAGCCGGTTGCTGAGAGGGTGCCCAAGGATACGCTTGAACAAATCATAAGGAAGGCACTTTACGATAAAGATATCAGGATACCTTTTGAATTTGCCGTTTACTCTCCATCCAGCGATTCAAACCATTTTCCGGTCAGGTCGTTAAACTTCGGGCCGGATAAACTTAGTACAGAGCATAAGGTTACACTTTTCCCCAACGATCTCATCACCAAACCAAACCAGCTGTTACTGTTTTTCCCAAGTCAGAAAGGGCAAATCCTGAGTTCATTGTCATTATTAATGATCAGCTCGATCATCTTTACACTGATCATTGTCTTATCGTCAGGCGCCAGTATCGTGGTCATGATACGCCAGAAAAAGATATCCGACATCAAAACGGATTTTATCAACAACATGACCCATGAATTTAAAACACCCATTGCCACAATCTCTATTGCCGCTGATTCCATCGTGAATTCAAAAGTAATACAGGAACCCGAAAAGATCCGCGGCTTCACTAGGATCATCAAAGAAGAGAATAACCGAATGAACACGAGGGTTGAACAGGTACTCCAGATGGCCCTTCTCGACAGCCGTGATTTTAAACTGAAACCCGCACTAACCGATATGCACAGGATGATCCAAAGGGTGGTGGATCATTACCGCCTGCAAATCGAGAAGCGTGACGGGGTTCTGGCAACAACGTTCGATGCTGTAAATGCCTTTGTTGAAGTGGATGAGGACCATATGAGGAATGTCCTCCTCAATCTTCTCGATAATGCCAATAAATACTCAGGATCAAAACCTGATATAAGTGTTTTTAGTTTCAACCGGGGGGAGAAGTTTTATTTTGGTGTAGAAGATCATGGTGAAGGCATGAGTATTGAAACCCAAAAAAAGGTCTTTGATAAATTTTTCAGGGTAACCTCCGGGAATATTCATAACATTAAAGGGTTTGGACTTGGGTTGAGCTATGTGAAGGCCATAGTCCTTGCACATCATGGGGAAATCAGCCTGAAATCGGAGGTAGGTAAAGGCAGCCGTTTTGAGATTAGCCTGGCAAGTGTACCCGGGCAGGGCGAAAAAGTCGTTTATGATGGGAAGGCGTGAGGATGCGGGATGCGGGATATGGGATATGGGATATGGCGCCGCGCGCCGATAGCTGGACGGGGCTGCTTCGCAGCCGAGATGCGGATATCAGGTCTTCCAGCTATCCAGCTATCCAGCTATCCAGCTATCCAGTTATCCAGCTATCCAGCTATCCAGCTATCCAGTTATCCAGTTATCCAGTTATGCAGCTATCCAGTTTTCCAGCTATCCAGCTATCCAGCTATCCAGCTATCCAGTTATCCAGTAATCCAGTAATCCAGCTATCCCGTTATCTATAAATACAGAACTTATGGAAACAAAGAAAATATTACTCGTCGAAGACGACCCGAATTTCGGATCAATCATGAAATCATATCTTGAGATGAACGATTACCAGGTAGTGCTGAAAGTTGACGGGAAGCAGGGATTGTCGGCATTTAAAGTGAACCTTTTTGATATCTGCATACTGGATGTGATGATGCCCGAAATGGATGGATTCACTCTTGCCAGAGAAATAAAAAAAGTAAATTCCAGGGTCCCTTTTATTTTCCTGACAGCTAAATCTTTAAAAAGCGATATGCTGGAAGGATTCAAGACAGGAGCCGACGACTATATAACCAAGCCTTTTGATTCGGAGGTTTTATTATATAAGATTGCTGCTATCCTGAAGAGGAAATCATCCTCGGAGCAGGATACTGAAGTAAATGAATTCAGGATTGGCAAATTTGAGTTTCATTATCTCCTGAGGACGCTTTCAATCGCAGGGGAAGTCCAGCAGCTCTCTCCAAAAGAGGCAAGATTACTTCGCATGCTTTGCACAGCAAAGGATGGGATTTTAATCCGAAAAGAAGCTCTTGAAACTATCTGGGGGGCCGACAATTATTTTAACGGCCGCAGCATGGATGTTTTTATTGCCAAGCTGAGAAAATACCTGAAAGCCGATCCTGGCATTGAGATTGTTAATATTCACGGGAATGGCTTCAGGCTGATTATCAATCCATGATTCCGATTCCAATTATTTTATTGGTGTGATTATTAATCAGCCCTCAGGATTGTATAAAGGAAGGTTGAAATAAAAGCAACTGCCTGAGCCTTCTTCACTGCTTACCCAGATTTTCCCATTATTTTTCTCAATAAAATCCTTGCTTAAAATCAGTCCCAGCCCGGTCCCAATTTCATTGTTTGTTCCTCTTGCCACCATCCTTTTTTCAATTTTAAACAGGTTGTCTAGGATTTCGGGCGACATCCCGAAACCTGTATCCTTTATAGAAACAAGGGCTTCTTCTGAGTTCCGGAAACTCACGTTAATGTTGATGCTCCCTCCCGGAAACGTAAATTTAATAGCATTTGAAATCAGGTTCCTGACTATGGTAGTGATCATATTGCGATCGGCCATCACCATCATTTTCTGCTCACCTGTTTGAGTTAGCAGGATGTCTTTACTGTGTAAAGCAGATTCAAAAAGCAGAACGTTTTCATGAATCACATCCAGCAAATCGATTTTTTCAGGCGAATAGGGCAGCAAGCCCCTTTGAGCCCTTGCCCAGGTCAATAAATTTTCAAGCAAATCGATGGTCCTGGTGGAGGCGCTTTTAAGCCGTTTTAACATCATTTGCCTTTCTTCATCAGAATATTCCGAATATTCCGTTGTCAACAGGTCAAGCATCCCGAGAATGACGTTGAACGGGCTTTTCAGATCATGTGCAATGATGGAAAAGAAATTATCCTTGGCCGCATTGCTGTCTTGCAGTTTTTGCTGTGAGAGTTCTAGTTCACGTGTGCGCTCCGAAACCGTTGCTTCGAGCTTTGTGGTATATCGGGCGATGAGTATAAAACGGCCAGCCAGGATTCCTAACCCCACCACTATTATTGCTGCAAACATGAGGAACCACCAACGGAACCAGAAAGGTTGCTTGACAGTAATCCAGGATGAGAAAACAGGGTCACACCATATCCCCAGGGAGTTCCTGGCTTTAACACAAAACCGGTATTTCCCGGGCTTAAGGTTATTGTACCTTACAGAGTTGTTCAGGTAAAAGATCTCACCTGACCATGTCGTATCCAGGCCTTCCAGTTTATACTTGTACACGACCTGTTTTTCGTCAATTAAGGAAATTGCTTTAAAGTGGAAAACAGGGTTGTTAAGGTCATGGGAAAATTCAAGCGGAGTACCCAAAGATAATGTGTCATTTCCTGATTCAACATAAAGGAGGCTTAGTATCGGGGCAGGAACCTCCTTTTGCTTATAATCAAATTCAGGGTCATATATGGTAAGCCCGTTATTTGTCCCAAACCATATCCTGTCCCTGGAATCAATGAAGCCGGCACTTCGGTTTATCTCCTGTCCTGAAAGTCCCTCTGAAATTGAAAAATGATCCAGTTTTGTACCATTCCACCTATAAACACCATTGTCGCAACCAAACCATAAATTTCCGGCCTGATCTTCAAGAATCAGGTAAACAGGACGGGTAATGAAAAAAGGATCTTTGCAGCTTCTGGAAAATGCAGAGTCCTTTATTTCATAAAGCCCTGCCGTAGTTCCGACCCATTTGCGGTTTCTTGAATCGATCAGGAAAGAAAACACATTATTTGCAAGCGGATTATCCCGCGACTGGTATATTCTGGCTTTGCCATCAGTGATTTCAATTAAACCCCAGGTAATGGTTGATAAAAATATGGAATTCCCCTTACCCGGGTATATCTTTCTGATTGACGACCCATGTGTTTCCTGGTAAAGCAGTTTTTCAAATTTTCCGCCCTTCAGTTCGAACAGTCCTTCAGATGTACCGGCGTAGATTTTATCACCGGGGGTACAAAGCACTGAGAACGCGAATCCCTGTAACCCTTGAGGTTTGGAATACCAGCGAACTGTTTTATTCTTGCTGATCCTTGCGATCCCGAGACTTGTCGCTGCCACCCATATATCCCCGGTCATATCCTTCGTCATATCCAGGATTCTGGATTCATTTCCGACATCTTTCAAGGCAGGATGCAGTAAAAAGCGGGTGAAAGTCTTCCCATCATAATATGTGAGCGCCCCGTCATGTCCAAATAAGTAATGGCCGGGAGCATATTCAAGGCCGGAAGCGACCTCATCGCTGCATAATCCGCTAGACTTGTAATAACTGGCAAATCTCCTTGAAAGGATCTTTGTTATTCCCCTGAACCCTCCAATCCAGGTATTATGCTCGCGGTCGACAAGAACAGAGCTTCCCCCTTCTGATATCAGGCCGCTCTCCCTTGATAATACTTCAATTGTCCCGTTGCTGAGATTGTAACAGTACAACTTAACCAGGTTTCCAAAGTACAGCCTTCCCATGCCGTCACTCTGCATAAAACACCTTCTGCCGTTTCGTTCAGTTGAAAGGATGAAATCCCTGGTTGCCAAAGTGAACCTCCCCTGTTTCAGGAAGCCAAGCCAGTTTTCTCCGGCCAGCCAAAGCACATTCCCTTCGGGGGCCATGGCAATAATGTTGCTTGAGAGATAGGGAGAAATTCCCATTATCTTTTTATCAAGCCGACCGCCGGTAAAAACAGATAATCCCTTTTCGGTTGCCACATAAACTTTCCCTTCAAATTTTGTTATGGCGTTGACATTGCGTCCGGGCAGCCCTTCAGAGATACCGAAATGTGTCCAAAGCCCTCGTTGATACCTGAAAAGCCCTTCATTATCGGACCCCACAAGAAGAATGGGGTCATTCCCTTCATAGATTACTTCGAACGCTGTAAAGATGTAGTACGGGTGAACAGGCTGGGGGAAATTACCGGTAATTGTACTAAACTTATGACCATTGTATGTAGAGACCATTAATTGTCCGCTTTCAACAAGCGCCCAAATTTTGTTTTTTGAGTCGATTCGAAGAAACCCATAGCTGGTAGGGCTCAAACCGTCGGTCACATTATAATTTCTAAAAGTAAGCCCGTCATAGGATGAGATACCCGACCTCCTGGCGATCCAGACAAGGCCGGATGAATCCTGCTTAAGATCATAAATCAGCGAGTTTGCCAGCCCATCGGCTTCGGTATAGGTGCGAACCGGGTAATGCTGGGCAATAAGCTCAGTTCCTAAAAAAAGCAGGAGAAAAAGGCCAGGGAATATATGTCTGAATAAGCTGTTTGAAGAGGACATCGAAGATTTTGATAACTTTCGCAGGGGAAGATTCCGATTCAAAGTTAATCTTTTAACTAATATACATACAGCGTTTTAATTAATTTAACAATAACATAATTTATCACCTGAAAAAACTTTTAACTTTATTTCAGGATCCGGATTTGATTTTTTTATAATCCCTCGTTTAATCAGCAGTAATTTTTATGCCATTTTATTCCATATCAGACCAAATTGCCCCTATTCTTGTGTGAATTTATTAACAATGTGAAAAAAATAACATGAAAAGCTTGCACAATACTTATAAAGGACATAATTTTGCAGCCTGAAATTTCACTGTAACAGGGTCAATTTTACCCGGATCAAATAATTAAATATCTAATTTTCAAAATTATAGATATGACAAAACTGGGATCAACAAAGTCTTTAACAGAGCTTCGTGAAAAGCTAAAGGCAAAAAATGCAGCTTTGTCGCAAAAAGACAATCCTCTTAGTACCATCCAGGTCAAGGTTACCATGGCAACATGCGGTATAGCTTCCGGTTCCAGGCCTGTTTACGACTACATGAAGGAAGAATTGAGCAAAAGGAACATTCCCGCGAAAGTAAGCCAGGTTGGCTGTATGGGATTTTGTTACGCTGAGCCCACAATTGAAATCACTATGCCTGGTAAGAAGCCTGTCATGTTTGGTTTTGTCAACATGAAAAAAGCCGACGAGATAATTGAACGGTTTATCCGCAAGGGTGAAGAAATTGAAGGTGTAATCCCTATGAATTACGAAACAGCATAAGCTTGAACAGTGAATTGTTAACAGTGAACGGTGAACAGTGAATAGTAAGATCTAATAATCACCAGTCACCAATCACCAGTCACCATTCACTCAAAAAAATACAGTATGGCAAAACAGATCAGAATAGCATTACGTAACTGCGGCGTCATAGACCCTGAGCGGATTGAGGATTATATTGCCCGCGATGGTTATATGGCACTTGCTACAGTTTTAACGGAGCTTACACCTGAAGCCGTTATTGAAATTTTAAAGAAATCGGGCTTGAGAGGCCGCGGTGGCGGTGGCTTCCCTGCAGGGCTTAAATGGGAGATCACACGCAAGGTACAGGCCGATCAGAAGTATGTGGTATGCAATGCCGATGAAGGCGACCCCGGAGCGTTTATGGACCGTTCCATTCTTGAAGGGGACCCCCATTCGGTGCTGGAAGCCATGACCATCAATGGTTACTGCACAGGTGCATCCAAAGGATTGATCTACATCCGTGCCGAGTATCCGCTGGCTGTTGAACGGCTTAAAACTGCTATGGCCCAGTCCCGCGAAATGGGCTTGCTGGGCGAAAACATCCTTGGGACAGGATTTAATTTCGATATTGACATACGTTACGGCGCCGGCGCTTTTGTTTGCGGGGAAGAAACCGCTCTTATTCACTCCATGGAAGGCCTTCGCGGCGAACCCACCGTAAAACCCCCCTTCCCTTCTGTGGAAGGTTACCTTAAAAAACCTACAAACGTCAATAATGTTGAGACTTTCGCCAATGTACCGGTCATTCTCAACAAAGGCTGGGAATGGTTTGCTTCTATCGGCACCGAAAGGTCCAAAGGCACAAAAGTATTTGCCCTTGCAGGCAAGATCAATAATGTTGGACTGGTTGAAGTCCCCATGGGAACCACACTTCGTGAAGTCATCTTCGAGATAGGCGGTGGAATACAGCATGGAAGAGAGTTCAAAGCAGCCCAAACCGGGGGACCTTCCGGCGGTTGTCTTACAAAAAAGCATCTCGATACACCTATCGATTACGATAACCTCATTGCTGCCGGTTCCATGATGGGATCTGGAGGGCTGATCGTTATGGATGAAGACGACTGTATGGTCGCTATAGCCAAATTCTACCTCGAGTTTACGGTCGAGGAATCCTGCGGCAAATGCTCCCCATGCCGCATAGGGAACAAACGCCTGCATGAGATTCTCGGGAAAATCACCCAGGGCAACGGCACGATGGAAGACATCGACAAACTGCGCAACCTGGGAACAGTCATCAAGGACACTTCGCTATGCGGATTAGGGCAATCCTCCCCCAACCCTGTACTCTCAACCTTAGATAACTTTTACGATGAGTACATGGAGCATGTGAAGGATAAAAAATGCCGCTCCAAAGTCTGCAAATCGCTTATGCAATACCTTATCATTGCTGATAAATGCATCGGATGCACCCTTTGTGCACGCAACTGTCCGGTCAATGCCATCAGCGGTGAGCGTAAACAAGCACATTTCATCGACCAGGAAAAATGCATCAAATGCGGAGCCTGCATGGAAAAATGTAAATTCAATGCAATCATTATCAATTAAGGAGGAAGGAACGCTATGAATATGGTAAAGCTGATCATTGACGGAAAAACCGCCGAAGTTCCTGAAAATACCACGCTTTTAAAGGCAGCCAAGACCGTTGGCATCGATATACCTACCCTTTGCTACTTCGAACTGAAGGACATGAACATTGAAAACCGTCCGGGCGGATGCCGCGTTTGCGTGGTTGAAGTCAAAGGAAGACGGAATCTCGCACCAGCCTGTAATACCATGGTAGCCGAGGGTATGGAAGTTTACACGCATAACATCAGGGTATTGAACGCACGCAGAACCGTTCTGGAGCTCATACTATCAGATCATCCTGCTGAATGTCTTACCTGTGCCAAATCGGGAAGTTGTGAGCTCCAGAGCATGGCACAGCAACTCGGCGTGAGGGAAATACCTTACCAGGGTGAGCAGTCGAAGTACCGCAAGGATACTTCGCCTGCCATCATCCGGGATGTGGATAAATGTATCATGTGCAGGCGGTGTGAAATGATGTGTAACGACGTTCAGACGGTTGGCGCTCTGAGCGCAGTCAACAGGGGTTTTATGGCCGTTGTGGCACCTGCGTTCGAGATGAATCTCGAGAAATCTCCCTGCACTTACTGTGGACAATGTGTATCTGTTTGCCCCACCGGTGCCCTGACCGAAGTTGACCACTCGCGCAACGTTATCAATGCACTCGCAGATCCTACAAAGACTGTTGTTGTACAAACAGCACCTGCCGTCAGAGCTGCTTTAGGAGAAGAATTTGGCCTTGCGCCAGGCACCCTTGTAACGGGTAAGATGGTCGCCGCACTACGACGACTTGGATTTGACTATGTTTTCGACACTGACTTCGCCGCTGACCTTACGATCATGGAAGAAGGCACCGAACTACTCGACCGTCTTACCCGTTACCTAAAGGGTGATAAGGATGTGAAACTTCCCATTCTTACTTCCTGCTGCCCGGGCTGGGTTAATTTCTTCGAACACAATTTCCCCGAAATGCGCGATATTCCTTCAACGGCTAAGTCGCCCCAGCAGATGTTCGGGCCCATAGCCAAGGAATATTTCGGCAAAAAACTCGGTATCGACCGTAAAAATATGATCGTAGTCTCCATCATGCCCTGCCTTGCCAAGAAATACGAATGCCAGCGCGATGAATTCAAAGTGGACGGAGATCCTGACGTGAATTATTCACTCTCCACACGTGAACTTGCCCATCTAATCAAAGCTTCAAACATTGACTTTAATTCGCTGCCTGCGGATGATTTTGACAACCCCCTCGGAGAGTCGACCGGCGCCTCAGTCATTTTCGGCACGACCGGCGGGGTGATCGAAGCCGCATGCCGCACGGCATATGAACTGTATACAAAGAAAAAACTTGAAAAGGTTGATTTTAAAGAACTCCGCGGTCTCGAGAATGTAAGGCACGCCACCATCGACTTTGACGGCCTGCCAATCAACATAGGCATAGCACACGGACTAGGTAACGCAAGGAAGCTTCTTGAAGATATACGCGACGGGAAGAGCCATTTCCATGCTATCGAGATCATGGCCTGTCCCGGCGGCTGCATTGGCGGAGGCGGGCAACCTTACCACCACGGTGATTCAGAGATAATCAAACTGAGAGCTTCAGCCCTTTACCGTGAAGATGCAGGCAAACCTATAAGGAAATCACACGAAAACCCGTTCATACAGGAATTGTACAGAGAATTTCTCGGCAAACCATGCGGGGAACTGTCACACCACCTGCTGCATACCCATTACTTTGATAAGAGTGCAGGGGTGTTTGTGGAAGAATGATAATCAGGTACCAGGTACTGGGTGTTAGGCACTAGTGAACCCAGAAACCAGAAACCAGAAACCAGAAAATTATGGCCAAGATAAAATTATCGGAGAAGAAGATCCAGGAACTGAAAGATGTTTGCAAGACTTTCAATAACGATAAAGGTGAACTCATCAACGTCCTGCACAAGGCTCAAAGTCTTTCCGGCTACCTGCCGGCTGAAGTCCAGGAAGTGATTGCAAAGGAACTGAATGTCTCAGTAGCCCATGTTTATGGCGTAGTCACATTTTACTCTTTCTTCACCATGCAGCCAAAAGGCATTCACCCGGTTTCCATCTGCCTTGGAACAGCCTGTTATGTGCGTGGTGCCGAGAAAGTACTTGAAGAATTTAAACGGCAGCTTAAAATCCAGGTTGGTGAAACCACTCCCGACGGAAAATTCTCGCTGAGCTGCCTCAGGTGCGTTGGAGCCTGCGGACTGGCTCCCGTTGTGATGGTCGGTGAAAAAGTTTTTGGGCGAGTGGCCCCAGACGGTGTCGCCGACATCATTGCCGAATACAATACTTAAGATAGGTTTTTTGGTTAATACCTGATGCAGGCCCGCAGGAATTATTCATCTGCGGGCTTTTGCTTTTCAGAAAAACCTCATTGAGGCTTCCTTCATGAACTTTTCATCAAGAGTTCGCACAATACGGTGTACCACCGTTCGCCGGAGCTCAAGTTCCATTGGCAATGTGGGATCCTGGTGGGCTACGTTTATGTTTGTTCCAACAATGAAATGGATCTCATCACATTCAAGGATAGCCTTTACGATCAGGTCGGCAGGGCCTTTGCCAAGTTCATAAGCCGAATTGTATTTTTTTAAGAGTTCACTCACTTTGCTCAGGGTCAGTATCCCTTCGGTGATCAGCTCCACTCCTTCCATATGCGATACCGGGGGCAGATCCGGATCGGTCATGACATTCTCATCAACGATCTTCCTGCCCCACTCCCGGGCTATCATGTCGCCCGTTGTGGCTCCTGAAATGATCTTCCTGCCTTCAAACTGCTGAAGCAGGCCGGCCATCAGGCTGTCATTTGCAGAATCAACCGGCGGACCGCTGCAGATCATGAGCTTTCGAGGTTCCCGGTAATAAATCACAGCACAGGATATATCATCTTTCGGATGAAAACCGTCATTCAGGTTGGCACGGTCAATAACTTTTGACGCAAGCCGGTCGGCTGAAATATCATGTTCCTCCTGTATGGCATCGTTTAACATCATCTCCAGGTTCGCCAGCCCGAATCCAACAGGGTATTTGTCGGAACCCAACCCCGACTGCACCACCCCGTCGGAACAAAAAATGATCCGGTCTTCCTTTACAGGTTTGAAACTGGTCGTCAGTACCTCCTTCCCTGCATGCTTCACCCCTTCCAGTACAACTACATTCCACTGGGGTTCAAACAGCCTTGCACCCCTGAAAAACAGGGTTTTCGGATTCTCATACTCCAGGATCTGGATTTCCCCGTCCACATCAATATCGGCAATGGTAAATGTCGAATAGTTCATTTCCTTCACACTGTCGACAGGCAAGGTATTCATGATGGTCGCAGCAATGGATTCCACGCTTTTATGTTCCTGTGTAAGATTTAATGCGAGGGTGGATGTGAGTGTAGCCAGGATGTTGGCCTTGATGCCATGTCCCATGCCGTCGGAAAGCACAGCTATGATACGGCCTTCCTCCGATATTTTCTTGGTATAAAAAACATCCCCGCAAACCCTGGCATCGCCATGGTTCTTTTGCTTGCAAACAACCTCGATATGGAATTTCTCGTCCATGGTCCGGACTTACTTTTTATTTTGGGACTGATGCGATTCGATGATGGCATTAAGCATCTGTTCAGTCTTTGCTGCTCCTTCTCCAAGCAGGAAGGCAATCTTCTGAACCATGTCAAAATTCTGGTCTATCACTTCCTTCATGCGGGTGATGATCTGTTCTTTATAAACCTCAGGCATATACATATCCCTGATGATACCGCCGACAAACTTCTTTGAACGCAACGAAAAAACCGAGACGTTCAGCACGCCGTTTCCATACTGCACGTCCTTGCGCTCCACACTCTCATCCGAAGAAAGCACAAAGGAAAATATCTTATAAAAATGGATGGGAAGCAGGGATTTAAGGTCAGCGCCTTCCAGCCCGGGAATCACTTCATCGACCATGGCGGCTTCTTCACCCAGTATCCTTATAAATGCCTTGTTTGCATGTAAAATCCTCAGGTTTTCGTCAACAATCACAACCCCCGACACAAGCTGTTGCAGCATGGCGGAAACCAGGGCTGAGATTTCCAGCTGGCTGTCCTTTTCCTGTTTTGCCTTCTCCTCCGAAATCCTTAGTGCTTCCTGGGTCTTTGCAAGTTTCTCGTTGGTTGTGCGAAGGGTTTTTATATATTCCTGGCGGTTCCTGCCGCTGAAAATATGGCACATATCAGTAGTGGCCAGGCCCTGGGCGATAGCAATGGCAAATTCGCGGCAGTTGGGATAACCGCAGGATTCACATCCTATATCATTGTCTCTCTGGTCCTGGCGGTGGATCATCTCGAGGACCTCTTCAATTTTTTCTTCCGATGGCAACGGAAGCCGCTGGTCATCGGGGACATAATCCCTGCTGAAATCCAGGCCTTTAAATTCATCAATGTCTCTTTTCCAGGCTTCCGGGTCGAGTGTGTTCAGCCTTTTATTCGCATAATCGGTGACCAGGGTATGGCGCAGGAATTTCTCGCCTCCCTGGGAAGTGCCCGGTCCCATCAAACATCCGTCATCATAAAAAATATTAAAATGACGGCGGATGAGGTCAATGCGGCTGTCAAACTCCTTTACCGCACAAAGCATATTGTTGCGGCCCTCGGTTGTGATGATGTTACCGCTGAGCAGGTTCTCGCTGATGTCAACTGCCTGGAGTATCCCGTCGCTTATCGGATATAATGAGCCTTTGTTTCCGAGAGGGGGATCAAACTCAGAGAATTCCAGCTGGGTCTCCCTTATATTGAACTCATTGAATAACCGCCTGAGTTCTGTAAACGTCAGAACCGCATCTATCCTGCCGTCGCCGGTAATCCTCAAAGCTTCATCCTTAGCGGCGATGCAGGGGCCAATGGCTACAACTTTAATCTCCTGTCCGTACCGCTGCCTGACAACCTTGGCCGTAGCAACCATGGGTGAAACGATAGGAGCAATATTACTGACCAGTTCGGGGTAATACTTCTCGATAAAAGAAACCACAGCCGGACAGTTTGCCATAATATGGTACTTCCCTTTGAAATCCTCCAGCAATTCCTTATATTCTTTTGCAACCAGGTCAACCCCGAACGAAACTTCGGTGACGTATGCAAATCCGAGGTTCCGGATCATCTGGACAAACTTGCGGTAATCGGTAATATCGTGGAATTCACCAGATATAGCCGGATCACACACAGCCGCAACCTTTTCACCGGATGCGATCAGTTCTTTCACTTCATTTATTGAAGACCTGTAAGTAATGGCAGCAGGCGAACAAGCCATGAAACAACTTCCGCAACCGATACAACGCTCGGGGATAATTGAAGGATATTCAGTATTTACGTCGACCCTGATGGCTTTGACCGGACAAATCCTTACACAAGAATAACATTTAATGCAGGCGTCCTGATGGATTTCCAATAATGGGGATACTGTCATAATGGTCAAAAGTACAAATATATCGCCTCTTTGAAAAAGTTTCAGTTAATTTTTTCCGGTTATCAGCCGGGTTCATTTACTGTTTATTTATTAACAATGCTAAATTATTCACAATAAATTTTTCATTATTGAAATTATTAAACTATTTTTGTATGTTGTTGAAGGCAAGATTTGTGTGATTTAGACTGAAAATTCTGAAATAAACTGAAATTAATTTTTCCATGGATCATATTTTCGAAAAATACAGCCTGAAAAAACCCGAGAACCTGATCCCGCTTCTCCAGGACATTCAAAAAGAAAAAGGGTATCTCACCGATGAAATTGTAGATAAAGTCGCTGATTATCTGCACATTCCCACGAACAGGATCTATGGAGTGGCCACTTTTTATGACCAGTTCCGTTTCAGGCAGCGGGGGCAATACCATATTCAGGTTTGCCGCGGGACCTCATGCTATCTCTGCAGTTCATCGTCCTACCTTAAAGAGATTGAAAAACTATTGAAAATCCAGGCAGGTTTGGTGACCAGGGACAGGAAATTCAGCCTGGAGATCGTAAACTGCATGGGCGGATGCGGCAAGTCACCCGTCATAAGGATCAATGATAACTATTACCATCGCCTGAGTGTAAGTGATTTGTCGGATATCATCCGTGCTCTCAGAGAAAAAAAACAGTAATATGCCAGCACAGGAATTAAACGACAACAGGGCATTTCTGATCGAGAAAGTCATTAAAAATTATTCCGGGATATTCGACAAAGCGACTACTGAGAAGGTAGCGCTTTTAAAACGCGATAAAATAACCCGTCCGGCGATCTATATCGGAACCGGGACCTGTGGAATAATTTCAGGTGCGAAGTCCACACTTGAAAATGTAAACAGGTATATTGCTGAGAACAACATCAGTGCAGATGTCATTGAAGTTGGATGCAACGGCTGCTGTTCGGCAGAGCCGATAGTCGACGTTCAGTTACCCGGAAAGACCAGGTTATCATTCTGCAATGTGACAGGTGACAAAGTTGATGACATCCTGAATTCAGTACTTCATCACACTTTACTTCCCGACCAGGTGTTAGGACAGTACAAACAGCCGGGCCAGGAAGAATGGCCGAACATACCGATGGTTGATCAAATTCCCTGGTTCTGCAGCCAGAGAAGATCCATACTGAAGAACGCAGGAATAATCAGTCCGGTTTCAATTGACGATTACATTGTGAGGGGAGGTTATAAATCGCTTTATAAGACCGTATTAAATTATCCTGCCGATAAGATCTGCGAGATCATTGACCAGAGCGAGTTAAGAGGACGCGGAGGCGGAGGGTTCCCGACTGGTAAAAAATGGAAGATCGCATTGGATACTGCGGGGGACCAGAAGTACATGATCTGCAATGCCGACGAGAGCGATCCAGGGGCTTTTATGGACAGGGCGATGATTGAAAGCGACCCGCACCGGGTCCTTGAAGGAATTGCAATCGCTTCATATGCCATAGGAGCAAGCCAGGCAATTATTTATGTCAGGTCCGATTATGAGAACTCCCTGAATATCCTTAACACAGCGATCAAGCAGGCAAAAGAATACGGACTGCTGGGCGAGAACATCTTCGGCAGCGGGTTTAACCTTTCTGTAAGCGTTCGCCAGGGAGCCGGAGCTTTTGTATGCGGTGAGGAAACTGCCCTGGTAGCAAGCCTTGAAGGCCAGAGGGGATTGCCGGGTTCGAAACCGCCCTACCCTGCCGAAAAAGGTCTCTGGGGACAGCCTACGGTAATCAATAATATTGAGACCATCGCCAATGTACCGGGGATCCTTGAAAACGGCCCTTCCTGGTTCAAATCCCTTGGCACCAAATCATCCAGGGGAACTAAATTGTTTTCAGTTGCCGGCAAATCTGTATCAACAGGATTCATAGAAGTTCCTATGGGGACTACTTTTTCGTCTATCATATACAACATTGCGGGGGGGGTAAAGGATGGGAATTCATTAAAAGCGATCCATTTAGGCGGGCCTGCAGGAGTATGTATCCCGCCTGCAAACCTTGATACTCCCATTGATTTTGAATCTCTCTCCGAAATAGGAGCTACCCTGGGTTTAGGCGGGCTCATCATCCTCGACGATAAGACCTGCATGGTAAATCTTGCCAGGTATTTCATGGATTTCCTGCAAAACGAAAGTTGTGGAAAATGTATTCCCTGCAGGGAGGGGACGAGAAAGATGCTTGACATACTTGAAGGCATTACAAAAAGGCCAAAGGAAGAATCCACGCATGAGACCCTGGAACGTTTCAAGGGGGTAGTCCAGCTTGAAAGTCTCGCCGAGGTCATCCGTGACACTTCCTTATGCGGACTGGGGCAGAATGCGCCCAACCCGGTACTGAGTTCACTGAAATGGTTCAGGGAGGAGTTTGAAGAACACATTTTCGACAGGAGGTGTGCTGCAGGTGTATGCCATGATCTTCGTACATTCTTTATCGATGTGGAATATTGCAACGGCTGCAATATTTGCCAGAAGAAATGCCCTGAAAACGCAATTATCGGTTCGCTCAAACAGCCACATTTTATAATAGAATCAAAATGCACCGGTTGCGGGATTTGCTTTGATGCTTGCAAATTCAGCGCAATCTATTTTAAATAGAAGATTATGCTTCTTAATATCGAAATAAACGGCCAGCAGGTAAGCGCCAAACGAGGAGAGACCATTTTAACGGTGCTGAACCGCATTGGCGTGAAAGTCCCTACACTCTGCTATCTGAGCAGCCTTTCGCCGAGCGGGGCCTGCCGAATGTGTGTTGTTGAAGTGGAAGGCTTGTCGCATCTTGTTCCTGCCTGTTCCCACCAGGTCGAGGAGTGGATGCAGATCCATACACATTCCCCCCGGGTGCTCAAAGCAAGGAAGACACTTGTTGAACTGCTTTTGGCCAATCACCCTGATGACTGCCTGTATTGCGACAGGAACGGCAGCTGCGAACTCCAGGTTCTGTCGGAAGAACTCCAGGTAAGGGATAGAAAATACATCAGCAAGCACAAACCCGTCCAGATCGATAAAGCCTGCCAGTCTATCCAGAGAGATCCTGCAAAATGTGTTCTATGCGGACGCTGCAGCAGGGTATGCCGGGAGGTTATAGGCGTTGCTGCCATCGATGCGGTCGGGAGGGGTTCAAATACCAGGATTGGGACTACATATAACAAGGGGCTGAATTTCAGTGCCTGTGTGAAATGCGGGCAATGCATACTGGCCTGCCCTACCGGCGCCCTTACCGAAAGGAAGGCCCTTCAGTCGGTTATTGAAGCACTGGGCAATCCTGAACTTTACCCGGTCGTGCAGTTTTCCCCTACAGTGCCTGCAGCCATTGCAGAGGAGTTCTCATTAAAATCAAACAAAGATGTTCTTAATCTTTTGCGTTCGGCATTCAGGAAGATGGGGTTCAGGCAGAGTTTTGACACTTCCTTTGCTGCCGATATAAACCTGATGGAAGAGGCTGCCGTTTACCTCGAGCGCCAGCCTGAAAATAAAAAATTTCCTTTTTTTACAAGCTGCTGCCCATCCTGGGTAAGGTATATTGAAGTCTTCAGACCTGAATTCAAAGACTACCTGTCACCGTTGAAATCCCCTCAGCAAATCATGGGAAAGGTGATCAAACAATATATTACAAGCAGCGCGGGCGTTAAACCCGAGAAAGTCTTTGTAGTCTCGGTGATGCCCTGCACAGCAAAAAAGGCTGAAGCGGAATCAGAGAATTCAGGGAATAAGTCAGTGGATGCCGTAATCACAATCAGGGAACTGATAAGGATGATCAGGCTTCTTGGGATCGATTTGGGAAACCTTGAATCCGAACCCTCAAACACAGCTTTCAGCCTCAGCAGTTCCTCCGGAAGGTTATTCGGTATTTCAGGAGGTCACCTCGAAGGCTTGCTGAGAACGATAAACTTCATGAGCACCGGGCAGGACCTGAACCCCGTCAAAATAAATGACCTGAGGGGATTGAAAGCCAGGAAGGAAGCCAGGATTAAAATCAACAAACAATCCGTGAATGTGGTTGCGGTCAGCGGATTGGCCAATGCCATCGCACTTCTTGATGAAATTGCCGCCGGTCGTGATGATTTTCAGATAGTGGAAGTTATGGCTTGTCCGAATGGCTGTATAAATGGGGGGGGCCAGCAAATCGGGCTTGATGAAAAGAGCCTGAAATCCAGGATGAAAGCGCTGTATGATATTGACGAGGAAGAAATGGTAAAAATGGCTCATAAAAACCCGACAATAACTGAACTTTTCGATAAATTCCTATCCAAACCCAATAGTGCCATGAACCGGGAAATTTTGCACAAAGATCAACCAAAACCAGCTTCGGTATGAGCCATGCATATCACAGGCAACTCGTTTTTACGGTTAAGGATAAGTGCCGTGTATGCTACACCTGCGTCAGGGAATGTCCTGTAAAGGCTATTAAAATCATAAAGACCCAGGCTGAGGTAATCAATGAACGTTGCATAGGCTGTGGTAACTGTGTAAAAGTATGCAGCCAGGGGGCAAAATATCCCCTGCGTTCAATTGATGAAGTGAACGAGCTTTTAAAGTCCGATAAAAAAATTGCAGCCTGCATCGCGCCCAGTTTTCCGGCAGAATTCACTGATGTTTCCGATTACCGCATGCTTGTTGGAATGATAAGGTCTCTCGGGTTCGATTATGTCGCGGAGGTTGCTTTCGGAGCCGACATGGTGGCCAGGGAATATGAAAGCAGGATCAAGAACACAAACGGGGTCGGCCAGATCAGCTCCGACTGTCCTGCCATTGTTTATTTCATCAGGCATTACCACCCCGAGCTTACGAGCTACCTCTCGCCTATTGCCTCGCCTATGCTGGCCATGACAAGGATTATGAAGAAGAAGTATGGACCTGACCTGAAGGTTGTTTTCATTGGTCCCTGTTTTGCAAAAAAAGCCGAGGCAGAGGAAGTTGATGAAGTGCTAACTTTCAGGGAACTCAGGGAAATGTTCCTGCAAAAAGGAATCACCCCTGAAAACTCCGGTCCTTCGGAATTTGATCCCCCGGTTAGCTGGAAAGGGGCTATTTTCCCTATCAGCCGCGGCCTTTACTTCACTGCCAATTCCAAAGAAACCATTCCTGAAGAACAGGTAGTGATCGCAGAAGGAAGAGTGAATTTCAAGGAAGCTGTAAGAGAATTTGAAGAAGGCCTCATCAGGAATAAAAACCTGATGTTGCTGTGTTGCGAGGGATGTATTATGGGACCAGGGACCTCACCCGGGGGGAAACGATTTGCAAGGAGCGCCGCAGTAGGAGAATATGTAACGAAGAAACTGGCTTCGGTCGACAAGGAAGAATGGGAAAGCCAGGTCAGGGAATTCACAGGGCTGGATTATTCCCAGCAATTCAGTCCCGAAGACCGCCGTTTCGAGATCCCTTCCGAAGACAAAATACTTGAAGCCCTGCATGCGATGGGGAAATTCAAACCCGAAGATCATCTTAACTGCGGTACCTGCGGGTATGATACCTGTGTTGAACATGCAATTGCGATAGTGAAAGGACTGGCTGAGCCGGAGATGTGCCTGCCGTTTACAATTGAGAAACTGCACGACTCAATCAATAATCTCAATGTTTCAAATGATAAACTTGCCAAAGCAAAGCAGGCGCTGAAGCAGTCGGAGAAACTCGCCCATATGGGGCAGCTGTCGGCCGGGATTGCCCATGAGCTGAACAACCCTCTCGGTGTGATCACCATGTATTCCAATATCCTGATCGATGAATCTCCCGAAAACGACCCGGCCCGTGAAGACCTGAAGCTTATTGCAGAACAGGCCGAACGTTGTAAAAAAATCGTAAGCGGCCTCCTGAACTTTGCCCGTAAGAACCAGGTGACCCTGAGCGAAACGGATGTGATCAAATTCACCAGGCATAGTATTGACTCCATTATTAAACCAGCGAACATTGAAGTTGTATTTGAAAACAACATCAGCAATCCCCAGGCCAGGCTGGATATTGACCAGATGATGCAGGTCCTGACCAACCTTGAAAAGAACGCTGTTGAAGCAATGCCGAAAGGCGGCAGACTAACTGTTGGGGTTGAAGGTGATAACGACGAAATACGGTTTATGATCGGAGATACAGGCACCGGCATTTCAAAAAAACATATGGATAAAATCTTCACTCCTTTCTTTACTACCAAGGAAATGGGCAAGGGCACCGGACTTGGGCTTGCCCTTATATACGGAATTGTGAAAATGCATAGAGGAAAGATTAACGTGGAGTCAAATGACGATCCCGGAGAAGGACCAACAGGAACGACGTTTACGATTACATTGCCGAGAATATGATTTCACATTATAATAAATAACTGCAGTATGACCACAAAAAAAACTATCCTGATCGTTGACGATGACCAGGATTACCTTTACCAGCTGAAAGCCAGGGTTGAATCCTTCGGATTTCAGACGCTTCTTGCCGAAAGCCAGAAAGAAGCGGAAGAACTTATTTTAAAGACAAAACCTGATCTTGCCATTCTTGACCTGATGATGGAAAACGAGGATAGCGGGTTTATCCTCTGTTATAAAATGAAGAAAAAATATCCTGAAGTCCCTATCATTATTGCAACAGGTGTCGCGGCTGAAACAGGCATCTCGTTTGACATCAACGATGAGAACAACAGGAAATGGATCAAAGCCGATCTTTTCCTTGAGAAAGGGATAAGGAAGGAAAAGCTTAAGGAGGAAATAGATAATCTGCTGATCAAAATGAACAGCTGATGTTGAAGTACAGTTTTTTTCACTTATTTTTGTTTTTGATGTGATTTTATTAACATGTCGACTTTAAAGATTCTTGTAATTGATGATGAACCTGGTATCAGGAGCGGCATAAGCCGTATTTTGCGAAATTTCAGGGTGGATTACCCATTCATGGAAGAAGCTTTCGACTTTGTGGTCCAGGAAGCTTCAACGGGTGAAGCCGGTATTGAACTCATTGAGACCGACAAACCCGACATTCTGCTGCTAGATAATAAATTGCCCGGCATCCAGGGAGTTGAAGTCCTGGAATACATCCGCAAAAAGCAAATGAACATCATCGTTGTGATGATCACTTCATATGCATCCCTTGAACTTGCGGTTAAGGCTACAAGTGACGGTGCATATGATTTTATCCCCAAACCGTTTACTCCCCAGGAACTGAAGTCTTCTATCGAGAACATCACGAAAAGGGTTTTCCTGAAGAAAATGACCAACAAACTTCAGGAGACCGGAAAGCAGATCCGGTTCCAGTTTCTCTCGGTCCTTTCCCATGAGCTGAAGGCACCTCTCAATTCGATTGAAGGATATTTGCAGATGATCAGGGAAAGGCAGGCAGGACCGCAACTTGAGAGTTACGATTACATGGTTGACCGCATGCTGGAGAGAATTAAGGGGATGAGGACATTGATTCTTGATTTGCTGGATCTTACAAAAGTCACATCGGGTAAAGGGACAAGGGACATCCGGGAAATTAACCTCGTGGATATTGCGCATACTGCTATTGATACGATGAGGCCGTATTCTATCCAAAAGGACATTAAGCTAAACCTCCATGGGAATGATGTTGTAAAAGTCATGGCCGACAACGAGGAAATGGAGATCATCTTCAACAACCTGATAAGCAATGCTATTAAATATAACAGGGAAGGCGGAACTGTAGACTGTACCATAAGTGAGGACGGAAGCTGTGTTGAGATCCTTGTAGAAGATACGGGTATCGGGATCAATCCCGAGGACCTTAACAAGATCTTCGACGATTTTGTAAGAATTAAAAGTGAAAAAACCAGAAATATAACCGGCAGCGGGCTTGGACTCGCCATTGTAAAAAAGCTGATCGATACTTATAAGGGAACTATTGAGGTTACCAGCCAGCCGGATATAGGCAGTAAATTTAAAGTCAAACTTCCAATTGATAAACCATGTTCATAAAAAATCTACCCCACAAAACCGTCGAACGTCTAAGCCAGTATCGCCGTGCTCTTTTGATGATATTATCAAAAGAAAAGACCCATGTTTTTTCTCATGAAATCGCGCAGATGCTGCATATAACACCGGTCCAGGTGAGGCGTGACCTTATGTTGATTGGTTATTCGGGGAACCTGAGAAAAGGCTATGACATCAAGGAACTGATCGAACTCATTGGTAAAATAATAGACTCGGAAAGAGGGCAGCGGGTCGCAGTCGTAGGCCTCGGCAATCTTGGGAAAGCGTTTATCAGCTACTTCAAGGGGAAACGGTCCAAGCTCAGCATGATTGCAGCTTTTGACATCAACCCTGAAAAGATCAACAGGGTTTTTGACGGTGTTCCCTGTTACCACATCAACCAGTTGCCTGAGATCATCAAACAGAACAACATATCCATAGGGATTATTACCGTGCCTTCGGAACAGGCCCCTGAAATTGCCGAATCCCTTGTACTGTCGGGAATAAAAGGGATATTGAATTACACTCCCAAGCCACTCAATGTGCCTGCCTATGTTTACCTCGAAGAATACGATATGATAACATCCCTTGAAAAGGTAGCTTTCTTCGCCAAGAAAAACGACGAACGATTTAAGTAAAATTAACCGTGAGGATTTATAGAAATTTTGACGAAGTCGGGGAAATCCGGAATGCTGTTGTGACCACCGGTTCCTTTGACGGGGTGCATATTGGTCATAAAGTAATTTTGCAGCATTTAAGGAACCATGCCGACGATATAGGCGGAGAGACGGTCCTGATTACTTTTCATCCCCACCCCAGGAAGGTACTTTACCCTGAAACAGCCGGGAAGGACCTGTATCTCATCAATTCACAGCGTGAGAAGATCTATCTCCTTGAGAAAGCCGGGCTCGACAATCTTATCATTGTTGATTTTACCGTTGAATTCTCGAAGGTCACCTCGGTGGAATTTGTAAGGAGCATCCTTTTGAACAAACTCCATGCAAGGAAAATAATCATTGGTTTCAACCACCACTTCGGGCACAACCGCGAAGGGGATTACGATGCCCTGCGCAAACTGGGTTCAGAAAACGGGTTTGAAGTAGAGGAAATCCCCGAACAGGACATACAAAACGAATCCGTAAGTTCGACCAAGATCCGCAAAGCGCTTCTTGACGGGAACATGCAAAAAGCCAATGCCTATCTCGACCACTTTTATATTATCATGGGGCCTGCCAGGCCGAGTAATATAATGCTGGCTGAGATCGGATTCCCAAGTTATACCTTGCAGGTGGAAGAAGACTGCAAACTGGTCCCTCCCAACGGGGTGTATGCCGTTTCGGTAAAAGGAGGCACAACGACCCAGAAAGGCATGTGTTTTGTAAAGAAGAACCATGAATCACCAATAGACACCCTGGTGGAGGTTCATCTCACCGACAGTAACGAACAGCTTGATAATAAAGTCCTCTCCCTGTATTTTCACAAACGTCTCAGGGAGGAGAAAACAATGTCCTCGATCGAAGATTTAAGGAAACAACTGATAATCGATAAAGCCCAGATCGACGAACTTCTATTCTGATGAAAACCGCCATTGACAAACAAATTAGAGTAACCTTCCTGGGTACAGGCACTTCGATAGGAGTCCCGGTCATTACCTGCGATTGCCCCGTATGCCTGTCGCCCGACCTGCATGATAAAAGGTTGCGCACTTCGGTGATGGTGGAAGTTAATGGCTGCACTTTTGTGATTGACTGCGGACCGGATTTCCGCTTGCAGATGCTGAGGGAAAATGTCAACAACCTGGATGCAGTTATTTTTACCCATGAGCACCGTGATCATATTGCAGGCCTGGATGATATCAGGGCTTTTAATTATGTACTGAATAAAAAGATAGATATTTACGGCAGCCGGCAGGTCATGGAAGCCATTCAGACCGAGTTTCCCTATATTTTCTCGGAAGCCAGGTATTTCGGCGCTCCCCAGCTGACAATCCACAACATTGACGATGCCCCGTTTTCCATCAGGGATGTCGGTTTCCTGCCGATCAAAGTCCTGCACGACAAACTTCCTGTTACAGGTTACCGTATCGGCGATTTCACATATATAACAGACGCATCCTATATTTCGGAAAAGGAAATTGAGAAAATTAAAGGTTCAAGGGTGATTGTTTTAAATGCCCTCAGGAACTCCAAACATGTTTCCCATTTTTCGGTGGGAGAAGCGGTGGATTTACTTACCAGGCTCCGGCCGGAAGCAGCCTACCTGACTCACCTGAGCCATTTTGTAGGCCTGCATGAAGAGGTCAACAGCAAACTTCCCGACTTTGTAAGGTTAGCATACGACGGATTAAAACTGACCATCTGAAATGAAGATCGATATCCTGACACTGTTTCCCGAAATGTTTGATGGTGCGTTCTCTCATTCTATCATCAAGAGGGCTAAGGAGAAGGGTCTGGCTGAAATCAACCTGTTCAATATCCGCGACTGGTCGGCAGGCAAGCATAAAACTGTTGACGACTATCCGTTCGGCGGAACCGCAGGCATGGTCATGATGATAGAGCCCATAGCACGGTGCATTGAGGAATTAAGTTCCAAAACGGTTTACGATGAAGTGATTTATCTCAGTCCCGACGGCAATCTCCTGGATCAGAAACTGGCCAACCGGCTTTCACTTAGTAAGAATCTCCTGATCCTTTGCGGTCATTATAAAGGCATTGATGAAAGGATAAGGGAGCATTTTATAACACTTGAGATCTCGATCGGGGACTATGTTCTCTCTGGCGGCGAACTTGCAGCGGCTGTTCTCTCGGATGCCGTGGTGCGGTTGCTTCCCGGTGTGCTGAATGATGAGACCTCTGCCCTCTCCGATTCATTCCAGGATAATCTTCTCTCCCCTCCCGTATATACCCGTCCTTCAGACTTCAGGGGATGGAAGGTCCCCCCGGTCCTGTTGTCGGGGAATGATAAGGAAATAGTGAAATGGAGGCATGAACAGAGCATCGAACGGACAAAAAAACGCAGGCCGGGGTTGCTATCCGAGTAGTAATCCATGAGCCCTTTTCCAGTCTTCCAGTTATCCAGCTTTCCAACTATCCAGCTTTCCGTCATCCAAAAATAAAACCAAACAGTTTTCATTTGCAAATCAAAAAAAAGTCCTATATTTGCAAACTTTTTGTACAGAACCCCATTAATTTTATCGACGTCATGAATAGAGCTGAGATCATTAAATTTGTAGAAGATACCGTAATCGAGAAGAAGGAATATCCCAGGTTTAAAGCCGGTGATACCATTACCGTTCACTATAAAATCAAGGAAGGCAACAAGGAACGTATCCAGAATTTCCAGGGAGTTGTTCTGCAACGTTCAGGCAAAGGCATAAACGCCACTTTCACGGTGCGCAAGATCTCCGGTAACATCGGCGTTGAAAGAATTTTCCCCCTCTCCTCCCCTTTCATTGACAAGATCGATGTAAACAAACGCGGAGTGGTTCGCAGGGCAAGGATTTTCTACATGAGGGAACTCAGGGGTAAGAAAGCCCGTATCAAGGAAGAAAGGATGTAAATCCTGAAATTATACAATAAAAAAGGCCGTCTCGTTGAGCGGCCTTTTTTATTTAGTTCATCACCAGTCGGATTGTTCCGGAGTCTTGTGTTTTCAGTATTGCTAGTGCCTGAGAGTAGTTCAGGATATTTCGGATCACCGAATCACTGGGAGAAACTGTCTTCTGGTTAATCCTGGATTCTGCGGAAAAACCGTTCTCCTTTGGATTTCTGGAATTCAAAGAAAAAAGCGTAGCGTGTCTCTTCATAGGCATACCGTTGATTTTTAATGACGTTCATGTCTATTAAACGGAGATGCCCGGGGGCTTATTTTGCGAATTGAAAAATATTTTTTTATTGATGACTGGTACCTCATGCCACGTTTCACATGCCACATGGCTCATGGCTCATGGCTCATGGCTGGTAAATGGTGAATGGTGACTGCCGACTGCTGACTAGTTACTGTTCACACCGACAGTATGACTTCATTCTCCTTCACCAGTTTACGCAGGTTGATCAGGGCATAACGCATACGGCCGAGTGCCGTATTTATACTGACATTCGTGAGTTCCGCAATGTCCTTGAAACTCATGTCTGAATAATGCCTCAGTACCAGAACTTCCTTTTGCTCCCTTGGAAGATATTCGATAAGCTTTTTTACATCCTTATGGATCTGTTCTGTAATAAGCATCTCCTCAACTGATTCAACAGGGATACGCACTTTTTCAAAGATATCGTAATCGTTGCTGTTTTCGATGAGAGGGAGGCGGTTTGATTTCCTGAAAAGTTTCTGACAATACAGGATTATATTGGGATAGAAAACCACCTATCTTAGTAACATT